>CAYYFE010000012.1:0-95256 GCA_964471115.1 uncultured Solibacteraceae bacterium
GGCAACACGCAGTGGTACCCGAAGCTGTCGCTCTTCCCCGCCGCGGGTGGCGCGCCGCGCGTGCTGCTGCGTGACTTCGACCTCAACATCGGCACGCCCATCTGGGCGCCCGACGGCCGCATCATCTACTGGTCGACGGGTCAGGGCACCAAGGTCCAGTTGTTCGGCGTCGACGTCACCACGGGCGAATTGACGACCACGCGCGCGCCGATGGCCGGTGTCAACGGCGCGTGGGAGCTGTCGGCGGACGGCTCGACGTGGGTGTTCTCACACAACGCGGGCACGGTGTCGCCCAACCTGTGGTCCGCGCGACGGCAGGGCGACGGCTACGCCGCGCCGGTGCAGCTGACCGACGCCAACCCGTGGATCGCGCGCGAAGGCGTGAAGCTCGGCACGACCGAAACGATCCGCTGGCGCAACAGCGAGGGCGGCACCATCGAAGGCGTGTTGACCAAACCGGTCGACTACAAGGCCGGCACCCGCTACCCGCTCATCGTCAATCCGCACGGCGGCCCGAGCGGCGCCGACCTCGAGGGGTTTTCGACGCTCAATCAGGTCTTTGCCTCCAACGGCTTCATGGTGCTGCAGGTCAACTTCCGCGGAAGCACGAACTACGGGCAGAAGCACTTGAACGCCAACCAGAACAACTGGGGCATCGGCGACTACGACGACATCATGACGGGCGTCGACCACGTCATCGCGCAGGGCCTGGCCGATCCCGATCGGATGGTCGCCTGGGGCTGGAGCTACGGCGGGTACATGACGTTCTGGATGTCGACGCAGACCAACAAGTTCAAGTTGATCTCACCGGGCGCCGGTCTGACGAACCTGTACTCGATGTATTCGACCACCGACATTCCGGCGTATCTCGGCTGGTTCTTTGGCACGCCCTGGGAGAACGCGGCGATCTACGACAAGCTCTCGCCGATCCGCCATGTGAAAAACGTCACGGCGAAGATCCTGATCATGCACGGCGCCAACGACGCGCGTGTGCCGCCGACGCAGGCCGACGAGTTCTATCGCGCGCTGAAGGATCTGGGCAAGGACGTCACGTACGTCCGGTACCCGCGCCAGGGTCACGGCATCAGTGAAACGCGGCTGGCGATGGATCGCGCGCGGCGGTACGTCTGCGCGTTCACGCACGTGCTCAACATGACGTCGACCACCGAAAAGTGCGCCGACGGCGTGCCGGTGCCGGAGGCTGGCGCGGCGGCGGAACGGTCAGGCGGGGCGACCCCGTTCGAGTTCCATCCACCCGCGCTTGAGTTCTTCGGCGGGTATCGACGATAGATACGGCTTGATGTCGAGGATCGGCGTGCCGTCCAGCATGTCGATCCCCTCGACATGCAGCCGACGGCCGTCGCGGCTCAGCAGCTTCACGACGGTGAGCCCGAGGGGATTGGGCCGCCACGGCGACCGTGTCGAGAAGACGCCGTGCGGCCGATCGGCGGTGGGTGGCTGGCGCATCAGCCGGTTTTCATCCACCGCCTGGTCTTCACCCAGCTGGTTGAAGACCCAGATCACGTACAGGTGCGAAAACCCTTCGATGTCGGTCAGACCCTCTTCGTAGGCCGCGCGCACTTCAAGCACGCCCTGCGCATCGTGCTTCGCGCCTGACCCCTTCGGAATCTGCGTCCGATCCGAGTACGGACTGCGCACGACGCCGATCGGCGTGTAATGCGTTTCAGGTGTGACGCTGCCGATGATGCGCACCAGCCACCACTTGCCCGACTCGTCCCGGCGGTACATCCACAGGTAGTGGCCCTCTTCCGACTCCTGGATGCCGCCATCACGCGGCGACAGGCGCTGTGAGAACCGGCCGCGGTCGAAGGCCAGGTTGCCCGACACCACGACCTCGGCCGAATCACACGTGACCTCCCGCTGATACAACCCGTTCATCGTCCGGAACACCTCGGTGATGAACGCCAGGCAGGACTCGCGACCCTCGAGCGCCGGCATGCCCGGCGGCAGGATCACCGCATCGTCAGCCAGGATCTCCTCGAAGACCGCCGGATTGCCGGTCTGCTCGGCGGCGACGATGCGGGCGCGGTAGTCATCGAAGGGAGTCTGAGACATCCCTTCGATGATACGCCGTGTGCCGCTCAGAACCCGAAGCGCACGCCTGCCTGCAGCTTGCGGGGGTTCATGACGTTGGTCGGCTGGCCGAAGAACGGCGACGTGATGACGCCCGAGTAGCCGACGTAGTTGGCGCGGTTGAGCAGGTTCTGACCCGACAGGTAGACCTCCACGCGGAAACGTTTGTCCGCGGCGCCGCCGGCAAACCCCGCCGCCATGCCGCCCCCGCCGCCGATGACCACCGTGCCGCCCCCGCCGCCGCCTGCCTGACCGCGCGTGCCGAAGCCCCACGCGTAGGCGATGCGGCCGCCCAAATCCCACTGCGCGGCCGTGCGGGCCGAGTTGCGCGTGATGCCCGCCGGGCGGTCGCTGAAGAGGCCGTCGCCGTTGTCATCGCGGCCGGTCGTGATGTTGTACGGCGAGCCCGACTGGCCGCGCGCGTTGAGGCTCAGACTCAGGTTGGCGATGGGCCGGATGTTGACGGACGCGCTGACGCGGTGCCGGATGTCGCCCATCGACGGGCCCCACTCGGTGTCGAGGTTGTCGCCGTTGGCCGGCACCGCAAACGCGCCGGTCGTGTTCGTCTCGTTCTTCGCCCAGGTGTAGTTGGTGAAGAAGAAGAACTGCTTCCACTCCAGCTTCGTGAGGTTGAGGCCCACGCTCACCGACTGGCTGCGGGTCTCGGCATCCGGCACCAGCGTGATGATGTTGGCGAACTCGGGATTCGGACGGACGCCGTCCACCGGGATGTTGAGGTTGCGGCCGCGCAGCTGGCCCCGGCCCCACATCCGTGAATAGTTGACGCTCAGGCGCGAGTTGGGCGTCAGCGTGCGTTCGATGCCGGCGTGCATCCGGTGGCCCACCGGCAACAGCAGGTCGTCGTTCCAGAGGTACTGGTTGGTGGCCGTCTGGCGGCCGTCCTGCGGCACGTCCGGATAGGACGGATTGAGCACGTTGAGTTCGCGCTGACGGAACCCGTCAATCTGCAGCGTCTGCTTGTAGAGGTCGGAGTTGATCCAGTCGTAGAAGTACCCGTACCCGCCCCGCACGGTGACCTTGCCGGAGCGCAGCGGCGACCACGCCAGGTTCACGCGTGGCGACAGGTTCAACTGATCCCCGGTGAGCGACTGGAAACCCGCACGCACGCCGGCTGACAGCATCAGGCTGCGCGACACCCGCCAGTCGTCCTGAATGTAGGCGCCCACCTGCCAGCGCGAGTACGTCAGGTTCGGATCGCCGATCCGGCGGCTGTAACTCATCGGCCGGCCGGCGCGGTAGTCATCGAGACTGGCGAAGGTGTACGTGCCCAGGTAGTTCGAGATGTCGTCGGACCGGTAGCGACCGGCTTCCAACATGACGCCCGTCCGCCAGGAGTGCGCACCGCTGACGTAGTCCAGGTCGGTCGACGCCTCCACATCGAAGCGCCGCTGGCTGCCGCGCTGCTGCGCGCCGCCGCTCGTGAACGCGTCGAGCACGCGCATGGTCGGCGCCTCCACGAGCGAGTCGGTCGACGACCGGCCCCAGATGAGCTGCACGCGCGACTCGCTGAACATCCGGCGGCCAATCGGCCCGTTTTCCGACAGGCGCAGCGTCGTGGTCGTGTTTTCGCTGGTGTACCCGCGCTCGAGCAGGTTGAAGCCGCCCACCCCCATGTTGCGCGTCTCACGCTGCATGCGGTCCACACTCAGGCGGATGGCATGGTCGCGGTTGATCGCGTAGTCGAGCCGGCCGCTGAAGTTCAGCGAGTCACTGGGCGTGCGCAACACGTCGGTCGCCGTCGTGCCGTCGGGCAGCACGGCCAGCAGATTCGGCGACGTGTACTGCGTGGAGCCGCCGCCGTTGAGTGAGAACGACATCTTGTTCGGCCGGATCGTGCCCGACAGCGAAAAGCCGTATTGACGCAGCTGTTCGTCGCCCTTCACCGGCGCGAACGGATTGCGCGCGTTGAACTTGTCGTCCTGGAAGGACGAATCGAGGCTGCCGCGCAGCGGGCCGGCGCCCGGCTGGGTCATGATTTCGATGAACGACATGCCGTTCATGCCGCCATGGTTCTGCGCGGCAAACGCGTCCATGCGGGGCAGGCGAATCGACCGGATCTGCGACTTGGGCGGCATCTGCCCGCCGGTGAACCCATCGATGCGAATCTGCGCGCCTGGAGGCGACATGGCCTTCAGCACGGCTTCCATCTCCTCCGGGTCGTCGGGCAGCGCCTCGATCATCTCGCGCGTCAGCACTGTTGAAAACGCGTTCCCCCGCGGGTCGAGGCCGGACGTCTGGCCGTCACGGCCAACGGTGACCTGGTCTTCCAGCTTCTTGAGCGGCAACGTGATTGACCGCCGATTGTCGCCGGCGCGCACGCGGTAATCCCGTACTGTCACCGTCTCGAAGCCGGGAAACTCGGCCTGCAGGGTGTACCGGCCTGGCGCCAACCCCTCGAAGGTCGCCAGGCCGGCTTCTGTCGCGGAGACCGGCGCCAGCGCGTTCCCGCGCGTGGCCGTCTCCTGCCCCACCACCGTCACGGTGGCGCCCGGCAACGTGGCGCCGGTCTGATCGACGACCGTCACGTGCAGCCGTCCGGTTGCCGCCGCCTGCGCCGCCGCCCTGCCGGGCAGGATCACGGTCAGCGCCAGGCACACGAGTCCTGTCATGCGCACGCATGTCGTCTTCACGGGAATCTCCTTGTCGCTTACTTGGTGACTTCGAACTTCTTCGCGTCGATCTTCGGATTGATCCGGAACGACTCGAAGGTGGTCTCTTCCACGGGTTTGCCGGCCACCGACCGCTGCAACGTGTGCGGCAGCTTCACGCCGTTCACCGTCTTGTAGTTGGAGTAATACACGCGGTACTCCACCATCTTGCGATTGGCTTCCGCCTGGCGGCGCGCTTCCTCCATGTCCGCCATCATCTTCTTGCGCTCTTCCTCGGTCATCTGACGGCCGCCGGACTGGCCGCCGGCCACAAACGACGCGCCGCCGCCCATCTGCACGGTCTGGGGCGCGCCCGGCCCACCGCCGCGCGAGTTCTGCGTCAGCACCAGGGGCTCCAGCGCCATCCAGCTGAACATCAGCGGCAGGTTCGTCTTCGTGTCCACGAACAGCCGCCCGGCAAATTCGTCGGCGCCCTTGACGTCGATCACATACGCCTTGCCGTCGGCCGCTTCGGCTTCGCCCGCGTAGGCGAACTCGAGCGGGAACACGTCATACGACGACCCCAGCAGCCCCAGCGCCAGCCGCGCGAACTCCTTCTTGTTGGTCATCAGCAGCGCGCGGTTGGACGCGGCCTGCTGTTCGGGCGTGGGCGCCGCCCCGCTGGCGCCACCGCCGCCGGCGCTCACCGCCCGCACCATGATCTGGCCGCTGCCTCCGCCCAGTGACGGCGGCTGGTCGATCAGGTTGATGAGGCCGTCGCCGTTGAACCCGGCGTTGCGGTACACGCTCATGTTGCCCATGCTGGCCAACACGGACCGCATCATGTATTTGTCGGGCAGCTCCATCGCCAGCTCGAACTCGCTCTCGCTGGTCGTGCCCGTCGGATTGGTCCGCAGCGTGCGGCCCAGGGCCGTCATCGACTTGACCGCCGCGATCTTGTCCGCGCCGCCCAGCGCCGCCTTCATGTCCGCCAGCACCTTGCCGACATCGTCAGCCTGCCCCAGCACCACCGCGGGCACCGCCAACATCGCCACCACGAGCACGTTCATCACCTTGCGCATCGGAAAACCTCCAGCAAACACCACGTCCAGTGGGTTCGCGCAGTAAGACGGAACCAGCGTGCGCGCCGGTCCGCGTGTTTTGGTTAAGAGGGCGCAAAGAGATTGTTAAGGACGTAAAAGCCCGTTTTTCAACATGTTACGATGCCTCTCATGCGAGCCACACGGCTCCCGTTCCGCCTGCTGCTGCCGGCCGGCCTCATCGCGCTCGTGGTGTTGCTGGGCGCGTTGCAGTACCGCTGGCTCGGACAGGTCAGCGAAGCCGAACGCGCGCAGCTGGGCCGCACCCTGACGACGCGCGCGATGGAGTTCGCCAATGAATTCGATCGCGAGATCGCGCTGGCGTCGACGCTGCTGACGATCGATGCGGATTCGCTGGAAGCGGATCCGGCCGCGGGCCTGGCGTCCCGGTACGACGCCTGGCGCGAGCGCGCGCTGCTGCCGGCGATGGTCCGCGGTCTGTACATCGCGCGCGCGGCCGATGCCGGGCACGCGTTGTCGCGCTGGACGCCGGACACACGACGAATCGAAACCGTCGACTGGCCCGATCACTTCGCGGGCGTCAAACGCGCGGTCTCGGCGCCGGTGCCCCGCCCGCTGCGCTCCACCGTCAACGCCGCCGCGACGTCCGGCGTCGCGACAGGCGCCGCGGTCGCCGCCGGCGCGGGCGGTCTGCACGCCGACTCGCTGTTTACGATGTCCCTGTCGCCGGTCGTCGACTCGGTGCCCGCGCTCATCGTCCCGATCGTCACGCGTCCGATTCAGCTGCCGGCCGAGGGCGACATGATGGTGGCGGTGCGGTTTGCCGGCACCGACTTCCTCATCGTCGAACTCGATCGCGCCGTGGTCACCGAGACGCTGATCCCCACGCTCGTGGAACGATTCTTCCCGGAGTCCGGATCGGATCAGTACCGCGTCGCGATCGTGGATCCCTCGTCGGAGACCATCTACGCGCGCGGCTTCGACGGGCCGGTGCCCGATGAGCTGCACGTGGATGCGTCAGCGCGGTTCTTCACCGGCAGCCGCTATGAGTTCAGCGCGCGGATGTTGACCGAAAGCCGTCTGCTGGCCTGGCAGACGGACCTGCGGCGATCGGGCGGCGCCGGCGGCACGGCGGGGACCATCGTCAGTGCGCCGGCCACGGCCGCACCCACCACGCCGATGATGGTGGAATCGCTCAAGCAGGTCGTCCCGATGACGCCGACTGGCAGCGTCTCGGTCTTCGTGCAGGAGCGATCGGGCGCGCCGCAGGCAGCGCGCATCACGCTGGGCGGCTGGCGGTTGCTGCTGCAGCACGGCGCCGGGTCGCTCGACAACGCGGTGGCGCAGGCCAGGCAGCGCAACCTCGTCACCAGCTTCGGCATCCTCGGCGTGTTGCTGGCCGGTGTGGGCCTCATCATCGCCAACGCGCGCAAGTCGGAACGGCTGGCCGCGCAGCAGATGGAGTTTGTCGCCACCGTGTCGCATGAGCTGCGGACGCCGCTCGCCGTGATCCGGTCCGCCGGCCAGAATCTCTCGGCCGGCGTGGTGGACGATCCCGAACAGACCAGGCGGTACGGGCATCTCATCGAGTCGGAAGGCCGCCGGCTGACCGACATGGTCGAGGAAGTACTCGAGTTCGCCGGCTTGAGCGGCAACCGCCGCCCGCTGGCGCTGCGGCCGGTGGAGGTCGGCGCGCTGGCGCGCGAGGTGGTGGAGTCACACCACGACGGTCTCACCGCCGCCGGCATGCAGGTCGACATCGACACGGATGACCAGCTGCCGCCGATCATGGCCGACGAAGACGCGCTGCGGCGCGCCCTCAGCAACCTGGTGGCCAACGCCATCAAATACGGCGCGGACGGCCGATGGCTGGGTGTGCGGGTGGTCCGGGACCAGGCCGATCCCGGCTGGCTGGTCATGGAGGTCGCGGACCGCGGTGTGGGCATCGCGGCTGAGGATCAGGCGCACATCTTCGAGCCCTTCTACCGGGGCCGGCACGTGGTCGATCAGCAGATACACGGCAACGGCCTGGGGCTGAGTCTCGTGGCGCGCATCGCCGAGGCCCACGGCGGCTCGGTCACGACGTCGCCCACGCCGGGCGGCGGCGCCACGTTCCTCCTGCGAATTCCGGCCACGGACGTGCCGGTGCACGGCTGACGCGGTCATGGCCCTGTCCACCCGGACGCGACGCGTCCTGTTGATCGAAGACGAGCCAGGCCTGGTCCTGACGCTCACCGACCGGCTCAGAAGCGAGGGCTACGACGTCGGGTCGGCTTCGGATGGTCCGGCCGGGCTCGAGCGGGCGACGCGTGAGCCCTGGGACGTCATTCTGCTGGACGTGATGCTGCCGGGCGCCAGCGGCTTCGACGTCTGCCGCGATCTGCGCCAGCGCGGCATCCACACGCCGGTCATCATGCTCACGGCGCGCGGCCAGGTGGTCGACAAGGTGCTGGGCCTGAAGCTGGGCGCCGACGACTACCTGACCAAACCCTTCGACATGCTGGAGCTCACGGCGCGAATCGAGGTCCAGTTGCGCCGCGCGTCGGCCGCCTCGTCCGGCCAGACCACCGCGCAGTTCGGCAATGTGGTCGTCGACTTCAGGAAAGCCACGGTCACACGCGACGGCAAACCCGTGGAGCTGTCAGCGCGCGAATTCCTGCTGCTGAAGTACTTCATCGAACATCGCGAAGCCACGCTCACCCGCGACGAACTGCTCAATGAAGTGTGGGGCTATCACTCGATGCCGTCCACGCGCACGGTGGACGTGCACGTGGCCTGGCTGCGTCAGAAGGTCGAACCCAATCCGCGCAGTCCCCAGTACATCCTCACCGTCCACGGCCTGGGGTACAAGTTCGTCGGCTAGGCCTTCACGGTCAGGAACAGGTTTTCGCGGCGGCGGTCCACCACGCGCGCGGCCGCAGCCAGCAGCGGAATCGCGCCGCACAACACGAACGCCAGCCACCCCAGCGACAGCAGCAACGTCAGCCCGCCGCCCCAGCGCGGACCGAGGATGATGATGAGCAGCGGCGGACCGGCGCAGAGCAGCACCAGAAAGGTGCCGGCGAGGATCGCGGCGCCGTGCGGGTTGCCGCCCGAGCCGGTCTTGCTCAGATCCGCCGCGACCGGGAACAGCGCGGACATCACGGCGGCAATCGGCGTCATGGAGGCGAACACGGCCGTGCCGGCCGCGGCCACCGCCAGCCAGAGCAGGAGCGGGCCGCTGCCGTTGGTGGCGAGGATCACCACGAGTGAGATGGCGCCGGCGGTGGCGAACATCAAGAATGTGCCCAGCGCCTTGCCCCAGACCAGCGAGCGCGAGGAAATCGGCAACAGCCACTGCAGGGTCAGCCCGGCGCGATCGCTGGCGAACTGATTCATCGTGAACGGCTGCAGCGCGTACACGATGAAGATCAGGCCGGCGCCGAAGACCAGATGACCGAACTCGGGGATGCGCGCGATCCACGGCGCCTCTTCCGGCGCGCGCGCCATCACCAGGCTCAGCAGCGCCAGCATCGGGCCCGGCAGCAGCAGCGCCAGCCGCCCGCGCACGGACCGGACGCCGGTGCGCCATTGTGTCAGCGCCACCGCCGACAGGTCGGGCGGCACCAGCGGCAGCCGGCGTGTGCCTGCCGGCGCGGCCGCGCGGCGGCGCCGCGACTGTCCTTCGTTGGCCGCCAGCAGGCGACGGTACACGGGCAGGGAAACCAGGAACAATGCGGCGCCGGTCGCCCAGACGCCCGCCGTCCAGCCCAGCGCCGATCGGACGTCACCGCGCGCGGCGAACATGACGGCGCGGCCGGTCATCTCCGAGGGCAGCAGCCGCGTCCAGGATGGCAGCGCGGCCTCCACCGTCTCCAGGCTGAACGACCGGCTCGACCGGCCGGCCTCGCGATCCGCGCGCCGTTCGCGGGCGGCATCCAGGCCCAGCATCTGCGGCACGACGGCCGCCAGCGACAGCCCCATCACCAGGAGCAGCGTCGACAGTTCCGCGCGGCGCCGGTCGCGCATGAGCCACGCGGTCAGGAAGCTGATGAGGGCGCTGACCGACAGCAGGAGGAACACGAAGCCTACGCCGGCCAGCGCGGCCACCAGCGCCGTGGTCCACGCACCGCCGGCCACCAGCGCCCCGGTGAGCAGCACCAGCCCCGGCAGGATTGCGAAGATCCAGGGGTCGGCGATTCCGGAGGCCACCTCGAGGGCGTGGAGAAGGCGCTGCGGCACGGGCAACAGCAGGAACCGCGTGTACCGCGCGGCCGACTGCGTACCCAGGCCCATCGGCATCAACGTGACCAGGCCCAGCTGCGCGACCAGGACACAGCGGAACACGATGATGGCGACATCGGCGCCAACGCCGCCGCGCGCCAGCGCCGACCCCGCGAGCACGCCGCCCACGCTCAGCGCAATCACCGAGCCCAGCGACGCCACCACGATCATCGCCGGCGCAACCATCGCCAGGATGCGTGAGATCTGTTCGAGGGTGTCGCGCCGCTTCGCGCCGCGCACGCCGTTGATCAGCAGGCGCCAGCGGAGCCACGCAAACGCGCGAATCTGCCGGATCATCCGGCGAGCCAGCCCAGTGACGGCGCCGCATCACGCTCGGCGCCCACCAGATCGAGAAACAGTTCTTCGAGCGACCGGCCGCTGCCACCGCCCTCACGCAGCGCCTGCATCGGTCCCTGCGCCACGAGCCGGCCCTTCGCGATCACGGCGATGTGGTCACACAGCCGCTCGACGATTTCCAGGATGTGCGACGTCAGGAACACCGTGCCGCCGCCGCGCACGAACTGGGTCAGCAGTTCCTTGATCTGCCGCGACGCCACGGCGTCAATCCCCTCGAACGGTTCATCGAGGAACAGCAACCGCGGCGCCGGCAGCAGCGCCGCCGACAACGCCAGCTTCTTGCGCATGCCGTGGGAATAGTCCGCCACCATGTCGCCGGCCGCGCCGGTCAGGTCCATCAGCGTCAGCAGCTCCTCCGTCCGCGCGCGCAGGCTTGCCGGATCAAGGCCGTGCACCTG
Source organism: uncultured Solibacteraceae bacterium (assembly GCA_964471115.1). Classification (GTDB taxonomy): domain Bacteria; phylum Acidobacteriota; class Vicinamibacteria; order Vicinamibacterales; family SCN-69-37; genus SYFT01. Next base: position 10,783 of record CAYYFE010000012.1, read on the forward strand.
TCCGATGAACGCCAGCGTCTCGGCGCCGGTCAGCCGGTCGAACAGCGCCAGATCCTCGGGCACCACTCCAATACGCCGCTTGACGGCCACGCTGTCCTGCTCGGGATCCAGCCCCAGGATTCGGAACTGGCCTCCCGTGGGCCGCATGAGCCCGGTCAGGCACTTGATCGTGGTCGACTTGCCAGCGCCGTTCGGTCCGAGAAACCCGAAGAAGCTGCCGCGCGGGACGACGAGGTCGATGCCATCCACGGCCCGCAGTTCGCCGAAGGACTTGCGAAGGTCTTTCGTCTCGAGCGCCAGGTCCGTGTCAGTCACCAGAATGCTCCGCCCGCATTGTACGTCTGGCCCACCACACGATGGCGATGGCCGCGAGGGCGTACGCGGCGGCCGCCAGGTCCCGCATCGCCGGATCGAAGTTGGACGGCAACGTCCGGGAAGACAGGCCGGCCACCATCACGGCGCCGGTGACCAGTGAGGCCAGACCGGCCAGCCACGGACCGGCGGCGGTGCGCTGCGTCACCTGCCAGCCCGCGTACACGGCGATCGCCGCGGCCGCCATGCGCGCGGCCATCGCGGCCAGGCTGGCCGCATCACGCGCGGTCAGCGAACTCATCAACCCGGCCAGCCACACGGCGGCCATCAGACCGTCGACCATCAACGCGACTCCGATGACCCGGCGCAGCATGCGTCCGTGTAGTATGACTGGCACGGATGGTCAGTACCCTCCTGAAAGACTGGATCGTCAGGCTGGCGATCCTGTTGTGGGCCGCGTGTCTGGCCCTGTATGCCATGCCGGGCGTCCCCGAAGCGTGGATCATCGCGTTTGGCACACGGTTTTATTCGTTCCCCGCGCTCATCCCGGTCGTGCTGGCGGCCTGGCTGCACCTGAACCGGCTCACTGAGGACGTCGAACGGCGCTTCTGGACGATTCTCGGCGTGGGCTTCGCCAGCTGGCTGGTGGTGTCGATCCCCTGGGCCTTCGTCGCCGACGAACGCTGGACACGGGCGCTCGATCTGGCCGTCGAGTTCGGCTACCTCGTGTTCTACCTGTGTTTCCTGCTGGCCATCGAACTGCGCGCGCACGAGATGCACACCGGGTCGTTGGCCGAGCGCGAACAACAGCTGCGTACCGCCGGACTGACGCTGCTGGTGTTTTTCGTCCTGTGGTACTTCGCGCTGGTCCCGGCCTTCTACGCGCCGCAGGCGTACTCGACGTCGTTGCCGTCGTTGTACATGTACCTCCTGCTCGACCTGCTCATCGTCGGCCGCCTGCTCTGGATGCGCCGCGAGAGCTGGTCGGTCCGCTGGAGCCTGCTGTATGCCTGGTTGGCCGCCGGCGCCGCCCTGGTGTTGCTCGGAGACCTGATCGAGGCGGTCTCCTACGCCACCGGCCAGGCCCGGATCATGGAGCCCGGGCAGTGGCTGGACCATCTCTGGACCCTGCCCGGCGTAGTGTTCACGATCGCCATCCGCTTCCGGCATCTGCCCCTGCCGGCCGAACAATCCGTGCTGAACGAACCGGCGCCCCGCCAGCGGACCATGCGGGCGGGCCACATCCTGCTGGTGTCGGCGGCCGCCCTGCCGTTCCTGCATTACGCGCTGTACGCCGCCAACGTCTTCCCGACCGGCGACTCCAAGCCCCTGCGGGAAGTGATCTCGATGCTGAGCATGCTCACGCTCGGCGGCCTGGCCATGGCGGCGTACCGGACGCTCGACCGCGAGCGCGAGGCCATGGAGGCCACCGAACTCCGGCTGGTCAACGAACTGTCGGTCGCCAGGAAGATGGACGCCGTGGCGCGCCTGGCCGGCTCGGTGGCCCACGACTTCAACAATCTCGTCCAGGTGGTCCGCGGCCGCGCCGAGATCATCGGCCAGCAGATCGGCCCCGACAGTCCGCTGCACGAAGACGTCCGCCAGATTCGCGCGGCCGCCGCGCGCGCAGCCGATCTGGCCTCGCAGCTGATGACGTTCGGCCGCAAGCAGCAGACGCAGCTGCAGACGGTCAGCCTGCACGACCTGCTGCGCCGCACCGCACTGCTGCTCAAGCCGCTGCTCGACGATCGGCGCCGGTTGGTCCTGCAGCTCAAGGCTTCGGCCGACGTCGTGCGGGTCGACCCGCTGCAGTTCGAGCGAATCATCCTGAATCTGGCGACCAACGCCCGTGATGCGATGCCCACCGGCGGCACGATCACGATCGCCACCTTCAGCCAGGACACCGGCTTCGGCCTGCCGTCGGCGGCCAAGCGTATCGTGCTCAGGGTCAGCGATACGGGCACGGGCATGGACGCCGAAACGATCAACCACATCTTCGAGCCGTTCTTCACGACGAAGCAGGAACGGGGCGCCGGGCTCGGCCTGGCGATCGTGCACGGGCTGGTGCAGCAGTTTGGCGGTTCCATCACCGTGGAGAGTGTCGTCAGCCGCGGCACGACGTTCACGATTACGCTGCCCGTCATCGCCGAGACCCCGGTCGCGGCCGGCCCCCAGTCGGCCGCGCCGGCTGCCGACACGACCCCCAGCGCGCTGCTGGTCGTCGAGGGCGACACCACCAATCGCCAGCTGCTGCGCCGGCTGCTCTCGGACCTCGACCGGCCGGTGCTGGCCACGGCCACGGCGGCCGAAGCGCTGCTGATCTCGAGCCGCTACAGCGGCCCCATCGCCCTGGCGGTCATCGACGTGACGATTGAAAACGGCCGATCGCTGGCCAGGCGTCTGCGGGAGTCGCGGCCGGATCTGAAGGTGCTGCTGCTCGCGCAGGATCAGCCGATCGACGCCGAGGCGGAGGATGCGCTGCTGCGCGAGCCGTTCGAGCTCAGCGACGTGCTGTCGCGCGCCCGCGAGATGATCTGATCAGAGATCCAGGTCTTCGGCCGCCTCGGCGTGTTCCATGATGAAGCGGAATCGCGCCGACGGATCCTTGCCCATCAACTCGTTGATCACCCGGTCGGTCATCAACTGGTCCTCGATGCCCACCTTCAGCAGCCGGCGGGTGCGCGGGTTCATGGTGGTCTCCCACAGGACCTTCGGCATCATCTCGCCCAGCCCCTTGAACCGGGTGATGTCCGGCTTCCCGCGGCCGCCAATCCGCTTCAGGATCTCCTCGCGATGCCGGTCATCGGTGGCCCAGTGGGTCTCCTTGCCGACGTCAATCCGATACAGCGGCGGCTGCGCCAGATAGACCTTGCCGGCCTGGATGAGCTGCGGCATGTGGCGGAAGATGAACGTCAGCAGCAGCGTGGCGATGTGGTGGCCGTCCGAGTCGGCGTCGGCCAGGATGATGACCCGGCCGTACCGCAGCTTCGACAACTCGAAGCCCTTGCCGATGCCGCAGCCCAGCGCCGTCACCAGATCCGACAGCTCGCGATTCTCCAGCACCTTCGCCGTGGTGGCGCTTTCGGCGTTGAGCACCTTGCCGCGCAGCGGCAGGATCGCCTGACGCGCGCGGTCGCGCCCCTGCTTCGCGGATCCGCCGGCCGAGTCGCCTTCCACGATGAAGATCTCGCTCTCGTCCCGGCCCGGCGACGTGCAGTCCGACAACTTGCCCGGCAGCGTCAGGCGCGACGAGGTGGCGGACTTGCGCGTGACCTCCGCCTGCGCCGCGCGGCTGGCCTCGCGCGCGCGCGCCGCCAGGATGATGCGCGCCACGATCTGCTCGGCCGTGCTCCGGTTGTGATTGAGCCAGTGTTCGAGCGACGGACGCACCACCGAGTCGACGATGTTGGTCACTTCGGGGTTGTTGAGCCGATCCTTCGTCTGCCCCTGGAACTGCGGCTCGGTGATGAACACACTCAGCACGCCGACGAGGCCCTCGCGGATGTCTTCGGCCGTCAGCGTGACCCCCTTGGGCGACAGGTGATGCGTGTCGATGAAGTTGCGGATGGCCTTGCCCAGGCCGGCGCGCAGCCCGTTTTCGTGTGTGCCGCCCGACCCGGTGGGAATGCCATTGACGTAGCTGCGGACGTGTTCCTCCGGCGTCTCGGTCCACTGCAGCACGACATCGACCTTCAGGCCCGACTCCTCGTGTTCGCGGGTCAGCACGAACGGCAGCTCGTGCACGGGTTTGGCCTTGCGGTCGGCCAGGATCTTCTTCAGGTAGTCGGCAATGCCCTCGGTGTGTTCGAACACCTCGCGCCGCGGCTGATCGCCGGTGGCGGCCTCGTTCTCGAAGGTGATCTTCAGGCCCTTGTGCAGGTAGCTGGCCACCTCGATGCGATCGCGGATGACGCCGGCGTCAAACTGCGTCTTCGGGAAGATCGTCGGATCGGGCCGGAAGAACACCGTCGTGCCGGTCCCCCGCGCGGGCCCCAGTTTCTTGACGCCGCCCTGCGGCACGCCCTGCTTGTAGCGCTGTTCCCACGTGGAGCCGTCGCGTTTGACCGTGGCGACCAGTTCACGCGACAGCGCGTTCACGACCGACGCGCCGACCCCGTGCAGGCCGCCGGCGGTCTTGTAGTTCTGGCCCTCGAACTTGCCGCCGGCATGCAGCGTGGTGAAGATCACCTCGAGCGCGCTGGTCTTCGTGGTGGGATGTTTATCCACCGGAATCCCGCGCCCATCGTCACTGACGGTGACCGAGGCCGCGTCTTCGTGGAGTGTGACCACCACGTTCGACGCGTGGCCATTCATCGCCTCGTCGATGGAGTTGTCGAGAATCTCCCAGACCAGATGATGCAGGCCCGCGGCGCCGACGCCGCCGATGTACATGCCCGGGCGGCGGCGAACGGGCTCGAGGCCCTCAAGGACCGTGATGTCTTTGGCGGTATACGACGGCATGGGCAGGGTTAAGGTACCACGCGGGTCTTACTTCACCAGCCGCTTCCGCACCTTGTCCACCTCCTGGTGGAACAGGTACAACGCGTCGGCCTTGCCCGAGGGGTCGGTGAAGTCATACGAGCGGCCACCGCGAATCTTCAGGCGCAGCGTGCCTTTCAGGTAATCGGTTTCGAACGTCTCGATGTCGGTGAGCGCCACCGTGAACGCGTCGTTCCGGTGGCTGGTGTCGTAACGGACCCCGGCCGGTGTCGCGACGAGTGTGCCCTGGCACGACCCGACGCCATGGCGATGGGTCACGCTCACCGAGGCGTCGAGGCGGATCGTCTTGAGGGAAATCGTCACCTCGCGCGGGCCCGGCGTCACGTCGATGAACTCGGCGACGCTCTCGTAGCCGGGCGCCTGGACGTTGATCTTGCGCTGGCCGGGCGCGACGTCGCGGGCGATGGCCGGCGCCGTCCCCACGTAGCGGTTGTCGACGAACACCTGCGCGTCGGGGACGTCGGTGGTGATCGTCAGCGTCGCGGTGGTGGGCGCCGCGGGTTCGGCCGGAGCCGGGCTGACGGGCACGTCGGCGCGTGGTGTGGAAGGCCGCGACGGTGTTGCGGGCGCAGGCCGCGCCGCGGGCGCCGAGTTGTCGCGCGGCTGCGGCGGCGCCGGAGGCGGCGCCGTCGCTTCCGCGTCCGGCGTCACGGCCGGGCGGGCCGGCGACAGCAGTCCCAGCGCCCAGGCGCCGGCAAACCCGGCCACGGCCACGAAGGCGATCACCGCAATCGCCTGGCGATTCATGCGTTACGACTCGATGAGCAGCGTCCCCGGGTCTTCGATCAGGTCCTTGATCTTGACCAGGAAGCGCACGGCCTCTGCGCCATCCACGATGCGATGATCGTAGGTCAGCGCGGTGTACATCATCGGCCGAATCACGACCTGGCCGTTCACCGCCGCGGGACGTTCCTTGATGGCATGCAGCCCCAGGATGCCCACCTGCGGCGGATTGAGAATCGGCGTGCTCATGAGTGAACCGAACACGCCGCCGTTGGTGATGGTGAACGTGCCGCCGCGCAGGTCATCAAGCGCCAGCGTGTTCTCGCGGGCCTTCACGGCAAAATCACGAATCTTCTGTTCAATCGACGCAAACGACAGGTCCTGCGCGTCCCGCAGCACCGGCACCACGAGGCCCTCGGCCGCGCCCACCGCGATGCCGATGTCGTAGTACGACTTCAGCACCATGTCGTCGCCGTCAATTTCCGCGTTCAGGCGCGGGAACTCCCGCAGGGCGGCAATCACCGCCTTGACGAAAAACGAGGAGAACCCGAGCGACACCCCGTGGCGATCCTTAAACGCCTGCTTGTGTTTCTCGCGCAGCGCGATGACCGCCGTCATGTCGACTTCGTTGAACGTCGTCAACATCGCCGCGGTCGCCTGCGCTTCGACAAGCCGGCGGGCAATCGTGGCCCGGCGCTTCGACATACGCTCGCGCACCTCGTGCCGCGGGCCTGCCGGAGCGGCCGGCCGGGGCGCCGCCTTGGGGGCCGCCGACGCCGGCGCCGCGCTCCGCCGCACATCCTCACGTGTCACGCGCGGCCCCTCGGCCTTCACCGCCGCCAGCGGCACGTCCTTCTCACGCGCTTCCCGCCTCGCCGACGGCGTCGCCGCCACCGCACCACCCTGCGCACCCTGCACACCCTGCGCACCCTGTGGACCCTGTGGACCCTGTGGACCCTGTGCACCCTGTGCACCCTGCCCAATCGTCCCCAGCGTGTCGCCGATCTTCACGTCGGCACCTTCCTGGTGCGCGATCGTCTCGAGCACGCCCGACTTCGGCGCGCTGACTTCCACGTCCACCTTGTCCGTCTCCAGTTCCACCAGCGCCTCACCCACGGTGACGGCGTCACCGGCCTTCTTCAGCCAGCGGCGCACGCGGGCATCAACCACGGACTCGCCCATCTCGGGCACCACAATCGTGACGGACATCAGCGCTTACTCCCTTTGCGAACCGGTGTCGTGCGTGACGCGGCCATCGTCCACACCTGCGACAAGAGCCGTTCCTGATTCTGCTGGTGGCGGGCCGCCGACCCTTCGGCCGGACTCGAGGACCGCGGCCGGGCAATCACCGAGACCGCGCGGTCGCCCGCCAGCTGCTGCAGCGGCCAGCGCACGAAGTCCCACGCGCCCATGTTCTCGGGCTCTTCCTGGACCCAGACCACGTCTTCCGCCTTCGAGTACCGCGCCAGGACCGCCGTGATGGCCTCGTCCGGCACGGGATACAGCTGTTCCACGCGGCACACGGCCACATCGAGATGGTCCGCGCGTTTCGGATGCGTGAGCAGGTCGACAGCGACCTTGCCCGTGCAGAACGCCACGCGCCGCACACGTTTGGCGCCGACATCATCGGCGCCCAGTTGCGGGTCGTCGATCACCGGCTGCCAGCGGCCGGTGGCCAGGTCCTGCGGCGCGGAGGCCACGAAGCCATGGCGCAGCAGGCTCTTGGGCGTCAGAACGATCAGCGGCAGGGGATCCACCGTGAGCAACGCGGCCTGGCGGCGAAGCACATGGAAGTACTGCGCGGCCGTCGTGCAGTTGACCACACGCATGTTGATGTCGGCGGCCAGCTGCAGGAAGCGCTCGGGGCGCGCCGAGGCGTGATCGGGGCCCTGGCCCTCGTGGGCGTGCGGCAGCAGGAACACCAGCGACGGTTCCTGGCCCCACTTGGCCCGCGCCGACAAGACGAACTCGTCGAGCATCGTCTGCGCGCCGTTGATGAAGTCGCCGTATTGCGCTTCCCAGATGACCAGCCGCTCGGGCGCCTGCACGTTGTAGCCGTATTCGAAGCCGACGGCGGCGTTCTCGGACAGCGGGCTGTTGTGAATCTCGAACGACGCGCGCGCCTGCGGCAGGTGCTGCAGCGGCACGAACGGCCGGCCATCGTTTGCGTCGGTCAGCACCGCGTGCCGGTGGCTGAACGTGCCGCGGCCGACATCCTCACCCGTCAGGCGGATGGGCGTGCCGTCCTCGAGGATCGACGCCATCGCCAGCTCTTCAGCCGCCGCCCAGTCGAGGGTGCGTTCGGCGGGGTTGGCGAACGCCTCGCGCCGCTTGTCGCGCAGGCGCACCAGCTTCCGGTGCACGGTGAAATCCCCGGGCGTCGTGAGCAGGGCGTCGTTGAGCGACGACAACCGATCCAGGGGGACGGCCGTCTGGGTCTGGCTCGCCGTCCCCGGGGGCGCCACCTCGGGCGTCACTTCGATGTAATGCCGCTCCGGATCGAGCGCGTCGTACTTCGCCTGCAGCAGCTCCATGGCCTGCTGCAGCCGGGCGGATGCCTGGTCGGCCGTCAGCACACCGCGGGCCTCCAGAACCTGCGCCCAGCGCTCGCGCACCGTGGGATGCGCGGTAATGGTCTGATACATCACCGGCTGGGTGAACGCGGGTTCGTCGCCTTCGTTGTGGCCATGCCGCCGGTATCCGACCAAGTCGATGAGCACGTCGCGCTTGAACCGCTCGCGGTACGCAAACGCCAGACGCGCCACGGCCACACAGGCCTCGGGGTCATCGGCATTCACGTGGAAGATCGGAATCTTGAATCCGCGCGCCAGGCCGCTCGCGTAGAGCGTGCTGTACGAATCCTCGGGCGTCGTGGTGAACCCGATCTGATTGTTCGCGATGATGTGAATCGTGCCGCCGGTCGTGTACCCCTCGAGCCGGTGCAGGTTGAGCGTCTCGGCGACCACCCCCTGGCCCGGGAACGCCGCATCCCCGTGAATCAGGATCGGCAACACGGCGTCCGGATTAAACGCAGGCGCGCCGGGCCGGCCGGCGTCGGTGCCGGCCGCGCGGGCCATCCCCACCAGCACGGGATCGATCGCTTCCAGATGACTGGGGTTCGGCGGCATCGACACGATGAGGTCGACTTCTTCGCCGCCGGTCACCGCGCGTGAGGCGCCAAGGTGGTACTTCACGTCGCCCGCCCACTGCAGGCCCTCGTTCTCCAGGGCGCTGCGCACGGGATCCTTGAACTCGGCGAGGATCTGCTCGTACGGCTTGCCCAACACGTGCGCCATCACGTTGAGCCGGCCGCGATGCGCCATCGCGATGAACGCCTGGCGCAGGCCGGCCTCGGCCGCTTCGCTGATGACTTCGTCGAGCACCGGCACCAGCGTGTCGAGCCCCTCGATGGAAAACCGGGTCTTGCCGGGGAACGTGCGATGCAGGAAACGCTCGAAGGCTTCGACTTCCGTCAGTCGGCCCAGCAGCGCCACGGGATCGATCGGATCGGCCGGCGCATGAAAGCGCCCCGTCTCGATCGCATCACGCAGCCAGCGGCGCTCTTCGGGCACGAAGATGTGCGCCACGTCATACCCGATCGTGCCGCAATAGATGCCACGCAGCCGCGTGACCACATCCCACATCGTGTCGAGACCGCGGGCCACGTCGCCATGAATCAGCGACGCCGGCATCGCGCGCAGATCGGCCTCGGTCACTCCGTGCGTCTCCGGCTCGAGCGCGGGGTCGCCCATCGGCCGGCTGCCAAGCGGATCGATCTGCGCCGCAAGGTGTCCGTACCGGCGGATCGACTGCGCCAGGTTCACGGCGCCGACGACTTTATGGGGGTCCAGGGCGCCTGGGTCCGAGGTCCCCAGGTCCGAGGTCCGGGCGGGGTCCAGGGTCCGGGGTCCGGGCGCCGGGGTCCAGGTCTTGAAGAGTTCTCGGGCCGAGGCGTCGACCGACGACGGATCCCGGCGCCAGGCCTCGTACAACTCGAGGACGTAGCCCTCATTGAATCCGCGGAAATCGTTCTTATCGAAGGACATAAGGTCGAACGGCCCCTCGCGGCCGTGAACCTCTGATTCTATCAGCGGGTAATCAGCCGCGCAGCAATCTCAGGCGGCGGAATCTCGCACGCATTCGACCGGCCGGCCAGCCGGTGCCGGATGGCCGCGACGATGCGGTAGGCGAGGTCGCGCAGTGGGCGCGGCACCCAGAGCAGTACCCGTGCCGCCGACCACGGCCACGTCAGCCGCGCGGCGATGCGCAGGCTGGCTGTGGACCGCAGGTACACCTGGCCGTCTTCAATCAGGATGATGCTGCGCGCGGTTTCCCGTGACAGGCCGTAGGGCGCCAGCAGGGCGGCGGCTTCGGGCGCCTGCGACGCGCCGAAGCGGAAGTAACCCTCGGGGTCGCGCGTCGCGATGAAGATCACCGCGCGTTCGCAGAATGCGCAGGTCCCGTCGAACAGGATGATGCCGTGGCCGGTCACACGTGCAGTGTACCCGCCACGGGGGCGTCAGCGGTGACCGTGTGTCGGGTCGCCCTTGTGCCGCTCGTAGTGCTGGCGCAACAGGTCCTTGCCGTAGTCGTTGCCGTTGGGCGTCCGCACCACTGAATGAATGTGCGCCTTGCCCGGCACCCGCGGACCGGGCAGGGCGACGGGCATCTGGTGATCGAACTCGATCAGGATCACCGGACTGTGAACACGGTAATAAAACGTGTCATCGTCGCCGGTGCCGCCAATCCACGCGAAGTATGTGCGATCGAGATGCGCGCGCACTTCCTCCAGGCGCACCTTCGCGTGGCCTTCCTTCATGTAGTTGACGTACACCCCGATCAGGTCCAGCAGCTGCGTGCGTTGGCCGACGGTGAGCTTCGACCCGGGCAATCCGGCGAAGTCGAGAACGAGATTGTCGCGGAACGCCTGCGCCACGGCGTTGTTGCCGGTCTTGGCCGGCGCGATCGTCGCGGCCGCCTGTTGCTCGGACGTCAGCGCGCGCATGAAGGCCAGGCCGCGTTGTTCTTCCAGTTGCAGCACCGACGCCCCCGCGTACTTGCCGGTCGTCGCCGTCACCGGCTCCGATCCCAGGAACGTCGGCGTCATCACCACCTGATCGCCCAGGATGAAGTAGTTGATGATGAGGTGATGCCCGTCAAGCTGCCAGCCCCACGGCTGGGTGTCGGACGGCGTGCCCATGACCGTGAGGTGGTACAACCATTCGCCGTACTCACCGGGCCGGTTGACCAGCTCCACCAGGTGGCCATTGAGCTTCATCACGTTGCGTGACTGTTCAAAGCCCCGCGCGCTCAGGCCGGCGCGCATCAGGTCGAAGGCGCGTTCGCGCTGCGTCTCCGACATTTCCTCGAAGCTCACGCCCTGCCGCGCGTACCGATGCACGTTGTTCCACTTCAACCATTCCTCATCGTCGACCGCGTAGGTCGTCTTCGCGCGTTGCTCGTCGGTCAGCGCCTGCAGGAACCGCTGCGCGGCTTCGCGGACCGGGCGCGTCGACACGCCCGTCGCCTTGATGGGAAACAGTCCGGGCTCGATGGTGCCGTCGGTGGTCAGCCCCTTGAACGGCTGCGGCTGCTGCGGCTGGCCGCCGCGCTGGGCGCCCATCGCCGCCACACCCGTCGTGACCAACACCAGTGCCAACGCCAGACCGATTGGTGATCGCATGCCGTCCCCCATGCCGGGGCCCCGCGGGCCCCGGAAAGTCGCGTCAGGGTAACATCTCCGGTCGTTCGCATGCGCACTCCCGCCGTGTCAGCACCGGCCCGCCGCACCTGGTTCATCCGGCTTCCCCGGCTCGCGCTCGTCGTCCTCTTCGCTGCCTTCGCCGCGACGGCGTGCGGGCCCGCGCCTGCCGGAACCCAGACCGCCGAGACGTTCCACTCGGAGGCGCTCGGCCGGACGATGCGGTACCGGGTGTTCGTGCCGGGAGGCGCCGGTCCGCATCCGGTGGTCTACCTGCTCCATGGTCATGGCGGCGACGAAGGCAACTGGTTCGATCATTCCGGCGTCGTGGCCGAAGCCCAGCGGCATGGGCTTGCCGTCGTGACGCCCGATGGCGGCAACTCCTGGTATGTGAACTCGGCGACCGAGCGCTGGGAGGATTACATCGCGCACGATCTGGCGCGCGAGGTCGAGGGACGATTCCCCGTGGCGCGGGCGCGTGAGGGACGCGCCATTGCCGGGCTGTCGATGGGCGGTTACGGCGCGGTGAAGATTGCGCTGCGATACCCGGGACGATTTGTCTTTGCCGCCAGCACCAGCGGCGCCTTTGATACCACCCGCGCGACCAGCGTCTTTAGTCCGCGCGGCACCAGCAGCAACGTCCTCGAGGTCTTCGGGCCTCCCGGCAGCGTCGTCCGGCGCGAGAACGACGTGTACAGGATGGCGGCGGAGGTCAGCGACCCGTCCGTCCTGCCGTACCTGCGGATCGATTGCGGCACCGACGACCCGTGGTTCGGCATCAACGAGGAGATGGCGGCGGCGTTATATGCGCGTGGCATCGCCCACGACTTCATCGCCTCGCCCGGTCACCACAACTGGCCGTACTGGAACCGTTCGATCGTCGACATCATGGCGGAAGCGGCGCGCCGCCTGCGGTAAACGATCAATCCGCGCGGAGCGCGGTGACCGGGTCCACCCGCATCGCGCGCAGCGCCGGAATCAGCACCGCCAGCGTGGCCACCAGCACCACCGTCAGGGTCACGCCCACATACGTGCGCGGATCCTCGGGCGTGATCCCGAACAACACGGATGACGAGGCGGTGGCGAGGGCAAAGGCGATCCCCAATCCGATGACCACGCCCAGAGCCGACACCTTCAGGCCTTCGCGCAACACCAAGCTGCGAATCGCGCCCGGTTCGGCGCCCAGCGCCAGGCGGACACCGAATTCCTGGCGCCGCTGCCCGACCGTGAAGGAGATCACCCCGTAAAGTCCGGCGGCCGCGAGCGCCAGCGCCAGGCCCGCAAACGCGACGAAGATGGCGTTGATGATCTTCGAGCTGGAGGTCTCGTTGTCGATGATCTGCGCGAGGGTGATCGGCTCGGTGATCGCGAGCGCCGGATCGAGGCGGCGCAACACGGTCCGCACGTCGGCGATCTTCGTGAGCGGCGCGTCGCTGGCGAGCACCAGCGTGAGCACCGGCGCCGGCGCCTGGGCGAGCGGCTGGTACACCTGCGGCCCCACGCCGGTCAGATCGGTGTTCCTCGTGTCTTCGACCACCCCCACGATGGTGACCGCGCGATCGACACCCCCGCCCGACAACGTGACGGCGCGGCCGACGGCCGTTTGCGGATCACCGAAGTACCGCGTCGCGGCGGTGCGGCCCAGCACGATCACGGGCTGGCGGTCGGCGGTGTCACCGGCCTCGAACACTCGACCGGCCACAACCGGGATGCCGACCGTGTCGAAGAATGAATGGGACACCGCGTACCACGAGGCCCAGGGCTGATCGGCCTCCCGCATCCCGTCGTTGGGGGTGCCTGCCAGGCGGTACTGCACGTCGCGCGCAAACACCGGCAGGTGGCTGGACGCCGACGCGCCCGAGACACCCGGCAGCGCGCCCAGGGCCTGCGTCAACGCCTGCGTCACCTCGCGGCGCGAGGCGTCATCCGGGTAGCGGTCCTGAGGCAGATCGAGCGTGAACGACAACACGCGATCGACGTCGAGTCCCACCGGCGTGTTGCGCAGGTTCCACATCGACTGGACCGCCAGGGCGGACACCACCAGCAGCGACAGTGCCATGGCCACCTGCGACACGATCAGCGCGCGGCCGTGACGCCGGCCGCGCCGGGTGCCGCGGATGCGGGTGCCGCGCAGTTCGCCTGACGCGTCGCGGCTCTGCGAAAACGCGGGCCACACGCTGAAGAGCAGGGGTGTGAGCAACGACAGCCCGATGTTGAAGGTCAACACGTACTGGTCGATCGCCAGCGTCTTGAAGAACGGCTCGAACGCCATCGCGTTGATGACCTTCAGGCCGCCCTGCGCCAGGGCCAGTCCGAGCGCGCCGCCCAGCAACCCGAGCACGACGCTTTCGGCCACCAGCGGCCTGACCAGCTGGAGGCGCGACGCGCCCAGCGCCTTGCGCACCGTTAGATCCTGCGCGCGGCCCACCAGGCGCGCCCGCGCCAGATTCGCCAGGCTCGCGCACGCGATCAGCAGCACAAAGGCCACCACGACCGCCATCAGACCGAGGATGACCCACGTGTCGGCCGAGGTGATCGCGGTGCGTGTGTCGATGACCCGCAGTTCCCAGTCGGTGTTCGTCGCCGGATACGCCTCGGCCAGCCTCGTGGCGATCGCCGCCATTTCCGCGCCGGCGGTCTCGACCGTCGCGCCGGGCGCCAGGGTGCCCATGACCGACAGCGTGCGCGCGTCGCGCGGTTTGGACGGATCCAGGGCGAGCGGCACCCAGATGTCGAAGTCCGAGATGTTGCCGAACTCGATGGTGGGGGTCATCACGCCGACGATCGTGATCGTGCGGCCGTCGAGCAGGAATGTCCGGTTCAGAACGCCCGGGTCGGCCTGAAAGAACTCGCGCCAGAACCGGTGCGACAACACGCCCACCAGATCGGCGCCGGGCCGGTCTTCGCCGTCCTGGAACAGGCGGCCCTGCACCGGCGACAGCCCCCAGACGGTGGGCAGATTCGTCGTGACCCTGAACAGGTTGACCCGCCGCGCGTCGCCCTGGCCGATGAGGGTGCCGGCGCTGACTTCACGCGCCGCCAGCGACACGAACTGCGTCGACTGCGTCCGGAGATCGAGGAAGTCCTGAATCGACGTGCCGCCACGGGCGACGTTGCGGGGGCCGTTGAACTGCTGCACCCAGCCCACGCTGTCGGGATCGCCCAGCGGAAGCGGCCTGACGACCAGCGGATTCGCCAGGCTGAACAGCAGCGTGTTGGCGCCAATAGCCAGCGCCATGGTGACCACGGCCACCACGCTGTAGCCGGGTGATCGGAATGCCGTGCGCAGCCCAAGCTTCAGATCCCGGAGCATCGCCCCCTCCATCCAGCCGCCGCCACGCGCGACCTGCCCGGTAATAGACGGAACCAACGGGGCCGTGTTCCGGTATGTTCTCGGTGTGGAGGTCGTCAAGTCGTTCCGGCGCAACGCGGTGCATGTCCGCCGGGCGCTGGAGGAACTCAGGCAGGTGGCGGGCAAGGCCGGCGTCGAGCGCGGGTACTCCGAAGACGCGGCGTTGATGGAGCGCTACAAACGGCTGTCCATTCCCGTCCGCCGTGCGCTCAACCCCGCCGACAAAGCCTCCTTCCAGCAGGCCCACGCCGCCATCGTGGCCGCCGGGCTCACCGACCCGGCACAGCTGGCCTCGGTCACCGCCGCCTGGGAGGAGTTCAGCCGCGAATGTGACTCGCTCATTCAGCTGGGGGGCAGCAAGGTCCCCCGCCGCAAGATCCTGCTCGAGTGGCTCGGCGCCGCCGCGTTTTACGACCAGCTCGATCGCGACAAGGCCTACGACCACCTGATCGACCAATGGGGCACCGCCGTCGAGGGCATCGGCGCCCAGCTCACCGAACAGGCCGCCTCGGTCATCGTGGAACTCGACACCCTCGCCGCGGCCGTCCTGGGTGAACCCGTCATCCTGCCGCCGCCCCCCAAGACGCCACCCCCGCCGCCGGATCCCGAAGAAACGTGGTGGAAGCGGCTCCTGCGCCTCTGACGCGCGATCGCGGCCCACAGATCGGGCCGCGCTACGTACGCCCGCACTCCGCACTCCGCACTCCGCACTCCGCACTCCGCGCACTGCACACTGCACACAACCTTTCCCCCACCGCCTCCGTCATAGTTAGCGTCCCTACATATAGGGACCCTGACCAGGGGAAGGGGGAGGCGTGTTCAGCCCGGAATTGAAGAAGGGCAGCACCGAAATGCTGGTGCTGTCGGTCATTGAAGCGCGCCCGCGGCACGGGTACGAAATCGGCAAGCTGATCGAAGCCTGGTCGAACGGCCGCATCACGTACGCGCTGCCCACGCTGTACCCGCTCCTGCTCAAACTCGAAGCGCGCGGCTGGATCAAGGGCCGCTGGGTCGAGGCCCCCGGCCAGCGCGAACGCTGCTTTTATCGCCTGACCCCGGAGGGCCGCCGGGTCCTCGCCCACCAGCGCGACACCTGGCGCGCGTTCGTCGCCGCCGTCGACGATGTGATGAGCCGGTCCGATGCGTGACTGGCAGGCCTTCGTCCGCGCGCAACTGTCGCTGCCGGCGTTGTCGCCCGAGCGCGAGGCGCGCATCGTCCGTGAAGTGGCCGCCCAGGTCGAGGACTTCTATCAGGACGCCCTCGCCCGGGGCCTGTCCGACGAGGACGCCGACGCCTACGCCCGCGGGCAGGTCACCGACTGGCCCGCGCTGGCACGCGCGGTGGAACGTGCCGACCGTCCCCACATCCAACCCCGTCTGGCTCGCGCCGCCAATGCGCTCGACGGCCACGACGGCGCTTCAGGAGGTCTTCTGCAGATGATCGCGCACATCCTTCGTGACTTCAGGTACGGCGTCCGCCAGTTGATCAAGGCGCCCGGTTTCTCCCTGGTCGCCGTCCTGACGCTGGCGCTGGGCATCGGCGCCACCAGCGCGATCTTCAGCGTCGTCAACGGCGTGCTCCTGCGTCCTCTGCCCTATGCCCAGGCCGACGCGCTGGTGCGGGTGCACGAGGTGGTGCCGCAGTACGGACGCTTCGCGGTGGCGCCGGCGACGTTCCTCGACTGGCGCTCGCAGAACGGCGTGTTCGAACGAATCGCGGCGTACACCAACACGAGCGGCACGATCGCGTGGGAGGACGGACCGGAACGGGTGCTGGGCGCGTCCATCTCGTGGGACCTGTTCGAACTGCTGCAGGTGCCACCGGCGCTCGGCGGCAGTTTCATCGAAAGCCAGGACGCCCCCGGCGCCAACACCGTGATCGTGATCAGTCACGGCCTCTGGCAGCGCCGCTTCGGCGGAGACCCCGGTGTCATCGGCCGCGCGGTGAACATGAGCGGGCAGGCGGTCACCATCATCGGCGTCATGCCGGCGGACTTCTACTACCCGACGCGCACGGTCGAGTTCTGGCGGCCGCTGGCGCTCAATCCCGCCAACGCCTCACGCGGCGCGCACTTCCTGGGCGTCGTGGCCCGGCTCAAGGGGGGAGCGACGGTTGAACGCGCCAACACCGAGATGGCGGCCCTCTCCGAACGCCTGGCGCGCCAGTACCCGGAGAACAGCGCCGACGAATCGGCCGAAGTCGTCCTGCTGCACGAACAGATTGTCGGCACGATCCGGCCGGCGCTGATGACGCTGCTGGTGGCCGTCGGCGTCGTCGTGCTGATTGCGTGTGCCAACGTCGCCAACCTGCTGCTGGTGCGGGCGTCAGTGCGCGAAAAGGAAGTCGCCATCCGTGCCGCGCTGGGCGCCGGCCGCCAGCGGCTGGTCGCGCAGATGTTGTCGGAAAGCCTGGTGCTGGCGCTCGCCGGCGGCGGGCTGGGCCTGCTGCTGGCGTGGCTGGCGATTCCCGCGATCCAGACCCTCAGCGCCGGCAGCATTCCACGGGTGATGGATGTGACCATCGACGGCACCGTGCTGCTGTTTGCGCTCGGCGCGTCGGTGGTGACCGGCGTGATCTTCGGCGTCGTGCCGGCGCTGCAGATGTCGCGCACCGGCGCGGGCGCCGTGCTGAAGGAAGGCGGCCGCTCGTCGGTCGGCGCCGGCGGTCGCCTGGTGCGCAGCGGACTGCTGGTCGCGGAAGTGGCGTTGTCGCTGATGCTCGTGGTGGGCGCGGCGCTGCTGCTGCGCAGTTTCGCGAAACTCACCAGCGTCGATCCGGGCTTCACGCCGGACGGCGTCCTGGCCTTCCAGGTGTCACTGCCTCAGCCGGCGTACCCGGAAGACACGAACCGGCTGGCCTTCTTCGACACCCTGCTCGAACGGCTCGAGGCCATCCCCTCGGTGACCGACGCAGGCGCGGTGCAGACCCTGCCGATGCGTGGCGGCTACGTTCTGTCCTTCGAGATCGTGGGCCGCCCCCCGGCCCGCCCGGGCGAAGAGGCGTCCGCCAACCACCGCGTGGTCACGCCGGACTACTTCTCCACCCTCAACATCCCCGTGCGCCGCGGCCGCGCGTTCACACCGCAGGACACCGCCACGAGTCCGATGGTCGCGGTGGTCGACGAGGCGTTCGTGCGCCGGCACTTTCCGGATGGCAACGCCCTCGGGCAGCGCATCGACATCGGCAACGGCACGGACGGCGCGTACGAGATCGTCGGCATCGCCGGCACGGTGAGTCACGCCGGCCTCGACTCCGACCCAACACCGACGATGTACGTACCGCTGACGCAGGACGTCTTCAGCACCATGTGGGTGGTGACACGCACGGCCGGAGACCCGGCCGCCTTGACGGGCGATGTGCGGCGGGTGCTCGCCGGCATTGACCGGACCCTGCCGGCGTACTCCATCACGCCGCTGACGACGGTCCTCGACGAGTCGGTCGCCCAGCAGCGCTTCTCGATGCTGCTGATCGTCCTGTTCGGCGTCGTCGCGCTGTTTCTGGCGTCCGTCGGGTTGTATGGGGTGGTGGCATACACGGTCAGTCTGCGTACGCGGGAGATCGGACTGCGCATGGCCATCGGCGCCCAGCCGCGTGACGTGTTGACGATGGTGATCGGCGGAGGCATGAAGCTGGCGCTGGCGGGCATCGTGATTGGCATCGGGGGCGCGCTGGCGGCGTCACAACTGGTGGAGTCGCTGCTGTTCAACGTCGAGCCGTCCGACCCGGTCAGCTACGCGGCCACGGCCGCCCTGCTGCTGGTCATCGCCGCGCTGGCGTGTTACATCCCCGCGCGACGCGCCATGAAGGTGGACCCGATGACCGCGCTGGCGGAGTGAACGTCGGGCGCGCGGGTAGAATGCCCGCATGCAACCAGGCAGACCACGCGCCGCCCGGGACGCGGCGCTGGTCGGCGCTGCGGCAACGGTGCTGGCGGCCGCCATCGCCTGGCCGGTCCTGCTCAGCCCATCCACGCGGCTGATCGGCGACGAAATCGTCGGGCGACATCCCGATCCCTTCGTGTTGGCGCGCCAGTTCGAGCTGGGGCAGATCCCGCCGCCGTACCTGCAGCCGGCGGTGGACTGGCCGGCGATGGCGCTTGCGCGCCTGACCGACGGCATCACGGCCCACAACATCGTCACGCTTGTCTCGTTTCCGCTGGCGGCGCTGTTCACCTACCTGCTGGTGATCGAGCTGACGCGGTCGCGCGTGGCGGCGGTCGGCGCGGCGTTGTGGTTCACCTGGGCGCCGGTGCACACGGCGCACGCCGCGTATCACGCGCACATCGCGCAGGTGCAGTGGTGGCCGTTGGCGCTCTGGGCGCTGCTGCGCGCCGTGCGCGGTCCGGTGGCGCGCGGCGTGCCGGCCGCACTGGCATCACTCGTCCTGCTGGCCGCTGCGTCGTGGTACTGGGCCTGGTTTGCCGTGTTGCTGGCGCCGGTGGCCGTCGCGGCCTCGGCGTGGTTCCGGCCGGTACCAGAGGAACGCCTCGATCGCACCGCCCTCGTGACTTTGCTCGCCTGTCTGGCGGCACTCGCGGTGGCGGCGGTGGCGGTGGCAACCAGCCAGTCGGTCGGCACGCCGGCGGTGGGCGCTGATGACCTGCAGTGGTACAGCGCCCGCTGGATGAGCCTGATTCTGCCCGCCGTGACCCACCCCTGGCTGGGCGAGACCGTCGCGGCCTACTGGGCCCGGCAGGATGTTGGTCCTGGCGTCCTCGAACAGCAGGTGGGCCCAGCCGTCACCACACTCGTGCTGGCGGCCGTGGGTGTGGCGGCCTGGTGGCGATCGCCGCGCCAGCCGTTGTTGACGGCGGTGCCCTGGCTGCTGATCGTCGGCGGCGCGGGAGCCGTGGTGGCGGTTCACGGCGCGGATCTGGCCGGCGGTGTCGCCCCGATGTTTCGCGCCTATGCGCGCGCCGGCGTGGTGACCACACTGACACTGGCTGTGCTGGCCGGAGTTGGGCTCGCGGTCATCGGACGCGGCCCGATGGGACGCGCCGCGGTGGTCGTGTTGCTGATCTGTGGCGCACTCGAACTGCTGCCGGCCGCGCGCCAGTGGCGCCCGATTTGGCCGACCCCGGCGCATGCCTGGGTGGCCGAACATACGCCCGGCGCCGGGCTGCTCGACTGCACCGCTCCCGGTCGCATCTACGCCGCGTCGGTGCGCCCGGTCATGGGCGATCGCGTGCGGTTCAGAGAGGCGCCGTTCGACGACTGCGCGGCGCCGGAACTGGGCGGCATGCTCGCCGCGCACGGAGTGCGCTACGTCATCCTGCGGCGATCGCTGCGCGAGGCCCAGTGGCTCGACCACGGCGGCTCACTGGACGGCCTCGAGCGGGCGGCCGAATTCCCGGAGGCGCTCGTCATTGTCGTCACGGCGCCGCCCGCCAGCGTGTACACGACTCATGCCGGAGCCCTGTCGGTCCGGCAGTTCGACGGCCCGGCCACCTGGCGGCTGATGCCGCAGACGCCGACGGAATGGCTGGTCATGAACCGCCACTCGTCGCCCGTACACGCCGTGTTGGAAGTGATGGCCTCGGCGACCGCGGACCCGAGGACCCTGCGCGTTCAGCTGGGTGACCAGACGGTCAGCGCACGGGTCGGGCCCCACGGCACGTATGAGCTTGGTCCGCTGATGTTGCCGCCGGGTGAGTCACGCCTCACCGTGTTGATGGACCCGGACGATGCGCGGACGGACTCGACGATCCGCCTCGAGCGCTGGCAGTGGATCCCGCAGCAGGCGGAAACGGTCCTACTGGGCGGCCTGACGCGACCGCGCGTCCGTTGAGAGCCGCCAGGCGCCGTACAGGCCCAGCAGCGTCAGCAGGATGGCGCGCGCGATGGCGCCCAGCGACGGAACGGCCGGCGCCGCCACCGGAGGTCCGCTGAAGAACTCGCCATCGGGCACGCCGTTGCCGTCCAGGTCGGGCACGACGGTGTCGCCGGAGCCGTCTCCATTGGTGTCGGCCAGCGGGATGAAGATCTGGGCGGCCCCGCCGCACGTGTCGTCGCGCACACCCAGCGAACTGGCCTGCGACCACGGAATGCTGACGTATTCATTCCCCGAGCCGTAAAACGTGAAACCCACCGAGGCAGTCACCGCGCCGCCGATCATCAGCAGATCGGTGATGCCATCCGAGTTCTGATCCACCAGCGACATCGAGCCGGTGCGCGGCGCGCCGCCGAGCAGGCTGGTCTGTTCATACGAGAACGAGGATGCGGCCGCGCCGCTCGACGTCTGGACCGTGAGCGACTGCGTGAGATTCCCGTTCTGCCGGGTCAGCGTGTGGAAACGCCCGCCGATCTGATTGGACAACTGCACCTGATTGTTCGGGTTGCCGGGGTCACACGCCGACCACCGCGAGTTGACCGTGATGGTATTGCCCACCCTGGTCGTCGTGATGCTTTCGTCGCCGCCGCCTGGCGACGAGTCGCCGCTGGCATCGACGCGCACCGGGAAGTTCGGTCCCACCATGCGCATCGGAGCCTGCGCCTGCACGGTGCCGGTCAACGGCGGCGCGGAAACAATCGCGTACACCACCGGCGCGGCCAGCGCGGCCGTCCACAGCATCTGTCGAAGTTGTGCGGTCACGGCCGGTAGTATAAGCGATGCTCGTTTACGGGGCGATGGCCGCCGCGGCCGTCTGGAGCGTCGGCGTCCCGATGACCGCGGTCCAGATCCTCGCTCGCCGCCTGCCGGCCTCCGCCCTGGCGGATCGGTTGGGCCGGAACCGCCCGGTCCTCGACACGCGCCCGTTCCTCATCCACGGCGTTTCGGCGGGCGAAGTGCAGGCGGCGGCGCCGCTCGTCGACGCGCTGCGCCGCCTCGCGCCCGCCCGTCCGGTGCTGCTGACCACCGGCACGGCCGATGGTTGGCGCGTGGCGACCCGCCTGCGTGAAACATGGGGTGCCCAGGTCCACATCGGATGGCTGCCGTGGGATCGGCCGTCAGCGATGCGTCGGTGGATCGGCGCGATCCGCCCCGCCGCGGTCGGCGTCATCGAAACCGAACTGTGGCCAGGGCTGTTTGCGGCCTGCAGGGCGGACGCGATCCCGCTGTTCGTCATCAGCGGCCGCCTGCGGCCGCGTGATGTGGAGCGCTACCGGTGGCTCGGAGCGTGGTGGCGCCGGGTCATGGCGATGCCCGCCGCCATCCTCGCGCAGGACGACGACCAGGCCCGCGCGTTTCGCGCCATCGGCGCGCCGACGGACCGCGTCGACGTCGGCGGCAATCTGAAACTCGATACAGGCACTGTCGTCGAGCCGACACGCGGCCGGCGTCCTCACATCATCGCCGGCAGCACACATGCGCCTGAGGAGATCTGGATTCTGGACGCGGTCGCCGCTCTGCGCGCCGAGGGACTGGTCTGCGATCTCACGCTGGCGCCGCGCCACCGCCATCGGGCCCCGGCGGTGCGGCGCGCCGCGGCGGCTCGTGGTCTGGGCGACGCCCGCGTCATCGACACCATGGGGCAGCTGCGCGACCTGTATTCCACCGCGGACCTCGCCGTGATGGGAGGGACGCTGGCGCCGATCGGCGGCCACAACATCGTCGAACCGGCGTCGGCCGGCTGCGCCGTGGTGATTGGGCCGCACGTGCACCTCATCAGTCCACTCGTCGCCGGGCTGCGGGAGGCCGGCGCGCTGGTCGAGTTGCCCGCGGACGGGTCGCCTTCAGCCGCGCTCGCCGACGTGTTGCGCGCGCTGTTGCGTGATCCGGAGCGCCGCCGGGCCCTGGGACGTCGCGCCCGCGCCTGGTGTGCGGCGCAGCGCGGGGCGGCGGAACACGCGGCGCGGCGGCTGGTCGACGCCGCCGGCCCGGGTCAGCCGGCGGCCGGGTCGCCGAGCCAGGACAACACACGCTGAACGTTCGCGCCAAAGTCGAGGGTCGCGCCGGTTTCCGCCGCGGCGGCGGCCGCCGCCGCGCGGGTGTCGGGGTGGCGCAGCAAGCCGATGGCGTGTGCCATCGCGTCGTCATCACTGATGATCCAGCCGTTGACGCCGGGGCGCAGCCACTCTGACGCCCCACACTCGGGCGTCGTGATCACGGCGCACCCGCACGCGAGCGCCTCCGCCACGACACGCGGGCAGGGATCGTAGTACGCGGGATGCAGCAGCACGTCGTGTGCTCGATACAGATCCGGCATACGCGCCGCCGGAATGACCCCCGCAACCTGCACGCGTGCCGCCACGCCAAGGCGCCGCGCCAGGCGCTGATACCGCGCGGCCGGGCCCCGGCCCGCCACCGTCAAGGTGACATCGGGATGGCGCGCCAGTGCACCGATCGCGCGCGCGAGTCCCTTCAACGCAAAGTGGTGGCCCGCAAACAACGCCCGGACGCCGCCCTCGCCGGCCACGCGCCCACGCGCATGGAACCGCGCGAGGTCAATGCCCGGGCGGTCCACCGTGACACGCGCGCGGTCCGCGCCGTAGCGATCGACGGCCAGCGCCGCGTCACGCTCGGCAAAGGCCATGATCCGCACACGGCCATCCCCCAGCAGCGCGCGTTCGCGCGCCAGCAGCCAGCGCCGCCACGTGTTCAGGCGAGTGGCGGCCGGAGCCAGCCGCCGGCGCAGCGCCGACGGGAACGCCCGCCCCTCGGCCGCGAACGATTCGGCCAGCAGCCCCGAGTGCATCTGGTAGTGGGTGGCGCCGGCGATCGGCTCGAAGGTGAGCACGGGCGCGCGCGGGTGCGCCGCGCGCCAGCGCGCCACGAAGCGCTCCACCCTCCTCACCGCGACCAGTCCTCGGCCGACGGTCGCCACCTGCACGTCCACACCCCGCTGCCTCGCGGCCGCCACGAACTCCGCGGCGTACCGCTCGCGCCCGCCGCCGTCAAGATCGATTCTCGGCGACACGAGCAGCAGCGGCGCACTCACCACCGGATACTCGCGCCGCGATCGACGACCAGTGTCTGGCCGTTGATGCCATCGGCCAGCGGACTGCACAGCAGCAGGACGGCGCGCGCCACGTCTTCGGCGGGCGGAATCCGTCCGTCCGGCGACCGCGCGATCGCACCGGCCGCCAACGCGTCAAAACCAGGATGCTGCCGCACGGAGGGCAGGTCGAGCAGGCCGGCCGTCACGGCGTTTACGCGGACGCCGTCGGCGCCCAGTTCGGCGGCGAGATACCGCACCGTGGCTTCCAGCGCGGCCTTCGAGATGCCGATGGCGCCATACGACGGCACGACGCGCGCGCTGCCCAGACTCGACACGGCGATGATGCGGCCGGCGGCCGTGGTCAGCGGGCCGCGCAGACGCTGCGCACACAACAGGAGCGCCCGCGCGTTGACGTGCATCGTCAGGTCCCACTGGTTGGCGCGAACGTCGAGCACCGGTTTGAACGATCCGATGGCCGCGTTGTGCACCAGGATGTCGAGACGCGGCCCCATCGTCTCGGCCAGCCGCGCGATCTCGTCGGGCCTGGCCAGATTGGCCGGCGCCAGCGTGGCCTGCCCGCCGCCGGCGACGATGGCCGCGGCCACGTCCTCGGCGGCGGCGCGTCCGCGCACGAAGTTGAGGTGCACATGCGCGCCCGCCTCGGCCAGCACGCGCGCGATCACGGCGCCCAGCCCCCGTGAGGCGCCGGTCACCAGCGCGACCTGACCTGACAAATCACCGGACAAATGACGGGACGTCATCGTAACGCTCCTCCGAACCATCGGGCCGGTGTTTCCATCGCCAGTGCATCCACCGCCACTGATCCACATCCTCGCGCACCCAGCGCTCGAGCTGGGCGCCCACGGCGGTCGTGAGCGCATCCTCGCCGGCCAATGACGGATCGCGGGCCGGATCGAACCACGCCGCGCGGCACAGATACCGGCCGCCCGGCCGGCGCACCATCACGGTGGCGACCACGGGACACCCGGTGGCCAGCGCCAGGGCCGCCGGGAGCCGATGCGTGGACGCGGGCCGGCCGAACCACTCCACCCAGCCGCCACGCGGACCCGCCGACTCGTCGACGATCATCGCGACCGACTGACCCGCGCGCAGACGCGCCAACGCTTCGGTGGCGGCGCCGGCCTTGTCGATCGTATCCCCCAGTCGATCGCGCGCCCGTTCGACCAGCTGTTGCAGCAGGCGATTGTCGAACCGGCGCTGCACCACGGCGCCCCGCCGTCCCTCGACGCGTGTGGCCCACAGGATCGCCAGATCCCAGGCGCCCAGGTGCGCCGTCACCAGGATTTTCGGACGAGGGTCGGCGACGGCCACGTCGGCGATCTCCGGACGTTCGACCTGCACCCGGCCGGATCGCACGAACGCGTCGGCGCCGCCGGGCCTCAGACACCAGAGTCCCTCCCCGATCGCCTGCGCCACGCTTTGAAACGCGCGGCGCAGCAGACGGGCGGCGTCGCGGCGCGACAACGTCCCGCCGAACGCGCGCGACAGATTGATCAGCCCCACGCGGCGGCCCAGACGATAGCCGTAATACCCGAGGTCACCATACCGTCGCGCCCACCAGAGCGCCGCGCGCCACGGCAGGACGACCAACGGCGCCGCGAGCACACACACCGCAGCGGTCACGAGGGCGTCGAGCACCATCCTCATGCGCCTCGTCTCGTCACCGCGGCCAGGCACATCGCCGTCACCGACAGGCTCGCCGACGCCAGCGCGAAGGCCCGCCACGGCTGCACCACACCCGGATGATTGAACATGGACAACACGACGGCCAGCACCGCGGGCACCGCCAGCGCCAACGCCAGGTCCGGCATGATCCGGACGGCCAGCCAGGCGATCGCCCCGTAACACACGACCCGGGCGATCACCTCCGGCACGTGCGGGACCGCGCCGGCTCCGCTGCTGACGAGTGCGTCCACGCCGCCGGTCAACGCCTGGATGGCCACCACCACCAGCAACAACGCCGGCGCCAGGCGCGCGTGCGTGACGCCTCCGGTCCCCGCCGCGCGCCACCACAACACCGCCCCGGCCAGCGCCTTCACGCCGATCCACATCGACTGGGCTCCCCCGTCGCCGCCCAGTCCGAGGCCCGGTCGCGTCCACCACACCAGGCCCGCCAGGAGCAGCCCCGCATCAATGAACAACAGCGGCCGGACCTGCACATGCGCGAACCCGGCACGAAGCGGCGTCCACACGGCCGGCCACACGCCAGGCTGCCACGCCAGCACCGCCGCCTGAGCGGCCGTGGCCACGAGCAGCGACGCCGCGTGCAGGAAGGTGAGATCGATGTGGCGGTACAGCGCGAACGTCACGCCGAACGACGTCACGATCGCGACGATCAGCAGCCCGATCCAGATGCGGAGGTACGCTCTCACGTCTCGACCTCCGCCAGGGCGCGGATGCGCGCGTCCGCCAGCCCCTGAGTGACCGCCGCGCCGATGGCTGCTCGTGTACGCCGGTCGATCGTCGCCGGCGCGGGAATCGGCGGCCCGAACACACACGCCACCCGCGCACCCGGCCAGGGCACGTAGATCCCCGACCAGGTCCGCGGAAGACGAAGCGCGCCTCTCGCCGCGACGCCCACGGGATGAATGTCCCGCCCGCACATTGCCGCAATCGCGGCGATGCCCGGTTTGGCGACGCCGGCCGGTCCAAGCGGGCCGTCAACCGAAATCACCATCATTGCGTCATCGGTCAGCAGCCGCCGGAGTTCGCCAAGCGCGGTCAGCCCGCCGCCACGCGACGATCCGCGGGCGATGCGGCCGCCCAGCTGTCGCGCCAGCGCCGCCGCCCAGTCGCCATCGCGGCTCGACGCCACCATCGTCACCCAGGAGACACGGGCGGCCAGCGGCAACAGCGCAGGCAGATCGCGTTCGCAGACCGCAAAGAGCCGGCCGCGCAACCAGTCGTCTCCCGGCGCCACAGGCCGGCCTTCCGCGGTGCGTGCCGTGAGTCGCAGCGATCGGGTCCACGCGCGCACCACGGCGCCGGCCGGGCGGATCCACCAGGTCGTCATGCCTGATCCGCGCGCGCCAGCGCGAGGCAGGCGGTCTGTCCACCAAAAGCGAACGAGTTGGACAACGCCAGGTCGAGCGCCAGGGACCGGCCTGCGTTGGGCACATAGTCGAGGTCGCACGCCGGATCCGGTGTGTCGAGATTGACCGTGGGCGGCACCCACTGACGCGCCAGCGCGAGCGCGGTGAACGCGGCCTCGATGGCGCCGGCCGCCACCAGCGCGTGCCCGACCATCGACTTCGTGGAACTGACGGCCAGGCGATCGGCGTGTGCGCCGAAACACCGGCGGATCGCCAGCGTCTCGGCCCGATCGTTGGCGATGGTGGACGTCCCATGCGCGTTGATATACCCGACGGCCTCGCGCGGCACGCGCGCGTCAGCCAGCGCGCGGGTCATCGCGGCGGTCGCGCCGCGCCCGTCGGGATGCGGATCGGTGGCGCGGAAGGCATCACACGCCGCGCCGAAGCCCGCCACCTCGGCGTAAATGCGCGCCCCGCGCGCCAGGGCGCGCGATCGCTCTTCCAGCACGAGCATGGCCGCGCCTTCACCAAGCACGAACCCGTCGCGCGCGGCGTCGAACGGCCGGCTGGCGCGCACCGGATCGGCACACCGCGACAGGGCGCCCAGCAAGGCGAAGGACGCCACCCCCATCGGCGTCACTTCCGTGTCGGCGCCACCGGCCACCACGACATCCGCGCGTCCCATCCGGATCCATCGCGCCGCGTCGCCGATCGCGTGTGTCCCGCCCGCACACGCGGTCATCACCGACAGGACCGGCCCCTCGGCCTGGAACCGCCGCGCCAGTGACGCGGACACCGATCCCGGCGACTGGCGTTCGGCCAGGCGCGGCTTCACCACGCGCGGCCGCCGGGCCGCGACGGCCTCCCAGTCCATCGGCGCGTCGCGAGACGCCCGTGTATTCGCGCACAGTCCGAAGATTTCTTCGTGTTCGTACACCCCCGTGCCGGTGGCGGCCACCACGCCCGCGCGGTCCCCGCCGCCGAGGCACGCCTCGCCCGCGTCGGCCACGGCCGCGTCGGCCGCCGAGACGGCCAGCAGGGCCACGCGTCCGCGATCGACCCAGTCAGGCGCACGCGATGCCAGCGCGGACCAGGTCTCCTCAGGCACGGTTGCCGCGATCCGTGTGGGCAACCCCGAGGCGTCGAACCGCGTGATGCGGCGCACGCCCGACCGGCCCTCGCGCAACGCGGCCCACGCGGCCTCGATGCCCTCACCAAAGGGCGTCACCAGGCCAATCCCGGTGATCACCACCCGGCGGCGCTCGGTCACGCGCCCGGCGCTCCCGTCGCCTCGCCCACGCCGCGCGACTGCAGGTACGCCACGATGACCGCGACGCTGATGTCGGTCACCGAGTCGACCGAACGCCAGAGGTCGTTTTCGACGATCTTGATCCCGAACGCCGACTCGATCCGGAATGTCAGGTCGACGAAATCCAGGGATTCGGCGCCGAGGTCCTTGATGAGCGACGCCGTGGGCGTGACCTCCGCTCGTGGGCGGTCCAATGCCTCCGCAACGATCGTCGTCACCTGTTCCAGCAGTGCGTCACTCATGGGTGGATCTCCTCCGATGGTTCTTGCGGCACACGCAACACCAGCGCGACCGATGCGCCATGCCGTCCTTCAACGACCGCGGCGTTGACGCAGTGGTCGTCCGTTCCCAGATACCGGTCCAGCGTCAGCGCCAGCGCAATGGGCGGCCCGGCCGCCAGGGCGTCTCCCATCAGTGGTTCCAGCCGCGTCAGCGGCAACTCGCTGACCACCGTGTGAGGCAATCCGGCATCCTGCAGCGCGGCCGCCAGCGCCCTGCGCGCGCCGTCGGCGCCGGCACCGGCGGCGCCTCCGCCGAGCACTTCGGCGCGGTACCTCGCGCCTCTCGCTTCGGCATGCGCCAGGTCTTCCAACACGAACATGGCCGCGCCTTCCCCAGGCACCCGTGGCTCGATGGACGCCGTCGCAAACGTATTGATTGCGCTGTCGGCGCCACCGGCCAGAACGACCTCGACCTCACCGGCACGAATCCAATCCGCGGCTTCGCCAATCGCCTGCAGCCCGGCGGCTTCGGCCGACATCAGCGAACTGCACGGTCCGGCCGCGCCGGTCTGCATCGCCACCTGCGCGCTGACCATGTTGGGCAACACCGTGACCAGCCATAACGGAGGCAGACCGTCCATCAGCCGCTCGGCGCACCACGCGATGTCGGTCACGGCCCGGCCCTCGGGATCCGGGCCGATCGCCGCGGCAATGTCGTGCAGCAACAGATCATGACCGCTCGTGCCGCTGATCACACCAACGGCCGACCGGTCCCGATCGTGTTCCCACCCGGCGTCGGCGAGCGCCTCCTGCGCGGCGCCAACGGCAAACTGGGCCGGTCGATCGGTCATCTTCAGGGCCTTGGGCGCCGTGAACCACTGACGCGGATCCGCTCCGCGCACCTCGCCACCCACGCCCCGCCCGCCGGCACTGCCGCCGCAGGCGGACAGCGGTCCCACACACGACCGTCCCGTCGCAGCGGCAGCGCGCGCCGACGGCGCGTCGAGCCCGAGCGGGCTGACAACGCCGACGCCGGTGATGACCACGCGTCGCCGGGTCACGACGCCCTCCTGGCCGACTGCGGCGCGGCCAACTCGCAGACCGCGTCACACACCCGGGCAATCGCGCCGGGCGCGGTCACGAGCGGCCGGATGCGCGCGAGCGTGCCGGCCAGCGTCGACCGCGCCGCCGCATCATCGAGCAGCCGGCACAACGCATCGTGCAGACGACGGCCGCTCAGGCCGAACTGCTTGACCTCTCGCACCGCGTTGCGGCCAAGCAGCAGGTTGGGCAGACCGATCGTGTCGTTGGGCAGCAGCCGCACGGCAATGCTCAGATAGGCCGCCAGGCCGGTCAACACCGACATGCGGTACACGATGACGTGCGGCACCTCCAGCAGCGACGCCTCGAGCGTGGCGGTGCCTGAACAACAGGCGACGACGTTGGAGGCCCGGAGGACGGCGTGGCCATCCTCAACGATGCGCACGCCGAGCGAAGGGTGCGACGCCAGGTGGGCGTCGATTTCCGCGCGCCGGGCGGGCACCGCGGCGAGCACCACTTCCAGGTCCGGATGCGACACACGCAGACGCCCGATGGCGTCGAGGATTCCCGGAAGGTGGCGGGCAATCTCGTGCCGCCGGCTGCCGGGAAGCACCCCCAACACGACGGCGGACCCGGACAGCCCCAACGCGGATCGCGCCTCGGCCCGCAGGTCGGGCGTCACCGGCGCCAGCTCATCGGCGAGGTAATGACCGACGAATCGCGTGTCGACGCCTGCGCGCCGATACCGGGTTTCTTCCTCCGGAAACGACGTCAAGACGAGGTCGAAGCTGCGCGCGAACACCGGCACGAAGGGCCGCCACAACCACACCTGCGGAGGAAACAGCGACACCACCGGGATCGCGCGCCGCCGCAGCCAGCGCGCGAGCACGGTGTTGAACAGGTCGTTCCCGATGACCAGCACCACATCCGGGCGATCGGCGGTCAGGTGCGCCCGCACCTGCGCGTACAGCCGGAGCGCGTCCGGCACGGCGGACAAGACCTCGCTCACGCCGACCGTGCCGATGTGTTCGGCCGACGAGACCAGGGTGACCCCGGCCGCGGCCATCCGGGGACCGCCGATCCCGGACAGCTGCACCCCCGGACGCACGCGGCGAAGGGTCGCCGCGACACGCGCGCCGACGTTGTCACCGGAGAGTTCGCCGGCGCTGATGAAGACACGCAACGCCCTCACGGCTGCGGCGACCTCCGGCGGCGCGCGAGCGCGGTGACCGCCGCCTGGACGGTGGGCACCGCGACGATCATCGTGATGACACGGCCGTCCAGGTACGGACCACCCAGCACGAGCACACGCACCGCCACCGTCGTCGCCGCGAACACGATCAGAAGCGCCAGCCAGATCCGCAGAGCCGTCATCGTCGCGCCAGCGCCTCCGGCCCGCCCAGCCGCACGAAGGCGGAACGCGCCCATGGCTCCCACGAGTGTCGTTCACCCTCCAGCGGCGCCCGATGCAGCAGCAGCCGCGCCTCGGCCACCACCTCGCCCTCCACCCGCGCCGTCGTCATCATTTCGAAGGCATCCGCCGTGGCGCCACGCCAGGCCGCGTCGAGGACCACACGGATGCCCGGCGGCACGGGACGACGGAACGACGCCCGATCGATGCGCGCAAGAATCGGCAGGAGCGCGAAGTCCGTGCTCGCCAGAATCAGCCACCCGGCGGTCTGCCCCATGGCCTCGGTGAGCAACACACCGGGCACCAGCGGACAGCCGGGAAAGTGGTCGGCGAACAGCGGAAGCGCCGGGTCAAACGTCACCTCGGCTTCGGCGCGCTCCAGCGGCAGGAGGCGGGTGAGGCGATCGACCAGCGTGAAGTGCGTCATGACGGCTTCCTCGACATGATCGCTCCGATGATCGCGGCCGGCGCCAGAATCGTCCAGGCGCGAATCACCAGGGTGGCGGCAGCCGAGCCGGCCACCGCCCGCGGATCCACCAGCGCCAGCAACACCACCTGCTGCGCGATCAACACCAGCGCGCCGATGAGGGCGTGGCGGCGGCCAACGCGTCCACGCAGCGCCAGCAGCAGCGCGGCGTACATCGCGAACTGGAACGGCGGCATCCCGGTGAGCACCGCCTGTTGATCGCCGGGGATCGGCGACGCCCAGGCCGCGCGGCC
This sequence comes from uncultured Solibacteraceae bacterium, assembly GCA_964471115.1. Lineage (GTDB taxonomy): Bacteria > Acidobacteriota > Vicinamibacteria > Vicinamibacterales > SCN-69-37 > SYFT01. The sequence continues at coordinate 42,005 of CAYYFE010000012.1, forward strand.
AACGGCCTCGAACGCCGCCGCCATGACGGGCATGACGGCCAGCCGGACCGTCGTCCACACCACGGCGCCGGCGGCCAGCGCCCTGAGCGTACCGAGCGCCACCTGCCGGGCATGCGGGCCGGTCCGCCAGCGGACCACAAACGCCACCCCCGCCATCGCCAGCAGCAGCTGGTGGAACGCGTGCGTCAGGAACAGCGGCGAGTCGGCCACCACGGGCGGCAGCGCGACCGTCAACAGGCGAAGAATCGACAACGCCACGAAGACCGGGACGAAGAGGACGCCGGCCAGCACCCGTCGCGCGCGCGGCATGGGCCAGGTGCCGAGCAACGCGGCGTACACCGCCATCAATGGTGAGGTGACGCAGTCGGCCGTCACGAGGAACGCCCGGTCCCCCACCGTCAGCAACTGGCCCTGCCACACCGCCGGTACGCCGGCCATCTGCAGCAGGGCGGCCGTCAGGGCCGCGAGATCACGTGCCCACAGATCGAGCACCTGAATCGACGTCAACACGGGCACGAGGACGGCGTACGCCAACAGGGCGGACACCAGAGCCACACCCACGCGCCTGGGCCACGGCCGATCCGGTTCAACGGCTGCCGGCGTCAGGGTCCACCAGGTCGCGGCAAACCCCAGTGCGATCGCCATGAGCGCGCCCGGCCAGATCCACACGTGCAGCAAATCGAACCAGGCCGTGCCGACGCTCATCGCGAGCGTGCCGATTCGCGCGAGATTGGCGCCCAGCAGCACCGTCACGCCGATCGCCGCGCCGAGCGCGCGCTGCGGCCACGGCCGCGGGTACGCCAGCAGCGCCGCCACGCACAGCCCCATCGCGTCCAGCCCGCTGCACGACGGCACGACCGCGACGGGCAGGCCGGGGACGCCAAGCGCCCACGCCGCCACCGTGCCCTGCCACTGGGAAAACGGCACGACCACGGCGGCCTGCACCGTGGCGTGAGACATCACCAGCAGGAACACGAGCGCCCAGGCGGCGAGGCCACCAAGAAATCGTACCGGCGCGTTCATGCCACCAGCCGCGCCGCCTCAGCGGCTGAACATGTTCTTGGCGACGAACCAGACGTTGGCGGGACGCTCCGCAAGACGACGCATGTACCAGGGGAACCAGTACTCGCCGTAGCTGATGAGGCACCGCGTGCGAATGCCCTGGGCCGCCAGCTGATGCTGACGGGCCGACTGGATGCCGAACAACATCGCGAACTCGTACCGCTCCGGGGCGACCTTCCGCTCGCGGATGACCTGCAGCAGGCGCTCCTGCAGCGCAATGTCGTGCGTGGCGATGTGCAACAACGCCCCGGGCTTCGTGTTGTCGTCGCGCAGCAGGCGTTCGCAGATCTTGTAGTAGTTCTCGTCGACGTCGGCCTTGTTCGGAAACGCCACCGTGGCGGGCTCCAGATACGCGCCCTTCACCATGCGGATGGCCGACCCGAGGGCCACCAGCTCTTCGATGTCCTTTTCCGTCCTGAAGAGATACGCCTGAATGGCGATGCCGATGTTCGGCGTCCGTTCACGCAGCCGCTTGAACAACCGGATGGTCCCGTCGACGTACGGCGACCCTTCCATGTCGATCCAGAAGAACGTGCCGGTCTGCTCGCACTTGTCGATGATGGTGAGGCAGTGCGTGACACACACCTCGAAGTTCTGGTCGTACCCCAGCTGCGTCGGCTTGATCGAAATCTGGGCGTCGATGCCGGCCTTCTTGATCAGATCGATCACGCCCAGATAGTGATCGCGGACTTCGTCGGCTTCCTCGAGCCGGGTGATGTTTTCGCCCAGGCGCGTGAAGATCGTGTTGAGCCGGGCCGGCTGGAGGGCCTTGGCGGCGGCGATGGCATCCTCGATCCGCTCGCCGGGCATGAACTTCCGCACCGACCGCTTGACGAAGCCGGTCCGCATCGCGTTTTCGCGAATCCAGGCGTTGGTGGAGGCCCAGAGCAGGGCCTTGCGCATCACAGACATCGGCCGGCCTTACAGACCGCCGCCGGCGGCCGGGGGCGCGGTCAGCACCTTGAGCGCGCCGCGGTGGCAGGTGAAACACGTCACGCGCCGGGACCCATCGGCCGGAGGCATGCCGACGTCCTTGAGCAGGTCGTTGTTGATGGCCATCGTCAACTGCATCATCTTGCGCGCGGTGGCCTTGGCGGGCAGGTCGTCCTTCGCGCGATCGGCCGGCGAACCGACATGGCAGTGATTACACTGCACCCCCAACGCCGCCGTGATCGACCGCATCAGCGTCGTCACTTCCTGGCGGGTCATCGTCTTGGGCAGGACCTGAAGGTTCTGCAGCGGCGCCTGCGCGCCTCCGCCCTGACGGCCCTCCTGGGCACTGGCGCCGGCCACCGAGGCAGCCACGACGATGGCGCAGATCACACCAGTTACGAGTACTGAACGCATCCGAATTTCCTCCGCTGGCGCGAATTGTAGCCCAGATCCGGTCATTCCCCGAGTGACGGAATCTCCACCTCGCCGGGGATGACGCGCACGAACTGGCCGCGCTGCATCAGCTCGCGCCCCTTGCCGCCGCGCCCGGTGACCTCGTACTTCGTAGTGCTGATCGTCTGCTCGCCGCCGCGATTGGTTTCGACGGTCAGCAGGTCACGGTCGCCGGTCGACGCGATGAAGCCCAGGACGCGGTCGTCGCCGCCCAGCTTGATCAGAATGACGCCGCGGCCGGGTCCCGACAGCAGGTTGACCTCCTCGGCCTTGCACAACATGGCGCGCGCCTGACGCGTGGCGGCGATGACGACCTCGCGGCCGGTGATGCGCACGACGCCGACGATTTCCGCGCCGTCCGGGAACCGCGCGAACCGCCGGCCCGCCCGGGTACTCGCTTCCAGGAACGGCTCCAGCGAGAACCGAAGGCTGTAGCCGTCGCTCGACACCGCGAGGGCGTGTGACGGCGGCGCGGTCTCGGGATTCTTCGAGGTGATCACGCCCGAGATGCGCGGATCGAGGCTCACCGCGCCGACGATGCGCTCGCCGTCCTTGAACTTGAAGAACCGCTGAATCGGCTCACCGTAGCCGGTGGACGCCGGCAGATCGATGATGCGCGAGGTGTACGCGACGCCGAAGTTCGTGAAGAACACGACCGACGCGCGCGTGGATCCCGGCAGCACCGCCAGCACCTGATCGCCCTCGCGCACGCGCGTGGACGCCACGTCCTTGATTTCCTTCTGCCGCTTCACCCACCCGTCGCGTGTGACGATGACGACGTTGTCTTCTTCGATGATGAAATCATCGGCGGTGAACTCCGGCTCGTCGAGGTCGCCCGCGATCTCGGTGCGGCGCGGATTCGTCTTCGGGTCGCCGTAGGCCGTGCGCACGGCTTCGATGTCCTGGCGCACGATCTGCCAGAGGTCTTCATCGTTCTTGAGCAGCCCGCCGATCTGCTTGGCCCGCTTGCGCTTCTCGGCCAGTTCCTCCTGGATGACGAGGATCTCGAGTCTCGCCAGCCGGTAGATCTTCAGTTCGAGGATGGCATCGGTCTGCTCGGCGTCCAGCTCGAAGCGCGCGATGATCTTCTGCGCGGCATCCGCCTTGCCTTCCGACTTGCGGACGATCCGGAGGATCTCGTCGAGCGCGTCAAAGACCTTGGCGAAGCCCTCGAGGATGTGGATGCGTTTCTTGAGCGCCTCCAGCTCGTGATTGAGCCGGGCGCGCACGACCTCGAGGCGGAAGTGCAGGAAGTGCCAGAGGATGTCGTGCAGGTTGAGACGCTCGGGTTTGCCGACGGCGACGTTTTCAGTGGGGACCAGGCAGGTCAGGTTGACCGGAAAGTTCGACTGGAGCGGCGTGTGTTTGAACAGGTACGCCATCACCATGCGCTCGTCGGCGTCGCGTTTGATCTCCAGCGCAATCCGCACGTCGTCCGTGGACAGATCGCGGACGTCGAGCAGGTGCGGCAGCTTGCGCGACAACGCCACGTCGGCGATGCGTTCGATGAGCGTGGCCTTCGTGACGGTGTACGGCACGCTGGTGATGTAGATGGTCTTGGCGCTGCGGGTTTCCGGCCCCATCTGCCAGGTGGCGCGCAGGCGCACGGTGCCCGAACCGGTCTCGTAGATGTCCTTCAGCTCGGCGGGGGTATTGAGAATCTGGCCGCCCGTCGGGAAGTCGGGGCCTTTCACGTACCGGCACAACTGCGCGGTCGTCAGTTCCAGTCCGCTGTCGATCATCTTGACCAGCGCCGTGCAGACCTCGCCCAGATGATGGGGCGGAATGTTGGTGGCCATGCCGACGGCGATCCCGGTGGCGCCGTTGACGAGCAGATTGGGCAGCCGCGCGGGCAACACGACGGGCTCCTCCCGCGTGCCGTCGTAGTTGGGCCGGAAGTCGACGGTGTCCTGGTCGATCTCCTGGAGGATCTCGTCGCTGATACGCGCGAGGCGGCACTCCGTGTACCGCATGGCGGCGGCGTTGTCCCCGTCGAGCGAGCCGAAGTTGCCCGACCCGTCAATCAGCGGATACCGCAGGGAAAACGGCTGCGCCATGCGGACGAGCGTTTCGTACAGCGCCGAGTCGCCGTGCGGGTGGTAATTGCCCATCACGTCGCCGACGACCTTGGCGCACTTGCGGTGTTTCGCGTCCGCGGTGAGGTTCTGCTGCCACATCGTGTAGAGGATGCGGCGCTGCACGGGCTTCAGGCCGTCGCGCACATCCGGCAGCGCGCGCGACGTGATCACCGAAAGCGCGTAGTTCAGATACCGGGACTGCGCCGCGTCATGCAGTGCGACCGGCTCCTCCCCCGCTGCCGGCGGCCGCGTCACCACCGAGTCGTCACTGCCGGGCGCGTCAAAAAGGGAAGGAGTCTTGGGCGGACGTTTGGCCACGGGGGGATCGTACCAAAGGATTGAGGATTGGGGATTGAGGATTGAGGATTTACAGGTTTCTTGTGGCGACGACTTCGCGCATGGGCGTGCGGTCGCCGGTGCAGCTGATCCGGCGGGGCGCATCGAGGAAGGTCAACGTGTAGCCGAGCTTCCGGTAGAGCGCCAGGACGCGCGTGGTGGCCTGGTTGACCAGGATGACGGGCCCGCGGTGACGCGCGAGCATGGCGGCCGTGCGCTCCTGGTCGTCCCAGGAGAACCGGGTTCGCGCGTACTGTGTGAACTCGACGTCATAGGGGGGATCGGCGTAGACGAAGTCGCCGCGCTCGAGGGCCACGGCTTCGACATCGGCGACCTGAAACTCCCAACGCGCGATCACGTCCCGGTAGGCGCTGAAGTCGGTGACGTACGCGATCCGCGTGTATCGGCCGAACGGCACGTTGAAATGGCCGCTGTTGTTGAACCGGCACAGGCCGTTGTACCCCGTGCGGTTCAGGTAGTAGAACAACGCGGCGGCTTCGGCCGACCCGGATTTTCCCGTGTCGATCAGCGCATTAAACCGATCGCGATGGGCGTAGAACAGCTCCTCGTCATTGGCCATCGGCACCCGCGGACGCAGACCTCGCTGCACCCAGCGGTAGAAGTTGATGAGATGGGGATTGGCGTCGCTCAGCAGGGCCCGCTCGGGCATGAGGCCCAGCGCCACCGCGAGCCCGCCGCAAAACGGCTCCACCAGCCGGCGCTGCGCATGTGGCGCCCAGAGAGGCCGAAGGTACGGCACCTGCCAACGCTTGCCACCGGCCCACTTCAGTGGGGGCTTCACGCTGACCGGATCCTCCGCGACCGACATCCGAGCAACTCTATCCTCAATTTGAATGGGTTACCCTTCCCCCATGCACACCCGCGCGTGGACCTGGGGCCTCGTGCTGTCGGTCCTTCTGTTGTTGCCTGGGCTGTTCCTGCCCGTCATCACCGTCCGCGGGCTGTTGTCGCCCGAAGGGCTGGCGGCCCTGACGCCTCAACTGCTCGAGGAAGGACTGTCCGATGACGCGATCGCCAGACTGCGGCCGCTGCTCAACCCGGCGCTCGTCCCGTTCATGGAGATGCAGCCGGGCGGCCTGCGTGGCGCGCTGGTCGGCAACCTCGGCACGCAACTGACCGCGCAGCTGCAGGGTGCGCCGGCCATCGAGGTGTACCACCAGACGCGGAGCATCGCCGGCTCGGTCCGCCATCTCTACTCGGTCGGCAGCTGGACGGCGGCGTCACTCATCCTGTTGTTCAGCGTGGTCGTGCCGTTCACCAAGGCCGGCCTGGCCTTCTGGGCGCTGCGCCATCACGATGACGTGTTCCGGGCGCGCACGATGAAGCTGGTCGAAGCCATCGCCAAATGGTCGATGGCCGACGTCTTCGCCGTGGCGTTGTTCATCACGTACCTGGCGGCGCAGGCCAGCCAGGGCCCGGCCGTGCCGGGCGCCACGACCTCGATCGTCAGTTTCCACGCCGACTTCGGCGCCGGCTTCTACTGGTTCGCGGCGTACTGCCTGTTCTCACTCGCCGTACAGCAGGGCCTGGCCCGCTGGGCCCGGCACCACACAACAGCCCCTTAGTCACAACGAGCACTGGAGAACTGGGAGGAATGCGGAAGCGCGGCCTGCCCGCCCGGCTCCGCCGGGCGACCGGGGTGAAGGGCCGCTCGCGCGCAAGAGCCGGGAGTGCGTGAAGGTCTTGCGGGCGAGCGGCGCTTCACCCCGGTCACGCCGCCGCAGGCGGCGGGCAGGCCGCGCCTCCCAGCCCTCCATGCCTCGTTGTGAAATCTACTTCGATCCGAACGCGTACAGGTGTTCCACCGTGCGGACGTAGATCGTGCCGTCGACCAATGCGGGCGTCGCGTAGACGTCTTCGGCAAGATCGTTGACGACCAGCGGCGTCAAGTCGCCGCCGGGCGGCAACACGGCGATGGCGCCGCGTTCACTCGCAAAGTAGAGGTGGCCGGCCGCCGCGACGGGTGACGCGTAATAGGCGCCGAGCGCGCCGGTCAGCCGCCCCTGCTTGATGAGCTCGCCGGTCTCGGGATTGAGCGTGGTGACGATCCCGCCGTCGTTCACCATGTACAGGACGCCTTCAAACACGATTGGCGAGGGCAACTGCGGGACGGCGCGCTGGTACTTCCACCGCAGCGACTTCTCCGTCATGTCACCGCTGCCGCCCAGCCGGAACGCGAGCATGCCGTTTTCCGAGTCGAGCGCCGCGCGGTAGTACTCCCATTCCTCGGTCGTGAGCTTCTTGTCCATGTTGAGGTCGGCGACCTCGAACCAGAACGCGGCCGAGTAATTCGGAAACTCCGGTTTGGTGATGAAGCCATCCTTGTCGGCATCGGCCACCGGCCACACCTCGGCCGGCGGCGGCACGTTGATCTTCCGGCCCGGATCGTTCTCCGGCGCGCCATAGCCGTTGATGTAGATGGTGTCGCCGTGGATGACCGGCGTGGACTTGATCTCGAACGACAGACCACGCACCCACCACAACTTCTCACCGGTCCGCGCGTCGTAACCGGTCAGCAGGAACGACCCCGGCAGGATGATCTGGTCGCGCCCGCCCGGATCCTTCCAGACAATCGGCGTGGCGTGACCACTCTTGGCCTCCGGCCGCGGCGTGCGCCAGCGCTCCTTGCCCGTGCGCTTGTCGAGCGCGAGCAGGAACGACCCCGTGCTCTGGTCACACGCGAGGATCAGCAGGTCGCCGACAATGACCGGCGACGCGCCCATGCCGTAGATGTTGTCCCACGGCCCCATGGGCAGCTTCCACTGTTCCTGCCCCTCCTCGTCGTACGCGATGAGGCCGTAATCGGGGAAAAACGTGTAGATCCGGTTGTCCTCGAGCGCGGGACTCGGCGAGGCGGGGTTGTTCCGCTTGTCGACGATCGTCGTCTTGGTCGGCGGGGCCTGCCGCTCCCACAGGATCTTGCCGTCGGCGCGATTGATGGCAATCGTGAAGAGGTCATCCCCGCGGAATGCCGTGAGGTAAATGCGATTGCGCCAGACAATGGGCGACGAGTGCCCCTTGGGCAGCGCCACCTTCCACAGCAGGTTCTTCGTGGCGCCGAACTCGGTGGGATACCGCGCGCCGGTCGCGTGGCCCGACCCGTTGGGTCCCCGGAACCGCGACCAGTCGGTGGGCCCCTGCCCGGCCAGACTGACCATCGAAAGACCCATCACCGCGACGATCGCCGCCGAGGACCAGAGAGCATGATGCCTGCGCATGGCGAGAGTATAGGCCCGTCCGCGTCTGTGGGACGAAGCGCCACCGCCGCGGGACGAACAGTCAGTCGCCGCGGAGCGATTCGATGGGGTCCACATTGGACGCCCGGCGCGCCGGCAGATACGTCGCCCCCAGCCCAATCACGGCCATGAGCCCAATCGTGCTCATCACCGTGAGGGCATCGAGAGGCTCGACGCCATACAACAACGTGCGCATCGCGTGTGTGGACGCCGCGGCCACCGCGAGGCCGATGACGACACCCGCGCCCACGACGCGCGCGCCCTGCGCCACCACCATCCGCCGCACCGCACCCACCTGCGCCCCCAGCGCCAGGCGCACGCCAATCTCCCGGGTGCGCTCGGAGACGACGTAGGACAGGACCCCGTAAAGCCCGATGGCCCCCAGCACGAGCGCCAGCGCGGAAACGAACCCCAGCGTGAGCGTCGTGAACGACAGCGGCAGCAGCTCCCGCTCGGCCAGCTGCGTCATCGTGTACGTGCGATACATCGGCGCCTCGGGCGCGACCTGTCTGACCACGTCGCGGACTTCAGGCGCGATGACCTCGGCGCGCGTCGTCTTGATGACGTACGCCGGCGACCCCAGGCGCCACTGCGTCGGCAGCTGACCCTGCAGCGGGAAATACACCAGCGGGACGCCGGCCTCACGGAAGTTCTCCTGCTTGATGTCCTCGACCACACCGACGACCGTCTCCCAGGTACCCAGCCCATCACGCTGCAGCTTGCGCCCGACGGGATCGGCCTCCGGCCACAACATCCGCGCGGCCGACTCGCTGATCACGACGTTGCCCAGGTGCGACAGCGCGTCCTCCCGCGTGAAACCGCGCCCCTTGCGCACCTCGATGCCCATGGTCTGGAAGTAGTCGAGTCCGGCAAAGGTGTAGTTGAGTTGCGTGCCCTGATCCGCTGACGCCGCATCCGTGCGCACGCGGGTGGACGCCAGGCCCTCATCGAGCGGCACGTTCTCAATCACACCCACCGACTGCACACCCGGAAGGGCGCGCAGCCGCTCCGCGAAGTTGACGATGAACTGCGCGTAGGAGGGGCCGTCACGCAGCGCGGGCTGCTCGGGGGCAATCTGGAACGTGAAGATGTCGTCGGTGTCGTAGCCGGGATCAACCGCGCTCAGCTTGGCGTGGCTGCGCATGAGCAGACCCGCACCGATGAGCAGGACCAGCGCCAGCGCCGTCTGCGCCGACACGAGGGCGTGACGCGCGAAGAGACGGCCTCGCGTCGACCCGCGGCTGCCATCCCGCAGACGGTCCATCGCGGGTCTCGACGCGCGCAGCGCGGGCCACAACCCGCAGGCCAGGCCCGCCACGGCCGCCACCACAGCGGTGAACAGCACCGTCTGCCAGTCCACGGCGATGTCGGCCAGGCGCGGCAGGCCCGCGGGCGCCAGTCGCAGCAACGGCGGCAGGGTCAGACGCGCGAACAGGACGGCGAGCAGGCCGGCGGCCAGCGCAATCACCCACGTTTCGGCCATCTGGACGCGGAGCAGCTGCGCGCGCTGCGCGCCAATCGCCTGGCGCACGGCCATCTCACGGTGCCGGCCTTCGGCGCGGACGAGGAACAGATTCGCCACGTTCGCGCATGCAATGAGCAGGACGAGCGCCGCGGCGCCAAACAGCACCCACAGCGATCGCTCGGACGGTCCGACCACCTGGTCACGCAGCGGCCGCACGACGGCGCGATACTGCGACATCAGCTGCGCGTACCGCGGCGTCCCGCCGAAGCGGTCCGGCAACTCCTTCGACAGACTCGTCAGTTCCGCCGCGGCATCGTCGACCGAGATGCCGGGGCGCAGGCGGCCCACCATGCCGGCGCCAAACCGCCCAGTGACCAGCCCCGCCTCGCGGACGGTGAACGGCACCCACGCCTGCGTGTCCTCCGCCGGAAAGCGGAAGTCCGGCGGCATGACGCCGATGATGGTGCGCATGCCGTCGGACACAAAATGTGTCTGCCCGATGACATCGTCGCGGCCTCCGAACCAGGATTGCCACAACGCATGGCTGATGACGGCGACCCGGTCGCTCTCCTCCTCGGCCGGCAGGCGGCCGAGCACGGGGGTGCCCCCCATCAACGAGAACAGATTCCAGGTCGGGCTGGACATGCGCACGCGCTCGACCCGGTCGTTCACCCGCAAGGTGCTCGTGAACGAGAACACGAGGGCGACGTCTTCAACCGTCTTCGACCGATCGCGATAGTGCAGGAACGCCTCCGACGACACGCCGAACTCCGGCGGAAAGTCAGAGCCGGGCGCGGTGGCCGCAATGAACGTCAGCTGGTCGGGCGCGGTGAACGGCAGCGGCCGGATCAACACGGCGTTCACCACGCTGAAGATGGCTGCGGTGACGCCAATCGCCAGCGCGAGCGTGAGGACGGTGACCCCGGCAAACCCGGGGGAGCGCCGCAAGGAGCGAAGCGCGTACACGAGGTCGAGCCGCCAGTGGTCGAAGTGTTGTCGCATGGAAGATCCTTGGGGTCGGGTGCCGGGGGCGTACCAGGTGGGCCGCACGCGTTCGGCGCACGCGGCGGCAAGCAGATTACAGACGGACGCGACGGTGCAGCGCAGGCCGGCGAAACGGCCGCGGCGGCGCGCGACGGCGATGTCCTGCAGGGCCTGCTCGATCATGTCGGCGGCAAAGGCCGACCTGAACGCCGGCGGGAACAGCCGGCCGCACGCGTCGAGGACGCGTTTCACGAACGCTCCGGCCGCGACGCACCCAGGCGGCGCTCCGCCTGTGCCGCCGCCTCACGCAACACGCGCGCCTGTTCGGCCAGCGCCCGGCGGCCGGCGGGCGTCAGGGTGTAATAGCGACGCGCATGGCCGGGATGCACGACGCCGGCCACCGGCGGCGCCTCGCGCACCAGGCCATCGGTGATGAGCCTGGCAATGACGCGATACAACGTGCCCGCGAGGGGCGCCTGCGTGCCCGCCGAGTCGTCGGCGATGGCGTCCTTGATCGCGTAGCCATGCAGGGGCCCGGACGACAGGGCCAGCAGGACGTGGTAATCCAGCAAAGTCATAAATGTGCAGAAAGAGTATTTATCCCGTCAGGCCCTCAGACGAGAGCGCGGGCCGAATGGTTCACGCCTGCCGGAGCGCTGTGAGCGGATCGACTTTCGACGCGCGCCAGGACGGCACGAAGGCCGCCAGCAGTCCGGCGGCGATCAGGCCGGCGGCCACCAGGGCGAGCGTCACCGGGTCACCCGGGACGACGCCGTAGAGCAGGCCCTGGAGTAACCGGGTGGCGGCGGCGGTCAGGGCGGCACCGGCGGCAACCCCGAGCGCGAGCGTGCGCAGGCCTTCGCCAAGCACCAGCGAGAGGATGTCGCGCGGCTGGGCGCCAATGGCCACGCGGACGCCCAGTTCACGTGTCCGTCGCGCCACGCTGTTGGCGAGCACGCTGTAGATGCCGAGAACGGCCAGCAGACCCGCCGCCACGCCGTAGACCCCCGACAACGACGCATACAAACGGGCGTCGCGGTACTGCAGCGCGAGTTCGCCCTCCATGGTGGAGATCCAGTGCTGCGGCGACGTGGACGCCAGCCGGCCCAGCGTCTGCGAGAGCGGATCGATGAGTGATGCCGGGTCCACGCTGGTGTGGATGGCAATGGAAAACGCGCCGGGACCGCCGCGCTCGAGCGGCACGTACACGTCGTAGTCGGCGGGCCGCGGACGCAGGGGCCCGTGATAACTGACGTCGTTGACGATGCCGACGACATCGAAGGTTTCGTTCAGGTCCATGCCGGGCATCGTGGCCTGCACGCGTTGACCGATCGCGTCCCGGCCCGAGGTTTCCTGGATGCGCCGGGCCAGCGATTCGCTGATCAGCGCGGAGGTGGCGCCCGGCGCGCGATCGGCGGGCTCGAAGTCGCGGCCCTGCCGCACGGCCATGCCCATGACCGACAGATACGGCGCGTCCACCGCGTGCCGGCCAACATCACGCAGGCGGACGTCGCCGCCCAGACTGACATCGGTGGTGTCGTCGAACCAGGGCGGCAGGACACCGGCCATCACGGAGGTCTCGCGCACGCCGGGGTAGGCATCAAACGCCTGCCGGATCTGATCGGCCAGCGCCAGTCGTTGCTCAGGCGTGGTGAAGACATTCGGGTCCGGACTGAGCGCCATGCGCAGCAGGTCCGCCGTGCGGTACCCGAGGTCGTCACGCACCAGATTCTGGTACGTGCGCAGGAGCAACACCGAGCCGGCGACCAACATGAAGGTGAACGCGACCTGCGCCACGACGAGCGTCTGGCCGTACCGGCGCTGCCGGCGGCCAAGGCTGACGCGTGTCGCCGCCTCCTGCGCGGACAACGTCCCGTGGGCATTTGATCCGATGCGCGCCGGCAACACGCCGAAGAGCAGCCCGGTGACGAGCACCAGCGCGCCACCCGCGGCCGCCGTGAGCGGATCGATCGCAATCGTCACGTAGGGCGGCAGTGCGAACACGCCGGAGGTCGCGAACGCGCGAATCGCAAACGCCGCGACGGCCAGGCCGGCCAGACCGCCGGCGACGGCGATCAGCAGGCTCTCGGTGAGCAGCTGGCGAATCAGCCGCGCTCGGGGCGCACCCAGCGCGGCGCGCACCTTGAATTCGTTTTCGCGCTGCGCCAGCCGCGCGAGCAGCAGCGTGGCGATGTTGGTGCACGCAATCAGCAGCAGCAGGCCTGCGGCGGCCAGCAACGTGAACAGGCTGAGGCGGAACCGTTCGCGCCAGCTCTCGCCAAACGGCTCGGCGACCAGCGTGACGCGGTCGTAGGCGTCGGGATGTTCGGCGGCAAGCGCCGCGGCGACCGTGGCCACCTCGGCACGCGCCTCGGTCAGCGACACGTCAGGCCGCAGCCGCGCCAGCATCCACGTGCTGCGCGCCATCCGGTCGCGCATGAGCGGCGCGGGTTCGTAGTGCGCCACCGGCACCCAGAAGTCGGAGACATCCGGATCCACGGTGCCCACAAACCCCGGCGGCATCACACCGACGATCGTGCGGACCGATCCGGGCGACTGGCGTGACGTGGGCCGCGTGCGGAAGGGCTGCCCGACGATGTCGGGCCGGCCGCCGAAGCGCCGCTGCCACAGGTCGTGACTGATGATGACCGGACGATCGGCGTCGGCGGCGTACTCGGCCGGATCAAACAGGCGGCCAACGGCCACCTTCGCGCCAATCAGCGCGAAGTAGCCCGGCGTCACCGATTCGCCGCGCACCCGTTCGGTGCCTGATTCGGTGGTCACGGCCAGTCGCGTGCGCGACGCGCTCTCGACAGCGTCGAAACTCCGCACGCGTTCGCGCAGATCGACCACCTCGGGATACGACACATCCGAGGTTTCCCGCGTGGCGGTCTGCGACGTCCAGACGCGAACCAGGCGATCGGCGTCGGGCATCGGCGGCGCCGCGAACAACACCGCATTCACCAGCGTGGTCATGAAGATCGCGGCGCCCAGGCCAAGGGCGGCGCAGGTGATGGCGGTGAGGGTCAGGCGCGGCGTGGCGCGCAGGCTTCGCCAGGCGTGCAGCAGGTCGTGCGGCATGCCCGCGTTGTAACACGGGCCCGGTGTCCGGAGGCGGGACGCCTACCAGGTCCAGTCGGCCACGAAGACGTTGGTATCGCCTTCCTTCGCGCCGAACCGGTTGGACGCAAAGACCAGCTTCGTCCCATCGGGCGAGAACATCGGGAACCCGTCGAACGTGTCGTTGAAGGTCACCTGCTCGAGGCCGGTACCGTCGACATTGATTAGAAAGATGTCGAAGTTGCGGCCGCGCGGGTCGTGGTGATTCGACGCAAAGATGATCTTCTTGCCGTCAGGCGAAAAAAACGGCGCAAACGCGGCCTTGCCGAGCCTGGTGACCTGGCGCACGTTGCCGCCATCGCGATTCATCACGAACAGCTCGACCGACGTCGGCCGCCACAGCGCCTGCTTCAGCAACGAGAAGTACTCGTCGAGTTCGGCCCCGGGCTGCGGATGACGGCCGCGCCACACGATCTGCTGTCCATCCGCCGAAAAAAACGGCCCGCCATCCGGACCAGGCAGGTGCGTCAGCCGCCGCACGTCCGACCCGTCGCCGTTCATCGAGTAGATCTCCATGTCGCCGTCCCGCACGCTGGTGAACACCACGCGTCCGTCGCGCGCGATCGTCGCCTCGGCGTCATACCCGGGCGTCGAGGTGAGGCGCACGGGATTGGATCCGTCGATGTTCGCGCGGAAGATGTCGTACGAGTCGTACACCGCCCACACGTAGCCCCGGCTCATGTCCGGTCGCGGCGGGCAGGCCGGCCCGCCCAGATGCGTCGACCCGTAGAGCACGGACTTGTTGTCGGGATACACGTACGCGCAGGTCGTGGCGCCCTGGCCGTTGCTGACCCGGCGCCGCTCGGACCCGTCGGGGCGCATGACGTAGATCTGGTCGCACTGCTGGTCGCCATCCATGCTCTGGAAGCTGATCCAGCTGCCGTCGGCCGACCAGTACGCCTCGGCATTCTGGCCGCTGGTCGTCAACTGCTTGATGTTGCGCAGATGCGGCTCCGCGCCGCTCGGCCCGGGCACCGGACCGGACGCCCCGCCGCCCCGCTGCGCCAGCGCGCCGGTGACCAGCACCGTGCCCGCCATCACTCCCACACCTGCCAGACGCACCAGCAAAGACGACGTCGCGTTCATGCCGCGATCATAGCAATATTGACCAGGCCCGGCCCGTGTCACATCGCCGCATCATTCACGTCGACATGGACGCGTTTTACGCGTCTGTGGAGGTGCGCGACCGCCCGGAACTGCGGGGCCAGCCGGTGGTCGTGGGCGGCTCGCCCAACTCACGGGGCGTCGTCGCGGCCGCGTCGTACGAGGCGCGGAAATTCGGGGTCCGCTCGGCCATCCCGATGTCACGCGCGGTCCGCCTCTGCCCGACGCTCGTCATCATCCGGCCCAACTTCACGAAGTACCGGGCGGTCTCGCAGCAGGTATTCGAGATCTTCCGGTCGGTGACCCCGCTGGTGGAAGGCCTGTCGCTGGACGAGGCCTACCTCGACGTCACGACCAACGCCTGGAACGAACCACTGGGCATGAACGTCGCCAAACGCATCAAGGCACTCATCAAGGAACGCACGGGCCTGACGGCGTCGGCCGGCGTCGCGCCCAACAAGTTCCTGGCCAAGATCGCGTCCGGCTGGCGCAAGCCCGACGGGCTCACGGTGGTCGCGCCCGAAAAGATGGAGGCGTTCCTCACCCGGCTTCCGGTCGACGCCCTCTGGGGCGTGGGCCCGGTGACCGCCGAGCGGCTCCGCGAACGCGGCATCATCCGTCTGGTCGACGTCCGTACCGCCGATCCGGCGGTCCTGCATGCGGCGGTGGGCAGCCTCTCGGAGTGGCTCCTCAAGCTGGCGCGCGGGCAGGACGATCGGCCGGTGCAACCCAACCGCCCCGCGAAGTCCTCGTCGAGTGAACGAACGTACGCGGAGGACATCACGGACCTGGCGCGCATCCGGGACGAGATTACGTGGATGGCGCGCGAATCGGCCGAGTGGCTGGCCAAACGCGACCTGCTCGCGCGTACGGTGACGATCAAGGTGCGCTACGACGACTTCGAGACGGTCACCCGCAGCCACAGCGCGCCGGCCAGCCGGAATGCGGACGCGTTGATCGCGCGCGCGCTGGCGCTGCTCGACAAGACCGAGGCCGGGCAGCGGCCCGTCCGCCTGCTCGGAGCCGGTGTCCACAACCTCGTGGGGCTGGAAGACGACGACCCCGATCGGTGGCCGCTGTTCCACAGCGGACAATAACCGCGCAAGGCCGCTCACCGCCGGCGGCGCGCCAAACCGCCGGGCGGCGCGGCCCGTCAAATGTCCTGACTGCGACATGTTGGAGTCAGACATATATGACCGACCCTCTGTTCGACCCCGCCGCAAAAAAGGGCAGCGCCGAACTGCTGATCCTCGCCTCGCTCGACGACCACGAACAACACGGCTACGACATCGCCAAGGCCATCGAACGCCGGACCGACGGCCTGTTGTCCTTCCGCGCGGCATCCCTGTATCCGCTGCTCTATCGCCTCGAGGACAAAGGCTGGATCGAAGGGCGCTGGCGGCAGCCGAAAGGCGAGCGGCGCAAACGCGTCTACCGGCTGACGCGCGCCGGACGGGCGGCGCTGGCCTCGCAGCGCAGCCGGTGGTCGCAGTTTGTCGGCGCCCTCAGCCGCGCCGCGGGGCTCGACCATGCGTAACGCCGATACCCCACCAGACTGGACGACGCTGGTCCGCGCTCGTCTGGATGCGGCACGAATCGCCGGCCCCGGCCTCGACGACCTCGTGGATGAACTGGCCGCACACCTCGAGCGGGCACACCTGCAGGCGATCTCGCAGGGCGCCACGCCGGATGAAGCGTACGCCGCGGCCCGGACGGAACTGGCGGGCCTCGACACCGGTGCGTTGTCGCGCCGGGCGCGCGGGACCACTCGGGGCCCGCGACGCCGCTGGTCCGGGGTGGCGCAGGACCTGCGGTACGGGTTGCGCGCGCTTCGGACGCGTCCGGGCTTCACGGCGGCGGCCCTGCTCACCCTGGCGCTGGGCATCGGGGCCAACACGGCCATTTTCACCGTGGTCCATGCCGTCCTGATTCGCGATCTGCCCTACCGCGAGCCAGACCGGCTGGTCTACGTGTATGAAACCTTCAGGGACACGTTCGACCACGGCAGCGTCAACCCGTTTTCATTCGATTCCTGGCAGCGTGACACGACGGCGTTTTCGCACCTGGTGCCGTTTCGCTGGGCAGCCGCCACCCTGACCGGCGCCGGCGACGCGGACCGTGTGCAGACCGTGCGCGCGACCGCGGATTTCTTCGACACCCTTGGCGTCGCGCCACTGGCCGGCCGTGTGTTCCGCCCCGACGAAGCCGAGGCGGATGCAAGAGTCATCGTCGTGTCTTTTGCCGAATGGGCCGGACGATTCGGCGGTGACCCTGCGCTCGTCGGCCGCGCGATCACGCTCGACGATGAACCGTGGACCGTGATTGGCATCATGCCGGCGTCGTTCCGATTCCCGGACCGCGCGCAGTACTGGCGGCCGTACCACCTGACGCCCGCGGCGCGACAGAACCGTACGGCGTGGTTTCTGGGTGTCATTGGACGCCTCGCGCCCGGCACGACGATCGCGCAGGCGCAACAACAACTCGACGCCGTCAGCGCGCGCCTGGCCGAGGAGTTTCCGCGCCAGCGCAAGGACCGCGGCGCGCGGGTGTTCGACATGCATGCCGACCTGACCTCGGGCGTCCGCAGCGGGCTGAACCTGCTGCAGGGCGTGGCGGGCATCGTGTTGCTCATTGCGTGCGCCAACCTGGCCAACCTGCAGGTCGCGCAAGCCAGCGGCCGGATCCGCGAACTCGCCGTGCGCGCGGCCATCGGCGCCCACCGGGCTCGGCTCGCCCGTCAGTTGCTCACCGAGAACCTGCTGCTCGCCCTGATCGGCGGCGGACTGGGCGTGCTGGCGGCAATGGGCGGTGTGCCGGCGCTGGTCGCGCTGGCGCCCGCCTCGATGCAACCCACCCTCGCCCAGGTGACGGTGTCGTCGACGACGTTGTGGTTTGCGTGTGGCCTGGCGACGCTGACCGGTGTGCTGTTCGGCATGGCACCGGCTCTCCTTTTTTCGCGGCCGAACCTCGTGGACACGTTGCGCACCGACGGACATGGCGCAACTGGCGCGGCGCGGCGCAGTCATCAATGGCTGCGCTCGGGCCTGATCGCCGGCGAAGTCATGCTGGCGTTTGTCCTGCTAATCGGTGCCGCCCTGCTGGGCCGCAGCTTCGTGGACCTCACCGCACAGGACCCGGGCTTTCGAACCGAACGCCTGCTGACAGCGACGCTCCCGCTGCCGGCCCGTTACGCCTCACCGGAATCGCGCGCGGGCTTCTGGGTGGCGCTTCGCGATCGGCTCTCGGCGATCCCCGCTGCCACAGCCGTGATGGCGTCGTCGGCCCTGCCGTTCTCCCGTTGGGAGTGGCAGACGGACTTCCAGCTCGAGGATGCCCCCGACCTCGACCACAACGGCGCCGGCATCAGGCACGTGTCGGCCGGATACTTCACCAGTCTTGGCGTCCCCATCACAGGCGGCCGCGATTTCACCGACGCCGACGGCCAGGGCAGCGAGCGCGTGGCCATCGTCAACGAAGCCTTTGCGGAGCGGTTCCTGGGCGGCGCGTCGGGTGTCGGGCAGCGTGTGCGACTGGACCGGCGTGCCGGGCAATGGCTCACCATCGTCGGCATTGCCGGCAACACACGACATGTCTCACTGAACGAACAGCCCGACGTGCACATCTTCGTGCCGATGATGCAGGATCCGCCGTCCCTGCTCATCGTCGGTCTGCGCACGGCGGGCGCGCCCGAGTCGGTCGTGCCGCAGCTGCGCGAGGCGGTGCGCGCCATCGATGCCGGCGTCCCGCTGCAACAGGTGCGGACGATGGACGCGCTGATCGGCCGCACCGTGGAGGAGCGACGGTTCCACCTGTGGCTGCTCATCGCGTTTGCGGCGGTCGCCGGCGCGCTCACGGTGGTGGGCATTTATGGTGTGACGTCGTACGTCGTGGGACTGCGCGTGCGCGAGGTCGGAATTCGCATCGCGCTGGGCGCCTCCCCGCGGCAGGTCCGCTCCCTCGTGCTGGCGATGGGTCTGCGGCCGGTGGTGATTGGCCTGGTTGGCGGCGTCACGGCCGCGTGGTTCGCGGTTCGTGTCATCGAACACCAGCTGTTCGGAGTGCAGGCCCGTGACCCGTGGACGTTCGCCGTCGCGGCCGCCGCGTTTCTGGTGGTCTCGGCGCTGGCGTCGGTCGCGCCGGCACGGCGGGGGGCTCAGGTGGACCCACTGAGGGTCTTGCGAGGCTGACACGGACCGCCACCGGCCGCGCGGCGACGCGTTGCGGCCGCAGGTAGAATCTCCGGATGGCGATAGTGAAGACGCTGGGCGCGGCGATTCGACAGTTCCTCGAACACCCCGCCACCGGGGTGGTGGTGGGCATCGCGCTCGCCGCCTCGGGACTGGACGACTTGATGGAGGCCCTCGAAGCGGGCGACCGCGATCTGTCGGTGCACCACGGCATGCTGCTTTTTGGCGCCTTCAAGGTCCTCTCGGCCATGGGCGAAGCGCTGGAGCGCCTCACCAAGGTCTCCGAACGCCTCGGCACGAAGGACCGGCACTGACGCTCGACTAGACTAAGAGGATGCGCAACAGCAGATTCCTGGCGACGACGGTCCTGCTGGCGGCAGCCGTGGCGGGCCTGTCGGCCCATCTCAAGGTGGAGCGATCGATGCCCGAGGCGGACTCGACCGTCACCGTGGCGCCCACCCAGTTGCGGCTGTGGTTCTCGCAGCAGCCGACCGTGCCGATCAGCAGCCTCACGCTGGAAGGCCCTGACGGAAAGGTGGCGACGGGCAAGGCCGTGGCGGGTCAGACCGACGGCAAGCTGGACCGCTCGCTGGTGGCGCCCGTCACGGGATCACTCGTGGCCGGCAAGTACACCGTGACCTGGCGGACGTCGGGGCCTGATGGGCACATTCAGACCGAATCGTTCACGTTCACGTTTGCACCGGCGCCGGGCGATCGGGACTAGTCCGGCGTGCTGACGTTCGCGTGGTACGCGGCGATCCTGCTGTCGGTTGGCGCCGTGTCAGCCGGGCGCGCGTTCGCCGCGGTTCCACGTTTCCCCGCCCGCGTCACCGCGCTCGCGCTGCTGGCCATCACCACCCTCGGCCTGATGACGGCGGTGCGGCTGTGGTCGCAGACCTTCGACGCCTTCGGCGGTGACCAGCCGCTCGAGTGGGCGCAGGCACAGGTCATCCTCTTTGAAACGCCCTGGGGCAGCGGCTGGCGCTGGCAGGCCGGCGCGACGATGGCGGTGATCGCCGCGATCGTGGCGTGGCGCGCGTCGTGGCACCGGTGGCCGCTGGCCGCGGTTGCCGTGTCGGCGGCGGCGTTCACCACGGCGCTGACGGGTCATGCCGTCGCGATGGAGGACCGTCAGTGGATGACGGTGCTCGCGCATGGATTACACGTGACCGCCGCCGGCTGGTGGCTGGGCGGACTGCTGGCGATTCAACTGGTGACGATCGACCTGGACGTCGAGCGCGACGTGGCGGGACGCCAGTCGTTTGCGTCGATCATCGAACGGTTCTCACCCGTGGCGGTCGCCGCTGTGGGGGTGCTCGTGGCCTCGGGGCTGGTGGCGACGTGGCGTCACGTCATCGAGCCGGCGGGGGTTGCCGGATTCGCGAGTCCCTATGGCCTCACGCTGCTCTCGAAGATCGGCGCGTTTGCCGCCGCCGGACTGTGTGGCCTGTACAACTGGCGGGTGCTCACGCCTCAGATGTCGGGATCCGCGGAGGCCGCGCGCCAGTTGCGCCTGGTGGCGTGGCTGGAAGTCTCGCTGGGTCTGGCCGCGGTGGTGCTGACGGCGGTCCTGGGGACGATGTCGATGCCGGAGCCGCCGGGCGGACATTGAGTTTCAAGGCGCCGACTTCACGCCCACGCCTTTGCCAGTCGCGCGATGCCGTCGCGGATCTCGCGTTCGCGCAGGCCGCCGTACCCCAGAATCACGCCGGGACGGGACGAAGGCGCCGCGTAGAAGGACGACAGCGGCGTGACGGAAATACCTGCGCGGTGAGCCGCTTCAACGGCCGCGCGCTCGTTCGCGCCTGGGTTCAGCCATAACACCACGGCCCGGCCGGCATCGGCGGGCTCGAGCGACGCGATGCCGCGCATCTCGGCGGCGACGGCCGCCTGCAGGGCCTCCAGACGCGCGCGATAGGCCGTGCGCACCCGGCGGATATGCCGGTCGAAGTGTCCCTCGTTGAGGAAGTCGGCCATGACGGCCTGCTCCAGGAGCGGCGACGTGTAGTCGATCACCTGCCGCATCGCGGCGCACGCCGGCACCAGTGACAACGGCGCGACGAGATACCCGAGCCGCAGCGCCGGGTACAGCAGTTTGGTGAACGTCCCGACGTGGACGACCGAACCCACACGGTCGAGCGCCTGCAGCGCCGCCACCTGACGGGCGGCGTACCGGAACTCACTGTCGTAGTCGTCTTCGATGATCCACCGGCCCGCCTCGGCGGCGGCCCAGTCCAGCAGCTGACCGCGGCGCGCCTCGCTCATCACACCGCCCAGCGGCATCTGCCGCGCGGGGGTGACAAACGCCACGCGCGCATCCGGCGCGGCGGCCACCGCCGTGTCCACGTTCAGCCCATCCGCATCAACTGGCACAGGCACGACGCGGGCGCCTGCCGCGGCAAAGGCCGCGCGCGCACCGGGATAGCCGGGCTCTTCGAACCACACCGCTTCGCCGGGATTGAGCAACACCCGCGCGAGCAGGTCCAGGGCATGTTGCGCCCCCTGGGTGATCACGATCTGATCGGCCGTACACGACAACCCGCGCGCGCGCCCCAGGTACGAGGCCACCGCCGCGCGCAGATCGATGAGGCCGCGCGGATCGCCATACCCGAGCGATCGCGCGGAACTCCGTCGCCAGCGCCTGGCCAGCAGCCGGCCCCACACGTCGGTCGGAAACAGGTCGATGGCCGGCTGCCCCGTCGCAAACGGCCGCGGGCCGTCGGCAAACGTCTCGGCCAGCGCCATGGGGCGCGGCTCGGTGATCAACATCCGCGCGCGGTCCGACACCACCGCCGGCCGGCCGCGCAACACGGCGCCGCCGGATGTTCGCGGAGGTCGATGCTCCGTGGAGGCCGCCACCCGCGTGACACTGCCCAGCGTGGCTTCAAGCAGGCCTTCGGCGCGCAGATGTTCGTAGGCCAGCACCACCGTCGCGCGCGCCACCTTGAGGTCGGCGGCCAGACCACGCGTGGACGGCAGCGCGGCGCCGGGGACCAATCGCCCCTCTTCGATGGCGAGCCGCAACTGATCGATGATCTGTTGATGCAGGGGCACCTGCGACCGCCGGCTGAGCGTCACCAGCCAGACCGGACCCGCCTGTCGTCGCGATCGACCTGACGTCTGCGTCACACGCACACAGTGCCACAAGTGGACTGCTGATTGCGCGCGGGACTGGGCCGGTCGCGCAGTCCACACTCACCGTAGCGTCAGATCGTGTTCACCGACATTCGCCTGGCCGTGCGCCAGTGGCTGGCCGCGCCCGGCCTGGCCGCCGCCGCCATCATCACCCTCGGACTCGGCATCGGCGCCAACACCGCCATCTTCTCGATCGTGAACGCGGTATTCCTGCGGCCACTGCCCATCCCTGACGCGGCTCGCGTGGTGAATGTGTTCACGACGGACTCGCAGAACCAGCAGGGGGGCTTCCTCAACTTCCTGGGGGTCTCGTACCTCAACCTCGACGACATTCGCAGCGGCACCACCGACCTGTTCGACGGTCTGGCCGCAGCCACCGGGGTGGGACTCAGCCTGACGACGCCTGATGGCGCGCAGCCGGTCACGGGCCAGATGGTGACGGCGAACTACTTCGAGGTGCTCGGCGTGCAGCCGTTCCTGGGCCGCGGGTTCCTTCCCGAAGAAGACATCATCGCCACGGGCCAGCGTGTCGTGGTGCTCAGCTACTCGTACTGGCAGCGGCAGTTCGGCGCGGACCCGTCGGTCGTCGGTCAGACCGTGCTGCTCAACAACGTGCCGTTCACCGTGATTGGCGTCACGCCGGCCGGATTCAAAGGCACGGCGACCCTGGCGACCTCCGACCGCGTCTGGATCACGACCGGCGTGTACCAGGAAGTCACGTCGGGCCTGTTCCGCGACATCTTCCGGCTGCGCCGGGCCGTGGTTGGCCAGCCGCTGGGACGGCTCAAGCCGGGCGTGACCATCGAGCAGGCGCAGGCCGCCCTCACGGCCATCGGCGAGCGGCTCGCCCGCGAATACCCGATGGACAACGGCAGCCGCACGTTCGTCCTGCGCAGCCTGGCGGAATCGGCGGTGGGCATCAATCAGCGCGGCCAGTTCATGCAGGCCGGCAGCCTGCTGATGACTGTGGTCGGCGTCGTGTTGCTGGTGGCGTGCGTGAATCTGGTGTCGCTGCTGCTCGCGCGCGCGGCGACACGCCGCGCGGAGATGACCGTGCGCGTGGCGATGGGCGCCGATCGCCGGCGCCTGATTCGTCAGTTGCTCACCGAGAGCGTGGTGCTCGCCGTGGCGGGAGCGGCCGTCGGGCTGCTGCTGGCGCACTGGGGTACGCAGTGGCTGTGGTCCATGCGGCCGCCGTTTTTCCCGCCCGATGCCGTGGACCTGAGTTTCGATTGGCGTGTCTTTGCGTTCACCGGCAGCGTAGCCGTGGGCGCCGCGCTGATCTTCGGACTGGTGCCGGCCTGGCGCGCCACCCGCGTCGATCTGGCGCAGGTGCTGCGCGCGGCCGGCCGCTCCGGTCACGGCGACGGCTCCACCCATCGCCTGCTGCGCGGCCTCGTCGTCGCCGAAGTCGCCCTGGCGGTCGTGGCCGTGGCCGGCGCCGGCTTGTTCCTCCGGTCACTCCAGCAGGCGCATCAGATCGATCCGGGATTCGAGTCGGAACGCCTGCTGGCGTTTGGCGTGAACCTGCCCGACCGCGAGTATCCGCCCGCGCGCGGCCAGCAGTTTTATCGCGACACCCTCGACCGGCTGCGCGCGTTGCCGGGTGTTGAGGCCGCAACCCTTTCCACGTCATTTCCGCTGGGCGGCTCCCAGGTGCGCAGCATCTTCACCGAGGAGATGCTGGCATCGTCGGAAGCCAGAGGCATCTTCGTCAACAGCGCGTCGATGACGCCGGGCTTCTTCGACGCGTTGCGCATTCCGTTCGTGCGCGGACGCGACATCTCTGACGCCGACCGCGCCGACACCACGCCGGTCGCGGTCATCAATGAGGCCTTTGCCGAACGCTTCTGGCCCGGCCAGGATCCCATCGGCCGGCGTGTGGCGTTTTTCAACGATCCCGTCCGTCGCGAGGTCGTCGGCATCGTCCGCGACATCGACGTGAACCAGATTGGCGAAGCCCCGAAACAGGCGTTTGTGTACGTGCCGATCACGCAGGTGTACGCGCCGGGTGTAACCATCAAGCTGCGCACCGCGGGTGACCCGGCGCCGCTGCTGACGCAGGCCACCCAGCTCGTGCGCGAGCTCGATCGCGCGCTGGTCGTGGGCCAGGGCACCACCATGGCGCAGGTGTTGGAGCAGACGTTGTGGCCCGCGCGTACGGGCGCCCAACTGCTCGGGCTCTTCTCCGGACTCACGCTCATCCTCGTGGTCGTCGGCATCCATGGTGTGTTCGGATACACCGTGGGTCAGCGAACGACGGAGATCGGCCTGCGCATGGCCCTTGGCGCGGACCCGGCGACCGTCCGGAGACAGGTCACGATGAGCTGTCTCGGCCTGACGGCCGCCGGGCTCGTGGTGGGCGTGGGCGCGACGATCCTGCTGGCGCGCCTCATTGCCGGGCTGCTCTACGGCGTCAGCCCGGCCGACCCCGTCTCGATTGGCGCCGCCATCGTCCTGCTCCTGATCGTGGCGGTTGCGGCCAGCTTCCTGCCGTCACGGCGTGCGGCCCGGGTCGCGCCGCTCGAAGCGTTGCGGGGTTGACCGCAGTCGCATCAGCCCCCTCGCCGTCTCGACCAATTCGATGAACGCGGCCTTGTCCACCGTCATCGTCGCATCCACCGGAGCGGCGTGGACGCGGGCGACCAGGTCTGTCCATCGCTCGGATCGTCCATCGCCGTCGCGCAGCAGCATGCCGAACTCGGCAACCGCGGCCGCGAATGTCACGTAGCGCGCGCGGCCGCCTCGCACCGCGCGTTCGATCAGGCGGCTTTCCTCATCGTCCGGTTCCTTGTACCGCGCCTTGACCGTGAACCATTCGCCGTCGAGCTCCGGCCGTGGCTGCGGCCGCGACTGAGGCGGTTCCGGCTGGTACTTCAGAGGGTCGACGCCGCCATCGGCGGGCATCGGCGCACCGGCAGGCACCAGTTCATACAACATCGTCACGGTGTGTCCCGCGCCCAGTTCGCCGCCGTCCTTGCGGTCGTCGTTGAAGTCGCGCGCCGCCATCACGCGGTTCTCATACCCGATGAGCTTCCAGGCGCCCACCATGCGCGGATTGAACTCCACCTGGAACTTCACGTCCTTGGCCACGGTCTCGAGGAGCGCATCCGTTTCGCGCAGCATCACGCGGCGGGCCTCCTGCAACGAGTCGAGATACACGTAGTGCCCGTTGCCCTTGTTGGCGATGGCCTCGAGACTGGCGTCGTTCAGGTTGCCGCGGCCCACGCCGAAGATGGACAGGAACACGCCCGACTCGCGCTCGCGTTCGATGAGGCGGACGAGGGCGTCCTGACTGGTCACGCCCACATTGAAGTCGCCGTCGGTGGCCAGGATGACGCGGTTGATTCCGCCGGGAATGAACGCCTCGCGGGCCACGCGATACGCGGTGACGATCCCCTGCGCGCCGTTGGTCGACCCGCCGGCATGCAGCCGATCGATCGAGGCCTGCAGGCGCCGGCGATCGCGCGCCGGCGTGGACGGCAGGTGCACCCCGCTGGTGCCGGCGTAGGTGACGATGGCCAGTCGGTCGTCGGGCTGCAACGAGTCGACGAAGAGCGCAAGCGCGGTCTTGAGCAGCGGCAGTCGATCGGGGGAACTCATCGAGCCCGACACATCGATGAGCAGGACGATGTTGCGTCCGCCTTCCGGGCGATCGGTCGCCGGCCGGGCCTTCACACCAATCAGCGCGAGCTTGTGTCGCGGATTCCACGGCGCGTCACTGATCTCGGCGGTCAGCGCGATGGGCGCTCCGCCGGTCGGCGCGGTATAGGAGGGCCGGAAATAATTCAGCAGTTCTTCGATGCGGACGGCCTCGGCCGGCGGCAGCTGACCCTCGTTGAGAAAACGGCGGACGTTGGCGTACGACGCGGTGTCAACGTCGGCGCCGAAGGTGGACAGCGGATGGTCGACAGTTCGTTGAAACCGGCTCGGCTCCACATCGGCATAACGATCGCCCCCATGGCGATCGCCGTACCCCCCGCGTCCGCCCCCGGCGTATGCCCGGTCGATGAAGATCGATGGCTGGGACGCAATCGTGCGGCCGACGACGGCTTGTGAAGCGGCCGGCGGCAAGGGCGCTGGTGACGGTGGGGGTGTGACGGCCACCACTTCGGTGGCGGCGGCCACCTGGACGGGCGCAACCGCCAGCACAAGGGGAACGGTCAGACGTGTGGGGCCTTCGCGGACCTCGACCGGCCGCGACACCGACACGCCGGTGGGGTTCGCCGCCTTCAAGACGTACGCGCCGGCCGTCACGGGTGGCAGCGTGTACCGGCCGCCCGCATCGGTCGTGGCGCGGGCCACCTCAACCGTCTCTCGCAGCAGGGTTACGAGGACGCCCGCCAGTGGAGTGAGGGCGTCGTCGACCACGGTCCCGGAGATCGTCACCGGGCCGGCAGGCCTGGCCATGACCGAGATCGTGGTCAGCACGGCCAGCAGAATCGGAAGCGTCAGGCGTTGCATCATGGTCACCTCGGCTATAGAACGAGGGACCCGGGATTCCTTGCAGCGGCGTTATCGGGACCAGGTCAGTCCGCCGTCGGTCGTCGTGAAGATCCGGCCGTCGACGGCCGTCACCCGGACCCGGTCGGCGTCAGTCGCCTCCACCGCGATCAGATCCACGGTCTCGGGGAACCGCACCACCGTGAAGTCCGAGCCGTTGGTCGTGCGATACACGGCGCCGGCACTGCCGACCAGCCAACACACGTCTTGATAGGGCGCGGACCCGGCCGCGAGCCGCCGGGTCACATCGATGGTGACCGGCAGCCAGGTGGCACCGCCATTCACGGAGCGCTCGACCTGCCCGGCCGTCGTCACGCGCCAGCGCACCGGAACGCGGAGATCAGCGACGCCTCGTCCACCGCGACCCGCGACGGTGCGACCGACCGCGTCGAACGTCTGGGCCGGACGCGGCGCGTCCTGCGTTGAAGCGGCCACCACGGTGAACTCAGCCATGACGCTCGCGGTGGCAATGACCGGGGAGGCCGCTCGCACATTCACTGACGGGTTGGGCGGAGGCAGGACCGCGGCAGCCGGCGGCGGCGCCATCGCCGGCGGTGGCGGCATCGCCGGTGCAGGAGGAGGCGGTGTCGTGACCACGAGCGGCGGAACGGGCGTCGGCGGCGGGGGTTCGGCAGCCACAGGCGCGGCCGGCGGTGAAGCCCGGCGCTCCGCTTGTCGCTCGCGAGGGGCCGCCGGATTCACGGGCGGGGCCTGGGCCGGAGCCGGGGCTGGGACCGACGTCGGTGCGGGCACTGGTTCCGGTGCCGGCAACTGCGCCGCAACCGTCGTCTCGGGCTCAGGGCTCTGCTGTGGTTGCGGCCGAGTGGACACCCAGAGAAACAGCGACGCCGCCGCGGCCAGCGCGGCGCCCGACCAGCGGACACCCGGACGCGACCAGAAGGACAGCACGTGTGCGGTCGGGGCCGGCTGCGTACGGCTGAAGGCGGCCAGCACCGCCTGGCACCGCGCGCAGTTGGACAGATGCAGTTCCACCGACGCGGCGTCCTTCGGGTTCAGGCCGCGGTCAATCCAGGCGGCGATCGTCTCGGCGTCGAGGCAACCGTCTGGCACGCCGTTGGTCGTTGAGTCAGTCGCCACGGGAGCCCCTTTCATTGTGAACGGTCGGGCCGTCCGAACTTGCAAGCAACGCCTGGAGGTCGAGGTCGCCCGCATCGTCCATCACCAGGCGGAGGCACTCGGCCGTGGACAGTCCCGTGCCTGTCAGCGCGGCGGCCAGGCCGGATTCCACCAGACGACGCAGGGTCGCGCGAATGCGGCTGAGGTGCCGCGACGCGGTGGCTTCCGACTCGTGCCGGAGCCGGCCGATGGCCGTCAGCGTCAGCCCCTGGTCGTAGTACAGGCGAACCAGCAATCGATCGCCGGGGTCGAGCGCCGCCACGGCCGATTCCAGTGCCGCGCGGACACACCCGCGGCAGGCGGCCTCGCCGGGCTCCACGCGCCTCTGCGGGGCGGCCAGCCGTTCGTCAACCGGATCACCCAACCGTCGTCGTGCGCGGATGCGGTCGACGAACCGCTGCGCCAGCACGGCGCGCAACCATGTCAACAGGCTGCTGCGGCCCTGGTAGTAGCGGAGCAGCGACTTGCTGAACAGGTCGGCAAACAGCTCCTCGGCCAGGTCGTGAGCGCCGCCGGCGGGATCAAGCGCCTGCGCCGCGCGCAGCAGCGCCGGCTTGTACTCGCGGATCAGCCGTTCCCAGGCGCGCTCATCGCCGGCCAGGCAGGCCGAGGCCAGCTCGAGGTCGGAAGACTCCGCGCTGCCCGCTGGGCCATCCGTCATGGTTGGCGCAACGTCAGTGCGCGGCCGTTTCGACGAGCGCCTTCAGCCGGGCCAGGTCGGCCGTCAGCACCGACTGGAGGGGCCCGGTGATCATCGCCGCGGGCATCATCGCGGCGATGCCCTTCAGTTCCCCGCGGCTCACCACCTGCACGCGTGAGCCCGCGCCCTCGCGCTGGATGCCGAAACGTGTGTGTCCCACGAGCGGCCCATCGACGATGCGCAGGGTGAGGAGGTGCGGAAAGTGGACCTGCTCGACTTCGGTGGTCCAGGACAGCGGTTGACCCATGAACGCGCCATGATGCGTCACGCGCGCCCCCGGCTGCAGCGCCGCGTCGTGCAGTTCGACGCGTTCCACGGCCTTCATCCACTCGTGGTACCGCTGCGGGTCGAACATCACGCCGGCGATGGTGGCGGGCGACGCGGCGATGGTGATCTCGGCTGACAGGTCGATCATGACTTCATTCCCAGTTTCTGCTTCAGACGATCCGTGGCCAGATGTTTGGCGACGTCGAACGGTTCACACGTGCCGCTGACGGACGTGAACTCGATGGGCCCCACGGCGCGGGCGACTTTCAGCGCCGCCTTGTTCAGCGCGGCGCTGCGTTTGCCGATGCCCATCAGCGCCGTGGCCATGGCCAGACGGACCTTCTCGGGCTCCGTGCCAATCCGCTCGGCGATGCGTTTGACGTGGGCCAGGAAGAATTCCTCGCTCGGCGCCTTCTTGCCGGTGAGCTTCGAGGCTTCGTAGAGCAGTCCGTACCCGCAGTCGCGACGGACGGGGTCTTTACTCTTCACCCACGTGTCGGCCAGATCGACCACGAAGGGGGTCTTGGCGAGTGTGGCGTCGCAGGAGGCGAACACATGCGCCAGCATGCCGCCGGCCAGTTCCTCGACCTGCTGTTCAGCCTGTTCCCTGGTGATCTGGGCGGGGTCGTCGATCAGCAGCGCGATCACCTTGGCTTCGTACACGTCCTTCTTCCACAACGCGCGCGCGAGCGCCCTGTCGCGTCCGATTCGCTTGGCCAGCGTTCGCAGCCGTGTGAGCCCGATCCCGTAGCTCCTGAGCCCCGCGGTGCCCGCGCCCAGTCGTTCCCAGTTGCGGATGCCCTTCTCGTCGCGTTCGGCGTCGAGCAGGGCGAGTACCTCGGTGACGGTCATGGGGAGCCTCCTTCCGCGCGTCGCATGCTCTCAGCAGCGCGTGCACACGACGCGACGTCACGAATCGGGTGCGTCATGCGGCGGCCTGAGTGGCTCGATCTTGACGAGAGGTTGACCGGATTGCAAGGGCGCAGGCCCGGTTTATTGGCGCGACCGCTCCGATCGGTTTGATTTCGTGATTGGTCAGCCGTGATGCCAGTGACGAAGTACTTCGTGTAGACTGGGCGTCCATGCCGCCGACGCCCTCACCCTTCCCCACTGCCAGCGAAATGGAAATCCTCCAGGTCATCTGGCAACGCGGCCCCAGCACCGTGCGCGAGGTCTATCGCACGCTGTCGGCCGACAAGGAGATTGGCTACTCCACCGTCCTCAAGTTCATGCAGATCATGACCGACAAGGGCACGCTGGTGCGCGACAGCTCGGTCCGCCCGCAGGTCTACAAGGCCGCGCGGCCCCAGGAACAGGTCCAGCGCGGCATCGTCAAAGACCTCATCACCCGCGCGTTCGGCGGATCGTCGGCCGGGCTGGTGATGCAGGCCCTGTCGGATCGCCGCTCGACGCCTGATGAACGCCGGCAGATTCGCGAACTGCTCGACACGCTCGACGGCAAGACCACGACTCGCGCGAAGAGGTAGTCCCATGGCACTGATTGGCTGGTCGGTGATTCACGCGTGGTGGTGGAGCACACTCGCCGGTGTGGCCGTGGTGACATGGATGGCATGGCGACCGTCGGTCCGCCCGGACCTGCGCTGCCGCGTGGGCTTGATGGCGCTGGCGCTGATGGCGATGGGTCCGATCGTGATCGCGGCCCTGCAGTTGGATCCGATGCCGCGAGTCGCGCGCGCGACGGCCACGTCCACCGTGAACGACGTGATCGGCTTCTCCGCCTTCGTGGCTGCCCGTCGTGTGGGCGTCCCGCTGGTGGGCTGGCTGTGGCTGGGCGGCGTCAGCATCGGCCTCTGGCGGCTCGTCCGCCAATGGCAGCGGCTTTCACAGTACGAGCGCACCGCCGTGCCGGCGCCGGAGGCTGAACAACGCATGGTCGCTGAACTCGCCGCGGCGCTCAACATCAGCCAGCCGGTGCGTCTCTGCTACTCGCGCGCCTGTGCGATTCCCATGGTCTTCGGCTGGCGGCTGCCCACGATCCTGCTGCCCGCGAACATCCACGACGTGTTGCCCGCCGCCCAACTGCGCGGCGTCCTCCAGCACGAACTGGCCCACATCCGCCGGCACGACTTCCCGATCAATCTGTGGCAGGTCGGACTCGACATCCTGCTCTGGTTCCACCCGGCGGCGCGTTGGGTCTCACGCCAGGTCAGAGCCGATCGCGAATTCAGCTGCGACGACATGGCGCTCGCATCGGGCACCGACACTGCCACGTACGCCCACGCCCTCGCGGCGCTCGACGATGCCCGCGATGAAGGCCGGCTGGCCATCGCGGCCGGCTCAGGCACCCTGCTGAGCCGGCTGGAACGGCTGGCCGGACGGTCGCGCCGGCTGTTGTCGCCAACAGCCGGCGCTGTCGTGATCCTGGCGGCGCTGCTGGTCAGCGCCGCCGCCTTCGCCGCCGCATTGCTGGTGCCGCCGGCCGTCGAGCTCAACGCTCAGCTGCGTCAGCGGACACCGGGCCCCACGGCGCCGATGCGCTGATCCCAGGCGGGAATCCCTTTCGCGTTGCGGACCTCGAGCACACGTGTGCCGACCTTGATGGTTCGCGGCATCACCGCAGGATTGCCGTTGAAGCGCGCGCCGGTCAGCCCCACCACCTCCACGCGCGCGCCGGCCTCGATGCGAAAGTTCTGGCGGCCGAACCATTCTGCCGGTCCGAGAAACACGCCGGTCGGCGTCTTGTCCACGGTCATCATCAGAATGGATTGAGGCGCGCCACTGGGCGGCGTGAACGTTTCCACCTCCGTCGCGATGCCGGTCACCGTGGTCTCCGCCGCCAGATCGTAGGGAGGCGGACCACCCTGCCGGCGCTCCTGCGCCATCACCTCCATCACCATCGCCATCGCCATCGTCACCACTGCCACGGTCATCAGTCGTCTTGTCATGTGTGCTCCTTGTCAGTCCTCGCGAAGCGCCGCCAGCGGCGCGGCTGCGGCGGCGCGCCGCGCGGGTATCCAGGCCGCCACGGCGGCCGTGGCGACCAACACGATCAGCACCAGGGTCAGGGACCACGGGTCCCCCGGCGTCACCTCATGCAGTTGTCCGGCCAGCGAGCGGCTGAACGCCAATGACAAGCCGGCGCCGGCGGCCGTGCCGGCAACGACGATGGCGACGGTGTCGCGCACGACACCGCGGACGGCCTGCAGACGTGTGGCGCCAAGCGCCAGGCGGATGGCGACTTCGCGGGTGCGTTGACGGGTCGTGTACGCGATCACGCCGTACACGCCGAGCGCGGCCATCACGAACGCCACGACGGCGAACAGGCCGACCACCGACGCGATGAATCGCGGACGGGCGACCAGGCGGCTGACCTCGGCATCAAGCGTCCGGACGTTGAAGAGCGGCATGTCGGCGTCGAGATCGCGGACGATGCGCCGGAGTTCGTCCGCCATCCGATCCGCCTGCCGGCCGTGCACGACCAGCGTCACCGTGGCGAACTGGCGGAAGACCTCCGGTCGCTGGCGCAACGGCAGATACACGCCCGGGTCGTACTGCGGCAGTCCGGCGACCGAGGGCCGGACATCGCCCACCACGCCGATCACGCGAACGTTGCCGGATTCCGAATACAACGTGCGGCCGACCGCCCGCTGGCCGGGGAAATGAACGCGGGCGAACGCGTCTGAAATGACGATGACCGGCTCGGACGACACCAGGTCCTCTGGGGACACGTCGCGGCCGTCGAGCAGGGTGAGGCCCAGCGCCGACGCGCCCCCATCACTGACCATGCGCACTTCAGCGAGCGGGCGGGACCAGGGGTCGGCAAACGGATCAATGCCCACCGGGTCGTACGAAAATCGCCCGGTGGGTTGCCGGTTGGGCATCGCGGTGGTGACTGCCGCCGCGTCGACACCCGGTCTGGCGTGTACCGCGTTCAGCACGCGATCGACGAACGCCAGGCGAGCCTCAGGCGTGGGGTACCGCGACGCCGGCATCGTGAACTGCGCGGCCATGCGGTCCCGCGCGTCGAATCCCGGATCGATGAGCACCTGGCTGACGAATGACCGCAGCAGAAGCACCGCGCCGACCAGCAGGACCATGGCGAGCGCGAGTTCGGCCGCGGCCAGGACATTCAGGCCGGCGCGAGGGGCACGAAGAGACATCAGGCGTGACTCGGGTCCTCCGCCCAGTGTGCGCAGGGCATCACCGGCGACCACCCGCCCCGAGGACAACACGCCGAACACGATGCCGGCCACGAGGACCAGCGCGGCGGCAAAGCCGAAGACGGATGTATCGAATGACGTTTCGTGCAGCCGAGGAACCTCGGGGGGAGCCAGCCCGACCAGCACGGACGTGACGATCGCGGCCAGGAGCAGGCCTGCCACGCCTCCCACGACCGACAACACAGCGCCTTCCACCGAGACCTGACGGATCAGCCGGCCGCGCGCAGCGCCAAGCGCCAGCCGAACGGCAAACTCGCGCTGCCGCGCGGCGCCCCGCGTGAGCAACAACAGCGCGATGTTCACCGTCGCCACGACCGAGACCAGCGACACCGCGCCCATGAGCAGCCACAACGTCCGGCGAATCGGTCCAACGAGTTGTTCCTGCATGGTCCGCACGACCAGCCGCGAGTTGACCCCACTCGACTCGTCACCGAGCAACCGTTGGCCTTCAGCCGCCACGGCCGATGGTGGAATTCCCCGCGCGATGCGGCCGATGGCCGGCAGCAGCATGCCGCGGCTGCCACCGGCGGCCAGCGGAACCGGCACCCAGAAATCCGTCTCAGGCGTTGGAAACTGGAACCGCTCGGGCATGACCCCGGTGACGCGATGGGGACTGCCATCGAGGGTGACCGTGGTGTTCACGACCGCCGGGTCGGCGTTGAAGTACCGCCGCCACGCGCCGTGGCTGAGCACCACCTGGCGTACGTCGGTATCCCCGGCGTCGAACACCCGCCCGGCCGCCGGTGCGCTGCCGAGCAACGCGAACAGGTTGGGCGTGGCCGACAGACCCGTCAGGCGCACGGGCCCCTCCGGGGTGGTCAACGTCCGGGCCGTCTCGTTGAAGATCGCGATGCCCTCGAGAGTGGCGGTACCCGCGGCCCAGGCCTGGGCCATGGACACGTCCAGGGCGTCAAACGCCGCCGGTCCGCGAGGCGAGACAGATTCGAGGCGGAAGCGCACCAGCCGATCGGGTTCGGCGTACGGCAGCGGCCGGAGCAGCACGGCGTGGACAATCGCAAAGATCGCCGTCGGCGCGCCCAGGCCGAGCGCAAGCGTCACCAGCGCCGCGGCGGCAAAGCCCGGCTGGCGCGCGATCTGCCGCAGCGCCAGCCGCGTATCCGCCAGAAGATCCCGACTCCACTGTCCCACGCGATCATCTGACGATATTTTTCGTCAGTAGTCACGAAATATTTCGTTAAGTAATTGTCAAGACCCGTCCGGGTCCGGTCAGAGTAACAGGCCGTCGGCGTCCGCGGCCGAGGCCTGCTGCCGGCGGACCATCGCCGCGTACTCGCCGCCGGCCGCCATCAGCGCGTCGTGGGTGCCGCGCTCGACGATGCGGCCGTCGGCCATGAGGAGGATGAGATCCGCGCGCCTGACCGTCGACAGGCGGTGCGCAATCATGAAGGTGGTGCGGCCGGCGAGCAGGTCCGCCATCGAGGCCTGGATGAGCTGCTCGCTCTCGGTATCGAGGTTGCTCGTGGCCTCATCGAGGATCAGAATCTGCGGACGGGCGAGAATCGCCCGCGCGATGGCCAGCCGCTGCTGCTGGCCGCCTGACAGCTTGACGCCCCGCTCCCCGACGAACGTGTCGTACCCTTGCGGCAGGCGTTCGATGAACTCATGGGCGTTCGCCCGTCGCGCGGCATCCTGCACCTCGGCATCAGACGCATCATGGCGGCCGTACGCGATGTTGTCGCGCACCGAACCGTCAAACAGGAACACGTCCTGCTGCACGAGCGCGAGCAGCGATCGGTACGACCGGAGCCGGTAGTCGCGGATGTCCACGCCGTTCACGAGGATGCGCCCGCTGGTCGGGTCGTGGAACCGCGCCACCAGATCGGTCACCGTCGTCTTGCCCGCGCCCGACCGGCCGACCAAGGCCACCACCGATCCGCCGGGGACGACCACACTGACGTCGCGCACGACGGGCATGCCCGGCCGGTACTCGAACGACACGGCCTCGAGCTCGATCCGATCCACGGCTGCCGGCGCCTCGCGCGCATCGGGCCGATCGGGCTTGTCGGCGGGGACCGACAGCAGATCGAACACCCGCTCCATCGCGGCCAGCGACCGCTGCAACTCGGAGAAGGAGTTCACGATGCTCCAGACCGGGTTGAGCAACATGTAGGAGTACATCTGGAACGCCATGATGTCGCCGATGGAGGCGCGCCCGTCGAGGTAGAGCACGCCGCCGAACCAGACGATCACCACGCTGACGCCAGACACCAGCAGGCCCCATGACGTCCACAGCACCATCTCGCGTCGATGCGCGAACAACTCCTTGCGCACCACCGTGTGGCGTCCCAGCAGGAACAGCAGGAGCTCGCGGGTTTCGCGGCCGAAAGCCCGCACGACGCGGATGCCCGAAAACGTCTCGCCGACGCGTCCGTCGATGGCTTCCGCGTCCTTCCGCACCACCCGGTAGATCGGCCGTACGCGGCGGGAAAACACGAAGCTCACCACCATCGCGCCCGGGATGATGGCCATCGCGGTCAGCGCCAGCTGCCAGTTGAGCGAGAACAGAATGCTGATGCCGATGAGCAGCCGCACCACCGACAGCGCCGGCGAGATGACCGCCGACTGCAGCAGGCCGGTCGTCGTATCCACGTCGCCGGTGATGCGCGAGAGGATGCCGCCGGTTTTCATGTCCCACAGGCGCGGCAGCGGCAGGTGCAGGAGGCGATCGAACAACGCGCGCCGCAACGACAACGTCAGGCGCATGTTCAGCAGACGCTGACGATAGTCCTTCAGCACGTTGATCGCCGAGCCGACGACGATCAGCGCCAGAAAGCCGCCGCCCACCAGGTGCAGCCGGCTGATCTTGTCCGCGCCGGCCAGATCACCGTTGAGCAGGATGTCGTCGACGATGAACCGCATGAACAGCGGCTCGGCCATTTCAAGACCGGCGTGGCACAGGGCGAGCGCGAAGACCGCGAGGACCGCGCCGCCGTGCGGCCGAATCCAGCGGCGGTAGTCGCGAAGGTAGCGTTTGCGGTTGGAGGGCGCTGCGGCAACGGTCGCGTCCTCGGCGTCGAGTGTCCGGGTCCGGTACTGGGCGGTGAAGTCTCGATACCGGTGGCGGGACGGGCGGCGGGGATCGTCGGGGCGGCTCATCGGTGTGACCGGGAGGTCGAATGATACGCGCAACGCCGCCGGAGGTGCCCCGGGCCCTCCCGGCGTGGCCGGATGCGAGCAATGGCGCGGCGCCTCAACGTGCGGCGTGTTTGGTGTTTGCTCTCCTGTGTGGACGGGAGTATGCTCGCGGCCAGCAGCACGGCGGCCCCTCTCCCCACGACCACGTGTTTGCGTTCCGCGGTGGTGACACCGCATGAGGAGCGTCATGGTGCGACAACTGATCGGCCTCGCGCTGGTAGTGTGCGCGTTGGGAGCGGTACCCGCGTCTGCCCAGGTCCAGACCGGCAGCATCTTCGTACGAGTCAATGACGATCAGAAAGCCGCGGTCCCCGGGGCGACGGTGACGGTGAGCGGCGCCGTGCTGCCGCGGCCCATCGAATCGGTGACCGACGCGTCCGGGGTGGCGCGATTCACGGCCCTGACGGTGGGCACCTATGTGGTGCGGGTCACGTTGACCGGCTTTCAGACAGTCAACCGCGAGGGCGTCGTCGTGTTGCAGAACCAGACGGCGTCGATTGAGGTCGCGCTGCGGGTCGGCAACCTCACCGATGAGGTCACCGTGCGTGGCGAAGCGCCCGTCGTCGACACCAAGAGCGCGACGGTGGCCACCAACCTTGATGCCGTGTTGCTGGACACGACACCCGGCGGCAAGGACATCTGGAGCATCCTCGAATACAAGATCCCGGGGCTGGTGTTCGACACCCCCGACGTCGGCGGCAACCAGGCCGGGCTGCAGCGCGCGTTCACCTCGCGCGGCACGCCGAACTCGCAGAACGTCCAGCTGGTCAACGGCGTGAACGTCGGCGACCCGGCCGCGATCGGCTTCTCGATGAACTACTACGAACCCGCCACCTTCGAGAACGTGCAGGTGGTCACCGGCGCGCAGGACATCTCGATGGGCACCTCGGGCACGCTCATCAACATGGTCACGCGGTCTGGGACGAACCGCTTCGGCGGCCAGGCCGCGGGCAGCTACCAGGGTGAAGGCACGCAGTGGGACAACGTCGACGAGACGCTCAAGCGGTTCGGCATCCGGCCGAAGGGCCAGGCGGTCGATTACATCTCCAACGCCAATCTGCAGGCGGGCGGTCCCCTCGTGCGGAACCGCCTCTTCTATTTCGCCAACGTCAACAACCAGCAGACCCACGTCAACGTGCTGGGGTTCCCCGCGCAGTCGCCGCCGCAGGTGCCGCAGACCCTCTCGGGCAACGAGCGGGATTCCACCACGATCAACAGCGTGTCGGGCAAGCTGAACTACTCGCTGGGCAGCAATCACCGGTTCGAGACGTACGGCAACTACCAGTGGTACGACAAACCGAACCGGGGCGCCGGCCCTGGCGTGACGCTGGATTCCAACACCAAGGAAGAGGACACGTTCCTCATCTCGCAGGCGTCCTGGAGCGCCGTGTGGACCAACACCCTGGTGTCGGACACGAAGATCGCGTACAGCAACACGCACTTCCCGCTCGACCAGAAGACCGACATGCAGACGCTGCTCGACAACTCGACCGGCGTCCGGCTGCGCAACGCCGCGGCCAGCAACCTGATGTTCCGGCGCCGGGTGCAGGTGACGTCGAACTGGAACCTGTACGTCGCCGAGGCGCTGGGCGGACGGCACGAGTTCAAGTTCGGTCTCGATCACGGCTACACGCCCGAGGACGTCACGACGACGCGGGTCGGGAACGTCAATCTGACGTTCCGGAGCCTGCAGGGCACGGCGACGCAGCCGCCCGGTCCGGTCAACGTCACCATCTTCAATTCGCCGCTCTTCGTGAAACGCGCGGTCACGAACACGGCGATCTACGCGCAGGACTCCTACGCGATCGGGCGCCTGAACGTAATCGCGGGCATCCGCTGGGAACGCGTCGAAGGGTACATTCCCGAGCAGACCCATCCGTCGAGCGAGTACTTCCCCTCGGGCACGACGATCAGCGGCCTGAACGTGGCCCTCAACACCGGCGGCGTGCTCACGACCTACACCGTGCGCGACACGTTCGACGAGGTGAAGAACGCGCCGCTGTGGAAGAACTGGGCGCCGCGCGTCAGCGCGACGTACGACCTGTTCGGCACCGGCAGGACGGCGCTGAAGTTCTCGGCGGGCAAGTATTACGACCAGATCGGCACCGGCACGCCCGGGCCCAATCCCAACGGCGCCGTGAGCCAGACCTACGCGTGGAACGACCTGAACGGCGACCTGGTGTTCCAGAAGGGCAATGCCACGTGGAACGGCGCCCGGTACGTGGGCGGGGAGTTCGGCGCGGCCAACCCGACGACGACCATTCCGAATCCGAACCCGTTTGACACCAATCGCCGCCGGACATGGCGCCGCGAGTTCACCGGCGGCATCGACCACGAGTTGTTCCCGGCGTTCCGCCTGAGCGTCACCTACATCAACCGCAAGGAGTTCGACACCTACGGCACGGTGGACGGCGACATCGATCGGTGGGATCTCGATTATTCCCCCATCACGATCACGGAGCCCGGACGCGATGGCGTGTCCGGCACCAGCGACGACAACCCGTTGACGGTGTATACGCTCAACCCGGGCGTGACGCTGATCGCCGACGGCCAGATCAACGACAGCCGGCTGGGCAACACGTATCACGGCGTCGAGATCGTCGCCACCAAGCGGTACACCAACGGCACGACGCTGCTGGCCGGCTACACCTACTCGCGCGAGACGAACGAGGTGAACAGCCTGGCCAATCCGAATGCGGCGCGCGTGAACGCCGACGGCGTGTCCGGCGGCCGCCGGCACAACTTCAAGCTGAGCGGCTCGGCCACCCTACCGTACGACATCCTCGTGGGCCTCAACATGGTGGCCGCGTCGGGCCTGCCCATCACGCGCACCTATCAGGTGCCGGGGTGCACCACCAGCGTGACGACCGGGTGTCTGCGACAGGGCAACACCACCGTCAACGCGGAACCGCGCGGGTCGTTCGAACTGCCGGCGCGGTTCCAGGTCGACACACGGCTGAGCCGCATGTTCCAGTTGAATGGACGCCGAATCGAGGTGGGCCTCGACGCCTACAACCTGCTCAACTCGAACACCGTGTTCGCGGTGCGCACGGGCACGGGGCGGACGCTCATCCGGTACGCCAACGACCCCTCGCGTCCCCAGGAGCAGATCCCGACGTTCAACTCACCGACGGGCGCGCTCGGACCGCGGATCATCCGCGTCCAGGCGACGTTCTGGTTTGGTGTGGGGAATCGATCGGGAAACCGCTGATCGGCCGTGACGTTCGCACGGGCCTGGCGCCGGACTCCGGCGCCGGGCCCGTGGTCAGGCCTGTGCCGGCTCGCGGCGAGTCAGCGTCCGGAAGTGGACCTCGGCGAAGGCCACGCCGCCCGTCTCGTCCAGATTGATGACGAAGTCGTAGCCGTCCTGCTCGAGTTTCTCGCGCACGTGGGTGATCACACGCATGGCGAGCGGGCTCAGCTCGTCACGGGTCTTGTCCGGTTCGGCGAGCAGCGTCACCCACGCCTCGCGCTGGCCACGTGACGGCTTTTTCGCCACCTGGTAGCCATTCCGGCACTTGTGAAGGATGTAGGCCTTCAATTCGTCTTCGGGCTTGTCCTTGACCCGGTCCCAGGACTCCACCCATCGTCTCGTTCGCGGCAGCATTGCGCCGACTATTGTCTGCAACCTGACCGGTCTTCCACAAGCATCAACGGTGCGCGGTCAGCGCCATGGCCCGCACCCAGTCGGCCAGGCGCGGATCCGGCGCCAGCGCCTGGTCGCTCATGGTGTACGGCAGCCCCTCGAGCCGCGTCCGGATGCCGGCCTCGATGCCCCCAAACGACAGCAGGACCGGCACGATCAGCACGCGACGGCCTTCGTCGACCCGCCGCTGCACCAACGCGCGCAGTTCGCGGGTGGCGGCCTCCCGCACCGGCGCCGGGGCATCGTCTTTGACCGTCAGTGCGTCGACCGACGCAAACGGCAGCCGCGCGGCGACGCCCGCGCCAAGCGCGCGCAAGTTCACCAGCCACCGGGCATTCTCCTCGTCAGCCACCGGCCCATGCGCGACCAACAGCACCGACTCCGCCGCCGGCTGACGGCTGATCGACGCCGCGCGGTCGGCCACGATGGCCGCGACGTACGCGTGGGCATCCAGTGCGGGAGTCACGGTGATCGGCACACGCGACGCGACGGGCGTCGTGCCCAGCGGGTCCGGCCCATGATGCGCGTCGTGTCCCGCCGGCCCGTGGCTCATCGTCGCGAACACCTTCAACGCCCCGGGCATGTCGCGCCGCGCGCCCAGCAGGTACTCGGTGGACGTGATGACCGAACTGTGCGAGGAAATGAAGAGCGGCACCGCGACGATCCGCGCAACGCCGCGGGCCTCGAGGCGTTCCACCGCGCGTTGGATGTTGGCGCGCGTGGCCATCCCCAGCGCCACCTCCACCGGCATCGTCCGGTTCACCTCGTCGGCGATGGCCTGTACGTTGGCGTCCCACGCGCTGGAGCCCCCGTGCGCGAGTAGCAGGACGCCACTGGCCCTGGGAGCGTCCTGCGCGTGCAGCGACGAACGTTCCGCACCGACACACACCGCCATTATCACCACCCACGTCGTCACGTTACGCCGCACGGTCCTGCTCCTTCCTGACGGCCGTCGTGGTGACTCGACGACGGGCGATCCAGCCAGCAAGACGCCGCCAGGACAACGCAAGACCCGTATACACGAGGACGACGGCGAAGGCCGATACGAGGCCGGCAATCGTCTGGCCCGTCAGTCCGTAGACTTCGCCGGTGTGCGCGAATCGCAGCCAGGAGCGCAACTGCCGGCCCGGGGACTGGGCCGAAAACGGCGCCCACGAGACCACGGCGCCGGTGGCGGCATCAAGCGTCAACGTGCCGCGCAGCTGCGGCTGGCCCCCGTCACCACGATCGATCGTCAACACCGCCGGCGCGTCCGCCGTGGCCGGCACGCGCAGCGAGACGATGTTCCACTCCGGATCCTGCGCCATGGCGGTCGACAGCAGGCTGTCGAGCCCTGGCCCCTGCGCCTCGCCGGACGGGGCGCCCGCCGATCCTTGGGTCGTGGGTGCGGAGGCCGTCCGCGCCGGCGGCTCCTCGCCCATCAGCCGGTAGACGCCGTTGCTCGCCCACGGATACGAAATGACGACGCCGGAGTAGACGATGATGGCGAGCGGAATCGCGGACCAGAATCCCAGCGTGTTGTGCCAGTTGAAGTCGCGCGCCTTCGGAGGCAGGTCGCGGCGAAACCAGGTGATCTGGCGCAGCTGCGTCCATGTCCACGACTTCGGCCACCAGAGGTACAGGCCGCTCAGCACGAGGAAGAGGAACAGCAGATTGGCGGCGCCGGTGATCGCGCGGCCCGTGGCGCGCGACTCGCCCGTCATGGCCAGATACCGATGCCAGCTGACCATCGTGCTGAAAAACGCCCGCATGCGCCGGCCGGTGCCTTCGCCGTAGACGTGGCCGGTATACGGATTCGCGTAGTACGTCTTGTTGCCGGCGGTCAGGGCGACGGGCAGGTGCGGGTCGGCCCGAACGGCGACGGCGGTGATGGTGACCGTCGCGTCGGCTGACAGCGCGGATTCGGCGTGGGCGATCAACGTGTCCACCGGCAACCGCGTCTGGCCCTCGGCCGGGGCCGCGCGATAGTGGCGGGTGTCGGCCCAGTACTGCATCTGCCGCTGATAGGTCAGCGCGACGCCGGTGACGGACATGACGAGGATGACGGCGGCCGCCGCCACGCCGGCGGTGAGGTGGAGCCAGAAAAGGAGTTGTCGGACCGGGCGGAACATCGGACTGTGGAGCCTTTCTAAGTGAGACAAGTCTC
Organism: uncultured Solibacteraceae bacterium; assembly: GCA_964471115.1. GTDB lineage: Bacteria > Acidobacteriota > Vicinamibacteria > Vicinamibacterales > SCN-69-37 > SYFT01. Next base: position 83,855 of record CAYYFE010000012.1, read on the forward strand.
ACTTTCGGCACCAGAATAGTCCGACCATTTTGGTCGGTCAATGAAAAAATCTTCGCGACTCGACCCGGCGGGCCGGTGCATCGCGGATCGTCGCCCACCCCAGGGGACCAGCCGCTCATCCCACAGTGCTTCCCTGCAGGGGCTCGTGCCCTGACGCTGGTGGGCATGTTGCCACTCCTGCTTTCGTGGCTGGCGCTATCACTGACGCCGGCTGATACCCAGCACGCCTCACTCCATCAATGGCCCGGCCTCTGGGGCGCGTCCCGCGACGGTAACGCGGCGTCCGGCATCCCGGCGAGGCCGACCGGACTGCGCGAGGTCTGGCGGCGGCGCACCGCCGGCGGCTACGCCGAGGTCATCGTCGGTCCCGGCGTGTTGTACACGATGGAGAAACACGGCGCGAACGACACGGTGGTCGCGCTCGATCCCGAGAACGGGCGTGAGCGTTGGCGCACCACCATCGGGCCGTCGTACGCGGGACACGATGGGTCGCACGACGGCCCCATCGCCACACCCTCGCTCGACGGCCAGCAGATCTTCGCCATGGGCCCGCATGGCGTGCTGCTGGCGCTGGACGCGGAGACCGGCCGCGAACAGTGGCGGCACGACCTGGTGCGCGAGTTTCAGGCGCCGCCGCCCCTCTACGGCTTCGGCACCTCCCCACTGGTCGTCGGCAACGTCGTCGTCACCCAGATCGGCGGCGAACAGGGCGGCCTGCTCGCGTTCAACCGGACCACTGGCGCCCTCGCGTGGCGTGGTGCGCACAGCAAGTCGCGCGGGTATGCGTCGCCCGTGCTGGCGACGATCGCCGGGGTGCGGCAAATCGTCGCCTCAGCGGGCGACCGCGCATTCGGCGTGAACCCGGAGACCGGCGCGTTGTTGTGGAGTCATGACGGTCCGAACGTCAACGCCGAGGTGAGCAATCCGCCGATGGTCTTGCCGGACAACCGCGTGCTCATCGCGTACTGGGATCAGACGGTCCTGCTCCGGCTGGCGTCCGAGGCCGGCCGCGTGACGGCGACCGAGGTGTGGCGCACGCCGCGCCTGCGCAACAGCTACGGCCCCATCGTGCACCGCGACGGCGTCCTCTACGGATTCGCCGGCGCGTTCCTGACGTGCGTCGACGCCGCCACCGGCAACATTCGCTGGCGCGAGCGATTCTACGAGGGCGCATTGGTCGGCGCCGGCGATCACCTGATCGTCCTCGGCCAGTCGTCCGGCGACCTCCACCTGCTGCGCGCGTCTCCCGACAAGTTCGCGGAGATCAGCCGGCTCACCGTGTTCACACCCGGCGCCACCTCCATCACCGGTCCCTCGGTGGTGGGCCGCCGCGTCTACATCAGGAACGTCGAAGAGATGGTGGCCATCGAGATTCAAGGACAGTGATGATGCGACGCCTGACATACGCCGTCACCATTGCGGCGGCCGCCCTGGCTACGCCGGCCTATCACGCGCAATCGCCGTCGGGATGGCCGCAGTTTCTCGGGCCGGACCGCGACAACACCACACGCCAGACCATTCCCGCCGGCGCCACGTTGGCCGAGGCCTGGCGCGCGGCCGCGCCGGCCGGCACGTCCGGCATTGTCGTTTCCGGCACCCGCCTGATCACCGGCGGCGACGATGACGAGCGGGAGTTCGTGGTGGCGTTCGACGTCGACAGCGGCCGCGAACTGTGGCGGTCCACGTTGGGTCCGGCCCACGAAACGGCCGACCCGCAGGCGACGCCGGTCATCATCGGCGATACGGTCGTCACCGTCAGCGCGACCTGTGTCGTGCACGGCCTCGACATCGCGACAGGCCAGTCGCGGTGGCAGAAAAGCCTGGTCACCGAGTTCAAGTCCCGTCTGGCCCCCAGAGCCTGCGCGATGTCCCCGATGATCGACGGCACCACCGTCGTGGTGCCGACCGGGGCGCCGGCCACGGGCACGACCCTGGCAGCGTTTGATGCCGCCACCGGCGCGGTCGTGTGGTCGGCGGCCAATCTGCCGGTGTCGCTGAACACCCCAGCCGGTGTGGGCACGTTCAACGGCGAGCGACTGGTGCTCTACCACCACGCCAAGCCGCCGGGCACGGGAGGATTGTCGGCCGTACGGGTCAAGGGCGGCACGACGGACATCGCCTGGCAGATCGACCTGAAGGCGGGCATGTCCGACACGGCGCCGCTGGCGCTGCCGGGCAACCGGGTCCTGCTGCAGACGTGGAATGACAGCGCGCTCATCGATGTCTCGTCAACACCGCGCATCGTGTGGACGACGACGGACTTGTGGGCGCTGTATCCGCCGCCGACGCATCACGCGGGCGTGTTGTACGGCTTTGGTGGCAATTCCACCGAGTTCTTCTCGGCTGTCGACATCACCTCGGGCCGGACGTTGTGGACCGAGCGCATCTATCGCGGGTACGTGGTCAACGCCGGCGGCACGCTGGTGGTGCAGTCGGAAAGCGCCGGCCTGCTGCGTCTGGTGGCCGCCGATCCGGCACGTTATCGCGAACTGGCGCGCCTGCCGGTGTTCCGTCCGGGTGCGCGGACCACGACGCCGCCCACGGTGGCGGCGGGGCGCATCTTCGTGCGCAACCTGGACGAGATCGTGGCGGTATCGGTGCGCGCCGGCGTCAACTGACGGCTATCGCGACACGCGCACGCGCGTCACCAGTACGGGATCCCTGGGCGTCTCGCCATCCACCGCCACGCCGGCGATCTTCATCACGACGTCCATGCCGCGGATGACGCGCGCGAAGACGGCGTACTGATTGTCGAGGCCCCGGCATTCGCCGGTGCAGATGAAAAACGACGTGGTGGCGCTGGCCGGATCGTCGCCCCGTGCCATCGACAGGATGCCGGGTACGTTCGGGGTGTCGGTGAACTCGGGCGCCAGCGTGTGGATCAGCGCCGCCTGCTTCTGCGTCAGCGGCGTGCGTCGATAGGTCGGTGATCCGGTCTGGATGACGAAGTTGGGTACCACGCGGTGGAACAGCGTGTCGTCGTACACCCCGGCCGCGGCCAGCTGCAGAAAGTTGCGCACGGTTTCCGGCGCCTTGTCGGCGAGCATCTCGACCTCGATCTCGCCCATCGACGTCTCGAGCACGGCCTTGTAGGCGCCGAGCTCGGCGGCGGTTGCATCCTTGAACGGATCAACCGGTGGTGGCGGTGTGTCACGAATCGTGACCTTCGTGATGGTGACGCGTTCCTGCGCCAGGCCGTTGGCGTCGGCCTCGATCGCCGAAATCGCCTGCACCACCTCGATCCCTTCGACGACCCGCCCGAAGATCGTGTACTGGCCGTCGAGCGCCAGTTGCGGGTTGGCGCAGACGAAAAACTGCAGGCCTCCGCTGTCGGGCTGACCGGGTGCCAGCACCGCGCTGACGGTGCCGATGGTGTGTGATTCCTTGCTGATTTCGCGGCGCAGCCGGTTCATGCCGCCGGTGCCGTACGCCGACGACTTCGCCGGATCCTTGCTGATCGGATCGCCGCCTTGGATGATGCCGTACTTGATGACGCGATGAAACGTGGTGCCCTCGTATGCTCCCGCGCGCGCGTTCGTGATGAAGAACCCCACATGATTGGGCGCGGCCTCCGGCAGCAGCTCGAAGATGAACGTGCCTTTGGACGTCTCCACCACGGCCTGCTTGCCGGCCATCTCCGCCATCGTCAGCGGCGTTGTGAAGAACGCCTGTTTCGCGGCTGCAGGCGCCTGCGCCAGCAGCGCCGCCACCATCAGGAGCCCCATTCCCATCACGGCAGTCTACCCCCCTTCGCCAGACGCGCGCTGCGCGCGCGGCTTCGGGGGCAAGCCCACGAGCCCACGAACCCACGAACCCACAAGCCCACGAGCCGATTGATCCATCGATCCATTCCCCCTATGCTTCATGGATGACCCGACGTCTTCTTCCCCTCGTGCTGATCGCGGCGGTCTCGGCGTGTTCACCCAAGCCGCCGGAGACGGTGGCGGAGCTGCCCGACATCAATACGCAGAACGTGCTGGCCGACATCACGCGGCTGGCCTCCGACGAGTTCCAGGGCCGCGCGCCCGGGGGTGAGGGTGAACGGCTGACGGTTGAGTACCTCACGCAGCAGTTCAAGGCCGCCGGCCTCGAACCCGGCAACCCGGACGGCACGTACGTGCAGAACGTGCCGCTGGTCGGCCTGCGTCCGATGGTCACGTCCCCCTTCACGGTCAAGCAGGGCGGCCGGTCGCGCACCCTGCGCGTGCTTGGCGATGTGGTGCCGTTCTCCACGCGGGTGACCGACACAGTCTCGCTGGCCGATTCGGAGATGGTGTTTGTGGGTTACGGGATCCAGGCGCCCGAGTTCAACTGGGACGACTACAAGGGCGTGGACGTCAAGGGCAAGACGATCCTGATGCTGGTCAACGACCCGCCGATCCCCGGCAGCGGTCCCGAGGGTCTCGACCCGGCGACGTTCGGCGGCAAGGCGATGACCTACTACGGCCGCTGGACCTACAAGTTCTCGAAGGCCGCCGAGATGGGCGCCGCCGGCGTACTGGTGATTCACGAAACGGGCCCGGCGGGTTATCCCTTCTCGGTCGCGCAGGGCATGGGCGGCGAACGCTTCAACCTGGTCACGCCGGACAAGAACATGAGCCGCGCGGCGGTGGAGGGCTGGATTTCGCTCGAGGCCACGACCGACCTCTTCAAGGCCGCAGGCCTCGACTTCGACGCACTCAAGGCGTCGGCCGCCACGCGCGACTTCGCGCCGGTGTCGCTCAAGCAGACCGCGTCGGTCACGCTGTCGCAGACCATGCGGACGCTCGACTCCAACAACGTCATCGCCAAGATCACCGGCAGCGATCCGGAACTGCGTGACGAGTACATCGTCTACTCCGCGCACTGGGATCACCTCGGCGTCTCGACTCAGCCTCGGGACGGCGACGCCATCAACAACGGCGCCATGGACAACGCCAGCGGCACGGCGGCCATGCTCGAGATCGCCCGCGCGTTCAAGAAGATCGAGCCCGGCCCCAAGCGCACAATCGTCTTCCTGGCGGTCACCGCCGAGGAACAGGGCCTGCTGGGCTCCGAGTACTACGCCAAGTTCCCGCTGTACCCGCTCGAGCGCACGCTGGCCAACATCAACGTGGACGGCATGAACATGTGGGGCCGCACGAGCGACATCACGGTGATCGGGTATGGCGCGTCCGACCTCGATGACTACCTGGCGGCCGCGGCCAGGGAACAGAACCGCACGCTCATTCCGGATCCGGAATCCGAGAAGGGGTTCTACTACCGCTCCGACCACTTCAACTTCGCGAAGGTCGGCGTGCCGGCGCTCTACCTGGACGATGGCGTGACGTTCATCAACAAGCCGGAGGGCTACGGCAAGCAGAAGCGCGATGAGTTCACCCAGCGCGACTACCACGCGCCGTCCGATGAGGTGAAACCCGACTGGGATCTCGCGGGGCTGGCGGAAGACGCGAAGCTGCTGCTGGCCGTCGGCTACCGTGTCGCGCAGGCCGCCACGTACCCGGAGTGGAAACCGGGCAACGAGTTCAAGGCGGTCCGCGACAAGATGCTGAACCGGTAGATCGCGGCCCAACAGATCGGGCCGCGCTACGGGTGACTTGACGCTCGCACGACCCACGTCGTCATGGCCCGCTGGCCGTGGACGATCGTGGTCTTGAGCGGGTCGAGCAACGCGCCGAACCTGGCCGTGAGCTGCAGCAGGTCGTCGGCCGTGGTGAGGTAACGCTCCGAGCCATCGGGCAGGATCGCTCGGCCGCCGCCGAGCGGCCGTACCTGGTCGGCGATCCCTTCCGACGAGGCCAGGCGGGCAAACAACATCCCGCCCGGCCGCAGCACGCGAAACAACTCGTGGACCATCGCGTGGAAATGCGCGTGGTCGCGGGCAAAGTGCAGGACGGCGCTGCACAACACCACGTCGAATGCGCCGTCGCCGAATGGCAGCGCGTCGAGGGAGGCGAGCCGGGCGCGCTCGGGCGACACGGGATGGCCAAGTTCGGCGGCCAGCTCCGTGAACGCCGCCACGGCCTTCGGGTTCTCGTCGACGCCCCAGACGGCAAACCCTTCCCGCAGCAGGTAATGGGCATTGCGGCCCGACCCGCAGCCTGCATCCAGGATGCGGTCGGCCCTGTCGATCCGGCCCTTGAGGAGCTGGTCGAACAGGTAGATGTCGATGCCGCCGAACTGGTCCTGGAGGGTCACACGGCGAGTGTAAACTTTCCCGCATGCGCACATCTCTTCGTTCGCTCATCGCGTTGACGCTGGTCCTCGGATCCATGGCCGCCTGGCCCCAGGCGCAGCAGGCTGATCAGGCGCAGCAGGGCGCCGCTGCGCAGCCAGGCCAGCAGGCACAAGGACGCGGGGGCGGCCGCGGCGGCGGCAATCAGCCGTTCGACGAAGCCCGCGCACGCCAGCTGTACGTCAGCAACCGGCACGAAGACCACCCGCGCGCGAACTACCAGGGGCAGATGGAAGCCCGGCTGGAGGAGGAGAAGCGCTACGCGGAGGCCTGCCGCGGTGTCATGGAGTGCACGAAGATCACGTACCGCAGCAGCGTGGGCGACCTCGACATTCCGGCATGGCTGTTCCAGCCGCTGGACAAGGGCGGCCCGCGCAGCCGGCCGGCCATGATCTGGGTGCACGGCGGCGTGCATGGCCGCTGGGAGATCCGGTACTTCCCGTTCGTGCGTGAAGCCATCGCGCGCGGCTACGTCATCGTGGCGCCGGACTACCGCGGCTCAATCGGCTACGGCGAGGCGTTCCACAACAAGATTGACTACGGGGGTTACGAGATCGACGACACCGTCAGCGCCGTCGACTATCTGAAGACGCTGCCACACGTCGATCCCGATCGTCTGGGCATCATGGGCTGGAGCCACGGCGGGTTCATCGCGCTGCACGCGGTCTTCAAGGAGAAGCACCCGTTCAAGGCGTCGGTGGCCATGGTGCCGGTCACCAACCTGTTCTTCCGGCTGTCCTACAAGGGGCCGAGTTACCAGCGCAGCTTCTCCACCATGGAGCGCGTGCTTGGCCTGCCGTTCGAGCGGCGTGAGATCTACAAGGAGCGCTCGCCGATCTTCCACGTCGACAAACTGCAGGTACCGCTGCTCGTGCACGTGGCCACCAACGACACGGACGTGAACTTCGAGGAGGCCGAACAGATCATCGATGCCCTGCGCGCGCGAAAGCCGCAGCTGTCCGAGACGAAGGTGTACGTGAATCCCACACCCGGTCCCGCCAGCGTGGGCCACACCTTCAACCGGCGTGTGAACACCGACACGCTGCAGCGCGACGATTCACCCGAGCAGATCGATTCGTGGAACCTGGTCTGGGCGTTCCTCAAGAAACATCTCGGCGGCTAGTCCACTACTCCGCCCGGAGCGCCACGATCGGATTGACGGCGGACGCGCGCAGCGCAGGCACCAGGCACGCCAGCAGTCCCGTCCCCAGCAGGGTCACCGCGGTGACCGCGAACACGACCGGGTCGGTGGGCGACACGTTCCGCAGCAGTTCGGTCAGCTGGCCCGCCAGCAACCAGCCGGGCGCGAGGCCCACAATCACGGCAAGGGTGACGCGCCACATCCCCTGCCAGAGGATCATGCGCAACACGCCTCCGCGGTCGGCGCCCATCGCCAGTCGCACGCCGATCTCCTGCGTCCGCTGCCGCACGCCAAAGGCCATGACGCCGTACAACCCCACCGAGGCCAGGAACAGCGCCGCGAAGCCGAACGCCGTGAACAGGCCGCCAAACACCCGCGCCGGCCAGCCTTGCTGCCAGATGATGGCCGCCAGGGAATTGGGGTTCGACAGGGGTAATCCGTCACCAACACCGGCCAACGCCGCGCGCACCGGCCCGGCGACCGACCAGGGCTCGCCATTCGCGGCGGCCGCCAGCACGTTGAAGAAGCGCGCCTCGGTCTGCGCAATCGGGCGGAAGACGATACCCGTCTCCCTCCCGCTGGGTCCCGGCTCGTTCAGGGCCGGCACGACGCCGACGACGGTAAGCCAGGGTGACGAGTCAAACACCAGGCCCTCCTGCGTGTACTGACCCTCGCGAATCCGGCGCCCGATCGGCCCGTCCGGCAGGTGCCGGCGCGCGAATGATTCGTCCACGATGGCGACGGCCTCACTGGTCTCCGTATCGGCGGACGTAAAGACGCGGCCCAGCACCGGGGTGACGCGCAACACGTCGAGGTAGGACGGCGATCCGTAAATCACCTCGGCCTGCGGACGGCTGTCGACGCTGTCGAACGTGCGCCCTTCGACGTCCCACGGGCCGGATCCGCCGTCGCCCGGATACCCGGAACCAATCGCCACGGCTCGCAGACCGCCCACCTGCGCCAGTCGTTCCTCGACCAGCGCCCGGCCGATGCGCGCATCGACCGGTTGTGGAAAGGTGCGGGCATCCAGGCGCACACCTCCGTAGAACACATCCTCGGTCGCAAATGGCACATCGAACCGGCTGTTCTCCACGATGCTTCGCACCATGAGGCCCGACACGACCAGCAGCGCGCACGACAGCGTGACTTCCACCACGACCAGCCAGCGCGAGAACCGGCCCATCCGCAGGCTGCTGGTGCCGCGGCCTTCGTCCTTCATGGCGTGATTCACGTCGGTGCGCGACAGGCGCCAGCCGGGCACCAGACTTGACACCATCGCGGCCGTCACCGCGATCAGCGTGACGAACGCCAGCACCACCCAGTCGAGCCGCACGTCGATCCAGAACGGCGGGTTGGTGTCGACGATCGCATCGGAGAACAACCGCGTACCGGTCCACGCGATGGCCAGACCGGCGGCGGCGCCGATGGCCGACAGCACCAGGCCCTCCGCCAGTGTCTGGCGGATGATGCGCCAGCGGCCCGCGCCGACGGCCACACGAATCGCGACCTCCCGGGTGCGCTCGGCCGCGCGCGCCAGCTGCAGATTGGTCACGTTGACGCAGGCGATGACCATCACCCCGAACACCGCCACCAGCATCGTCATCAGCGTGCCAGTGACGTCGCGGCCAAGCGTCGTCTCGACCCAGGGATCCACCCACGCGCGGCGGTTCTTGTTGGCTTCGTGCTGCTGCGCCAGCCGGCTCGACAACATCTCGAACTCGGCGTTCGCGCGATCGCGGGTCACGCCGTCCCGCAGCCGGCCGAGGACGCTGGCCGACGCCCCGCCTCCACGGGTGGCCGGCGGGGTCACGACAAAGGGCAGCCACGCATGCTGCGACTGGGGGAATGCGAACTTCTCCGGCATCACGCCGATGATCGTCGTGGGCCGTCCGTCGATGTTCACCACCGTGCCCACCGCCGAGGGGCTGGAGGAAAAGCGGGTCTGCCAGAGTGTGTCGCCGATGATCATGACGGCCGACGCGCCGGGTTCGGCATCCGCCGCCACGAAGTCGCGGCCGAGCGCGGGTGTGGCGCGCAGGGCGCGGAACGTCCCCGGCGTGATGCGCGCGGCGCGAACCTGCTCGGGATAACCGCCCGGCCCGGTCAGCGTCACCTGGGCCTGGTTGTAGGCCTCGAGTGACTCGAAGGACTGCTGCTGATCGCGGAAGTCAACGTAGTCGTGCAGACCGATGCTCCGGCCACGGCTGGTGTCCGACAGGCTGGATTGCGTGACGGCATGGATACGGTCAGACCCCTCGAACGGCAACCCGCGCAGGATCACCCCCTGCACGATGCTGAACATCGTGGTGGTCAGACCGATGCCCAGCGCCAGGGCCACGATGGCCAGCAGCGAATCGCCCGGACGCTTGACCAGCAGCCGACCGGCGTACGCGAAATCTCGAGCCCATCCCGACATGCAGCTCCCCCGTCTCTAATACGGAGGCGCCGGGCGAAAGGTCGACAGACCGCCTTACAGATTCGGCGCGAGCCAGCGCTCCGCTTCGGCGACCGTCATGCCCTTCCGTCGGGCGTAATCCTCGAGCTGGTCGCGGCCGATGCGGCCGACGTTGAAGTACTTCGCTTGCGGATGGCTGAAATACAGGCCGCTCACCGATGCGGCCGGCCACATGGCGAAGTTCTCGGTGAGCGTGATGCCCACCGCAGGCGCATCCAGCAGGCTGAACAGCGTCTTCTTCTCCGTGTGGTCCGGACACGCCGGATACCCGAAGGCCGGACGGATGCCGCGGTACTTCTCCGCCGCCAGTTCCTCGGCCGTGAGCTGCTCGTCCTTCGCGTAGCCCCAGTCCTTGCGCGCCTGCGCGTGCAGGTACTCGGCAAACGCCTCGGCCAGGCGATCGGCCAGCGCCTTGGCCATGATCGCGTGATAGTCGTCGTGTTGCGCCTCGAACTCCTTCACGAGATCGTCGACGCCGATGCCCGTCGTCACCGCAAACGCGCCGATGTAGTCGGGCGCCATGCTGTCCTTGGGCGCCACGAAGTCGGCCAGCGACCGGTTGGGGCGCCCGTCGGCGATCGGCTCCTGCTGCCGGAGCATGTGGAACCGCGCCAGCTCGACGTTCCTCGCGTCATCCTTGTAGACGATGATGTCGTCGCCGGCGCTGTTGGCGGGCCAGAAGCCGTAGACGCCCCTGGCCGTAAACCGCTTCTCGCTTACGATGCGGTCGAGCAACGTCCTGGCGTTGTCGTACAGCTCGCGCGCGGCCTTGCCGTACTCCGGGTGGTCGAAGATCGCCGGGAACCGGCCTTTGAGATCCCACGCGGAGAAGAAGAACGTCCAGTCGATGTACGGGACGATCTTCTCGAGCGGCTCGTTGTCGAGGATGCGTTTACCCACGAACCAGGGCACGGCAATCTCGGCGTTGTCCCAGTCGGTCACCAGGGGGTTGGCTCTGGCGGCGTCGTAGGTGAGCAGCGCCCGTTCGGAGCGGTTGCCGTACTTGACGCGCAGGTCGTCCTGCTCGGCGCGTGTCTTCGCCAGGAAGTCCGGGCGTTTGTCGTCGCTCAGCAGGCTCGACACGACGTCAACCGCGCGGGAGGCGTCGAGCACATGGACCGTCGGTCCTGAATACACCGGGGCAATCTTGACGGCCGTATGCTGACGGCTGGTCGTGGCGCCGCCGATGAGCAACGGCAGCGACATGCCGCGATGCTCCATCTCCTTCGCCACGTGCACCATCTCGTCCAGTGACGGCGTGATCAGGCCGCTGAGCCCGACGATGTCGACCTTCTCGGCAACGGCGGTCGACAGGATCTTGTCCATCGACACCATCACGCCGAGGTCCACGACCTCGTAGTTGTTGCACGCCAGCACCACGCCGACGATGTTCTTGCCGATGTCGTGGACGTCGCCCTTGACCGTGGCCATCAGCACGCGGCCCTGCGGCTTCATGTCGACGCCGGCGGCGGCCTGCGCCGCCTTCTCGGCTTCCATGTACGGTTCCAGATACGCCACGGCGCGTTTCATCGCGCGGGCGCTCTTGACCACCTGCGGCAGGAACATCTTGCCGGCGCCGAACAGGTCGCCGA
>CAYYFE010000013.1:0-9871 GCA_964471115.1 uncultured Solibacteraceae bacterium
CACATAGGCCCCGGGCTCGATGGTGTGCACCATCCCGGCCTCGAGCACTTCGTCGGCCGGGCTGAACCTGGACACCCGAGGCGCCTCGTGCACCTCCAGACCCAGCCCATGCCCGGTGCCATGGGCAAAGGCCTCGCCAAGTCCCTGTTGAACCAGCACTTGCCTGGCCGCGTCGTCCACCGAGCGGGCGGCCGTCCCGGCCCTGACCGCTGCCAGCGCCGCCCCGTGTGCCTGCCGCACCGCGTCGTACAGCCGGCGGGCCTCGGGGGTCACCCGGCCGACCGCGGCCATCCGGGTGAGGTCCACGCAGTATCCTTCCAAGACCCCGCCAAAGTCCAGCACCACCAAATCGCCCGGTTCCAGGCGTTTGCCGGTCGGCCTGGCGTGTGGGCGGGCGCTGTTCGGCCCGGAGGCCACGATGGTGTCGAAGGCGGGTTTGCTGAAGCCGGCCCGGACCAGCGCCCCGTCGATGTCGGCGGCGATGTCCCGTTCGGAGCGGCCCGGCCGGACCCAGTCGCCGAGCCGGCCTGCCACGTCGGACAGCAGAGCCCCGGCCCGGCGGAATCGGGCCAGTTCGCCGGCGTCCTTGCGGACCCGCAGGGGTTCGACCAGGGGCGCGGCCGCCACCCACTCTCGCGCCGGTCCCAGGGCCCGCCAGCGCTCGAAGGTTGCCACCGTGGTGTGATGCGGCTCGAAGACGACGCGACCGGCGCCCGCACGGTCGAGGCACGCGTGCAGCGCGGCGTCGAACGGTCCCTCCACCGGGTCAATCGTGACGGGCGCCAGGCGGCCCTCGGCCGACATCTCCCGCGCGACGGTCACGTACCGGCCGTCGAGCAGCAGCCATGCCGCCTCACCGGCCTGCACCAGCAGGCCCGCGCTGGCCGACAGCCCGGTCAGATACTCGATGTTGACCAGCGACGAGATGACACAGGCATCCGCCCCGCCGGGCGCCCAGCGTTCACGCAGCCGGGACAGGCGGAGAGACCAGGGGGACGCCGACACGTCCCCTATTGTGCCGCGGCGTCCGCCCAATCAACAGGGTGTCGTCGCGCACACCGTGACCGTCCGCGACGCCACGCCACGGCGGCCCGTGTTGTCGGTCACCACCAGCGTGACGGTGAACGTCCCGGCCGCCACGAAGCGATGAATCGGCGCGGGCCCGGTGGCCTGGTTGCCGTCGCCGAACTCCCACTCGTAACTGACGATGGTCCGGCCGGTGGGCACGGTGGAGGACGCGGCGTTGAACACGATGGACGTGTTCACCGACGGGTCGGTCGGCGAGAAGGTGAACGCGGCCACGGGATTGGAGGCCGCCACGATCGTCAGCGGCGCAGCGGCGCTGAGCACCCGCGTGCCGCGGTCGTCGGTCACCGCCAGCGTCACCAGATAGGACCCGGCCAGCCGATAGGTGTGCTGGCTGGTGCGTCCCGCACCGCTCTCGCCGTCGCCGTACGACCACTCATACGACACGATCTGCCCATCGTCGGTGGATCCCGACGCGTCAAACAGCACCGGTTCCTCTTCGCGGCCTGTCGACGGCGACATGAAGAACCTCGGCACCGGCGCGCCGTTGGGCGGCAGGATGACGCCCGGCCGCACGAGGCGGATGTCAGCCGTGCGCGGCAGGCTGTTGGCGTAATTGGTGCCCACCGGGGTGGCGCGGATGGTGACCGTCGTGTCGCTGGTCACCGAGGGTGGCGGCGGCCCGGGCGACAGGTAGGTGGCCTGCGCCTTGCCGTCCGATCCGGTCGTCACCGTGCGGTGACTGAGCGTGCCGAAGTCCACCGGCGTCGCGCCCACGAGCACCTCGAGGCGCACGGTCACCCCCGACATCGGCAGGCTGTTGGGCCCGAGCGCCGACACGACGATCGTCGCCGACGATGAGCCGTCCTGCCGGAGGGTGTCCGGGTTCACGTTGACCCCCAGCGACAGCCCCAGTTCCGACGGTCCGGTCGGCGCCGGCGTCGAGACGGACTCGACGGCACAGGCGGCCGCACCCAGGAGGAAGAGGCCCAAGCCGACCGCCAGAACCGGCCGCGCTACGAACGTCGCCATCTCATCACCTCGCCATTTCGCCATCTCGTCATCTCGCCATCTCGTCATTCCGGGTCGCCCCAGTCGGCGAAGTTCACGCTGATGCTCGCGGTCACGACGACCTCGCGGCCAGCCTGATCGGTGCCGTAAAACGTGATGTCGGCCAGCGTCGCGATGGCAATCGCGCCGCCGCCCCCGATCAAGGCCAGGAGCGGCGCTTCCGACTTCGATTGAATGCGCACGAGCGTGAACGTCGTCCGGACCGCCTCGAGGCCGATGGTGACCGTCAGCGCGCCGTCAAAGGCGTGCGGGACGTCCACGCCGGGCGTGTTGCGCCCGTCGGCGCGGCGGAACGACACCCGGTACCGCCGCAGCGTGACGTGGCTGGCGGGCGCGAGCAACGCGTTGTAGTCCTTCATCGCCAGCCGCAGGCTGACCTGGCCGATGTCCTCGAAGACGGTCGGCACGCGGACCTGCGACCCGTCGATGTTCATGTTGACGTAGGTCTGCACGTCGGATCCGAGGGTGCCGCCGAAGGTATTCGGACGGGCGCCCGACGCCGCCTGCATCGAGTCCACGATCAGATAACTGCTGGCGTCACCCGGCCGCCCCGCCGCCGCGCACCCGGTCAGCAGCGCCACCATTGCCAGCGTCGCCAGTCGGCGCACGGCGCACTTCGCACTCCGCACGGTGCACTCCGCACTCCGCACGGCGCACTCCCCTCGTTCGACATCCCGTCTCATTTCACGATCCTCGGCGTGATGAAGATGAGCAGCTCACGCGTTTCGTCCTGCGTGGAATCACGTTTGAACAGCCAGCCGAGCAGCGGCACGCGATGCAGCCCCGGCGTCCGGTCCTGCGTGGTCTGCTCACGGCTGATGTAGATGCCGCCGATGACGGTGGTGGCGCCGTCGGTGACCTGCACCGAGGTCTTGGCGCGCTGGGTGTCGATGGGCGGGATGTTGTTGACCTGACGGGTGAAGTCGGGCGTCGCGTTTTCCAGTTCGACGTCCATGATCACCGTGTTGGCCGCGGTGATGCGCGGCGTGACCAGCAGCTTGAGCGCGGCGTCCTTGAAGGTGACGGTCACGGTGTTGTTCGCAATGGTCTGAATCGGAATCTGGATGCCCTGGGTCATCTCGGCGGGCCGGTTGTTCTGCGTCGTCACGCGCGGGGTCGACAGGATGCGGCCGTTGCCGCTGCGTTCGAGCGCCGACAGCGCCATGTCGAGGCTGAGCGCGCCCGAAATCGACCCGAGCGCCACCCCCACGGCCGAGGTCGCGCCGGTCACGCCCATGTCGACGGCCCGGCCCGGCGCCCCGCCGGCGCGGCCGCCGACCGTCCCGGTGTTGGGAAACACCACGCCCGGCGTGTTGCCGTATTCAGGCGCCACCCGTCCGGTGCCGCCCCACTGCACGCCCAGCGCGCGCGCCGAGTCGCGATTGGTCTGGACCACCCGCGCTTCGATTTCCACCTGGGGTTCGGGCCGGTCGAGCGTCTGAATGAGTCCGGCCGCCGCCTCGATGTGATCGGGCAGGTCGCGGACGATGAGCGTGTTGGTGCGGATGTCGAAGCGGGTGTCGCCGTGTTTGGACAACACCGAGGCCTTCAGCAGCGGCTCGAGTTCGGCGGCCTGCGCGTAATTGAGCGCAAACGTGCGCACGGTCACGGCGGCCGGCGCCTGCGCGTCGATCAACTTCTGCCGCGCGTCTTCTTCCTCGGCCAGCAGGCTGAGCGGCACGACGCGGATGACCGACCCTTCCACGCTGTATCCCAGCTTGCTCGTCTTGAGGATCACTTCCAGCGCCTGGTCCCACGGCACCTGGGTGAGCTTGATGTCGATGGTGCCGGTCACCGACGGATCGATGACCAGGTTGAGGCCGCCGATCTCGGCAAACGACCGCAACACCATGCGCAGGTCGGCGCCCTGGAAATCAAAGTCCGCCGGCGTGCCGGTGTACCGCTTTGCCTGTCCCGCCTGGGGCGCGAAGGCGCCGGGCAGCTGTGTCTGGCCTGATGTGCTGATGACTGTGGACACCAGCAGCAGCAGGACGACTCGCATCACTCGCATCACTGTTGGCCTCCGCCGGCACTGGGCCGCAACTCCTTGCGCACTTCGCGGCCGCCCCGCGCCGAACCGCCGGTGAGCAACACCACGGCGTCTTCATCGATGCGGCGCACCACGGCGTCGTGCAGCCGATCCTGCGCGCGCGCCAGGTAGGTCTTGCCGTCGGGCGCCTCGAGCAGGGCGATGCGCGTCTGGCCGCTGGTGATGATGCCCTTGAGGACCGCGTCGGCCGCGGCCAGACCGGCCAGCCCCGGCGCGCGTCGCGCGCTGGCCGCCGCGGTCGTGGCCGCCGGCGGCGCGCTGGTGACCAGCGGCGCAAACGGATCGCGCCGGCCCTGCATGCGGTACCCCGACTCGGGCACCCCGACCTTCGTGCCAATCGGGATCGGCTCCTGCGCCGAGGCCGGTACCGCACCAAGCAGCACCGCACCCAGCACCACGACACTGCGCACTGCGCACTCCGCACTCCGCACCGATCTCATTTCGTCCCCGTTCCAAACACAAACGTCGTGGCCACACAGCTGGCCGAGACGATGCCCCGCCGGCCCGGACCGGTGTTCGTATTGGTCCGCAGGTGCAGATTGGCGACCGAGATCAGCCGCGCCTCGTTGGCCACGCGATCAAAAAACACACCCAGTTCGTGGAAGCCGCCCTCGAGTCCCAGTTCGATGGGCCACTCGGTGTACTGCGCGCGGTCGGTCACCGGCTTGGGCGTGAAGCTGTTGATGCTCAGGTTCGATTCCGACGCAATCTGGTGGAGGCCGCGCAGCACTTCCTGCGCGTCCTTTTCATCGGGCAACATCGCGGTGGTCTCGCGCAACGCCAGTTCGAGCGAGGCCACCTGCTTCTGCACCTGCGGCAGGCGCTGGGCGGTCTGCGTGGCGCGCGCGATGTCGGCCTCGACCACCTGCAGGCGATCGCGGCGCAGCGCCACTTCGGCGCGTTCGGGCGCGATCAGGACCTGCCAGGCGGCGCCAAACGCCAGCGCGGACACGGCCAGGCAGATCATCGCCTGCGCCCGCGGGGAATATTGATGGAATGAGCGGGCCATCAGTCCTGCCCTCCCTGCACGCCGCGGGCCGGGGCGGCGGCCGATGCCGGACCGCCTGTCAGCACATCCCCGCGAATCGCGAAGCGCACGACCGACGCCTCGCCCACCATTTCCATGCTGGTCGTGACGATGTCGATCGGGCGCCTGAAGCGGCCCGACTCCTGCAGCCGGTCGACGAAATCCGTCAGCGCCGTGAGCGACAGGGCGCGCCCCTCGACCCGCACCGACGCTTCCTGCTGCTTCATTTCGAGCAGCCACAGCCCTTCGGGAAGGGTGTCGGCGATGGTCTCGAGCAGCGCCACGGGCGCCCGCTGCGTGGCCCGCAGCTGCTCGATGAGCGTCAGCCGCTCGCGCAGTTCCTTCTCACGCGCGGTCGCCTGTTCCACCAGGCGCATGGCCTCCTGCAGGCGGACCAGTTCGGCTTCCTTGGTCGCAATGTCGGCGTCGAGCTGCCGCCGGGTGCCATCGAGGGACCACCACCAGCCGGCGACGCCGATGGCCGTGGCCATGAGGATGGTCACCCCGAACAGCGCCGCGCGCTGCTCGGGCGGCACCGACAGGAACCGGCTGAGGCCCGAGGCGCGGTGCGCCTGGGCGCCGGGCATGAGATTGACGCGAATCATCGGTCGCCTTCCCGCCGCAAGGCCAGGCCCACCGCGACGGCATAGGCCGGCCCCTCGGCCTCAATCCCGGCCGCGCGCCCGCTCCGCGTGATCTGGCGGAAAGGGTCCGCCACGTCGACTTCCGTCTCGAGCTCGGCCGCCAGCAGCCCGCGGAGGCCGTCGATCTGGCAGGCCCCGCCCGACAACACGACGCGGTCCACCCGATCGATGGCCGACGACGCGCGATGGAAGTCGAGCGTGCGTCGCAGTTCGAGCATCAGCTGGTGGTGCAGGTCGCGCACGATGCCGGCGGCCGTCTCGTCGTCGATGCGGGGCTGCCGCAGCAGCCTGGACACCGTGGCCGCTTCGAGCCCCAGGTCGCGCGCGAGGGCGTCGGCGTACGCCGCGCCGCCGATGTTGACGTCGCGCGTGAACGCGACCTGCCCATGCTCGAGCAGGCACACGACGGTCCCGCGCTGGCCGACGTGCGCCAGCAGGACCAGCGGCTCCTGACGGTCCGGGTAATTGGCCTCGTAGGCGTTGGCCAGCGCGAAGGCTTCGACATCGAGGACCACCGGGGCGCGGCCGGTCTCCCGCATCGCGGCCACCCGGTCTTCCACGCGGTCCTTGCGGGCCGCGACCAGCAGCAGATCGAGCGCCTCGGCGGGCAGGGCCTTGGGCCCCTCGATCAGCTGATAGTCCAGTTGCACCTCGGTCAGCGGGAATGGAATGTACTGCTCGGCCTGATACGGAATGGCCTCGGCCAGTTCCGCCTGGCTCATGGGCGGCAACGTCAGCCGTTTGACGATGGCGGCGTGACTGGGCAGGGCGGCGGCGACCCGGGCGCGCTGCAATCCCAGGCTGTCGAGCAGCCCGGCGGCAGTCTCGGCCTGCTCGGTCGGGGTCGCATCGGCCCCCGACGGCATCGGCAGCTCGCCGGCGGCCAGCAGAGACCAGCCCTTGCGCTGCGGCCGCAACGCCACGGCTCGCACCGTATGTGAGCCGAGGTCGAGGCCAACCACCGGCGGTTTGAAGGCGGACACCAGTCCCATCGCGGGTGGCGGTAGGGCAAGGCCGATGCCAACTTCGTGATCGACGGCCGCGCTGAGGTAAACACCCCCGGTCCGGCGGGCCTCCGGGGTTTGGGGTCAGGTGTGACCCACGTGGATTGTCGGCGGGTCTGCCAAATCTGTAACTGGCCAGGAGCACCCGTTTCCCCTTGTCTACGTTGACTTTTTGGGGGTTGGTGGCCTATCCTTTCGGTTTGCCGTGCCTTCAGAAAAGCTGAAGGGTGACCACGGCTCGCGAAAGGGACAGTTGCATGGGCACGTTTACCCCCTCTGCCAACAAGGTGGACCGGCAGTGGCACGTGATTGACGCAGACGGCAAGGTGTTGGGACGCATTGCGACCGACGTGGCGCGTCTGCTGCAGGGCAAGCACAAGGCGGAATGGACGCCGTTCCTCGACCGGGGCGATCACGTCATCGTGATCAACGCGGCGAAGGTCAAGCTGACGGGCAACAAGGAAGCGCAGAAGGTCTATCGGAAGCACTCGGGCTACGAAGGCGGCCTGCGCACCGACCGCGTGAAGGACGTGCGTCAGCGCCAGCCGATTCGCCTGATCGAAGAGGCCGTGCGCGGCATGTTGCCGAAGACCAAGCTGGGGTCGGCGATGTACGGCAAGTTGAAGGTGTACGCAGGCAGCGAACACCCGCATGCGGCGCAGCAGCCGCGCAAGCGAGAGGTAGCGTAACGTGGCAGCGAGTACTCAGTTCTACGGCACGGGGCGCCGCAAGACCTCAACCGCCCGCGTCTTCCTGCGCCCCGGCTCCGGGGCCATCACCGTCAACAAGAAACCCGTCGAGGTGGCCTTCCCCACCGAAACGCTCCGCCTGGTGATTCGCCGCCCGCTGGTGGCCACCCAGACGACCGAGCAGTTCGACGTGGTCGCCACCACCGAAGGCGGCGGCGTGGCCGGTCAGGCCGGCGCGCTGCGGCTGGGCATTGCGCGCGCGCTGCTCGAGTTCAACGGCGAGCTGCGCTCGGCGCTGCGGCAGGACGGGCTCCTGACGCGCGACCCGCGCGCCAAGGAACGCAAGAAGTACGGTCAGAAGGGCGCGCGCAAGCGCTTCCAGTTCAGCAAGCGCTAGTTTTGGGGGAGACGTTCGAGTGAGTGCTATCGCGATGAAGGATCTGCTGGAAGCCGGGGTGCACTTCGGGCACCAGACGAAGCGCTGGAACCCGAAGATGAAGCCGTTCATCTTTGGTGAACGCAACGGCATCTACATCATCGACCTGGGCCGCACGGCCAAGCTCTACCGCGAAGCGGCCGAGTTTGCGACCAACACGGCCACGCAGGGCGGAACGTTCCTGTTCGTGGGCACCAAGCGCCAGGCGCAGGACGCCATCGCGGAAGAAGCCACGCGCGCGGGCCAGTTCTACGTCAACCAGCGCTGGCTGGGTGGCCTGCTCACCAACTTCTCCACCATCCAGCGGTCGCTGGGCCGGCTGCGCGAGCTGGAGGCCATGGCCACCGACGGCCGGTTCGACACGCTCTCGAAGAAGGAAGTGGCGCGCCTCGACAAGGAACGCCGCAAGCTGGTGAAGAACCTCGACGGCATCCGCGGCATGAACCGCCTGCCGGACGCCCTCTTCGTGGTCGACACCAAACACGAGCAGATCGCCGTCGACGAAGCGCGCAAGCTCAAGATCCCCGTGATCGGCGTCGTCGACACCAACTGCGACCCGGATCAGGTGGACTACGTGATTCCCGGCAATGACGATGCGCTGCGGTCGATCCGGCTGTTTGCGGCCGGCATCGCCGACGCGATCCTCGCCGGCCACGGCATGGCCAAGGCCGCCTCGGCCGAAGAAATCCCGGCCAAGGACGACCAGCCGGAAGAGACGCCCGCAACGACGGCGTAAATCTCAAAATGCGGAAATGGGGAAATGCGGAAATGTGAAGACATTTCCCCACTTCCTCATTTTCCCATTTATTCATTGACAGGGTTCTTGATATGGAAATCTCAGCACAACTCGTAAAGCAGCTCCGCGACCGCACGGGCGCGGGCATGATGGAATGCAAGGCCGCGCTCAAGGAAGCCAACGGCGACCTGGAAGCCGCGACGACGATTCTCCGCACGCGCGGCCTCGCGCAGGCGGCCAAGAAGACCGGCCGGTCGACGTCGGAAGGCGTCATCGGGTCGTACATCCACCTGGGCGGCAAGATTGGCGTGCTGGTGGAGGTCAACTGCGAGTCCGACTTCGTGGCGCGCACCGACGACTTCCAGAACCTCGTGAAGGAAATCGGCATGCAGATCGCGGCCGCCAACCCGCAGTACGCGCGGCGTGACGACGTGCCGGCCGAGGTGCTCGAGAAGGAAAAGGCGATCTACCGCGCCCAGATGGAAAACTCGGGCAAGCCGGCCAACGTCATCGAGAAGATCGTCGAGGGCAAACTCAACAGCTTCTACGAGCAGGTGGTGCTCGTCGATCAGCCGTCGATTCGCGACCCGAAGGTCACCATCGGCGCGATGATCCAGGCGGTCATCGCCAAGCTGGGCGAAAACATCTCGGTCCCCCGCTTCGTGCGCTTCAAGGTCGGCGAGAACTAACCCACCGCCGCCATCGTCGCCATGACGGTGAAGACGCCGTAGAACACCGCGGTCACAATCAGGGCCGCCTCTCGCCAGAGGGGCGGCCTTAACTCTTTTGGCAGGAACATCCGGTTCACCACCAGCGTGTGCAGGCTCAGGCACACCATGACGAACCCGCCGATGTTCGCGCTGATGATGATGAGCGTCAGCGGCTGGGCGAGGTTCAGCGCCACCGCGCCCCACACCGCAAACGCCGCCAGCGCCGCGTAATACACCTTCCGGACGTCTCCCCCGCTCCACCGGCGCACCGCGGGACTGCCGCTCCACAACACGTCGGTGGCATTACGTGGCACGCCATCCACGACGCCCAACTGCGTCGAAAACAGGACCCAGAAGCCGCAGACGACTGTCAGGTACCAGAACACGCGGCCGTGGACCGCCGCGATAGCCTCCGCCTGCATGTTGGCGACGGCCCAACCTCCCGTCGCCGTGCCCGCGGGCACGAACTGCAACGTGA
>CAYYFE010000013.1:9881-15895 GCA_964471115.1 uncultured Solibacteraceae bacterium
CCATGCCGGCGAGTGACCCCACGCCGAAGATCAGCACCTGGTCGACGTGCACGAACTTCCACCAGCCGCGCCAGGCCGCAAGCGACTCGCGCGAGACGGCGAACACGTTGCCGTGTGCCGACAGCGGCACCTTGCCGCCCACCGCGCTGGAGATGTACCCCACCGTGGCGCTCATGCCGTACCCCTTGTCACGCATCCAGTTGGTGACGAACGCGTTGCCGATGCCGCCCAGGCCCGAGTACGCCGCAAACGCGCCCAGCAGCACCCAGTCCACGTTGTCAGGCACGCGGCCCACGTTGACGAAGCCGGACGCCACACGACGCCAGTTCTCCGCATCAACCGTCGTGATGTCGAGCAGCACCAGGTAGGCCACGATCGATCCGACCATCACCCACATCGCGCGTTCGATCGCGCGTTCCACCTTGCGGCTCGACAACGTCAGCACGAAACACAACGCAAACGTCCCGTACCCCAGCATCCGCACCAGCCCCGCATCGTCCGCCGTGGGGACGCGTCCCAGGAGCAACGCGGCGGTGGCCGTGGCACTGGCCAGCGCCCAGCCGGGCCAGCCAAACTGCAGGAATCCGGCGGCGGCGTACCACGTGCCCCAGAAGGTTGGGCCGGGTCGTGTGCGCATGAAGCCGGTGACGATGGGCTCGCCGGTGGCAAGCGTGTACCGCGCCATCTCGACGTTGAGCAGCACCTGCAACATGACGGCGACGGTGGTGATCCACAAGAGCACCACACCGTAGTTGACGATGACGGCGGGCCCGAGCAGCCATTTCCCTGAGCCGATGGCGAGCCCCAGGCCGATCACACCAGGCCCGACGGATTTGAGGATGTTGGGGAGCGTGAACGGCGCCGGTGCGGGCAGATCCTTCCGGCCCCAGTCGGGCAAAGTGCCGTGGGGCCGAGGCGGTATCGTCATTGGCCGTCGACCGTCAACAGGTCCGGCGTGAGGTCTCGAATCGTCGGCGCGCCGGACAACGCCATCGCCAGCGCCAACTCCGTCCGGAACATTTCGAGCACACGGGTGACGCCGGCTTCGCCCTCGGCCGCGAGCCCCCACAGGCAGGGCCGGCCGATGAGCACCGCGCGCGCGCCGAGTGCGACGGCCTTGAGCACGTCCACACCCCGACGCACGCCACCGTCGACGAACACCTCGGCGCGATCGCCGACGGCGTCCACCACCTGCGGCAATGCGCGGATGGTGGCCGGCGCGCCATCGAGCTGCCGGCCGCCGTGGTTGGACACCACCACCGCCGCCGCGCCCCGCTCCACCGCCGTGCGGGCGTCGTCGGCGCGCAGCACACCTTTGATGATCACCGGCAGGCGCGTGGTGGCCCGCAGCCACTCCACGGTGGGCCAGGCCAGCGACGCGTCGAAGAGGCTGTGGATGTACGCGCCGAAGCTCGACTCCTTCGGCCACTTCGACGCGCCGTCAATCACCGTCCGGCAGGTCTCGAGATTGCGCACGGACACACCGTCGGGCAGCGTGAACTGATTGCGCGTGTCGCGCTCGCGGTGGCCCAGCACGGGCGTGTCGACCGTGAGCACGATGGCCTGATACCCGGCGGCCTCGGCTCTGGCGACCAGTTCCCGAGTTACGGCGCGATCGCGGTACACGTAGAGCTGGTACCACAGGGGGCCACTCGCCGCGGCCGCGATCTCCTCCATCGTTGAACTGGCCAGGGTGCTGACGGTCATGATCGTGCCGGCCGCACCGGCCGCGCGCGCGATCCCCGCTTCTCCATCCGGGTGCGCCAGCTTCGCGAACGCTGTCGGCGCGACGAGCACCGGCATCGTCACGGACGTGCCCAGCACGGTGGTCGCGGGATCGACGCGGCTGACGTCGACGAGCACTCGCGGCCACACGGTGATGCGGCCGAAGGCGCGCTCGTTTTCCGCCAGCGTGTGTTCGTCGCCCGAGCCGCCACAGTAGTAGTCGAACGCCGCGGGTGACATGCGCTCACGGGCGAGCGCCACGAAGTCTCGGACGTTGACCGGCGGCATCGGGAACCGGCGCTACGCTATCACGACCTTGCCGGGGTTCATGCGATTGTCGGGATCGAGCGCGCGCTTGATGGCGCGCATCACGTCGAGCGCCTCGCCGTGTTCGGCTTCGAGATACGCCATCTTGCCGTAGCCCACGCCGTGTTCGCCCGTGCAGGTGCCGCCCAGGGCCAGCGCGCGCGCAATCAGGCGTTCGTTCAACGCGCGCGCTTCGTCCAGCTCAGCGGGATTGTCCGGATCGAGCACGAACAGCAGATGGAAATTGCCGTCGCCGGCATGCCCGACCAACGGGACCGGAAACGACGCCCCCGCCGTGTCGCGCTGCGTGTCGACGATGCACTCGGCCAGACGCGAGATGGGCACACAGACGTCGGTCGTCCACGCCTTGGAGCCCGGACGCAGCGCAAGGTCGGCGTACAACGCATCGTGCCGGGCCTTCCACAACCGCTCCCGATCTTCGAGCCGCGTGGCGAACTGGAACCGGTGGCCCCCATGGTCGGCCGCCAGCGCCTGGACGGCGGCCATCTGGTCCGAGACGTGCCGTTCGGTGTCGCCGTGCAGTTCGATGAACAGCGTCGGCGCCACGGGCATCGTCGTCTTCGAGAAGCGGTTGATCGCGTCCATCTGCACGGCGTCGAGCAGCTCGAGGCGGGCCACCGGAATGCCCAGCTGGATGATCTGGATGACCGTATCGACGGCGCCGTGGACGGTCTCGAATGTGCAGACCGCCGCCGAAACGGCCTCGGGGATCGGGTGCAGGCGCACGGTCACCTCGGTGATGACCCCCAGGGTGCCTTCCGAGCCGACGAACAGACGGGTCAGGTCGTACCCGGCCGACGACTTCCGCGCGCGGGTGCCCGTGTGAATCACCCGCCCGTCGGGCAGCACCACGGTCAGGGCCAGGACGTTTTCGCGCATCGTGCCGTACCGCACGGCCGTGGTGCCGGACGCGCGTGTGGCGGCCATGCCGCCGAGGGTGGCGTCGGCGCCGGGGTCGATGGGGAACATGAGGCCCGTGTTCGCCAGCGCGCGATTCAGCTGCAGGCGCGTCACCCCGGCTTCGACGGTGGCGTCCAGATCGGCCGCGCTGACGCGGAGCACATGGTTCATGTCGCGCATGTCGAGGCAGATGCCGCCCTGCGTCGCGTGGACGTGGCCCTCGAGCGAGGTGCCGGCGCCCCAGGGCACGACCGGCAGCCGGAACTCCCGGCTGATCCCCAGCACCGCGGCGACCTCGGCCGTACTCACGGGCCGGCAGACGACATCGGGCAACGCCGCCGGGTGATACGACTCGCCTCGGCTGTGGTGCTCACGCACGGCACGCGCGTCACTGACCCGGTCGCCCAGTTCGCGCCGCAGCGCGCGGATCGCGCCCTCAATCTCCACGGCGACCTACTATAATTGCTGTTCGTGTCTGCCCCCGCCTACTCCCGCGTACTCCTCAAGCTCTCCGGCGAAGCCCTCATGGGCGAACAGCCCTTCGGCATCGATCCGGCAGTCGCCACCCAGGTGGCCAAAGAAATCGGCGAAGTGGCCGCCATGGGCGTCCAGATCGGCGTCGTCATCGGCGGCGGCAACCTGTTCCGCGGCCTGGCGGCCAGCGCCAAGGGGATGGACCGCGCGACCGCGGACTACATGGGCATGCTGGCCACGGTCATCAACGCGCTGGCCCTGCAGGATGCGCTCGAGAAGATTGGCGTGGTGACCCGCGTCGCCGCCGCGATTGAGATGCGCGCGGTGGCCGAGCCGTTCATCCGGCGCCGGGCCGTCCGGCACCTGGAAAAAGGCCGGGTGGTGGTCTTTGCCGCCGGCACGGGCAATCCCTACTTCACCACCGACACGGCCGCCGCGCTGCGCGCGATGGAGATGAAGTCGGAAGTCATTCTGAAGGCCACCAAGGTGGACGGCATCTATACGGCCGACCCGATGATCCATCCCGATGCCACGCGGTACACGACGCTGTCGTACCTCGAGGTGCTGGAGAAGGGTCTGAAGGTGATGGACGCCACTGCCATTTCCCTCTGCATGGACAACAAACTGCCCATCATCGTGTTCAAGCTGCGCGAGGCGGGCAACCTCCGGCGGGTGATCATGGGGGAACCCGTCGGCACCACCGTTCGCGCCTGACTTCCCCCGCTGAAAGAAGAACCGCCATGGACGTTCAAGACCTCAAGGGACTCTCCGCTGAAGTGAAGAAGCGCATGGACAGCGCGCTCGACCATGTCCGCCGCGAGTTTGCGGGCGTGCGCACGGGCCGCGCGTCCATCACGATGCTCGACCCGGTGCAGGTGGAAGCCTACGGATCGCTGATGCCGCTCAACCAGGTGGCGCAGTTGTCGGTGCCGGAGCCCGCGCTCATGGTGGCGCAGCCGTTTGATCCGTCGCTGATGGGCGCGGTCGAGCGGGCCATTCAGAAGGCCAACCTGGGCCTCAACCCCGCCAACGACGGCAAGGTGATTCGGATCCCCGTGCCGCCGCTGACCGAGGAACGCCGCAAGGAGCTATCGCGGCTGGTCCACAAGTACGCCGAAGAAGGGCGGAACGCGGTCCGTCAGGTCCGGCGGGACGCGAACGACAAGCTGAAGAAGCTGCTCAAGGACCACGCCATCTCGGAGGACGACGAGCGGCGCGGCCTGGAAGACGTGCAGAAGATCACCGACCAGCACGTGGCGATGATCGACGAGCTGCAGAAGAAGAAGGACGTCGAGCTGCTCGGCAGATAGTCGTGGCCGCGTCGTATTTCACGCATCTGGAATGCTCGGTGCCCTGCGGGGCGCCGCCCCGCGATCCGCGCCAGGTCCATCACCTGTGCGACTGTGGCGCGCCGCTGCTGGCGCGCTACGATCTGACGGCCGCGCGCGCGTGGTCGCGCGATTCGCTCGCGGGCCGCGAGGCCACGATGTGGCGGTACCGCGAGCTGATGCCGCTCTTCCCCGGTGAATCGCCGGTGACGCTGGGCGAAGGATGGACGCCGCTGCCCCACGCCCGCCGGCTCGGGGACGCGCTCGGGCTGTCGCGCCTGTTCGTGAAGGACGAGTCGCTCAATCCCACCAATTCGTTCAAGGCGCGCGGCCTGTCGGCCGCGGTGACACGCGCGCACCACCTGGGCGCGCGGGTGCTGTCGGTGCCCACGGCGGGCAACGCCGGCAATGCGATGGCCGCCTACGCGGCGGCGGCGGGCATCACCGCCAAGGTCTTCATGCCGAAGGATGTGAAGACGCCGTTCATCCGCGAGTGCGAGTTGTACGGCGCCGACGTCACGCTGGTCGACGGCCTCATCACCGACGCGGGCCGCATCGCCGCGGAGACGGGCAAACCCCTCGGCTGGTACGACGTCTCGACGCTCAAAGAGCCCTACCGCATCGAAGGCAAGAAAACGATGGGGTATGAGGTGGCGGAGCAACTGGGCTGGACGCTGCCCGACTGGATCATCTATCCCACCGGCGGCGGCACCGGCATGGTGGGCATGTGGAAAGCCTTCGCCGAGATGAGCGCGCTGGGCTGGATCGATCCGGTGAAGCGCCCGAAGATGGTGACGGTCCAGGCGGCCGGCTGCGCGCCCATCATCAAGGCGTTTCATGAGGGCGCCGAACGGTCGGTGTTGTGGCCCAACGCGCATACGGCGGCGGACGGCCTGCGCGTCCCCAAGGCGATCGGCGACTTCCTCGTGCTGCGCGCCGTGCGTGAAAGCGGCGGCGCGGCCGTGGCCGTGAGCGACGCCGACATGATTGCCGGCATGCGCGAGATCGGCCGGCTGGAAGGCATCAGCGCCGCGCCGGAAGGCGGCGCCGCCCTGCACGCGCTGAAGGTGCTGCAGGCCGAGGGCCGCATCCGGCCCGACGACACCGTCGTGTTGTTCAACACCGGCGGCGCGTTGAAGTATCTGGACGTGCTGGCGTGAGCGCCGTCACCCTCGCGCGCGCGATCGCGGCCCACAGAACGGGCCGCGCTACGACAGCCGCGCGCGCGATCGCGGCCCACAGAGCGGGCCGCGCTACGAC
>CAYYFE010000013.1:15995-95079 GCA_964471115.1 uncultured Solibacteraceae bacterium
CGCGCGCGCGATCGCGGCCCACAGAGCGGGCCGCGCTACGACCGTCACCTCGCCACGTCGTCATCTCGCCACCTCGCCATGTCGATAGGCATCCTGTTTACGGGCGGCACCATCGCGATGCGCGTGGACCCGGCATCGGGGGCCGCGGTGCCGTCGATGGCCGCGGCCGACATCGTGGCGCAGGTGCCGACGCTCAAGGATGTGGCGGAGTTCGAGATCGAGGAGTTTTCGCGCCTGCCCGGCCCGCACGTGACGCCCGAACAGATGTGGCGCCTGGCGCGACGGGCGGCGGCGTGGCTCGAGCGCCCCGACATCGACGGGCTGGTCATCACCCACGGCACCGACACGATCGAAGAAACGGCGTTCCTGCTCGACCTGGTGCTGACGTCCGACAAGCCGGTGGTCCTCGTCGGCGCGATGCGCACGGTGTCGGACCCGAGTTGGGACGGTCCGGCCAACCTGATTGCCGCCGCGCGGGTGGCGGCGTGTGACGCGGCGCATGGCCTCGGCGTGCTGGTGGTGATGGACGACCACGTCTTCCCCGCCCGCGAGGTGCGCAAACTTCACACGGAATCATCGGGGTCGTTTTCGACGCCGGAGTTCGGCCCGCTTGGCGCGGTGGACGGCACGCGGGTGGTCCTGCGCCGGCGCCCGGTGGCACGGCCGGACTGGCAGGACCCGCACGCCGAGCCGGGCCTGCGTGTGCAGCGACTCGATACACGGGTGGCCCTGATCCAGGCCTACACCGGGATGGACGACTTCCTGATCCGCGCGTTGATGAACCATGACACCCGCGGCATCGCCATCGTCGCGTTCGGGCGCGGCAACGTGCCGCCGCCGCTGGTGCCGGTCGTGACGGATGCGGTGCATGCCGGATTGCTGATCACGGTGTCATCGCGATCAGTGGCCGGCCGCGTGGAAGCCCGTTACGGGTACGACGGCGGCGGGCTGCAACTCAAGCAGGCCGGGGCCATTCTCGCCGGCGATCTCTCGGGCGCGCAGGCGCGGCTGCTGCAGATGGTCGCCCTCGGGCTCGATCCCGACGTCACCCGCGCGGCCGCGCTGGTGCGGCACTTCGCCGACGCCGAGTAACCCGTCAGAACTTGGCCGGCCGCAGGACGGCCACGTCGGTGATGAACAGGATCATCCCGTAGTGCTGGTAATACCGGGCCTGCAGATGCTCCGCGATGGCCATCGCCGTGGCCTCTCCGCAGATCACTTCCACGCGAATGTTGCGGCTCTCATCCCAGGCGGCGTTGCGCAGTCCCCGGCTGCCCTTGCCGCGCGCCTCCGTGATGGTGAATCCGCGCGCGCCCAGACGCTCGAGGTCCTCGACCAGCACCCGTTCGAGCGCCGACTCGGTCACGATGGTCAGCAGTTTGTGGGTCGTGGCCGTCATGACGCGCCGGCTCCCACCAGCGAGAAAGCCCGCGCCGCCATCGCGTGATACAGCGGGATCCCCACCAGGACGTTGAAGGGGAACGTCACACCGAGCGACGCCGCCAGCGACAACGACGGATTCGCCTCAGGCACCGAAATGCGCATCGCCGCCGGGACCGCAATGTAGGAGGCGCTTGCCGCGAGGATGCCCAACATCGCCGTGCCACCCAGCGACAGTCCGAGCCCAAGACCGACCGCGATCCCCACGACCGAGGAGAACAGCGGCATCGCCACACCAAACAGCACCAGAAACACCCCGTGCTGCCGGAGGCCGCCAAACTGGGCCGCGGTGATGAGCCCCATCTCGAGCAGGAACAGCGCGAGGATGCCCTTGAACATGTCGAAGAAGAGAGGGGTGATCGGCGTCACGCCGTCCGGGCCGGCCGCCCAGCCGATGAGCAGGCCTCCCACGAGCAGGACGATGCCCTTGCCGAGGAATACTTCATGCGCCACGTCGGCCAGGCGGCCGCCGCCGGTCAGGCCGCGCGCGAGCACGATCCCCACGAGAATCGCGGGAATCTCCAGCACCGCCAGCAGGAACGGCATGTGCGGCTCGAAATCGATCCGCTGACCGGCGAAATACGCCACGGCCACCGCGTAGGTGGCCACACTCACCGACCCGTAATGGGCGGCGATCGCGGCGGCATCGGCCCGCGGCAGCCGGCCGACCAGTCTCAGCACCGGGAACGCCAGGAGCGGCAGCACGGCGCCCATGGCGACGACCGCGGCGCCCTGCACGAGCAGATCGCCGAACGGCTGACGGGCCAGCTCCACGCCGCCCTTCAGGCCGATGGACAACAGCAGGACCATGCTGACCAGGTCGTACACCGCCGCCGGCAGGCGCAGTTCCGATCGCAACAGCCCCGCTGTCAGGCCCAGCAGGAAAAACATCAGCACGGGGTCGAGCGAACTCACGACGCCGCCCCGGCCTCGTCGAGCCAGCAGACGACCCAGAGGCCGCTGACTCCCACCGTCTCGACCACCGGCAGGGTCCGCCGGCCGCCCTGGCCGTCGGACACCTCGAGGACGGACGGCGGTTCGGCCGTGGCCCTGGCGTCAATCCGGACGTCCCCCAGCCCACGGTCCGCGGCCTCCAGCGGGCGGCGGCGCCGGGCGCGCCAGTAGGCCGCGACGTCCCGGCCGGCCCGTTCAAGGTCGGCCAGGTCGCGTACGAGCAGCACGGCGGATGGTGTGGCGTCCGGCATCCAGGTCCATCGGCCATTCTGCTGAGTCTTGAGTCGCAGATAAAGTCGATTGTTTTTGATGAATCATCAGGTTATACCTGCTGATCATGACGCCCCATCTGAACCACCTGCACTACTTCTGGGTGACCGCCCACGCGGGCAGCATCGCGGCGGCCGGACGGCAGCTGCACCTGACGCCGCAGACCGTCAGCGCGCAAATCAAGGTGCTTGAACGCGACATGGGGGCCGCGTTGTTCCGGCCCGCCGGCCGCGGCCTGGAGCTCACCGAGGCGGGACGCATCGCGTTGTCGTACGCCGACGACATCTTCGCGCTCGGCCAGGAGCTGACGGCCACGCTGCGCGCGGCCGGCGCAGCCGGCGCCACGGCCCCGGCGCTCCGGGTGGGCGTGACCGACGCCGTCCCGAAGTCCCTGGCGCATCGACTGCTGGCCGCGGTCAAACCTCCGGCGCGGCCGCTGCGGCTCATCTGCCGGGGCGGGTCGCTCGACACGCTGCTGGGCGAGCTGGCGCTGCATCGGCTGGAGATGGTGCTGGCCGACCGGCCGATGCCGGCGAGCCTGGCGGTGCGGGCGCACAGCCGCAAGCTGGGTGAAAGTCCGATGGCGTTTCTCGCCGCGCCTCAGCTGGCGCGACGGGCCGCGCCGTTCCCGGGCTGCCTCAACGGCGCACCGTTGCTGCTGCCGGGCCAGAACGCGGCCGTCCGCGGGGAACTGAGCCGATGGCTCGGTGAGTCTCGGCTGGCGCCCACCATCGTCGGCGAGTTCGAAGACAGCGCGCTGATGAAGGTGTTCGCGGAGGCCGGTGAAGGGTACTTCGCCGCGCCGGCCATCATCGCGGAAGAGGTCTGCCAGCGCTACGGCGTGCGGGAGGTGGGACGCGTCCCTGAGGTCCGCGAGGCGTTCTGGTTGATCAGCGCGGAGCGGCACATCCCGCAACCCGAGGTGCGCGCCGTCATCGAAGCCGCGCGGACGGCGATCTTCCCCGTGCGCACCGAGCGTCGCACGCGCGCTCGCGCGCGCCGGTGACCGCAGCGAATTTTCACAGCGAGGCATGGAGGACTGGGAGGCGCGAAGCCGGGCGTTCAGCCCGCGCTTCCCTCCTGAACCTCCCAGCCCTCCAGTGCTCGTGTGAAGTCAGCCCTGAGAGACGGCTTTGCGGCGCCGCACGCGGCGTTTGTTGATGATCGGCCAGATCCACATCCACATCCCGCTGCCCCAGAGGAACAGCAGCACGAGTGAGGACGGGAAGACGATCCACATCTTGTAGCCGTCGCTGATGATCGATCCGTCGTGCAGCGCCTCCAGCCAGTCGCTGCGGCGGTACGCCGCCGACATGATGCGGCCGTCGGTGGTGTCCACCTGCACTTCCCAGTCGTTGTACAACGTGGCCTTCGCCACGCCGCGGTCGGGGCGCACGTCGAGCCGCTTGATGTCGTCCCAGCTCGAGACGTGGACCTGGGGATGGTCGAAGTTCTTGATCGCGGTGAGGATGTCGGTCAGTTCGATGCGCGGCGCCGGCTCCTGGCCGCGGTGTTCGTACGGCTGCACCCACGTCCAGTCCTTCTTGAGCTGCAGGATGACGCCGCTGCCGATGACGAGGAGCAGGGGGAGGGCAATCAGCGCGGAGCCCCAGTAGTGGAGCTTCCTGTTGAGGACGTTCAACGACATCGAGGTGACGAGGGGATCGTAGGAGGCGGCGCGGTCCTACTACCAGTGCTAGTCACGCCTCAGTCCCCGAAGCAAATCCCGACGTGTTTGGCGGCGCGGACGATGTCGGAGGCCGGCGGTACGGTGCGCGTGCGGCCGACGACGTCCTCGATGGGCACGGCCACCACATCGGGGGGATGCAGCGCGGCCATCACGCCGAACGTGCCCTGCGTCATGAGTTCGAACGCAAACGTGCCCAGGCGTGTGGCCAGCATGCGGTCGTAGGCGGTCGGCGACCCGCCGCGCTGCAGGTGGCCCAGCACCACGTGGCGGCACTCCTTGCCGGTGAGCGGCTCGAGCTGGCGGGCGATGCGTTCGCCGATGCCGCCCAACCGCTCCACCTTGTCGGCGGTGGCCGCGACCTGAATGACCCGATCGCCGCCCTTGGGATGCGCCCCTTCGGCCGCCACGACGATGCTGAAGCGCGCGCCCCAGCGTTCGCGCGCGCGAATGTGCTCGGCGATCTTCTCAAGGTCGTACGGCAGTTCGGGAATCAGCACCACGTCCGCGCCGCCGGCGATGCCCGAGTGCAGCGCAATCCACCCGGCGTAGCGGCCCATGACCTCCACCACCATCACGCGATGGTGGGCTTCCGCCGTGGAGTGCAGCCGGTCGATGGCGTCGGTGGCAAACTCCACCGCCGTTTCAAAGCCGAACGTCATGGTGGTGCCGACGATGTCGTTGTCGATCGTCTTGGGCACGCCCACCATCGGCACCCCGCGTTTGTGCAGTTCGTACGCGATGGCCAGCGTGCCGTCGCCGCCAATGACGACCAGACCGTCCAGGCCGAGCTTCCGGAAGTTCTCGACGCACCGGTCGGAATAGTCCACCGGCCCGCTCTCGGTCGACACGGGATACGCAAACGGGTTGCCGCGATTGGTGGTGCCCAGGATCGTGCCGCCCAGGCGCAGAATGCCGGTCACGTCCTTCGCCGTCAGCCACCGCGAGCGCTCGGGATAAATGAGGCCGTCAAAGCTGTCTTCCAGCCCGAGGCACTCGACGCCCGCATTGACAGCGGACTTCACGACGGCGCGGATGACGGCGTTCAGACCCGGCGCGTCACCACCGCCGGTCAGCACACCGATACGTTTCAGGGGCATGGGATCAGGATACCTTCACAGTGCGGAGTGCGGAGTGCCCAGTGCGGAGTGCCCAGTGCGCGGTGCGGTGGTGCAGGTGTGCGGAGGGGGTGGTGGACCGCGCGAGGCTCGAACTCGCGACCTCTACGATGCGAACGTAGCGCTCTCCCAGCTGAGCTAGCGGCCCCCAAGGTCTGGGTCGCCGCGCAAGCGGCGAACCCCTATTCTAGCCTCACGCCACGGTTGACGGCAAGCGCACCGCGCACTCCGCACCCCGCACTGAGCACTCCGCACTGGGCACCCCGCACTCCGCACTATTCTTCTGACGCCTTCTTCTGCAGGTCCTGCACGAGGCCGTGCAGCGCCATGACGGCGGTCGCATGGGCGGACGACACGCGGTAATAGGTATCCAGGTCGAGGGCGTCCAGCCCCGTCTCGGCGGCCAGGTTCTCGACGGCCGGCAGGTGGCGCTCCAGCTCGGCAGCCGAGGCTACGGCCCCCTGCCAGGCGTTTTTCAGGGCCAGCAAGGCATTGGCTTCGTCACGCGACATTTACATCCTCCACGCCCATCAGGTTATCAGGCGGGGGTAACATGCGGATATGCGCACACCTTGGGGTTTCGCGGCCGCTCTGGGCCTGTGCCTGGCGGCGGGCCTGCCGGCGGCGGGCGCGGCGCCGGCGCCGCAGTCGCCTCCCGCACCGGCCGCGCTGGCCCGGTCGCTGCAGCAGCGCTACGCGGCCATCAAGGACTTCCGCGCGCAGTTCACGCAGTCGGTGCGCGGCGGCGTGTTGCGCACGGTGACCACCGAACAACGCGGCGAGGTGAAGATCAAGAAGCCGGGCCGCATGCGGTGGCAGTACGGCCCGCCCGACCGGCATGTGTTCGTGTCGGACGGCACGCGCATCTACTTCTACACGCCGGCCGATCGCACCGTACACACCAGCGCCATGCCCAGCGGCAATGACCTCTCAGCGGCCGTCCTGTTTCTGACCGGCACCGGGAACCTCGAGCGCGATTTCACGCACACGATGCCGGCCGCCCAGCCCGACGGCGAATGGCACCTGACGCTCGCTCCCAAAGTGCGCCAGGAGGAGTTCGCCACGCTCACGCTGGCGGTTGACCGCGCGTCACTGGCCTTCAAGGGGTTCACGTGGGTGGACCACGGCGGATCGCAGAACACGATTCGGTTTCAGAATCTCAAGGAAAACGTGGGCCTGAAGGACGCCGAGTTCGCCTTCGACATCCCCAAAGGCGCGTACGTGGTTTCCGGAGGCGGACGTTGACCTCACCATCTCGCCACCTCGCCACCTCGTCATCCGGCAAGCTCGCCACCTCGCCATCTCGCCATCTCGCCATCGTGTTGCTGGCAGGCCTGCTGAGCGCATGCGCCACGACGT
Organism: uncultured Solibacteraceae bacterium; assembly: GCA_964471115.1. GTDB lineage: Bacteria > Acidobacteriota > Vicinamibacteria > Vicinamibacterales > SCN-69-37 > SYFT01. The sequence goes on from CAYYFE010000013.1 coordinate 22,824, forward strand.
CCACGCTGCAGCAGGCGCAGCGCGCCGAGTCGCTGCGCGACTACGACCTCGCTGTGGCGCAGTACGCGCGTCTGGTGCGCGAACAACCGGCCAACGTCGAGGCACGGCAGGGGCTGGACCGCGCGAAACTGCGCGCCTCCGAGATGCACCTGCGGCGCGGCCGGGTGCTCTTCCACCAGGGCCGGCTCGACGATGCGGTGGTGGAGTTTCAACTGGCCAACGAACTGAACCCGACCGACGCCGGAGTGGAGTCGGAGCTGCGGGCCGCGCGCGCGGCGCAACGCGCGCAGTTGGCCGTCACACCGGGCGGGCCGACGGCGCTCGAAAGCGTCATTGCCAAGACGCGAAATCTGCCGCCGGCCGGATTCGAGCTGCCGGAGACGAAGTTGCCGGGCGCGATTGCGACCGGCCCCCAGACGACCAGCCGCCAGCTCTATCTGATGCTGGCCAAACTCGGCGGCCTGAGCGTGGTGTTCGAACCCACGTTCCGCGAAACGCCGGCCGAGGTCTCGCTGCGCGACATGACGCTGCGGCAGGCGCTCGACACGGTGGCCGCGGCCAGCCAGACGTTCTACAAGGTCACCGGTCCGCAGACGATCACGGTCATCCCGGATACGCCGGCCAAACGGCGCGAGTTCATCGACGAACACGTGCGCACGTTCTTCGTCAGCAACCTCGACATGAAGGAGGTCGTGGACCTGCTGCGCGTGACGGGCGACGTGCGCAAGGTGCAGGCCGTCAGCACGAACACGCTGACGATTGCCGACACGCCGGAACGGCTCGACACCGTCGCCAAGATCCTGGCCGCGATCGACAAGGCGCGTCCCGAGGTCGTGGTGACCGTGGAGATTCTCGAGGTCAATCGCACGAGCCTGCGCGACTACGGCCTGCAGCTGGCCTCGCCCGACGCGGAGGGCCCGGTTGGCGCGGCCGGCGTTGCGCCGAATCAGACGCTGCAGAGTCTGCGCAACCTGACGCAGGCCGACGTCCTCATCTCCGGCGTGCCGGCGCTCTACTATCGCCTGCTCAAGACCGACACCAGCACCCGCACGCTGGCCAATCCGCACATCCGGACGCTCGACAGCATGCTGGGCCAGGCGAATTTCGGCGCACTGGTCGCGGTGCCCACACAGGAAGGGATTCCCCTCAAGCAGGGCGCCAACAACCCGCAGGTCATCCGCAACGTCGAGTACAAGAACATCGGCGTCAACATCGACATCACGCCGCGCGTGCACGCCAACAACGACGTGACGCTGGCCGTGAAGATTGCGCTCAGCAGCGTCTCGGGCACCGGCTATGCCGGCTACCCCACCTTCGGCAACCGTGAGATCACCACCACCCTGCGGCTGCGCGACGGCGAAACGAACATCATGGCGGGCCTGATTCGCGACACCGAGCGCACGGCCGCCAGCGGCCTGCCGGGCTTCTCGAGCATCCCCGTCATCGGCCGCCTCTTCGCGCGCGACAAGAAGGAGCGCGAAGAAACCGACATCATCCTCACGCTCACGCCCCACATCATCCGTGTGCTGGACCTGACCGAAGAGGACCTGCGTCCCTTCCGCATCCCCCGCGACGGCTCCGGCATCCTCCCCGTCGAACTCACGCCCATCGTCCCCCCGCCGCCTCGGGACGGAGGGCGGGGTGGCGGGGGCGGACAGTGACACAGGCCACAGGACGCAGGACGCAGGGCAACAGGGCAACAGGGCACAGGTAGGATTGGGTGCCGAGAAGTGGCGCGAGGTGTATGATTCCGCGCAGGTGTCGTCGATCATCCTCCCTATTACCTAATCCCTAACCCCTGTTCCCTGATCCCTGTTCCCTGTGCCCTGTAACCTGATCCCTTCCATATGTCAGTTCTCATGATTTTCCGAATCGCCCTGAAAGCCCTGGGGCGCAACAAGATGCGAACGTCGCTGACGATGCTGGGCATGATCATCGGCGTCGGCGCGGTCATCACGATGGTGGCGCTGGGCAATGGCGCGCAGGCGGCGATTGAAGAGCAGATTCGCGGCGCCGGCACCAACATGATCACGATCTTCCCCGGCAACTTCACGGCCGTCGGGGGCGTGCGCATGGGTGAAGGCCAGAGCCCGCGGCTAATGCCGGCCGATGGCGTGGCGCTGCGGGCCCTGCCGGATGTGGCCTACGTCACCGAAGCCGTCAACACGCGGCAGCAGATCATCGCCGGCAACCAGAACTGGAACGCGTCGATACTCGGCACCGGCGTCGACTTCCCGATGGTGAAGTCGTGGCCGATGAAGTACGGGTCGTTCTTCACCGAGCAGGACGTCCAGAGCGCGGCCAAGGTCATCGCCCTGGGCGTCAACGTGTCCGACATCCTGTTCGGGCAGGATGTCGACCCCACCGGCCAGATCGTCCGCGTCCGCAACCACGTGGTCAAGGTCGTCGGCGTGATGGCGCCCAAGGGCGCCTCGTCCTCCGGGCAGAACCAGGACGACCAGGTCTTCATGCCGTACACGACGCTGCAGAAGAAATTGACCGGGCAGCCCAACCTCCACTACATGCTGGTGTCGGCGGCCTCGGGCGACCGGATCGCGCAGACCGCCGAGGCGGTCCGCGTCACCTTGCGCCAGCAGCATCAGCTGGAGCCGGGCGAAGAGGATGACTTCCGCGTCCAGACGCAGGACGACATGGTCGCGATGCGCACGGAAGCCACCAGCACGATGACCACCCTGCTGGCCGGCATCGCCGCCGTGTCGCTGATGGTCGGCGGCATCGGCATCATGAACATCATGCTGGTGTCGGTGACCGAGCGCACGCGCGAGATTGGCCTGCGCATGGCCATCGGCGCGCGCGGCCGTGACGTGCTCAATCAGTTCCTCGTCGAGGCGCTGGTCATTTCGCTGGTCGGCGGCGGCCTGGGCATCGCCTTCGGCTACGGGCTGGCCGAGTTCGTCAAGTGGTCGCGCGACTGGCCCGCCGTCATTCCGCCCGACTCCATCGCGCTGGCGTTCGGCGTCGCCGCCGGCATCGGCGTGTTCTTCGGCTACTACCCCGCCCGCAAGGCGGCAGGCCTGGATCCGATCGAAGCGTTGAGGTTTGAATAGATTCAGGCCGCAGGCTGCAGGCTACAGGGCACAGGTACGGATTGCCGGCAGGGTCACCGGAGTTTCTTGCCGTAGCGAGCCTTGCTCGTGCGATAGGCGGCCGAGACCATCGCGACGATTTCGCCCGCCTCGCCTCGCATACGGCGCAGACGGGCGTCATCGGAGACCAGCGCGGCTCGCTGCATGAACTCCATCCAGAAGACCACCTCATCGGCCTCCTCCCGCACCGTACCGAGCTTGGCAACGAACTCCGCGCTGCTTCTGGCCAGCGCCGTCGCCCGATAGTTGGCGGCGACCGACGATGATGCTCTGAAGAGCTGGCTGGCGACATGGCGCGCCCCGAAGTCGCGGTCCATCACCCGCGTGAGGCGGTACACGTCGACGGCAAAGTCCATCAATCGGTCGCGCATCTCGGCAGTCGTCATACCGAGAGCCTCACACACCTCAAGCGCCAGGCCAGCCGAAAGAACGGCGTATGGTACACAAATCGTGTGGTGTACCACGCTCCGTACCTGTGCCCTGTGCCCTGTGCCCTGTGTCCTGTGTCCTGCGCCCTGCGCCCTGAGCCCTGTGCCCTGCAGCCTGCAGCCTGTGCCCTGATTACTGTCTCCGCTCCACCTCCGCGCCCAGCGACGTCAGCCGTTCCACCAGGTGCGCGTAGCCGCGCTCGACGGTTTCGATCTCCAGCACGCGGCTTTCGCCTTCGGCGACCAGCGCCGCGGCCACCAGGGCCATGCCCGAGCGGATGTCGCGGCTGTCGAGCACGCGGCCGCGCAACCGCGACGGACCGGTGACGATGATGCGGTGGGAGTCGCAGAGGAACAGATCCGCGCCCATCGCGCTCAGCTGCTCGAGCGCAAACAGCCGCAACTCGTACATCCAGTCGTGCAGGAGGGTACGCCCTTCCGCCTGCGTGGCCAGCACGGTTACGAGCGAGACGATGTCGGACGGAAACGCCGGCCACAACCCGGTGGTCACCCGCCGCGCCGCGCGCAACTGCGAGGGCCGGACGACAAAGGCCTCGTCCGACAGGTCGAAGGACAGCCCCATTTCAGCCAGCACGGCCGTCGTGGGCTCCAGGTCGACCGCCGCGCACCCGGTGATGGTCAGCTCACTGCCCGTGACGGCGCCCACGACGCCCCAGGACGCCGCCTCGATGTAGTCGCCGCGCAGGGTGTGGGTGGCGCCGCGAAGCGTGCGCGCGCCGGTGACCCGAATCGTGGAGGTGCCTTCGCCCTCCACGTGTACGCCCATGGCGCGCAGCAGCTGACAGAGCTCGACCACGTGGGGCTCGCAGGCCGCGTGGCGAATCTCGGTGACGCCGGTCGCCGCGGCCGCGGCCATCAGGGCCGTTTCCGTGCCGGTGACCGAGGCTTCAAGCAGATACATCGAGGACCCAGTCAGGCCGCGCGGCGCCTCCAGGCGGTGCCCCTGGGGCCCTTCGGTGACCTGCGCGCCCAGCTGCGCCAGCGCGCGCAGGTGCGTGGTGATCGTGCGGCGCGCCGGAAAGTCACCCCCGGGCGGCGCGAGGCTGGCCCAGCCGACACGCGCCAGCAGCGACCCCATCAACATCACCGAGCCGCGCAGCCGGCCCACCAGCTGCGGATCGGGCGCGCCGGTCGTGATGTCGGCGCAGGTCACGCGCAACGTCGACGTGCCCTCGCCGTCCACGACGGCGCCCAGCGATCGCAGCAGCGCGATCATGACGGCGACATCGCGAATCTGCGGCACGTTGCGCAGTTCCACCGTCTCGGGCGTCAGCACACACGCCGCCAGGAGCGGCAGCGCCGCGTTCTTGTTGCCGTCCACCGCAATCCGGCCGGCCAGCCGCCGACCGCCACGCACCACCAGCGACGCCATCAGAAGTCCCCCAGGTAGACGATCTCTTCTCTCAGTTCGACACCGAATCGCTCCCGAACGGCCTGACGGGCGCGCTCGATGAGCGTCCGGACGTCGGCGGCCGTCGCACCCGGTTCAGCGACGAAAAAATTGGCGTGGACGTCGGACACCCGCGCGCGGCCCTGCGCCGCCCCCTTGAGCCCGGCCCGATCCACCAGCGCGCCCGCCGACCACGGCACCCCCTCGGGCACGACGTCACGACCCGGCAGGGGATTCTGGAACACACACCCGGCGCTGGGCAGGTGCAGCGGCTGCGTTCGCTTGCGATGCGCGAGTGACGCGCGGGCGACAGCCCGCAACGCCTCGGGGTCACCAGGCGACACCTCGAACTCGGCCCAGACGACGATCTCACGCGTCTCGAACAACCGGCTGGTGTCGTACCCGAATCCCATCTCGGCGGCCGGCACTTCCTGCCAGACCCCCGTCGCCGACACCAGCGCCACCATGCGGACGTACTCGCTGATGTCGTGGCCGCCGTAGTGCGCGTTGCCATGAATGGCGCCGCCCACCGTACCCGGAGTTCCGGCCCACGCCTCCAACCCCGCCAGGCCCCGGCCAATCATCCACCGCACCAACCCATTCATCGTCAGGCCCGATTCCGCGCGGACACGATCGGGGGCCACCAGCGCGATGCCGGTCAGCTTCGGGCGAATGACGAGGCCGCGGACACCGGCGTCCGCCACCAGCACGTTCGAGCCACCGCCCAGCACGTGGACGGGGACGTGGTGCGCATCCGCGAGGCGCAGCACCGCCCGCAGTTCCTCCACGGTGCGCACGTCGACCAGCCAGTCGGCCGGTCCGCCCACGCCAAACGTCGTCAGCGGCGCCAGCGGCGCATCGGCCTTCACGCGCTCGGGCCCGACGATGGCGGACAGGGCGGCGAACACGCGTTACCCGGCAAGCGCCGCGAGGAGCTTGTCGTGAATGCCGTCGAAGCCGCCGTTGGACATGAGCAGCACCAGATCGCCCGCAGCCGCTTCCGCGGCGATGACCGAGACGATGTCGGCGGTGGTGGGCAGATGACGCGCGGTGATGCCGCGCTGCAGGAGTCCGGACACGATGGCGTCCACGTCGAGGCGCTGATCGTCGGGCAGCGTCGCGCGGAAGACCGACGCCAGGATGACCTGGTCGGCGCCTGACTCGGCGAACGCGCGCAGGAAGTCGTCCTGAAAGATCTTCCGGCACGAGGTGGCCGAGCGCGGCTCGAACACGGCCCACACCCGCCGGTCGGGATGGGTGGACTTCACCGCGCGAATGGTCTCGAGGATGGCCGTCGGATGGTGGGCGAAGTCGTCGTAGACGGACACGCCCCGGACCTCGCCGCGTTTCTCGAGGCGGCGCCGGACACCCCGGAACTCCCGCAGCCCTTTCCGGAGTGTATCGATCGGGATGCCCACCGCGTGGCCGACGGCGATGGCGGCCACCGCATTGCGCACGTTGTGCTGCCCGTACAGCGGCACCTCGAAGTGGCCCAGCGGTTCACCCGCGTGACTGAGCTCGAACCGCGTGAAGTCGCCGGCCGCCTGCAGTTCGCCGGCCCGCCAATCGGCATTGGGCGCAAAACCGAAGGTCTCGACCGAGCATCGGGCCAGGGGGACCAGGCGGCTGGCCTCGGGACAATCCGCGCCGAGGATCAGCCGTCCACCTGAGGGGATCAGATTGACGAAACGGCGGAACGCGACCCGCAGCGACTCCATGTCGGGATAGATGTCCGCGTGGTCGTACTCGATGTTGCCGATGACGCCGATGTCGGGCAGGTATTTGAGGAACTTGGCGGTCTTGTCGAAAAACGCGCTGTCGTATTCGTCGCCTTCGATCACGAAGTCGCGGCCGCTGCCCAGCCGGTAGCTGCCGTCGAAGTTGTTGGCGATGCCGCCGACCAGCAGGCTCGGGTCCTGCTGCGCGGCGGTGAGCAGCCAGGCCGCGAGCGACGTCGTGGTGGTCTTGCCGTGTGTGCCGGCGATGACCACCGACCGGCGGTCCCAGAGGAAGTGCTCGCGAATGGCCTCCGGCAGCGACCGGTACCGCACCTTGCGATCGAGCACGGCCTCCAGTTCCACGTTGCCGCGCGAAACGGCGTTGCCCACCACGACCGTGTCGATGTCGCCGGTGATCTGCTCCGCGCGATAACCATCAAACACCCGGATACCCTCACGCGCGAGGAACTCACTCATCGGCGGGTACACGCCGTGGTCGGATCCCTGCACGTCGTGGCCGCGCGCCTTGAGCATGGCGGCCAGCGTGGCCATGGCCGTGCCGCACACGCCAATGAAGTGAATCCGCTTCATCGACCACTCCCCATCACGATGGACTCCTCGATGATCAGCCGCGGCCGATGGTCGGCCACCACAGTCGTCCACGCGCCCAACGGCAACGAGACCAGCGTGGTCGTGGTGTGCCCCGACGGAAAGCCCAGCAGGACTGGACCGTGAAAGTCCGCCAGCGCTTCGGCAAACACTTCGCGTCCGGTCACCCGGCCGTCCGGCTCGTCGCACCCCGGCAGCTGGCCCACCACGATTGCGGACGCGCGCGACAGAATGCCGGTCTGACGCAGTTGGGTCAGCATCCGGTCGAGCCGATACGGCCGCTCGCCCACTTCGTCGAGAAACAGGACCGCATCGACCGGCGGCGCAAACGCAAAGGGCGTGGCGAGCGACCCCAGCAACTGGCTGATCGTGCCGCCGAACAACGGGCCGCCGGCTTCACCGACCCGCAGGGCCTCGAGCCCGTCCGGCGCCAGTTCGCCCAGCGGCTCCGGCCGCAGGCTGCCCAGGAACGTGCGCGCGTCGTAGGCGTCGGGCCCGGCCGACAGCTTGCGATCGATCATGGGGCCGTGCACCGACGCGCGAGCGGCCAGGCCGGTCACCCAGACGTGCAGCGACGTGACGTCGCTGTACCCGATGAGCGCGGCGCTGCCGACGTCGCCGGCGTCGAGCAGCGGCAGCATCTGCACGCTGCCGTAGCCGCCGCGAATTGCCAGGATGGCGTCCACGGACGGATCGGCCCACGCCTCGCGCAGTTGCGCCGCGCGGCTCTCGGCCGTGCCCGCCACGTACCGGTGCCGCTCGAAGATGCGATCGTCGTACACGGGCTCGAAGCCGAGGCGGCGCAGTTCCTCCACCCCCTTCAGAAATTCCGTGCGATCGAAGCCGCTGGCCGGCGCCAGCAGGCGGACGCGGCTGCCAGGCCCGGCGGGCCGGACCTTCTTCAACCCCGCCCGCGTGTATGCGCTCACAGGAAGGCGGACATCCGCTGGGCGAGCACGTGGTGGGCCTCGCGGCCGATGAGGGACAGGTCCGGTGCGGCGGGCGTCATCACCGGCGCAAACCGGGTCTTCACCCGATGCTGCCGCGCCAGGGCGTCGTCAATCCGCGACATCGGCAGACGGCCGTCTTCCACGGCGTGGATGACGGCTTCCAGGGCCGCCACCTGTTCCTCGAGCGTGGAGTTGCACAACAACACGACGTCGCAGCCGGCCGCCAGCGACGCCACCATCGCGTCAGGCAGCGGCCAGGTCGCCGCCACGGCCTTCATGCCCAGGTCGTCGCTGATGACCATGCCGTCGAACCCGAGCTCCCCTTTGAGGATGTCGTTGACGATCGTGGCCGACAACGTGGCCGGCAGGGCGTCATCCATCGACGGCACCAGCACATGCGCCGTCATCACGGTCTGCAAGCCGGCCGCGATGGCCGCGCGGAAGGGAGCGAACTCCACCGCGCGCAGCCGGTCAGGTGGCTGCTCCACCAGCGGCAGCTCGAAGTGCGAGTCGGTGGAGGTGTCCCCATGGCCCGGAAAATGTTTGCCGCAGGCCACGATGCCTTCCCTGTGCAGGGTCGCCACCAGCTGCGCGCCGACGCGTGACACCAGGTCGGCCGACTCACCAAAGGCCCGATCCCCGATGACGGGGTTCTTCGGGTTGGTGTGGATGTCGAGCACCGGCGTGTAATCGAGATTGATGCCCACGGCGCGCAGCTCGGCCGCCAGCGCGGAGGCGAAGGCCTCGACCAGCGCGGCATCGCCGGCCCGGCCCAGAGTCACCATCGGCGGCCATTCGGTGAAGGGCTGTCGCAGCCGGGCCACGCGGCCGCCCTCCTGATCGACGCTGATCCACAGCGGCCAGTCCCGCGCCATCGAGGCGGCCTCGCGCGACAGGTCGGCCACCTGCGCCGGTTCCGCGATGTTGCGCGCGAAGTAGATCACCCCGCCCAGGTCGAACTCGGCGGCCACCTTCTTCAAGTCGGCAGGCACGGTGTGCCCCGGGAAGCCGACAATCGCCAGCTGCCCCACGTGACGACGAAGATCGCGCAACGACATGCGGGAAGAATTATAAGGCCACCTATAATCCTCTCTGTGCGCATCACCGCTTCCGCGCCGACCCGCATCGACCTGGCGGGCGGCACGTTCGACATCTGGCCGCTCTATCTCCTTCACGACCGCGCGCAGACCATCAATGCCGCGCTCTCGTTACGCGCGTCCTGCACGCTGACCTCACGCGCCGACGCGCGGGTCATCCTGCGGTCGGAGGACACCGGTGAAACCATCGAGTCGCCCTCGGTGGCCGACCTCGACCTCGACCGCCTGCCGCTGGTGGCGCGGCTGACCCATCTCTTCCTGAACGGCGCCGGGCACGGCATCGAGGTGACGACACGATCCGAGTCGCCCGTCGGCGCTGGCATTGCCGGGTCCTCGGCCATGAACGTGGCGCTCACCGGCGGGCTCGCCGCGTTTGCGGGGCGAACGCTCTCAGACGATGAACTGCTGACGATCGCGATGAACGTCGAGGCCCAGGTCATTCGGGTGCCGACCGGCGCGCAGGACTATCGCCCGGCGCTGTATGGCGGCGTGTCGGCGGTGGAACTGACGCCGCACGGCGTCACCCGCGTGGCGCTACCGGTCGAACCCGAGGCGCTGGCCAGCCGCGTGGTGGTGGCCTATACGGGCGCGTCGCGCAACTCGGGCATCAACAACTGGGACGTGATGAAGCGCCGCATCGATGGCGATCCGGCGGTCGTCGAGGCCTTTGACGGCATTCGCGACGCAGCAGTCGGCATGCGTGACGCGCTCACGGCCGGCGACTGGATGTCGGCCGGGCAGCACCTGGCCAACGAGTGGCGCCGCCGCACGACCCTGGCGCCCGGCGTGACGACGCCCGCCATCACCGCCCTGCTCGAATCGGCCCTGGCCGCCGGCGCGTGGGCCGGCAAAGTGTGCGGCGCGGGTGGCGGCGGCTGCCTCTTCTGCCTCACGCCCCCTGAGCGTCAGGCCGCGGTCGCGGCCGCGCTCACGGCCGGCGGCGCCACCGTGCTGGGGTGTACGATCAGTGCGAAGGGCTTGGACGTATTGAGGATTGGGGATTGAGGATTGGGGATTTCTGATGGCCAAGCCGATTGACGCGATTCGCACCCTGTACTTCAACGCCACGAAGGCGACGGTTCAGAAGGATCTGACCAAGGCCATCGACCTGTTCAAGCAATTGACGACGGAGGAAGACCGCGAGAAGGCGGCCGTCTTCATGGACGGGTTGTCGCAGATGCGGTCGGAGTGGGGCGTCCGGCCATCGCCTCCTCCGCGTAAAACGACGAAGCGTTCGCCGGCGTCACGGTCACGGTCCTGACTTCCCCGGGCCGGCCCAGCGACCGCGCGGGTTTGCCCATGACGGTCCACGACACGGCGCCAGCGCTGCCCACCTGCAGCACGATCTCGCGCTTGGCCTCGAAGCGTTCGCGCTCACCCACCCCGAACACGCGACCCGGCAACGCCGCACCATCGGCCGTCACCTGAATCCAGCAGTTTGCGGTGGCCGTCAGTTCGATCCACACCGGCGCGGTTGACGCCGCCGGCGCGGGGGCGGGCGGGTCGACGGGCGCGGCCGGCGGTGGCACCACGGGTGCCGGCGTGGCGGCCGCGGCCGACGCAACGGTCTCCAGCACCGGCGTCGACGCGGGCGGCTCCGATTTCTGGCGGCTCCATTGCCACCAGACGACCGCGAACACCACCACGACCACCAGCACGATGAGGGCAATGCGCAGGGCGGCGGCCGCGCGCCGCTGCTGCTCGAGGAAGGCGCGGTCATCGGGGGACACGCCGGTGACCACGGCCGGCTTGTCCTCGCGCCCCGCCTGGGCGGCCTGCTCCTTCAGGAACCACTCGATGACTTCGTCGGGATTGAGGCCCACTTCCTCGGCGTAGGCGCGCACGAACGCGCGGCTGAAGATGCCGCCCGGCAGCTTCGACAGATCGCCGCGTTCGAGCGCTTCGAGCGCCGCCGTCGAGATCTTGGTCGACAGCGCGATCTGTCTCAGCGAAATGCCGCGGCCTTCCCTGGCCTGCTTCAGATGGGCGCCGAATTCACTCATGGGTCTTCATCTCAACTGCGCTGCGGGTCTAACTGTATCGCAGGCGGGCGACGGCCTCACGCGGTCCCAGCGCGCCGGGCACGATGCCCGCAGGCAGAAACACGGTGATCGCGGCCACACCCGCCGCGCCCGCCGCGCGACAGGTGGCGGCGTTGGCCGGGGTGACGCCGCCCACGGCGTGCACGGGCACCCGACTCACGGCGGCCACGGCGCGCAGCAGATCGAGACCGCCGGCCGGTTTGTCGCCGCTGCCGAACACCGCGCCGACATGCACGTAGTCGGCCTGACTGCGGGCCGCCGCCCCGGCGTCGTGGATGGACTGGCCGACCAGCACCGGCGCGTCAAAGAGCGCGCGCACCCGCGCCACCGGCCAGCCGTCGTCACGCAGATGGACGGCCGGGACGCCCACGGCCCGGGCCACGTCGGCGCGATCGTTGATGACGATTCGGGTCGGCGACCCGTCGGCCGCGCGCTGCAGGCCGCCGGCCAGTTCGGCCAGGCGCGCCGCGTCGAGCCAGGGTTCACGAAGTTGAATGCGATCGACGCCGGCGGCAATTGCCTCGTCGAGCCAGCGCCGCGCCTGCGTGACGACCGCGCGATCGGTGCGCGCGTCCGGACAGGCGCGCCGGCAATCAGTGATGAGCGTCAGCATCGCCGGACCACCGGCTCGCGATGGCCGACAGCAGATCGCGCAGGCCGGCAAAGGCCGTGATGAGCCCCACCCCGCTGACCGCGCCGCGGGCGTACGCGTTTTCCATCAGGCCGTCGAGCCACGGCCACAGGTCGCCGAAGTAGTTGCGCTCCCACAACTGCGTCCAGGGCGCCATGACCAGCAGCAGGCCGGCCTCGAGCAGGTAGGCGGCGATGAGCAGTCGGCTGAAGAAGGAAATGGGCGGCTCCGGGCAGCGTGGCGGCTGCGTTACGTCTCGTCAGCGATGGTATCAGAGAGGTCGAACAGCGTCGGCGGCCGGAACGTGCGACGGTGCGCCGGGGAGTAGCCGTGCCGGGCCACCGCGGCCAGATGGTCGGCCGTGGCGTACCCCTTGTGGCGATCGTAGCCGTAGCGCGGATCGGCCGCATGCAGCGCTCGCATCAGGTCGTCGCGATACACCTTGGCGACGATGGACGCGGCCGCGATGGCCGAGACGCGCGCGTCGCCGCCGATGACCGCCCGCTGGGCGATGGGCAGCTGCGGCAGCGGGAACCCGTCGACCAGCACCAGCCCCGGCTGGGGCTGCAGCTGCTCGACCGCGCGCCGCATGGCGGTGAGTGAGGCGCGATGGATGTTGAGGCGGTCGATCTCGTCCACCTCGATGACCGCCACCGCCCAGCTCACCGCGTGCGCCCGGACCTCGACCGCCAGCGCCTCGCGCTCGGCGGCGCGCAGCGCCTTCGAGTCGGCCAATCCGGGGATGTGGCGCTCCGGATCGAGAATCACCGCGCCGGCGACGACCGGGCCGGCCAGACAGCCGCGGCCGACCTCGTCGGCCCCGGCCACCAGCGCAAACCCGAGCCGCCGGACGGCATTCTCGAGCGTGCGTGACGCCCGCGTGCTCAGACGCGCTTCTTTTCCTTCATGCGCGCCGCCTTCCCGCGCAGGTCGCGCAGGAAGTACAGCTTCGCGCGGCGCACCTGGGCGCTGCGGACGACCTCGATCTTGTCGATCGACGGCGAGTGCAGCGGGAAGATGCGCTCGACGCCCTGGCCGAACGACACCTTGCGCACCGTGAACGTCGCATTGGCGCCGCCGCGATGCTGGCCGATCACCATGCCTTCGAACACCTGGATACGTTCCTTGTCGCCTTCGCGCACCTTCACGTGGACGCGCACGGTGTCGCCCGAACGCATTTCGGGACGGTTCACCAGGTGGGGTTTCTCAATCATTTCTACCGCGTTCATGTCCTGCTCCTCACTGCCGGGGCCCGGGCCCCGCCTGTATCGCCTTGAGCGCCGCACGTTCCTCGTCGGTCAGTGCCGCGCCCGCCAACAACTCCGGCCGCCGCGCCAGGGTGCGTCTCACCCGCTCGCGCGCCCGCCACTTCTCGATCTCGCCGTGATGCCCCGACAGCAACACGTCGGGCACGGCCCGCTCCCGGAACACCGCCGGGCGCGTGTAGTGCGGGTGATCGAGCACCCCCCGCACGAACGAATCCTGCGCCACCGACGCCTCGTCGCCCACCACCCCGGGCACCAGACGCGCCACCGCGTCGATCAGCACCAGCGCGGGCAACTCCCCGCCCGTCAGCACGTAGTCGCCGATGGAGACCTCATCGGTGACGAGCGCCTCGGTGACACGCTCGTCGACGCCTTCGTACCGGCCGCACAGGATGACCACACGCGCCATCCCGGCAAACCGCGCCGCCATCTCGTGGGTCAACGTGCGCCCCTGCGGCGTCATCAGCACCACGGCCTGCGGCGCGCCGCGTTCGGCGGCCACCGCCTCCACCGCCCGGAACAGCGGCTCGGGCTTCATCACCATGCCCGGTCCGCCGCCAAACGGCACGTCATCCACCACCCGGTGCCGGTCGGTCGTGTAGTCGCGCAGGTCCCGCGCCTTCACCTCGACCAGCCCCCGCTCCTGCGCCCGGGCGATGACACCTTCCGCCAGCAGCGCCTCGACCATCGCGGGAAAGATCGTGACGACATCAATGGTCACGTCCGCCTCCCGTCACGTTCGCCTCGAGCAGCCCCTCGGGCGGCGCAATCACGATGCGCCTCGCGGTCACATCCACCTCGCGGCAGATCTCCTGGGCCAGCGGGATCAGCACTTCCCCGCGTGCCCCGTCCACGCCCAGCACCGCCTGCGCGGCGCCGTCGTACACCCGCGCGACCCGTCCCACCACGGCGCCCCGATCGGTCACCACGTCACATCCGACCAGGTCGCCGAAGTAATACGACCCGGTCGGCAACGCGGGCCGCGCCGTCTCCGGCGCGCTGAGCACCGCGTCGCGCAACGCCTCGGCGGCCTCGATCGAGTCGACGCCGGTGAATCGCACCACCCAGCGATCGCCCTGCGGCCGGCTCGCCGCCACCGTCAGTGGCTGCGTGCGGCCCGCCCGCTCCAGCGTCAGACCGGCGCCCTTCCGGAACCGTGTCGCGCCGAAGTCGGTGTCCGACTCGACGACGACATCGCCCTTGAGCCCGTGCGGCCGGACGATGCGCCCGACGCGGACCACGGCGGCCTCAGTCGCGGAAGTCGACGGTCACGCGTTCCCCGTCGAGTTCGCCGGCGGCGGCCGCCAGCGTCCGGATCGCCGACGCGGTCCGGCCCTGCCGGCCGATCACCCGGCCGAGATCGCCGTCGGCCATCGTCAGCTCGATGATCATCGAGCCGCGGCGCGGCACCTCGACCACGTCCACCTCGTCGGGCTGGCTCGCCAGCGCGCGCGCGACGACTTCCACGACGTCGCGGGCGCGGCTCACGATGCCGCCGGCGCGGCGTCCGCCGCAGGGGCCTCGGCCGCCGGCGCGGGCGTCCGTGCCAGCAGCGTCCGCAACGTGTCGGACGGCTGCGCGCCGGTCTTCATCCAGTGCGCCAGCCGCTCGCGATCGAGCACCAGCGTCTCAGGCGAAGTCCGCGGGTCGTAGTGCCCGAGAATCTCGATGAACCGCCCCTCACGCGCCGCCGCGTGTTCCGTCACCACAATGCGGAAGAACGGACGATTCTTCGACCCCGCCCGCCGCATACGAATTACGACCATCTGTCTCTCCCTCTGCTGTCCTTCGGCGGCCCACACACCGGGCCGCCCCACGTATTGCCACTTGCCGCCACTTGCCGCAACTTGCCGCAACTGGCCGCCACTTGCCGCTACTTGCGCAACGCCTGCATCATGCGTTGCTTGCCCGCCCGTCCCCCGCCGGCTCCCGCCATCGTCTTGAGCATCTTGCGCATCTCGACGAACTGCTTGAGCAGCCGGTTGACGTCTTCCACGCTCGTGCCGCTGCCGCGCGCGATGCGCTTGCGGCGGCTGCCGTTGAGCAGCTGATGGTCGCGCCGTTCGTCGGGCGTCATCGAGTTGATGATTGCCTGCACACGCCCCAGCTGCTTGTCGTCGATCTGCGCGCCGGCCTTGGCGGCCTGCTTCATCGCGCCCAGACCGGGAATCATGCCCAGCACCTGCTCGAGCGGCCCCATCTTCTTGAGCGTCTTCAGCTGGTCGGCGAAATCCTCCAGCGTGAAATCGTCGAGCCGGGTTTTTTTCTCGAGCTTCTCGCGCGTGTCATCGTCGAGCGCGGCTTCGGCGCGTTCGATGAGTGTGAGGACGTCGCCCATCCCCAACATCCGCGAGACGAGCCGGTCCGCGTGGAACGGCTCCAGGTCCTGCGGGCGCTCGCCGACACCGACGAAGGCAATCGGCACGCCCACGACACCCACCACGGACAGCGCCGCACCGCCGCGCTGGTCGCCGTCGAGTTTGGTGAGCACGACGCCGGTGACGCCGGCGCGCGCGTTGAATTCACCCGCGCTGCGGATGGCGTCCTGCCCGGTCATCGCGTCCGCGACATACAGCCGGTCCACTGGATCGACCGCCTTGGCGATCGCGTCCAGCTCGCCCATCAACTCGTCGTCGATGTGCAGGCGGCCGGCCGTGTCGACAATCAACGTGTCGAACCCGAGTTGCTTGGCCAGCGCCAGGGCGCCGGACGCGCGGCTGACCGGATCCAGATTGCCGGCCGGGTCGCGCACCCGCACGCCCACCTGCTCGGCCAGCACGGACAACTGCTGAATGGCGGCCGGACGCCGGACGTCGGTGGACACCACCAGCGGGTGTTTCCCCTGCGCCTTCAGCCACCGCGCCAGCTTGGCGGTGGTCGTGGTCTTGCCCGAGCCCTGCAGGCCCAGCATCAGCACCACGCGCGGCGTCCGCGTCGTGTCGGTCAGGCCGCCGGTGACGTCACCAAACAGCGCCAGCAGTTCATCGCGCACGATGCGCACGACCTGCTGATCCGGCGTCAGGCTCTTGAGGACCTCGTCGCCAACCGCCTTGGCCCGGACGCGGTCGATGAACGCCTTGACGACCCGGAAGTTGACATCGGCCTCCAGCAGCGCGAGCCGGATCTCACGAAGCGCCGCGTCAACGGCCTCTTCCGTGAGGCGGGTCTCACCTCGCAGGGACTTGAAGACGTCCTGCAGTCTGGTGGAAAGCGTGTCCAACATGGGTCAAGGGTCCGAGGTCCCGCGGGTCCGAGGTCCTACCAGGTCCTCCGTCCCGCCGCTCGGGAAACCACGATGATAGACCGCGGCGCGGCTCCCTGGCAAGAAATGAAGGCAGAAACGGCCATGTAAATTTACAATTTATGATGTGATAATTTACAATTTTACCTGCCCCATTTACATTCAATGTCGCCACCTCACCATCTCGCCATCTCGCCACCTCGAAATCTCGCCACCTCGCCATCCGCTATAGGTGCGCAATGCGTGACGACATCGCCACCTTCGTTCTGAACCACGTGACGCAGCACCCGTCGGACATCACCCGGGTGGTCGCCAAGCGATTTGGGATCAGCCGGCAGGCGGCGCACCGGCACGTGGCGAACCTCGTGGACCAGGGGGCGCTGCTGGTGCGGGGCCGGACGCGGGGACGGCACTACGCGCTGGGCGTGCAGCTCGACTGGAGCCGCGCGTTCCCGATGGGCGCGTCGTTTCAGGAAGACGTGGTGTGGCGCAATGACATCGCGCCCGTGCTGGCGCCCTTGCCCGACCACGTCCGCGAGATCTGGGCGCACGGCTTCACGCACCTGCTCAACAACGCCGCGGCGCACGCCGGCGGCCGCCGCGTCACCGTGTCCATCACCAATCGCGGCCGCAGCACGCGCGCGCTGGTGATTGACGATGGCGTGGGGATCTTCCGGAAGCTGCAGCGCGCGTTTGGCCTGCTCGATGAACGCCACGCGCGGCTGGAACTGGCCAAGGGACGCCTGACGACCGACCCGGCCGGTCACCAGGGTCAGGGACTGGGACTGGTCAGCCGGCTGTTCGACGACTGCCAGATCGTCTCGGGTGGCTTGACCCTGTCGAACCGCCCCACCAGCGAAGTGGAATGGCTCACCGAGTTCGACGACTTCCAGGCCGGCACCGCCGTCGTCCTGCACCTGGCCACCGACAGTCCGCGTTCGGCGCGCGAGGTCCCCGCGTCATCGGTCACGACGGTGCCCGTGCGACTGGCGGTCTACGGCGATGAACCGCTGATCTCGCGATCGCAGGCGCGGCGCCTGATGGCGCGTCTGGAGGATGTGCCACACGTCGAGCTCGACTTCGCCGAAGTGCCGGCCGTCGGCGAGGCCTTCGCCGACGAGATCTTCCGGGTGTTTCGCGCGCAACACCCGGACGTTCAGATCACGGCGGTCAATCTGCCCGAACCCCGATCCTGACCGTTCAGCGTGCGCCCGAGATCCGGGGCAGCGCCACGGGCGGCTTGACGGTGGCCGGCTGCGACTGCGTCTGGCCGCCGGCCTCGAGCGTCACCGTGTACGCGCCGGCCGGTGCCACCTGACCGCCGCCGCCACGGCCACCACGGCCGCCGCGCGCGCCACCCGGGGCCGCGCCGGCCGCACTCCGCAGATTCCACAGCACCTGGCGCATGCCGCTGCCGGCGGCCACCTGCTGCGTGAACACGGTTTCGCCGGCCGCGTTGGTGACACGCACGGTGGCCGGTCCGGCCTCGCGCTGCCAGAACACGATCGGCATGCCGTTGGGTTCGTTCGGTGTCGCCAGGATGTCGTCACCGTAGAGCCGGTAGTTGCCCCAGTCGCTCTCGATGCGCAGGCCCTTCGGTTCGGGCGCAAACAGATGCGCCGGCTTCCCCAGCACGTCCGGCGTCAGCTGCTGCAGCGGCGTGATGTCGGTCACGAAGAGCCCGCGGCCGTGGGTCCCCACCACCAGATCGTTCTCCCGGGGATGGATGACCAGATCCTTCACCGACACGATTGGCATGTTGGCCCGGAAGGGCGTCCACGTCGCGCCGGCGTCAAACGACGCAAACAGCCCGCGGTCGGTGCCCAGGAAGAGCAGCGCGCGGTTGACGTGATCTTCCACGATGACGTTGGCGGGCGCGTCGGCGGGCAGCGTGGCCGTGATGGGGCGCCACGTGGCGCCGAAGTCCTCGGTCTGGTAGACGAACGGCCGGAAGTCGTCGCGATGGAAGCCCGTGAGGGTCGCGTACGCCGTGCCGGCCGCGTGGCGCGACGGCGTCACGCGCGTGAACCAGTAGTCGCGCGGCGCGCCGGCCGCCTGGATGGCGGCCGTCACGTTTGTCCACGCGCCGCCGTCGTTGCGGGTCACATGAATCCGTCCATCGTCGGTCGCCGCCCAGATGACGCCACGGGTGTGGGTGGACTCGGCCAGCGTCGTAATGGCGCAATACCAGACGTTGCCCTCACCCACCCGGGTGATCGTGCACGGGCTGCCCGGGATTTCCGCCGCCGCACCCTCGGCGCTCGTCAGGTCGCCGCTGATCGCCTCCCATGTGGCGCCCTGGTCGCGTGACCGGAACACTTTCTGCGCGCCGGCCAGCAGCGTCTTCGAGTCGTGCGGCGAGATGAGGAGCGGCGCGATCCACGTGTACCGGTTGCGCGGCTCCTTCGAGCCTTGTGGCGGCTGGGGCGGCGCGATGCTGATGCGCTCACCCGTGCGCACGTTCTGGCGGAAGTGCAGGCCGAACTGCTGCGTGTTGTACACCCACGCGCTGTCGGTGGGATCAACGGCGTTATACATGCCGTCGCCCTCCCCCACCGTGACCCACTGCTCCACGCCCACGGTGCCGGCAAAGCCGTTCACCGGCGCGCGCCACGACTCGTGGTCCTGCAGCCCCGCGTGGATGTGGTACGGGTCGTCCATGTCGACCGCCACGGCGTAAATTTCGCCGAGCGGCAGGTTGGCGTAGTGTATGACGGACCGGCCGCCATCAAGCGTCTGATAGACGCCGCCATCCGATCCCACGAGCAGGCGATCGGGATCGTCGGGATCCACCCAGATGGCGCGAATGTCGCCGAACATGTTGCGGAACAACATCCGGCCGCCTTCCAGGTCGTTCCAGGTCCGGCCGCCATCGGACGTGTGCGCCACCCAGACGCTGGTCACCCAGACCTTCTGATCGTTCTTCGGATCGATCTTCAGCCAGTTGAACGAATACGGCGCCTTGCCGCCGACGTTGATCGCACGGTCGTGTGTCAGCCGCCACGTCGCGCCGGCATCATCCGATCGATACACCTCGCCGATGCCGCCGCCCACGGCGTTCGGCTGCGGCAGTCCGGCCGGCCGTGGATTCAGGTTCTCGACCAGCGCGTAGAGCACGCGCGGGTTGCCGCGAAACACATCCAGGCCGATGCGGCCGATGTTGCCCGTGGGCAGCCCGCCCTCGAGCCGCGTCCACGTCGTCCCGCCGTTGGTCGTCTTGTAGATGCCGCTGCCCGGCCCGCCCTGCCGCAGCTTCCACGCCAGCCGCTCCTTGTCGTACGTGGCCGCGTACAGGATGTCGGGATTGGACGGGTCCATCACCATCTCGATGACGCCGACCTCGTTGTTGACGAACAACACCTTCTCCCACGTCGCGCCGCCATCACGCGTGCGATACACGCCGCGGTCGGGCGACGCCGTGTGCAGCGGGCCCATCGACGCCACGTAGACGATGTTCGGATTGGCGGGATGAATCAGCACACGCGAGATGTGCTGGGTGGACTGCAGGCCCATGTGTTGCCACGTGGCGCCGGCGTCGGTCGACTTGTAGACGCCGTTGCCCGGGTTGGACCACCGCACGACGAACGCCTCGCCGGTGCCCACCCACACGACGTTCTGGTCCGACGGCGCCACCGCCACCGCGCCAATCGAGTACTGGCCTGTTGCATCAAAGATGGGGCGGAACGTGGCGCCGTTATTCTCGGTCTTCCACACGCCGCCGTTGCGCGTGGCGACATAAAACGTGTACCGGTGCGCGCGCTCCGGCGTCGCCGGCACGGCGAAATCGGTGATCCACGCGCCGGCGCGGAACGGGCCCATGTTGCGGAACTGGAAGGTGTCGAGCAGGTCCGGTGTCACGCGCGGTTGCGCCAGCACCGCCATCGTCGCCAGGCCCACCACCGCCGCTCCAATCGCCAGTCGTACCCGCATCCGTTCCTCCTTGCCGCCACTCGCCGCTACTCGCCGCTACTTGCCGCCACTTGCCGCCACTCGCCGCCACTTGCCCTGCCGCTACTTCTTAATAATCGTGTCCACCGTCACGTTGAACTTCCGGAAGTTCTGGTAGATGGCCCGGCCGGTGATGATGGGCTGGCGCGGTGTGGAGTACCGCTCGCTCATCAGTACCGGCAGCCACATGTCGAGCTTCGGGTCGTGCGCGTAGGATACGCCAATCACGGCCGAGGTCGATCCGGTGGAGATGCGCAACTCGGTCTTGTGGATGCGGCCGGTGGCCTCGTCGATCCAGAACGTGCCCTGCGCGGCGGCGTTGTCGAGCGTCTGAATCACCCGCGGCAGCGCGCGTTCGGTGAACCGGATCTCACGCGTCTCGTGTTCGCCCACCTTCGTCTTTGCCGCCCGGCGGAACTGCGACCGCGACTGTTCCTGCCGCTTGCCGAACTGGAACACCATCGTCGGCACATTGACGGTGCGCCGGACCCACCCCAGATTGTGTTTGGCGCTTTCCTCGACGATGCGGTTCACCTGGGTGACGGCGTCCCCGGTGGGTTTCAGGAAGAGCTGAATGAGCCGGTCGGACCGATCCTGCACCGGCTTGCCGTCGACTTCGTAGACGTCACGGAACGCGACCCAGCCGTCCACGGCCCCGCGCGTGAGCAGGAACTCCGACTTGAGCACCCGCTGCGACGGCCAGAGTGAACTGACGCCGGAGGTTTCCTGCACGTAGTGTTCTTCAGAGACGACCGCCGCGAGCTGCTGCTCGTACGCGTCGATGTAGTCGGCCAGCCGCCCGAGCAGGGCCTCGAGCGACGTGTCCTGCGCGGGCGATGCGGCCAGCGCCCCGCTCACCACCAGCAACAGGGCCGCAAGTACACCAGTCCGTTGCATGTTGCCTCCCTTACACGCTCGACAACTTGTGGCCGAGCTTGTCCTTCTTCGTCTTCATGTACCGACGGGTGGTCTCGGTCACCGCCACCTCGATGGGCACCGACTCGACGACCGAGAGCCCGTAGCCTTCCAATCCCACGAACTTGCGCGGGTTGTTCGTCAGCAGACGCATCGAGCGCACGCCCAGGTCGCGCAGGATCTGCGCGCCGATGCCGTAGTCGCGCTGGTCCGCCTTGAAGCCCAGTTTCTCGTTGGCCTCCACGGTGTCCAGCCCCTGATCCTGCAACTGGTACGCCTTGATCTTGTTGCCCAGGCCGATGCCGCGGCCCTCCTGATGGAGGTACAGCAGGACGCCCTGACCTTCCTGCGCAATCCGCTGCATCGCCGTGTCGAGCTGCGGCCCGCAGTCACACCGGAGCGAGTGGAACACGTCGCCGGTGAGACATTTCGAATGCACACGCACCAGCACACGTTCACCGCTGCCGATGTCACCGCGCACCAGCGCGACGTGGGTTTCCCCGTCGATCCCCGACTGGTACGCGTGGATCCGGAACGGCCCGTGCACCGTGGGCAGCGCGGCTTCGGCGACCCGCTTGACCATGCGCTCGGTCCGCATCCGGTACCGGATCAACTCGGCGATCGTGATCATCGGCAGCCGGTGCTTGCGCGCAAAACGCGTGAGCTCCGGCACGCGGGCCATCGTCCCGTCGTCATTGAGGATTTCGCAGATCACGCCGGCCGGCGGCAGGCCGGCGATGCGCGACAGATCGACGGCCGCCTCGGTGTGCCCGGCCCGCACGAGCACGCCTCCGGTGCGCGCCCGCAGCGGGAAGATGTGGCCGGGGCGCGACAGATCGCGCGGCTTGGTGTCGCGCGCAATCGCGGTGCGGATCGTCTTGGCGCGATCGGCGGCCGACACGCCCGTCGAGGTGCCCTTCTTCGCGTCAATCGACACGCAGAACGCCGTCTCCCGCCGGGATGAGTTGTCGCTGACCTCCAGCGGAATTTCCAACGTATCGAGCCGCTCGGGCGTCATGGCCAGACACACCAGGCCGCGGCCGTGTTTCACCATGAAGTTGATCGCCTCGGGCGTCACCTTCGACGCGGCCATCGTCAGATCGCCTTCATTCTCGCGATCCTCATCGTCGACGACGATGATCATGCGGCCGGCGCGCAACGCCTCGAGCGCTTCTTCGACCGGCGCAAACGGCGACGACCGCCGGCCCTTGGCCAGACGCAGACGAGTGGACTTCACGAGGTCAGCTCCCGTTCCCGGCCCAGGCGCATCAGCCGGGCCACATGTTTGCCGAGCACGTCGGCTTCCAGATTCACGCGATCACCCACGGTCCGATCCGACAGCGTCGTCACCGCCCAGGTGTGCGGAATGACCTGGACCGAAAATGCGTCCTCCGACAGATCGGCAATCGTCAGGCTGATGCCGTCGACCGCAATCGACCCCTTCGGAATGACCAGTTCCGCCAGCGCGGCGGGCAACGCAAACGTCAGCCACCAGCTGTCGGCCTCGCGGCGCACCTCGCGCACCGAGGTGACCCCGTCCACGTGACCGAGGACGAAGTGGCCGCCCAGCCGCGCGTCAGCGCGCAACGGCCGTTCGAGATTCACGCGCCGGCCCAGCGACCAGTCCGCGGCCGTCGTCACGCGGCAGGTCTGCGGCGACACGTCCGCGCTGAACGCACCAGGCGCGACGGCCACGGCCGTGAGACAGACGCCGCTGACGGCAACGCTGTCGCCCACGGCCAGGGTCTCGGCCAGCGGTGTGTCGATCGTCACACGCCCGCCGGTCTCGCCGGACACGGCCATCGTCACGCGCCCCACCGCTTCAATCAGGCCCGTGAACACCTCAGCGCCACATCCCTTCCACCAACGAATCCACGCCCAGCACCCGCGTGGTGACCGGCCCGCCCGCCTCGCGCCAGCGCCGCAGCGCGGCCGCCACCGGCGGTCCGCCCGCCGCCGGCACTGCGGTGTCGAGCCACTGCACCGCATCCACCGGCGCGCTCGCCGCCCAGGCGTCCTGCAGGCCGGGCCCGCCTTCCACCACCAGCGATTGAATCCCGAGTTCGCCGAGCCGCCGCGAGACCGGCGCGAGATCGCGCCCCGAGAAACGCTCGACCCGCACTCCCTGTGACGTCAACGCCCGCAGGTGGGTGTCAGCGACCGTCTCCAGACAGACCATTATGACGGGGCCGGCCGACAGGGTCGAATACACGCGGGCCGAGGCCGGCACGCGCCCGCTCCAGTCGATCACCACACGCGTCAGCGGCCGTTCCCGCCAGGCCCCGCGCGGCGTCAGCTGCGGGTCGTCGGCCAGCACCGTGCCCGCGCCCACGGCCAGGGCGTCGATCCAGGCGCGCTGCCGGTGCAGGAACCGGTCGGCGGCCGGTCCGCTCAGCCGCTGGCGGGGCGCGCCCACGCGGCCATCCTCAGACACCACGGTCTTGAGCATCGTCCACGGCCGGCCCTCGGTAATCCAGATCAGGAACGGCGCATTCTGCGCGCGGGCGGCATCCGCGCCGACGCCAGTCACCACCTCGACTCCGTGATCGCGCAGCCACGCGTGGCCCTTGCCCGCGACGAACGGATTGGGATCTTCGATGGCGGTGACGACGCGGCGAATGCCGGAGGCGACGATGCGCTCCACACACGGCCCGGTGCGCCCGACGTGGCAACACGGCTCGAGCGTGCAATACAGCGTGGCGCCCTGCGCGGCCGGCCCGGCCATGTCGAGCGCGTGAATTTCGGCATGCGGCTCGCCGGCCCGCAGATGGGCCCCCTGCCCGACGATGACCCCATCAGGAGAAACGACCACCGCCCCGACGATCGGATTGGGATGGGTGCGGCCGCGCCCGCGTTCGGCCAGGAAGGCCGCGCGCGCCATGAGCCGGGTGTCAGGCAGAAAAGAGGGCATCGACGTACGCGTCCGGATCGAACGCCAGGAAGTCGTCGATCCCTTCACCCACGCCGACGAACCGGATGGGCAGTTTCAGATCGTGGGCGATCGCGACGGCCACCCCGCCCTTGGCCGTCCCGTCCAGTTTGGTGAGGACGATGCCGTTGGCGCCGGAGGCCTGCTGGAATTCCCGCGCCTGCACGAGGCCGTTCTGGCCGACGGTGGCATCCAGGACCAGCAGCACTTCGTGAGGCGCGCCGGGCACTTCGCGCGACACGATGCGGCGAATCTTGTCGAGCTCCGCCATCAGGTTCGCGCGTGTGTGCAGACGGCCGGCCGTGTCGACAATCACCACGTCGCGGTGACGCGCCTTGGCCGCGGTGACGGCGTCAAACGTGACCGCCGCCGGGTCGGAACCCGACTGCGCGCGCACCAGATCCACGCCCGCGCGTTCAGTCCACACGGCCAGTTGCTCCACGGCGGCCGCGCGGAAGGTATCGGCCGCGCACACCAGCACCGACTTGCCCTGCCGGCGGTACACGTTCGCCAGTTTGCCGACGGTCGTGGTCTTGCCGGTCCCGTTCACCCCGACGACGAGGATCACGTGCGGCACGGTGGTCATCGCCGGCGCGGTCTGGGCTTCCAGCAGGATGCGGCGGACTTCGCGGCCGACGCGCGCGCCCAGACTGCCCTGCCGGTCGCGGGTCACCGCCTCCACGATCCGCTCGGTGGCCGGCAGGCCGACGTCGGCGGCAATGAGCGCGTCCTCGACGGCCTCGATCGTCGACAGGTCGGTCGCCACACCGCCTTCTCGACGGCCGGCGGGACCGCCCGCGGTGGACGCCGGCTCGGGCTGCGCGTCGGCAAAACGTTCGCGAATCTGCTGCGCGGTGCGCGCCAGACCGGCCTTGAGTCGATCGAACAACGCCATCAGCGGGTTCCTACTTCGTGTTCACCGCGCTGCGGGCGCAGCATCAGTTCGGCGGCGGCCGACCGCGGCGTCTTGCGGCCGGCGAAGACCTCGGCCATCTGCGCCGCAATCGGCAGTTCCACGCCGTGTTTCAGGCCCAGCGCCAGCGCGGCTTCCGTCGTGCGCACACCTTCCGCCACCATCCGCATGCCCGCCAACACGTCGTCGAGCGAACGGCCGCGGCCCAGCTCCACGCCCACATGCCGGTTGCGCGACAACGAACCGGTGCAGGTCAACACGAGATCGCCCAGCCCGCTCAGGCCGGCGAGGGTTTCGCGCTGGCCACCCATGGCGATCGCCAGACGGGCAATCTCGGCCAGCCCACGGGTGATCAACGCCGACATGGCGTTGTGGCCGAGGCCCAGCGATTCGACCACGCCGGAGGCAATCGCGATGATGTTCTTGAGCGCCGCGCCAATCTCCACACCCACCACGTCCGCTGACCCATACAGCCGGAACTGCGGCCCGCGAAACTCGCGCTGCACCGCATCGACGGCCACGGGATCCAGCGAGGCGGCCACGAGCGCCGTGGGCAGCCGCTGCGCGACTTCCGCCGCAAAGCTGGGGCCCGACAGGACGACGACCGGGCACTGCCCCTGCGTCTCCTCGGCAATCACTTCCGACATCCGCCGCAGCGTGTCGCCTTCGATGCCCTTGGTGGCGCTGACCAGGACCGTCCCCGGTGCGATCTGCGGCGCCGCCTGCCGCATGACCGCGCGCAGGCCATGCGAGGGGACGGCAACGATGACGAAGCGCGCCTCGGACAACGCCGAAGCCAACGAGGCCGTGGGCCGCACCGGCGCGGGAAACGTGACATCGGGCAGGTACGTGGGGTTGGCGCGACGGTCGGACATGGCCGCCATCAACGTGGCATCTCGTCCCCACAACGACACCTGATGCCCGACGCTGCCCAGATGAATCGCCAGAGCCGTGCCCCAGCTGCCTGCGCCCAGCACCGCGGCGCGGCTGGCGTCGTGCGACGTGACGTCCGACATTACTGGTTCATTATGACCCGGCGCACCAGGTCGAGCGCCGATTGCACGGAGAGCTGACGGACCATCGCGCGGTCACCGGGGAGCCGCAACGTCCGCACGTGGGAGGCGGCGCCGGGACCGGCCACCGCAATCACCACCGTCCCCACGGGTTTGGCGTCGGTGCCGCCGGACGGGCCGGCGATGCCGGTCACCCCCACACCCACGTCCGCGCCGAGACGGGTGCGCACGCCTTCGGCCATCCCGAGCGCGACCGGTTCGCTGACCGCGCCGTGGTCGCGCAAGACCTGCGCGTCGACCCCCAGCTGCTCCACCTTGACGCGGTTGTCGTACGCCACCACCCCGCCCACGACCCACGCCGAACTGCCCGGCACCGCGGTCAGCCGGCCCAACACCAGGCCGCCGGTGCATGACTCGGCAGCCGCGATGGTCAGGCGCCGCTGCGCCAGCTGCTCGCCCACGACCTGTTCGAGGTCGCGGCCGTCCACGCTGAACACGGGCGGTCCGATGGCCGCGACGAGCGCCGCCACGCCGCGATCGAGCACCGCGTCGATGGCCGCCGGATCCTGCCCCTGTGCGGACAGATGCAGTTCCACCCGACCCGGCGAGGCCAGAATCGAGGTCTCGATGGGCGGCGACCAGTCACGAAACTGCCGGTACACCGGCGCCGCCACTTCGTCGACGTGCGACTCGCCGCGTCCGGCAATCTTCAGCACACGGCGGCCCATCACACGGCCCGCAGCGCGCGCCGACAGCCGCGGCGCGACGTGGGTCTCCCACATCGGCGTGAGCTCGCGAGGCGGTCCCGGCAACGCCACGATCACGCGCGAGCCGATCGGAAGGTACAACCCCGGCGCGGTGCCGTGCGGATTGTCGAGCGGCTCGGCGCCTTCGGGCACCAGGGCCTGCCGGCGGTTGATGTCGGGCATCACCATGCCGCGTGAGGCGAACCGCCGCGCGATGGCCTCGATGATCGCGGGCACTTCCCGCAGCGTGGCGCCGGTGGCCGCCGCAATGGCGTCACGCGTCAGGTCATCGTCGGTCGGCCCGAGTCCGCCGGTGGTGACGACCAGGTCCGCGCGCGAGATCGCCAGACGCAGCGCGGCTTCAAGCGCCGCCGGGCGATCGGCGACGATGCTCTTGCCGATGACGTCGATGCCGATGTCGTTGAGCCGCCGGGTGAGCAGGAGCGAGTTGGTATCGGTGCGAAACGGCGTCAGCAGTTCACTGCCGATGGCCAGGATTTCCGCGGTGCGAATCGGTGTCAGAGGCCCGGCCACCACCACAGGATACCGGTGACGACCAGCCAACCGTACACCCCGGCCATCAGGTCATCGGCCATGATGCCGAGACCGCCGTGCAGCGCTTCGAGCTGGCGCGCCGGCGGCGGTTTGATGATGTCCAGAATCCGGAAGACGAAAAACCCGATGATGGCGCCGGTCAGGCCCGCGCCGGTCAGGAACAACGTGACCAGCTGGCCGGCCACTTCGTCGATGACGACCGGCCCGGGATCATCCCGGCCGAGCGCGCGTGCCGTGACGTCGGCCGCCCAGATGCCCACAACCACGACTGCCGCCAGCAGCGCCGCCTGCGCGGGGCCGGACCAATGCCGGGTCAGCAGGTAGATGCCGATGCCGACTGCGGAGCCGGCCGTACCCGGCGCAATCGGAAACCAGCCCGCGCCGCCCGCGGTGGCCAGCAGCGACGCGAGGCGGTTCACACACGCACCACGCGCGTGTGCGCCACCCGATCGTGCAGCGCGAGACCGGGCTGCGCCACGGCCGTCACGAGCCCCGCGCCCAGCGGCAGCAGGGACACGGCGCGCACCATCGACTGCCGCGGCGACGGACGTTCGAGACCCGCGTCGGACACCACCCGCAGCCCCGTCAGCATCTTGCCGATGGTCTGGCCCCCGGCGGCGGTGAACAGCCACTCGTACCCCAGGGCAATCAGCGCGAGGAAGGCCAGCATCGGCACCACGGGCAGGACGGTCACCTGCGCGAACGACAACTCGGCCATCCGAAGCGTGAAGGCCACGACGGCAGTGGCGATGCCCGCCAGCACCGCGACGTCAATCGCCGCGGCGGCCAGACGGGCGCCAAATGGCGCCACCGCGTCAGCGGCCAGAACCGTGGCCGCCGGGGCCGGCGTTTCTTCGTCGAAGGCGTGCAGCGGCGCCTCCGCCCACATGGGCGACGGCGGTACGGGAGTGGCGGCCGGTTCGTCCACGGCGGCCAGCAGATCCGGCTCGGGCGCGTACTTTGCCCGCAGCTTGACGGGATCGGGCGTGGGCCGCCGCACCGACAACGGCGCCCGCGGCCGCGCCGGCACCTTGACCAGCGGCACCAGTTCCTCGTCGCCCTCGTCGTCGTCCGCGTCTTTCATGTCTTTCATGAAGAGCGGCAAGTCCGTCGTGACCGGAGCCATCACGGGCGCCTTGGCCACGGCCGGCGGCGTCAGCGTCGCGACGGCCGCGCCCCCGCGGTCGGCGCGTCCGAGGCTGCCCAGCGAGTGAATCGGCCCACGGTCGAGTTCCAGATCCGCCACATGGTCGACCGGCGCCGCCGCGTCGAACGGCGCGTCGTCGAGCGGCAGGGTCAATTCGTCGATGGACAGGTCGTGGCCGCAGTTGCGGCACCGGGGTTCCGGCTCAAAACTCAGGTAATGGCACTTCGTGCATCTCATCGCGCCCCCTGTCGTGCCCGGTCGTCCGCAGACGCCAGCAATACTCGTTGAATCTCCACCCGCAACCTATCGGCCTCTGACCTCACGGTCTGTTCAGGTCCGACCCGATCGAGGGCCCCCAGCGCTTCGGCCAGCCGGCCGCGCGTATACAGCGCCTGCGCGCGGGCCAGCGCCACCTCTCCCACCGACAACACGGGCACGGTGACCGGCGCTACGGACGTCAGCGGCGCGCCGGCCGGTGCGCCCCAGCCCAGCCGGGCCCGCACCCCCTGGCTGGTGGCGGCGATCGCCAGCGCCAGCAACAGAGCCGCACCGGCCACCACGCGGGTACGGACGCGATAGTTGGCCCACTGCCAGGCGGGCTGCCACCAGGGTTGATGAGGCGCCGGGACGGCGTGGATCCGGACGCCGCCGGCCGCGACCCGTTCGAGCCGTTCGAGGCGGAGCCGCAGCGCGGCAGTGCGCTCGTCTTCGCCGATCGCCTCCACGGCGCCGGTCAGCGCGACGCGGGCTTCGCCCGCCCGGCCATCGTCGAGCAGACGGGCCACGGTCTGCAACGACTCCTCCGCGCGCCGCTGCCGCTCGGCCAGCGCGCCGCGGGCGCGTTCGATGTAGGCCCGGGCGCTGCCGTGATGCCGATCGAGGAACAACACCCGCGTCCAGAGGTGAATGGCGTATTCGAACCGGCCCGCGAAGTAATGATCGAGCCCCTCGTTGAGCAGACTCTCGATGCGCGGGTCTCCCGACGCGGCGGCCCGCGTTCCAGTCACGGCGTCAGGGCGTGAGGACTCGGTCATCGTACGGCGCGGAGTATAACGAGGCGTCGATCAAAGTACAAGCGTAATCTGCCCACCAGCCCACGAACCCACGAACCCACTAAAATGTCTGGACCATGTCCGTGATTGAGTGCATTCCCAACATCAGCGAAGGCCGGCGCCAGGACGTACTGGACCGGTGCGGCGAGGCCATTCGCGGGGCGGGCGCCAAGTTGCTCGACGTCAAGCCGGACGCGGTGCATCACCGCACCGTCTTCAGTTACGCCGGCGCGCCGGAGGCGGTGAAGGCGGCGACGCTGGCGCTGTTCGACGTGGCGCTGGCGCAGATCGACTTGCGGCAACACCAGGGTGAACACCCGCGCCTTGGCGCGGTCGACGTCGTGCCGTTCGTGCCGATCGAAGGCGCGACGATGGCCGACTGTGTCGCAATGGCGCGCGAGGTGGGTGCGGCGGTCGCCGAGCGGCACCAGCTGCCCATCTATCTCTACGAGGAGGCCGCCTCGACGCCGGCGCGCCGGAACCTGGAGGACATCCGCCGCGGCGAGTTCGAAGGGCTGGCCGCGAAGATGGCCAAGGCCGAGTGGGCGCCGGACTTCGGCCCCGCGGCCCCGCACGCGTCGGCGGGCGCGTCGGTGGTGGGCGCGCGGATGCCGCTCATCGCCTACAACATCAACCTGGCCACCAACCGGCTCGACGTGGCGAAAAAGATTGCGACCGCGGTCCGCCACAGTTCCGGGGGGTTCCGGTACGTCAAGGCGATGGGCCTGGCGCTGGAAGACCGCGGCATCGTGCAGGTCTCGATGAACCTGACCAACTACGAAAAGACGCCGCTCTTCCGCGTCTTTGAACTGGTCACGCGCGAGGCGGCGCGTTACGGCGTCCAGGTCCTCGAAAGTGAAATCGTCGGCCTGGTCCCTTCGGCCGCGCTCACCCAGTCCGCCGCGTGGTACCTGCAGGTGGAAGGATTCTCAGAGGGCCAGGTGCTCGAGAACGCGCTGCGCAAGTAGCGGCGAGTGGCGGCGAGTAGCGGCAAGTGGCGGCGAGTGGCGGCGAGTGGCGGCGAGTGGCCTCGCCATCTCGCCACCTCGCCATCTCGCCACCCTAATCTCGCCACCTCGTCATCTCGCCACCTGTTATTCGGCCGTGCCCATCCCCAGGCCCTTCATCTTCCGGTAGAGGTTGGAGCGCTCGACGCCGAGGACTTCGGCCGTGCGGGAGATGTTGCCGTCGTTCAGCGCGAGCACGCGCTTGATGTAGTCGCGCTCCCAGGCGTCGCGCGCTTCGTACAACGACAACACGGGCGGCGGCGGTCCGGCGGCCTCGCCGCGCAGGACGGCCGGTGCCGACACCCCCAGGAACGCCAGATCCGCGGCTGAAATGGTGTCGCCGGGCACCATGATCATGACCCGTTCGATCACGTTGCGCAGTTCACGCACGTTGCCCGGCCAGCGGAAGGCGCGCAACACGTCTTCGGCCTCCGGCGACAGCAGCTTCAGCCGGCGGCCGTATTCGCGCGCGACGTCCGCGATGAAATGCCGCGCCAGCACCAGCACGTCGTCGCCGCGTTCACGCAGCGTCGGCACGTGAATCGGAATCACGTTGAGGCGGAAGAACAGGTCTTCGCGGAAGCGGCCGCCGCGGATTTCCTCGATCAGGTCCTTGTTGGTCGCCGCCAGCACCCGCACGTCGACCCGCACGCTCTGGTGGCCGCCCACCGGCTCGACGACCTGCTCCTGCAGCGCGCGCAGCACCTTGGCCTGGGTCTTGAGGCTCATGTCGCCGATCTCGTCGAGGAACAAGGTCCCGCCGTGCGCCAGTTCGAACTTGCCGCGCCGGTCGGCCACCGCGCCGGTGAACGCGCCGCGGGTGTGCCCGAAGAGTTCCGATTCGATCAGTTCCTCGGGAATCGCCGCGCAGTTGACTTCGACGAAGGGGCCGTCGCGCCGCTGGCTGAGCGCATGAATCTGCCGCGCCACCAGCTCCTTGCCGGTGCCGTTTTCGCCGGAAATCAACACACGGCCGTTGGTGGGCGCCGCCATCGCAATCTGTTCACGCAGCCGCCGGATGGGCGCGCTGTCGCCGACGATCACGAACCGCCGATCGACGCGCGCGCGCAGGGCGCGGTTTTCCGCTTCAAGCTGGTGCTGCCGCAACGCGTTGCGGACGGCCAGCACCGTCTTTTCCAGCGACAGGGGCTTTTCGATGAAGTCGAAGGCCCCCAGTTTGGTGGCGCGCACGGCGTGTTCGATCGACCCGTGTCCGGAAATCATGATGACTTCCGATTCGATCGCCCGCTGCCGCAGGCGCTCGAGCGTGTCGAGCCCGTCCAGGCCGGGCAGCCAGATGTCGAGCAGGATGACGTCAAAGGCGCGGCGGCTCACCAGGTCCAGACACGCCTCGCCTGACTCGGCGGTCTCGACGGCATACCCTTCGTCGCGCAACACGCCGGCCAGCGACGCGCGCACGCCGGCTTCGTCATCAACGATCAGAATCGCAGACATGGTCGCTTACTCGGCCGGCAGACTCACGGTCACCATCGTCCCGGCCGGCGCCGCATCGGTCACCTCAATCGTCCCGCCGTGTTCGGTGATGATCCGCTGCACGATGGCCAGGCCGAGGCCGCTGCCCCGGCCCTTGGTCGAATAGTACGGCAGGAACAACTTGTCGCGATCGGCCGCCGGCACGCCGGGCCCGTTGTCGACGACCGTCAGCCGCACCGTGGTGCCCGCGGGGTCGGGCGCGGTGCCGACGCAGATGGTCGGCGGCGCGCCATCGGGCCGCGCCGGCGCCGACGGCCCGCCCAGCGCGTCCATGGCGTTGTCCACCAGGTTGATGATGACCTGCCGGATCTGCTCCACGTCCACGCGCACCAGCGGCAGCCCCTCGGCGACGGCCGAGGTCAACTGCAGCGCGCCGGGCTGCAGCATCCCGCGGTACAACGCCAGCGTGTCGGCGACGATGGCGTTCAGATCCGTCACGGTCATGCGCGGACCGCGCAGACGCGCGAACTGCGCGAACTCGTCGACCAGCCCCTTGAGCGCGTCGACCTCGGTGATGATGGCGCCGGTGCACTCGTCGACCAGCGCCCGGGCGTTGGGCGGCGCCTGCGCGAAGTTGCGGCGCAGCCGTTCGGCCGACAGCTGAATGGGCGTCAGCGGATTCTTGATTTCGTGCGCGAGCCGCCGCGCCACGTCACGCCACGCCGCCACGCGCTGCGTCCGGATGAGCGGCGTCACGTCGTCGAGCACCAGCACGGCGCCTTCGGCCGTGCCGTCGGCGCCGACCAGCGCGGTGGCGGCCGCGGCCAGATGCACCTCGCCGTCCGGCCGGGCCAGGGTGATCTCGTCGAGCGCGCCCGAGGCCGCGCCGCGTCCGAACAGCGGCGTCAGCGCCCGCAGGTCTTCACGTCCGAACACGGCCGTCGCCGGCTGGCCCACCACCGAGCCGTCGAGCCCCAGCAGCCGCATGGCCGCGCCGTTGATCGTCGTGATGCGGCCGCCGGCGTCCAGCGACACGACGCCGGTGGCGATGCGTTCGAGCACCGTCTCGATGTACCGGCGGCGCGCGTCGAGCTCCACGTTTTTGTCGGCCAGCGCGCGGCGCGACTGCTCCAGCCGCTCCTGGCTGGTGCCCAGCTCGGCGGCCATCGTGTTGAACGACTCGACCAGCGATCCCAGTTCGTCGCTGGTCTCGGCCCGCAGCCGCAGATCGAGCTGGCCGGCGCCAATCGCGCGCGCGCCCTCGGCCAGCATCTGCACCGGCCGGGTGATGCGCTTCGCGATGTAGAACCCCAGCCACGTGGCCGACAGCAGGATGAGCAGCGCGATCATCAGGAACACGCCGACCGACAAACCCTGCAGCGGCCCGCTCAGCACCCGCATCTGGCGCCACTGTTCGTACGCCGCGGTCGCGCGGCGGGCGTCGGCCGTGACTTCCTCGGGCACGACGAGTGAGGCGACCACCACGCCCACCACCACGCCTTCCGGGTTGCGCACCGGGGCGCCGGCGCGCACCAGCGCGCCGCCGCTCGGCACCGCGTCCTCGGTGGACTGCGCCGCGCCGGTGGCCGCCACGCGCGCGGCCAGCCGGTCGGCCGAGGCGCGCACGGCATCGGGCGGCGGCGCGCCCACCTGCTGTCCCACGAGGAACACGGCGTCGCGTTCCCCCGTGGGCATCGGAATGGTCTGGTAGATCTCGATGAGCCCGTCGCGCATCGTCGCCAGTTCGCCGCGGATGAGCGTGGAGACCTGCGCCACGTCACCGGCCTCGAGCGACGCCGCGGGCACGATGACCGAGAGCCGGTCCGCGCGCACGACCGCGGCGTCCTGCCGCTCACGGTAATAGAGACTCGCCATGCGCGCCGCCGCGCTCAGCGCCTCGTCCACGGGCACGCTGAACCAGCGGTCGGCGCTCGTGCGCAGGAATTCGTTGCCGGTCACCAGCACGAGCGAGGTCGGCACGATCGTCAGGCCGATCATGGCCAGCACGAGTTTGGTGCGGAATCGCGCGAACGGCGTGCCGTCCTTGCGCTCCACCAGCAGTTTGATGATGTTGCGCGCCAGCACGAAGACCAGCGCCAGCAGGATGAACAGGCACACGGCCGCCAGCGCGTAAAACACCACCTCGCTGACCAGGGCCTGTTCCAGCCGGGCCACCCGCCCCGGCACCCAGAACACCATTGTGAGGATGGCGAGCAGCAGCACCACCGCCAGCAGCAGAACCCGCGGATTGTCGAGCGTGCGCCGGCGCGACCGGCCCGGCGGCGGCGCGGCGGGCGGCGCAGGCGGCGGCGCGGGCGTGTCGAACAACATCAGCGTCCCGCGGGGACTTCGGCGCGGCCGCTCACTTCATCGCGTCCAAACGGCCAGAGGGAGAACCCGCGCGGCAGGTCGTCGCGGCCGCGCACGCGAATGTAATAGTCGCCGCGTTCGGACATCACCGTGAGCTTGTCGAGCGGCACCCGCTCGAACTCGGTCGCCCACCCGCGCATCTCCTCGGGCTTCTGGGTCTGTTGCGACCACCAGACGGCGCCGTCCCGCACCTTGGAAACCTGGTACGCGCCGGTCAACGTGTCGAACTTCACGGTGGCGGCCACGCTGGCCGACGCCACCGTCTTGTCGAACCACAACGTGGAGGACCGCCGCAGTTCCACCACGAAGTTCAGCGTGACGATGATGCCGCTGCGGACCGCTTCGTGCACCTCATCGGAGAAGACCGTGGGGGCCGAGAAGGTGGCCCACAACCGGTCGTCGGCCAGCACCGGCGTGATGCGCAGCGCCGGCGGGGCCTGCGCCGTCAGGACGACCGTGGTGGCCGCCACGACCATCCACGCCAGCAGCGGCGCCCGCAGACGGACCGGACGCATCATGCCTTGAACAACTCGTTGAGTTCGTTCTTGAACTCATCGATGTCCCGGAAGTTGCGGTACACCGACGCAAACCGCACGTACGCGACCTTGTCGAGGTGGCGCAGCGCGCGCATCACGTGGGCGCCGATTTCCTCGGTGGAGATTTCGCGCTCGGGTTTCTCCTGCAGCGTGGCCTCCAGATCGTCGGCAATCTGATCGAGCGCCGAGACGCGCACCGGCCGCTTCTCACACGCCTTGAGCAGGCCGGCCACCAGCTTCTGCCGCTCGAACCGTTCGCGCCGGCCGTCCTTCTTGACGACCATGTACGGAATCTCGTCGATGCGCTCGTAGCTGGTGAACCGTCGTCCGCACCCCAGACACTCGCGCCGGCGGCGGATGACGTCGCCCTCCTTGCTTTCGCGCGAGTCCACGACCTTGTCGCCCAGATGGGCGCAATACGGGCATTTCACGGCTGGCTGGCCCCCTGCTCTTCAGTATTCATCTGTTTGAGGCCCCCAAGCGTCAACCCATCCTGCCGCATGTACCAGAACCCGAGCAGCGCCACCGGAACGAACGACACCAGGTGCAACACGGTGCCGGCGGCCACGCCGGCCTCGGGACTGGCGCCGAAATACTGGGTCACCGCCAGCTTGTACATCAGGTGGAACCCGCCCGCCCCGCCCGGCGTCGGCGCCGCGACCCCCACCACGAGATACATCACCACGAGGAACGCCCCGGAGAACGGCATCGTCAAATCGAAGGCCAGCGTCACCAGCCAGATGCCCACACAAATCGACACCCACAGCGGCAGCGACCACAGGACGGTGCGCAGCAACAGCGCCGGGTCGCGCATGACGCCGAGCCCCTCGGCGAACTTGCGGGCAAACCCGCCGATGACCACGGGCAGCCGGCCCGGCAGCCAGCCGGTCAGCCGATCCACCAGCCGGCCCAGGCGTTCGGGGTGCCCGGCGCAGGCGAAGAGCACGGCCAGCCCCGCCAGGGCCGCCACGGCCGCCAGGACCCCGCCGGTCCGCATTTCCGGCCCGACGTCGATGCCCAGAAACGGCAGCGCCACGGCAAACAGCAGCAACACGGCCACCAGATCGAGCACCCGTTCGATGATGATGGTGGCAAACGCCGCCGACACACTCAGCCGCTGCTGCTTGGCCAGCAGATACGGCCGCAACACTTCACCCACCCGGCCCGGAATCAGGAAGGTCGCGGTAAACCCGATGATCGTCGTGCGAAACGCCGGGCGGAACGGGACCTCCCCCAGCGGCGCCAGCAGGGCCTGCCAGCGCCAGGCGCGGATGACATACGTCTGGATGGTCACCCCCACTGCCAGCAGCAGCAACCAGGGGTTGGCGTGGGTGATGGCGTGGCGCAGGGCCTGCGGGTCGAGTCCCCAGAGGAACCACACGAACAGCCCCACCGTCAGAGCGGCTATGGCCAGGCTGGACCAGGGAATCCGTCGTGGGGAGGGGGCGGCTGGCATGCGGCGACGGCACGCGCGCTCGTCGCGCGAACAGGTCCCGGTATTCTAATCCTGTATGGGCAAACGCGAGCTCCTCATCATCGTGGGCTTTCTCGTGGTCGGGGCCGTGGTCTACCAGTTCACGGCGCCACCCGCGACGGGAGGCTCGTCGTGGTCCTTCAGCTCCATCTTTGATGAGGCCCGGCGCGAAATGCGGGGCAATCCGGGCCGCGCCACCATCACGCACACCAAGACCCTGCCCGTGCCGGCCGGGCTGAAGGAACTGCGCATCCTGCGGCTGAGCCGGTCGGTGCAGGTCATCGGCGAGGCCCGCGACACGATCGCCTACGAGCTGAGCGTCTCGTCGGACGGGCCCGACGACGCCACGGCGAAGACGTATGCGGAGCGCACGGTGTTTCTGGAAGACGACCTGGGCGAATCGCTGGTGCTGCGGGTGGATTATCCGGAGGAAGCCAGCCAGCAGTCCCAGGCCATCGTCCGGGTGCCGGCGCGGCTGGCGGTCCGGGTGGAAAGCGCGACGGGCGTGGAGATTACGGGCGTGTCGGCCGTCCACGTGGAAGCGGCGCGCGGCGCGGTGACCATCAAGGATGTGGACGGACCGGTGACCGGGTACCACCAGGACGGCAACGTCACGATCGACGGCGCGGAATCGGTGAAGATGCGGCTCACCCGTCTGCGCAGCCGGGTGTCCGGTGTGGCCGACGGCCTGGTGCTGGACGTGCGGGACGGCGAATGCGCGGTGGAGACGTCAACAGGACCGCTGGAAATCGATTCGACCCGCGCCGAAATCAGCATCACCGGCCACAAGGGCACGGTGCTGGTGCGCGGCGCGGACGGCAGCGTCAGCGTCACGCAGCCCGCGGCCGAGACCAAGATCGACATGCGGCGTGCCGACGTCGAGGTGACCATGGACGGCGGCGCGCCGGTCACGGTGATCACCACCGACCAAACCGCGCGGCTCGTGGTGGGCGCCGCCGCGTCGATCAGCCTCGACGCCTTGAGCGTGGATGGGGCCATCCAGGCCACCGATGTCGGGCTCACGCCCGAATCGGTCAACGGCGACGCCAAACTCGTGCACACGTTCGGCACAGGCAAGGCGCGCGTCACGATCCGGAACACGCGCGGCGACATCGTGATCCGAAAATAACAGCAGGCCACAGGGCGCAGGGCACAGGCCACAGGCCACAGGTAGAGCATCATGCACTGCCTGTAACCTGTTGCCTGTGCCCTGTGACCTGCTACACTCTCCCCTTTCGTCCCATGTCCTCCCTCGTCCTTGAAACCAACCTCGACGGTCTCACGTTGCAGCGGCGCGGCAAGGTGCGCGATGTGTACGACCTGGGCGACACGCTGCTGATCGTCGCCACCGACCGCATCTCGGCGTTTGATTACGTGCTGGGCTCGGGCATTCCCGACAAGGGCAAGGTGTTGACGCAGTTGTCGGCGTTCTGGTTCGAGAAGGTCGCGGATCTGACGCCGCATCATCTGCTGTCGACCAATGTCGACGACTTCCCCGCCGCGGCCCGTGTGCATGCGCACATCCTGCGCGGGCGATCGATGTGGGTGCGCAAGACGACGCCGCTGCCGGTGGAGTGTGTGGCGCGCGGCTACATTTCCGGGTCGGGGTGGAAGGATTATCAAAAGACCGGCGCGGTCTGCGGCGTCACGCTGCCGGCCGGCCTGCGGGAATCGGATCGGCTGCCCCAGCCGCTCTTCACGCCGGCGACCAAGGCCGAGTCGGGCCACGATGAAAACATCAGCGAAGCGCAGGCCGCCGCGGTCGTCGGCACCGGCCTGCTGGCGCGGCTCAAACAGTTGACACTGGACATCTACCAGCGCGGTGTGGAACACGCCGAGTCGTGCGGCATCATTCTGGCCGACACCAAGTTCGAGTTCGGGCTTGCCCTCCGAAGCTCCGACCTTGTCCACCAAAGCGCCGCAGGCGCGGCGGTGGAAAACGCGAAGGAGGGCGAGCTCGTCCTCATCGACGAGATCCTGACCCCCGATTCCTCCCGGTTCTGGCCCGCCGACCAGTACGCGCCCGGCGGCCCGCAGCCCAGTTTCGACAAACAGTTCGTCCGCAACTGGCTCGAAGAAATCGGCTGGAACAAACAGCCGCCGGTGCCTTCGCTGCCGCCCGACGTGGTGGCGAAGACCCGCGACAAATACATGGACGCGTTCAGGCGGCTGACGGGCCGCGAGTTGGAAACGGCATGATCAAGGACGACCTCGAGGCCCTCGTGAAACACCTCGTCGACCGCGGCATCCTCTTCGAGGACGCCCAGCGCGAGTTTGAACGCCAGTTCATCAGCCGGGCGCTGGCCAAGGCCGACGGCAACGTCTGCAAGGCCGCCAAGATCACCGGCCTGCACCGCAACACCCTGTCGCGCAAGATTTCGGCGTATCGGATCAAGAGAGCGGGCTGAAGGGTCCCAGGGTCCAGGGTCCAGGGGCCAGCTCCGACCCTCGGCTCGGGTCCTTCGAACCTTGGACCCTGGACCCTGGGACCCTGGACCCTCCGGCACTTGACCATCCCACGGCGCTGCCCCTACAATTAGCAGTCGGTCACGCTGAGTGCTAACAGTCAGACGCACTGACTGCCAGCATCCGGCCGGGACGACCGGCATCCATCATCAGTTCACGGAGCAGAGACACATGAACGTCAGACCCCTTCACGACCGCGTCATCCTGCAGCGTATTGAGGAAGACGAACAGCGCGTCGGCGGCATCATCATCCCCGACACCGCCAAGGAAAAGCCCCAGCACGGCAAGGTCATCGCCGTCGGCAAGGGCAAGATTGAAAAGGACGGCAAGGTCACGCCGCTCGACGTCAAGGCCGGCGACACGGTCCTGTTCGGCAAGTACGCCGGCCAGGAGATCAAGGTCGAAGGTCAGGAATACCTGATCATGCGCGAGGAAGAAATTCTCGCCGTGGTCGAAGGCAAGAAGTAGTCGAGACGCGAGGAGATTCGATTCATCATGGCAAAACAGATCATTTACGGAGAAGAGGCGCGGCAGGCGATCCTGCGCGGCGTCAACGGCCTGGCCGACGCGGTCAAGGTCACCCTCGGCCCCAAGGGCCGCAACGTCGTCATCGACAAGAAGTTCGGCTCCCCCACCATCACCAAGGACGGCGTGACCGTCGCCAAGGAAATCGACCTGAAGGACCCGCTCGAGAACATGGGCGCCCAGATGGTGCGTGAAGTGGCGTCCAAGACGTCGGACACGGCCGGTGACGGCACGACGACCGCCACGGTGCTCGCGCAGGCGATCTTCCGCGAAGGCATCAAGATGGTGGTGGCCGGCGCCAACCCGATGGAGCTCAAGCGCGGCATCGAAAAGGCCGTCGAGGCCATCGTCGGCGAGCTCAAGAACCTGTCCAAGCCCGTCAGCGGCAACATGATCGGCCAAGTCGGCACGATCTCGGCGAACAGCGACGACACGATCGGCACGATCATCGCGCAGGCGATGGAAAAGGTCGGCAAGGACGGCGTGATCACGGTCGAAGAGGCGAAGTCGATGGAGACCTCGCTCGACGTGGTCGAGGGCATGCAGTTTGACCGCGGCTACCTCTCGCCCTACTTCGTGACCGACTCCGAGCGCATGGAAGCCGTGCTCGAGAACCCGGTCATCCTCATCCACGAAAAGAAGATCTCGTCGATGAAGGACCTGCTGCCCCTGCTCGAGCAGGTGGCGCGCAGCGGACGTCCGCTCGTGATCATCGCGGAAGACGTGGACGGCGAAGCGCTGGCGACCCTGGTCGTCAACAAGCTGCGTGGCACGCTGCAGGTCGCGGCCGTCAAGGCCCCGGGCTTCGGTGACCGCCGCAAGGCCATGCTCGAAGACATCGCGATCCTCACCGGCGGCCGGGCGATCACGGAAGACCTCGGCATCAAGCTCGAAAACATCAAGCTCGAGGACCTGGGCAAGGCCAAGAAGATCACGATCGACAAGGACAACACGACGATCGTGGAGGGCGCGGGCTCACAGGGCGCCATCGAAGGCCGCGTGAAGCAGATCCGGACGCAGGTCGAGGAAACCACCTCGGACTACGACCGCGAGAAGCTGCAGGAGCGGCTGGCCAAGCTGGTCGGCGGCGTGGCGGTCATCAAGGTGGGCGCGGCGACCGAGACCGAGATGAAGGAGAAGAAGGCGCGCGTGGAAGACGCGATGCACGCGACCAAGGCGGCCGTGGAAGAGGGCATCGTCCCCGGCGGCGGCGTGGCGCTCCTGAAGTGCTCGGCGGCGCTCGACAACCTCAAGCTCGAGGGGGACCAGAAGGTCGGCGCGGACATCGTCCGTCGCGCGGTCGAGGCCCCGATGCGCTGGATCGCGACCAACGCGGGCGTCGAAGGGTCGATCGTGGTGCAGAAGGTGCGCGAGGGCAAGGGCGCGAACTTCGGCTACAACGCGGCCACCGACACCTACGAGGACATGGTCAAGGCCGGCGTCATCGACCCGACCAAGGTCGTGCGCTCCGCGCTGCAGAACGCGTCGTCGATCTCGTCGCTGCTGCTGACCACCGAAGCGATGGTGGCCGACATTCCCGAGCCGAAGACCGAAGCCCCCGCGGGCGGCGGCCCCGGCGGCGGCATGGGCGGGATGTACTAACGAAGTCCTGAGCGAGCCTCCGGCGAGTCGAAGGACAGGTCGCAGGGAACAGGTCTCAGGCAACAGGTACGGAGGGGCCCGGTGGCGTCAGCTGCCGGGCCCGTTTTCTTTGTCCGGGCCTCGCCGATAGTCCGTATTACGTGGCTCTTTCCCAGACACAGTGGCCTAACCCGACGCTGAGGCAGATCACGTGGCCCGACACCTCGCGCCTGTTGTGGGTCAACGTCATCGCGGTTCCTGGCCGCGTAGGGATTGTCGCCAAGCAGGTGAAAGCGGCGAGTCAACGCATCGACGAAGCGGTCCGCAGCGGGTTCGTTGTCAGCGGCGATGTGGTTCCAAATATCAAGGATGTCCAGCCGTGCGCGGCGGGTCAGGCGGTACGCTACCTGCGGCTACTGCCGATGCGCCCGTGCCTCGCGCATCAGTTCGGCGGCACCACGGGAGGTCATCGCCGCCAGATTGGCCCGCACGGCCACGCGACGCGAGTTGGTCCTCGCGGTGTGCTGACGGTTATTCGGGCGAGCACTGCGGAGCACGGTCCAACCGGACTCATGTGGCGGTTCTCTCAGAGTTATGGTTTGCGCCAAGCCGGCGTCATGGCATGTGCTGACTCACCCCGCCTGCCGCCGGCAGATAGCACTCCCGCACGTAGTCGGCCACCATGCGGTCGGCGCTGAAGCGCCACGCCAACGTCTGAGTGGCGTGCTTCATGCGCCCCACCCACCGGCGCGGCACCTGGCTGCCATCGACGTCGTAGAACAGGGGGACAACCTGACGCTCCAGCACGTCGTATAGCGAGTCGGCGTCACGCCGCCATTGCACCGACCAGTCGGCGTGCACTTCGCGCGAGCCAATCGCGAAGCCATTCTCGCCGTCGTAGGCCTCGGCCCACCACCCATCGAGCACGGAACAGTTGAGCCCGCCGTTGAGCGCCACCTTCAGCCCGCTCGTACCGCACGCCTCCTGCGGTCGCGCTGGCGTGTTGAGCCACAGGTCCACGCCACTGACCAGGTGCCTGGCGACATTCACGTCGTAGTCTTCGATGAAGACGATCCGGCCTGCGAACCTCGGATCCCGAGTCAGCCTGATAATTTGCTGGATCAGTTCCTTGCCGCCGTCGTCGCGCGGATGCGCCTTGCCCGCAAAAATGAACTGGACCGGCTGGCCGTGGTCCCCACACAGACGCGCCAGGCGTTCGACGTCCGTTAGCAGCAGTGTCGCCCGTTTGTACGACGCAAACCGCCGCGCGAAACCCACCGTGAGCGCCGAAGGATCCAGATCATGTGCGTCGGCGGTGCGGCGCCGAACAAATTCAATGAGCGCGTGGCGGAGTGTGACGTGCGCCTCCCACAATTCCCCATCATCCACCTTCGCAATCGGCGCCCACGTTGCTGGCTGATCGTGCCGGCACGCCCAGTCCCGGGCCAGGAACCGGTCGAGTATCCGCTTCATGGAAGGGGCGAGCCACGACAACACGTGGACGCCGTTGGTCACGTGGCCGATAGGGATCTCCTGCTCCGGACGTCCGGGCCACAGAGACTGCCACATCTGCCTGGCCACGTGCCCGTGCAAGGCGGAGACGCCGTTGCATTGGCGGGCTTTGAGCGCGAGCACCGTGAGGCAGTAGCGCTCGTTCGCATCGGCGGGAGTGACGCGGCCGAGTGCGAGGAAGTCAGGCACGTCAAGTCCGATCGCCGAACGGAGCCATCCCAATTCGTGTTCGATGAGTTCCGGTGGAAACCGATCGTGGCCCGCCGGCACCGGCGTGTGGGTCGTGAACACCGTCTGGATTGCTGTCTCGCGGAAGGCGGCGGTGAACGGTACGCCATCCTCCTCCATACGTTCGCGCGTACGTTCCAGCAGTGCGAAGGCGCTGTGGCCTTCGTTCAGATGCAGGACACCCGGGTCAATTCCGAGCGCGCGGAGTGCGCGGAGTCCGCCGATGCCCAGCAGGATCTCCTGCCGGATTCTCGTCACGTCATCCCCGCCATAGAGCTTCGAGCTGAGTTCCCGCAACTGGGCGTCTGTGTTGGCCGGCACATTCGAATCGAGCAAGAGGATTCGGGCGCGCCCCACGTGCGCCAGCCAGACACCAGCGTGTAACACGCCGTCTCCGCAGGGCACCTGAATGGACAAATCGGAACCATCGGCCGCAGCCGCGCGCGCCAGCGGGAGATGCTGTTTGAGGACACCTGCGAAGTCCTCGTGCTGCCAGCCCTCGTCGTCGAGTCGTTGGGTGAAATAACCGTTCGCGTAGTACAACCCCACCCCGACGACCGGCACACCCAGATCTGAGGCGCTCTTAAGGAAGTCGCCGGCCAACACGCCCAAACCGCCCGAATACAGTGGCAGGGATTCATGGAGTGCGAACTCCGCTGAGAAATAGGCGACCGGCTCGGTGCGCAGCGTTGGCGCATGCTCGTCGCACCAAGTGTCGGCCAGCAGGTACTCCTGCAGCCGGCGGCACTGAAAGTTAAGGCGGGCCTCAAGGGCGCGATCCCGGACGCGTTGACGCAAATCCTCGTCGCTCAACTGCTGCAACATGGCGAGCGGGTTGTGATGAGTATCCCGCCACAAGAGGGGATCAATGTCGCGGAACAACTCAATTACATCCGGCTGCCATGTCCACCACAGGTTCAGCGCGAGGTCGCGGATCCGTTGGCGCATGGGATCCACACTCACCTCCGAACTCGGTTTGTGACGCCGCCGGGAAACGCCCGGTCAAGACCGCGAATCGTGGTGAACATTGATGCCGCGCGCCGGGCCAGCTCGTGTGCCGCCTCGCGCCGGTCGGTCCCCGAACCGCCATTGAGCTGGACCGCCACTTGCGCGACACCCTGCACGTCTGGCTCGAGTTCACCCCGCAGATAGTGCGACAGAAGGGCGAGCACCGCCAGACGCTCCGCCTGAAGCGACTGGCCGACCAGCGCGCCGATCTCCGGGCCGAGCGCGTCGAGGCTGCGAACAAAACGCCCCATCTCATCATCGGTCGTTGGCTCGGCCGCTTCGCGCCAATGCCCGCGTTCCATCCCGACGAGGCGGGATCGCATGCGCGCGATCGGACGGAGCACCAGTGCGTCAAGCGTCGTGTTGATGCCGGCCACGAGTGCCAGCACCAACACCGCGCCGTATACGATGTGCCCGCGAACGCTGGTGCCGGCCACGGCTTCCGGCAGTGCGTCCGGCCGAACCGGCGCAGGCGGCGACACCATGCCCGCAACACCACCATGGACCCCGTGTGACACCATGACCGAGACCAGCTCGTGACGATAGTCGAACCAGACCATCGCGGCGGTCATGAGCGCCACCAGCGGCACAATCACGAGGTTGAACTTGAGTCGAAGCCCCACGTCACCCTCCCGCCACGCGACTCGGTGTTGTGACTGCGGCGGCCATGCGGAGGTGCGCATCGAGTGCCGTCGTAGTGGCGGCCAGCTCGCTCGCAAGCGCTCGAATACCCTCCGCGTGAGACGCGCCGCAACCGGTACGACATTCCCCAGCCTCAGTCCCCGAGCGGTCTGCAACCTCGGCGACGGACCACACTCGCCGGCGCAGGTCCCTGACACCCTCGGACCCGCGAGTATCACCGGCCACCACGGCCTGGCTTTCCACAAACGGCAGGAAGCGCAGGGCCGCGTCCACCAGTTCGTCCACGTCGTCGCGAATCGCTCCGAGCTGCGCCTCGCAGTCGGGGCACCCGTTGCCGACGCGGCCGCACGTACACGCGTCGGGCAGCGCCGAGAGTCCCTTCGTGAGACGCCTGACATCCTCCGCCACGTGCCGCCAGCCACCCAAGAACAGTGGA
The DNA here is from genome assembly GCA_964471115.1 of uncultured Solibacteraceae bacterium. Classification (GTDB taxonomy): domain Bacteria; phylum Acidobacteriota; class Vicinamibacteria; order Vicinamibacterales; family SCN-69-37; genus SYFT01. The sequence goes on from CAYYFE010000013.1 coordinate 67,760, forward strand.
TTCATAGTGCCTCCTCAACTGGAGAATGACTAGAACCGGTACCCGAGACCGATTGTCATGACGCCAACGGTGTACGTGGTGCCGTTCGCAATGACCACAAGCGCGCGCGCATCCGGGCGCACAAAAAAGCGCGGCGACGCTTCCAGCCTGACCCCTGCGCCCAGACTGATGGCGGGGTCGTTGAATGACCGCATGCCCCACCCACCGCTACCTGGCACCATCATCTGGCCCAACCGATTGGCATAAAACGCGGGCATGTGATCCGGAGACACCGTGTTGCCCGTCCACGGGCCAGTCCACATCGTGGGGCCGTTGTACGATCCCTGCATCATCCCGAAACCGCCCATGCCGGTAATCGGGATCATCCGGGTCCCTTCGGGATACTCCTCAGAGACCCGCCTGAAGAACCGGTCGCGATCCAGGTCAAATGACGCGCCATAGAGCCCGCCGCCGACGATCAGATACGGCACTGTCTTGCCGCCCGCAGGGACGAGGTTCACGAGCAGAGCCACTGTCCCAGACATCCCGCCGGCCCCGTTGCGGCCACCGAGATGTCCACCCTCGGCCTCCAGCACAAGCCGGTCGGTCATGTCGAATGTCAATTGCAGCCCTGCGGCAGCGCCGTTCCCTCCCGACGCAGCGGACAGACCGCCGCTGACCGCAATCGACACCGGAGAGGTGGGCGACGAATGATGTGGACCGACCTGGGCAGACGCCGGGCCGGCAGAGAGTGCCAAGGGGACAAGAAAGACGACGATGGTTATGAGGCGCAACATGATTGAACGACCTTTCGGGGTTGTGATGGAGACAATGAAGCCAGCCGACCGTCTTTCAGGGTCATGACCCGGTCGGCATGCGAAGCGATCCCGACGTCATGCGTCACCATGACGATCGCCAGACCGCTGCCCTGAAGCTCTTTGAACAACGCGATGATGGACTCCCCCGTCGCACTGTCGAGGCAGCCGGTCGGCTCGTCCGCCAGCAGTAGCGGCGGACGGTTCACGACAGCCCTCGCGATGGCGACGCGTTGTTGCTCTCCGCCAGACAGATCGCGCGGTAAGCGCGTGGCCTTGTCGTTCAAACCGACGCGGTTCAACGCCTCCACGGCTCTCGTTCGCTGTGCGATTCCCGCCATGCGGGCGGCCGCCAGTGGGAGCATCACGTTTTCGATCGCCGTCAGGTAGGGCACGAGAAACAGGCTCTGAAACACGAACCCCAGGTATTCGCGCCGAAAATCTGCGAGGCGTTCGGAGTGCAGCCCGTACACGTCGATGTCGTCGACACGCACCGATCCACTCGATGGCGGTGTCATGGCACCGAGAATGCTCAGAAGGGTGCTCTTGCCCGACCCACTCGGCCCCATCAGTGCCACGAACTCACCCTCCTCGATGGTGACGTCGACGCCATCAAGCGCGGCGACCGGTGTGGTCGCGCCGTTGTAGACCTTCGTGATGTGCCGTAGTTCAACCAGGGCCATGGAATCTCCTAAATGTGTCGCAGGGCCTGCGACGGATCCATCCGCGCCGCTCGCAGCGCGGGGTATGTGCCCCCGCCGGTGCCGAGCAGCACGGCGAGCGCGATGGCCACGATCAGCAGGCCGAGGTCCGGAGGAGGGGCGGTGGTGAGGTCGGCCAGTACCGGCCCGAGTGCGCGCGCCGCCGCCGTGCCGGTCAACCATCCCAGCAGACCGCCAACCACTGTGACGCCGAGTGCCTCGAGCAAAATCACACGGGCGACCTGCGTGCGACGAAACCCGACCGCTCTGAGAATGCCGATTTCCTGCGTCCGCTCAGTGACCGACGCCATCATCGTCGTCAACACGACGAGGCCGCCGACCAGCAACACCACCAGAGACACCACATAGGCAAATCGCGTGAACTGCAGTACCGCCCTCTCGCGCGCCGCCACAGCCTGACGAATCGGCGCCACCCGGGCATGCGGCAGGACGACGCCGATTTGCGCGACGATGTCCTCGATCGGGCACTCGCGACACAGGGCGCTGACGTCGATGAAGCTCACGGCATCGGGAAGGCCGAGGCGGCTTTGCACCAGACCGAGATCGGCAAACACTGATTGATCGTCGACGGCACCGGTCGCGCCGATCACGGCGGCCACGCGGCGCACACGATCGCCGAGCGTCAGCGTGTCACCAGTGCGCTTGTGCAGGATCCGGCTGACGTCGGCGCCAAGCATGACGTCATCGCTCGTGGTCGCGAACTGGCCGTCCAGGGTCCACCAGCCCCTGACGCGGCGTTCCTGGCGAAAGTCGACGCCCACCAGGATCACGCGCGTCCCGTCGATCTCTACCGTCCCCACAAGTTTTGGTGCGACGGTGCTGATATTGCGTGAACTCGGAATGGTGCGGATGCGCCCGGCGTCACCCGATGACAGCACTCGTGAATCCACCGCAATGTCGCCGACATCGAGGCCACCGTACGCGAGGCTGATCGATTGCGATCTCGGCGTCACGATGATGTTGGCGCCGAAGCGGTCAAGTTCATCGCTCACGGCGGCCCGCATCGCTGTCGAGAGCGAGACCAGGGCGATGACCGTGCCGACACCCAGCGTCACGGCGACGAGCAGGAACGCAAAGCGGCCTTTGCGACGGTTGAGACTGGCGAAGGCGATATGTCTGAGTTGCATCGTCGGCCTCAGAAATAGAAAGCCCCCGCCTGCAGCGCGGCAGCGGTCAACACCACCTGTCCGCCCTGGACGGTTCGGTCGAGCGGCACTGGGTTGCAGCCGCCATGAAGGACGTTGATGTCCACCGATCGGAAGACCTGGCCACAGTTGTTGCAGACCATCGTGTCGCCGGCCTGCCGGTAGCCTTTTCGCGCGCGATAACAGACATCGCACGTGTCGAAGGCGGCGCGAATCACGCCGTCGGCACTCTTCAGCACGAAGAATTTCAGCGTCTGTTTTGCGGCAGTGGTATAGGTGAAGAACCTCGCCTTCCCATCGTCGAACTGGGCGGCGTCCAACCGCACATCGGCACCGGCGGCCGCGACCGCAGTAGCGATCCCACCGGCCTCGGGCTGGCGGGTCGTCATGACGAAGACCACGGCTGTCAGCAGAATGGCTCCTGCGACGACGGTCACGGCGGTGCCCAGGCTTATGGTGTGGTGCGCCGGCTCCGGCTTGAACTGATTGCGCCGCGTTTGTTTGTCATTGTGAGACTTATGTGTGCTCATGGCGAACTCCCTTCTATTGCCGGCCGATCGGCGAATTGACTCGCTGCCAGATGGCGTCGAACATGCCAGGCGGCAGGCTGGTTTTCAGCTCGAACGTGAATGAGCGCGTTTCGCCGGAGCCGCCTTCGTACGCGAGCACCTGGAATCGATACCGGTCCAGCGTCAACACGCCGTAGACATCGCGAAAACGCCAGAACCGCGCCTGCTCCTGTCGCTCGGTGACGTAGGCGATCCCCGTGTCGTAGAGTAGGAGCGTCCCATCGCTGCCCTTGCGGGCACTCGCGTTCTTGACCGCGACACTGAAGAGGGCGATGGCGGGCAGTGGCGGCATGACCGCTGTCACGGTCGGCCGATCGAGCCGGTCGAGCAGGAACGCGACCACAGACTCCGGAACCGAGCCGGGCACGTCAAAGGCGTACTCCCGATCCGCGCCGAACCGTAGACGGCCGCGATCTTCGTAGGTCTCAAGGGTGACTCGGGTCGGCGAGAGTATGCGTACCTGCTTCAGCGCCTCGTAGCCCCACTGACGCGCCTTCGTCCGATCCGGCGTGCGGAATTCGATGCCATCGTCGCCGATCACCAGCGTGCCGGAGGTGCTTCCCAGGAAGCGGTCCTGACGAGCGCTCAGCTCAAAGGGCGGCTGTGCGTCAGCCGCGACGGGCACGGACGCGAACGCGACGACAACAGCGATGCAGGCGAGCGTGAGTGAATGCCGAAACATGTCAGGACTCCTGTGGTTGCGGGGATGCGGCGGGCGCGGCCGCCAACGAGGGACGGATTTCACTCCGCCATTTCCAAATCGTGAAGATCACCGGATAGATGAGCAGTTCCAGGAGGAAGGACGAGATGACGCCGCCTACCATGGGTGCGGCAATCCGCTTCATCGTGTCGGCCCCGGCGCCGTGACTCCACATGATGGGCAACAGGCCCAGCAGAATCGCGAGTACGGTCATCATCTTCGGCCTGATGCGCTTGACGGCGCCTTCCTCGACGGCCTCCTGAAGATCAGCCATGGAATGCATCCGGCCGGCACTCTTGGCCTTGTCGTACGCCTGGTCGAGATAGAGCAACATGATCACGCCCGTCTCCGCATCCACACCCGCGAGCGCGATGATGCCGACCCAGACGGCCACGCTCAAGTTGTAGTCGAGCAGGTAGACGAGCCAGAACGCCCCGATCAGCGAGAACGGCACCGCCAGCAGGACGATGGCAATCTTGGTGAGATTCCGCAGATTGAAATACAGCAGGATGATGACGATCATCAGGGTGAGCGGGATCACGACCTTCAGCCGCTTCGCCGCACGCACCATGTACTCGTACTGGCCACTCCATTCGAGCGTGTACCCCTCGGGCAGGGTGACCATTTCGCCGACGACTCGCTTGGCCTCCTCGACGTAGCCACCGATATCCCGGCCGGCGACATCCACATACACGTATCCCAGCAGTTGGGCCTGCTCCGTGCGGATGACGGTAGGGCCGGTGCTCGTGAAGATCTCCGCCACCTGCTCGATGGGAATCTGCGCGCCACCGGGAGTGGAGATGAGCGTCCGCCGGAGCGTATTGATGTCACTGCGATAGTGGCGTTGATACCGGACGTTGACCGGGAACCGTTCACGTCCTTCGATGGTGGTCGTGATGTTGGCGCCGCCAATCGCGGACTCAATCACCATCTCGACGTCCTGAATGGTCAGCCCGTACCGGGCGATCGCCTCGCGCTTGATCGTGAAGTCGATGTAGTACCCGCCAGTGACGCGCTCAGCAAAGGCGTTACGTGTGCCGCGGACGCTGCTGATGGCCGACTCCACTTGTGCGGCGATGTCATTGATCACATCCAGCGACGGGCCGAACACCTTGACGCCCACCGGCGTCCGAATGCCGGTCGACAACATGTCGACCCGGGCCTTGATTGGCATCGTCCAGGCATTGGCCACGCCGGGCAGCCGTACCAGCTCGTCGAGTTCGGCGATCAGACGCTCTGATGTCATGCCCGGCCGCCACTCGGACTCGGGCTTCAGGTTGATCACGGTCTCGATCATCTCGAGCGGCGCGGGGTCGGTGGCCGTGTTGGCGCGGCCGGCTTTGCCGAACACCGATGCCACCTCCGGCACCTGCTTGATGATCTTGTCCTGGGCCGCCAGCACCTGCTGGGCGGTCTGTACCGAAGCGCCGGGCAGCGTGATCGGCATGTAGAGCAGGCTGCCCTCATACAGCGGCGGCATGAACTCCGACCCCAGCTTCAGGAACACGGGCACGGTGCTGAGCATCGCGACGAGCGCGGCGACGAGCGTCATCGTGCGGTGACGCAGCACGAACCGCACGAAGGGGTGATAGGCGCGAATCAGGAGCCGATTGACGGGATTCTTCTCTTCGGGCGCAATCTTGCCGCGGATGAAGATCACCATGAGATACGGCACGATCAGCACGGACACCAGCGCCGCAAAGCCCATGGCAAAGGTCTTGGTGAACGCCAGCGGATGAAAGAGCCGGCCCTCCTGTGATTCCAGCGTGAAAATCGGCAGGAACGAGACGGTGATGATCAGGAGGGAGAAGAACAGCGGCCGTCCCACCTCCTGGGCGGCCTCGGTAAGAATCTCGAGGCGGCTCCTGGCCGCTGTCCCGGGCGGCCGAGCGGCCTCGTGTTCCAGGTGCTTGTGCGCATTCTCGATCATGATGATCGACGCATCGACCATCGCACCGATGGCAATCGCGATGCCGGCGAGGCTCATGATGTTCGAGCCCAGACCGATGTATTTCATCGCGACGAACGACAGCAGAATGGCCAACGGCAGCGTCAGGATCGCCACGAAGGCGCTGCGCAGATGCCAGAGAAACACCACGCAGACCAGCGAGACGATGATCATCTCTTCAATGAGCTTCTCGGTCAGGTTGTCGATCGACCGTTCGATGAGTTCCGATCGATCGTACGTCGTGACGAACTCCACCCCCTCCGGCAGGGCGGGCTGGATCTTCTCCGTGACGGCCCGTTTGATCTCCTCGATGACGCCGTACGTGTCCACGCCGTAGCGGATGACCACGATGCCGCCGGCCACGTCGCCTTCCCCGTTCAGCTCCGCCACGCCGCGCCGCATGTCGGGCCCCAGATGCACGCGCGCCACGTCCTTGACCAGAATCGGCGTACCGTCCGGCTGCGTACCCAGACTGACCAGCTCGATGTCGCTGACCGACTGGATATACCCGCGGCCGCGGACCATATACTCGCGGCCGGTCCACTCCACGACGCGCCCGCCGACATCGTTGTTGCTCGCGCGAACCCGTTGCGCGAGCATGTCGATGGAGATGTTGTAGGACAGCAGCGCGTTGGGATCGACCTCGATCTGATACTGCTTCACGTACCCGCCGACCGGCGCGACTTCGGCAACACCGGTCACGCTCCGCAGCCAATACTGGACGTACCAATCATTCAGCGTTCGCAACTGCGACAGATCGTGCTTGCCCGTCCGGTCCACCAGCGCGTACTCGAAACCCCAGCCCACGCCGGTGGCGTCGGGCCCGAGCACCGGCTGCACTCCAACGGGCAGGCGCCCCTGCAGACCGTTGAGGTACTCCAGCACCCGACTGCGCGCCCAATACGGGTCCGTCCCGTCCTCGAAAATAACGTAGACGAACGAGACGTCGAAATACGAGAACCCTCGAACGACTTTGACGTTCGGTGCAGAGATGAGCGCGGTGACGATCGGGTAGGTCACCTGGTCTTCGACCAGTGTCGGACTGCGGCCTTCCCAATTCGCGGTGACAATCACCTGTACGTCGGACAGGTCGGGAATCGCGTCGATGGGTGTGGCGCGAATCGCCCACACGCCGCCGCCGACAATGGCGACGACGAGCATGACGACGATGAACCCGTTGCGGGCGCTGAAAGCGATGAGTTTCTCAATCACGGTCGGACTCCTTGCCGCCTACTGCGCCACGATGACCAAGCGTTTGCTTCCCGCGCGCTGGCCGGACCGGTTGACCACGACCGTCACGTCCCAACGGCCTGCCATGGGCACCTGCCCGACACCGCGGTAGCTCCCGTCGCCGGCGTGCGTCAACGTCGCCGCGCTGCGCATGGCCGGCATTCCCATCGAGGGCATTGCCGGCATCAGGAAGACCACCTCCACCACCGCATCAGTAACCGGCTGGCCCTGGCCGTCTTTCACGATCACGTCCAGGTCGTTGTTGCCCACCCGCGCCGGGTCTGGCTGGCTGCGGAACACGATGTCCAGGCGCGGCGCGGCCGGTGTCGCTGGGGTCGCCGGCGCGGCCGGCGCGCCGGGCATGTCCATGCCGGCGTGACCGCCGCCCGTGGCGGGCGTCGACGCTGGCGGTGCCATCCCCGGCATCCCCGCCATCGCCTGCATCGCCGCCTGCAGGTTGGTCTCTGAATCGATCAGGAATTGCGCGGAGGTCACGACGCGGTCGCCCTGTTTGAGGCCTGCGAGGACCGGGTAGAACGCATCCACCGGTTCACCAACGTCGATCGGTCGTGGCTCAAAGTACCCGTCCGCGAGCGCCAGAATGGTGTACCGCTTGTTTCCGTCGTCAAGGACGGCTTCTTTCGGCACGGCGAGCTGGTGGCCGGCCCCGGTACGGATGAGGACGGTGACGTAGGATTCCGGTTTGAACTCCAGACCGGGATTGGGGAATTCGATGCGCACCTTGACGCGGCGGGTCATCGGGTCCACTTCGGGATAAATGAACGTGATTCGGCCCGTCAGCGCCCGGCCCGCCCGGGTGTAGGGAAACTGAATCTCGGCCTCCTGGCCGAGTTTCACCAGCGGCACCTCGTATTCAAAGATCTGACCGAGCACCCAGATCGTCGACAGATCCGCGATCTTGAATGTGCTCATCTCGGGGGACACGTACTGTCCCGGGAAGGCGTTGCGCTCGAGCACCGTGCCATCAAAGGGCGAGTAGAGCGTCATCGTCCTGCGGGGCTCGCGACTGCGTTCCAGTTCGGCGATCTGCGCATCGCTGACGTCCCACAGCCGCAACCGCTCACGCGTGGCGGCCAGCATCGACCCCGCGCCCTCACGGGTTTCGGCGATTCGGCTGCCGCCCAGTTGCGCCTGCGCCCGGAGCGCGAGCAGATACTCCTTCTGGGTCGCTACCAGGTCGGGGCTGTAGACGCTGAACAGCGCCTGACCGCGGCGGACGGCTTTGCCGACAAAGTCCACCGCCACGGATTCGACCCATCCCGCGATCTTCGGGTGGATCTCGACGACGCGGGTCTCGTCGTACGCCAGCACACCGACGGTGCGGATCGTCGTCTCAAGGGGCTGGTGTGTCACCTCTGCGGTACGCACACCAATCAGTTGCTGACGGGCGGCGGAAATGAATACGGCCGTCTCCGATGGCGGGTCTGGCGGGACCGCCGCCATCGCCTCGTGTCCGCCTGGCGCGGGCGCGGCTCCGGCGCCGGCCGGCGCCGACCACGCGGGCCAGATGCGAAGGGCCGCGAACGTCAGGCCGATGCCGGCCGCCAACGCCAGCACCGCCACGATGGTGTACGCAAACACCGGTCGGCGGCGGCCGCCCGCGTTCCAGTCCTGGCGCGCCGACTCGGTCGGCGTGGGAGGTGGCTGCAATTGATCGTCATGAGTCATCGTGATGTCCTCGTCTGGCGGGCGCTACCGAATGAACTCGGTGCCCAGGAGTGGTTCAAGTCGTGCCAGCGCCTGGCGGTAGCGCGCCTGCTGTTCTTCGAAGCTGATCTCGTAATTGAGTACGGTGATGAAGTTGGCGAGCAACGTCAGGAAGTCCACGTTGCCCACCTCGTAGGCGGCCACCGACGACTCCAGCGCCAAACGGGCCTGCGGCAGCACGCTGTCGCCGTACAGGTCCATCAGCCGTTGGCTGGTCGTCATCGCGGCGTACTCCTGCGTGACGCGGGCGGTGACGTCTGACACCGTGCGCTCACGCATCCGGCTGGCGCCTTCCAGCGCGGCCGCCGCCTCGGCGACCATCGGCTGTTGTTTGCGACGCCAGAAGATCGGCACCTTCACCATGAAATCAACGCCGTACATCCACGGCATGCCGCCGACGAATTTTTGCGTGGTGACGTTGATGCCGAAATCAGGCAGGCGTTCCTTTCGGGCGAGCGCGAGGGCCTGCTGGCCCCTGGTGATCTGCTGTTCATCGCGTTTGATCGCGGGGTAGCGATCGGTTGCCTGCGCCCGGGCCGCCTCCACGACGCGATCGACCGGTTCGATGGTGATCGGACCCTTCACCGAAATGGGCGTATCCTGCGGCCGGTAGAGCAGCCGATTAATCTCGGCGCGCAGCATGACGCCATCACGTTCCAGCGACGCCAGGCGTTCGAGCAGAATCGACAATTCCAGTTGCGCCCGCAGCACATCGGGCTGCGAGGCCTTGCCGACCGAGAATCTCGCTTCCGCGATCCCCCGAAACTGCTCAAGCGCCGTTCGATTGCGCTGGACGATCGCAAGGGTGCTGTCAATCAGCAGGTACTCAAAATACGCCGCCTTCAAATCAGCGATGAGTCGCAGCCGGGTGTCCTCGTACGACCAGCGCGCCATGTCCGCTTCGGTGGCGGCCACTCTTGTACGGAGAGCAAGCTTCCCGGGATAGGGCAACTCCTGCGAGACGCCAACTTGCCGGAATGCGCCGGGGGTGGATGACGAGGGAAAAAACGGCGGCCGCAGCAAGCCACTCATGTACCCGGCGCTGACGGTGGGGTCGGGCGGTGCGCCGGCGGGGGCAATACGCGCCACGCGCATGTCGACCTCGCGTCGCGCGGCCGCCAACTCGGGATTGCGTTGCTCGAGTTCGGCGACCATCGCCGCGAGCACGCCCGATTCCGCCCTGGGTGACGCGACAGGCCCCTCCTGCGCAGCGGCGGGCGCCGCCATCGTCAACAACATCCAAACAAAGACACACCTGAACATGGAATCCTCTTTCTTCGGGAACAGCGCGGCCACACACCAGCCATCGGGCTGACATGGATCACACGGTCACCACACACCGGCACCAGGCTTATGTCGCCTGGACGGCTGCGGGCCGGATGGTGTGCGCCGGATCAGATGAGGAGGATGGACAGGAGCAGGGAGAGATCGGCGCGGTAATAGCCGTGAGGCGGTGCGTGCATGCGCAGAACAGCCGATGACACGCCGTCAGCGTCCATTGGAACCACGAGGAACGGAGCGGCCTGCACCAACGCCCCCTGCTCATGCGTCAACGTCTGACGACCCGCCGTCGTTGCCGTCGACGCGGGCGGGGCGACTGGCCCGGCGTCGCAACAGCACGGGGCGACGAGAGCCGACGTCCCGCACGAATGTCCCTCTTGTTCACACTTCTGATGCGCGGTTGCGGTATCGGCCGCCGCCAGCCCGCTCGGAACAACGAGCGCGACGAGCAAGACAAGGGCCGCAAACCGGCTACGTGTGGACAAGAGGAAACGCATCAGCCTCATGCGCTGCAGGTTCTGTGCCGTATCTATTCGTGCCGATGTATGACAAGAACGTTCGTTCTCGCGCCCTCGGTACCAGCGGCGCCGCGGGATTTTCCTCAGCGGTGTTGAATCGTCAACAGAGTCACGCGCATTGTTAATCTTTGTTAATTATCGATTGCTTGGATGTGACTGGTGCGAAGGTCGTCTGCGGCGAGTGTTAGTGTACGAACTCGTTGGAGGTGGCTCATGGTGAAAGATCCGGTCTGCGACATGCAGGTGGACGAGGCGACGGCGGCAGCGACGGTGACCCACAAAGGCAAGACCTATTACTTCTGCAGTCCGGCGTGCAAGGCGACGTTCGAAAAGAACCCGGAGAAGTACGCCTCGCGGTGACTCCTCTCCGCGCAGTCGCTGATACCCGGACAGAACACGACACCACGGGAGCACCGGATGAACTCGACCTCCACGGCGCACGCCCACGACCACCACGCCCATTCGCCAGGGCCGCCTCAGGAACCGACGAGCGGCCACGACCGCCACGCCGGCCACAGCGTCGGGATGTTCCGCGATCGGTTCTGGCTCACCCTGCTCCTGAGCGTTCCGACACTTGTCTGGAGCGACATGGTCCAGATGTGGTTCGGGTATCGGGCGCCGGTGTTTCCCGGATCCGCGTACATCCCGGCCGTGTTCGGCACGGCGGTGTATCTATACGGCGGGTGGGTGTTCCTCGCGGCCGGCCTGCGGGAGTTGCGCGACCGTCTCCCCGGCATGATGACGCTGATTTCGCTGGCCATCAGCGTCGCCTTCTTCTTCAGTCTCGTCGTGACGCTCGGCTATCCCGGCGACGCCCTCTGGTGGGAGCTGGCGACACTGGTCACGATTATGCTGCTCGGCCACTGGATCGAGATGCGGTCGATCTCTCAGGCCAGCGGTGCGCTGCGCGAACTGGCCAAGCTGCTGCCGAATACGGCGCAACGCATCGTGGGCGAGCGCATCGAGGAAGTGCCCATCGCGGACCTGCGGGAAGGCGACCTTGTGCTCATACGACCCGGCGCGAAAATTCCCGCCGACGGTGTTGTGCGAGAGGGCAAGAGCGATGTGAACGAATCGATGATCACCGGCGAATCCGTGCCGGTCCAGAAGACCGAGGGCGCGAAGGTCATCGCCGGTACCGTCAACGGCGCCGGTTCCCTGCGGGTGGAAGTCACGGGCACGGGCGACCGCACCGCACTCGCCGGTATCATGCGCCTCGTCGAGCAGGCACAGACGTCGCGGTCGCGCGCCCAGGCGCTCGCGGATCGTGCCGCATTTTTTCTCACGATCGTCGCCATCGTCTCCGGGGCGATCACGCTGGTCGTGTGGCTGACGGTCGGGGCGCCTGCCGCTTTTGCCGTCGAACGGGTCGTCACGGTGCTCGTCATCGCATGTCCGCATGCGCTCGGGCTCGCCGTGCCCCTGGTCATCGCGATCTCGACGACGCTGGGGGCGCGATCGGGGCTGCTCGTTCGCGACCGGCGAGGTTTGGAGGAAGCCCGCCATCTGACCACCGTCGTCTTCGACAAGACCGGCACGTTGACGCGTGGTGAGTTCCGCGTCGTCGATATCGCGACCGACGGGAGTCTGACGGCGGACGAGGCGCTGCGGCTGGCTGCGGCGGTTGAGCGTGACTCGGAACACACGATCGCGCAGGGCATCGTCAAGAGCGCCGAAGAGCGACAGATGACGGTGCCCAGAGCCGATCAGTTCGAAAACATCGCCGGCCATGGCGTGCGGGCGATCGTTGAGGGCCGGGAGTTTCATATGGGCGGGCCCGCGATGCTCCGGCGGCTGAACCTCACGCCGGCAACGACCGTTCTCGAAGCCGCGGAGCGTGCCGCGTCGCGGGGACAAGCCTCGGTGTACCTCCTCACGTCGGAGAGCGCGGTGGCGGCCTTCACGGTGGCCGATGCGGTGCGCGAGGAGTCACGTGACGCGATCCAGCGCCTGCACGATCAGCGGATCGAGGTGGTGATGCTGACCGGCGATGCCAAGGCCGTCGCACAGGCGGTGGCCGCGGACCTCGGCATCGACATCGTCTTCGCCGAAGTGCTTCCCGAAGACAAGGTGGACAAGATCAAGGAGCTGAAGGCCCAGGGCAAACGCGTCGCGATGGTGGGTGACGGCGTCAACGACGCGCCGGCACTGCTGACGGCTGATGTGGCGATTGCGATCGGCGCCGGCACCGATGTGGCGGTTGAAGCAGGTGACGTGGTCCTGGTCCGCAGCGATCCGAGGGACGTCCCCCGGATCATCGCGCTCAGCCGCGCGAGTTATCGCAAGATGATTCAAAACCTGTGGTGGGCGGCCGGATACAACATCGTCGCCATTCCGCTGGCGGCCGGCGTGCTGGCGCCGCAAGGCATTCTGCTCCCGCCGGCCTTTGCAGCGGTTCTGATGTCGGCGAGCACCGTGATCGTGGCATTAAACGCGCAACTGCTCCGTCGCGCGAAGTTGTAGAGGCCCTTCACGGTCAATGCTTATTGACAAATCGCTGCTGCTGCCGACGAGCGCAGTCTCGGCCGCAGCGAGTGCCCGCGCGCCAAGTGTTGGACGCCAACATGTCGCGGGCGTTCCTCACCGCCCACGCTTCGGTCGGTCCGTACACTTCGCGCCGGCCCAGCGCATTCGTGATCGGCACGAGTGCCGTGCGATCGAAGCGGCTGACGTACGCGACGAAGAACTGCGCCACGCCATCGTTTGCCCATGACATCGCACACACATCGATCTCGAAGATCTCGCCGTTGACTTCGTGGAAATAGCGGGTCATATACACCTCCGACAAACGTCGCGAGCACACACAACTGCGCGGACTCACGCGCTTAACTGGGCCGGCATCGCGTTCAGCCCCGTAGCGGCGCCGGCACGCCATTGATGCAGGCGATCGGGCGTGCCGAGATCAGACCACCCAATCGTCTGCCCCCATGCGTACACCGCGAGACCTTCTGCGGGCGTGAGCACGTCACGCGAAAAATCGGCCGGCGACAGCGCCGCGTACTGTTCATCGAGGAACGGCTGGCGCCGGTGCAGAGCCAATCGCCGATACGTCGCGAAGGCGTGGGCCCACTGTGGCAGGTGCCTTTCGTAGAGGCGCAGTAACGACGACGCCCGGGTAACGAGAACCATCGTGTTCCAGAGGGCGTCACTGGCGAACAGGCGTCGAGCCATGTCGAGCGTGGGTTTCTCAGTGAAGCCAACCACCGGCCGGAGCGGTCGGGCGGTGGCCCAGCCGAACGGTCGCCCTGGAGAGATCCAGCCATAGTCGGTCGCTGGTGCGGTTGGTTCCACGCCGAACAGCACGACGTTCGCTCGACCCGACTGCACCGCGGCCACGGCATCGTAGACGCCCGCTCGGAAGACCGCCGGGTTCGCCACACCGTGGTCAGACGGCGTCAGCAGGACAACGGCGTCTTCGTCCGCATCAAGGACAGGGCTCAGCGCGAGCAGCACGCCCGCGGCCGTGCCGCGGTCCGCGGGCTGATACAACAGCCACGCGGCGGGCCAGGGCCGCGCCGCCGCGTCCACGTAGCGCCGATGGGCGCGATCGACGACCACGGTCGTCCGGGCACTGGGCGCCAGAGGCGCAACCCGCGCGAACGTATCGTCAAGTAACGACCTCCGTCCGTCGGCACACCAGAACTGTTTTGGTGTCCCTTGTGTGACCGTCGCCAGACGACGTCCGCTCCCTGCGGCCAGTACGACATTCCATAGTTTTCTAGCCATGACATTCTCCTGTGATTGCATATGCAGCGCCCGCAGTCTCTCGCGGCGCGCGCGAATTCGCGTGTGCCGCGAATACGCGAGCAGTCGGGTGCGCTCTACAGGAGGAGGGCCGAGTGGAGGACAGGACGATCGATGGGCGGACCGGCCGACGAACGTAACCGAGCCAACCTGATGTGCGCCCGTCCGGTGCACACACGTGCAACGTCTTCAGGCACTGACCACCTGGCGTCCGCGCCACCCGCGCAGACGCACCAGTCTTGCGCAGAGGGGCGAAGCGTGGGTTGAACTGCAACCGGGGTCCTCGGCGTGCAGCAGTAGCGCATCGAGGGCGCATCCTGGCAGTGGTGGTCCGCGGTGGGTTCACACGGTCCACAGCCGGACAAGGCCATCGTCACCTGCGGCGCGACGGCGAGCCACACGGCGATCGACACGAGTCCGATACGACGAGGCAAGGGACGGCGGACCATCGGAGACTTCGCACGCATATGCCGTGCCACTGGTCGAACATTGACGGCAGCGCCTGCCCGAGAACAGAAACGTCAGACGTGAGCGATCTTCCTCACGTGTGGGGACTATTCCACTCTGCGAACACGAGCAGAGACGTCCGGACGTTTTGTTAATTGATCTTAATTTACAGGAGCTCAGGCGAGCCTTTCGCTCCCGAACGCGGCGTGATACGTTCCGCTCGGCGGAGGCCGTTCGCGCCCACATGCCTGACACAACCCTGCAAGCACTCATCGGCCGATGGCGCCAGGATCCAGGCGCGACGTACCAGACGTGGTTTCTCTGGGAGGAGCGCCTGAAGAACTTCAGGTCGATCCGCCGCGGATTGCAGGAAGTTGTGGCTGAGATCGAGGGTGGCACATTCGGCAACGTGTACAACGGCTCGTCTCTTCAGACCGTCGTCGGTTCAATCGCCGAGCAGCGTCAGATCTTCAAGGGTGCGGACCATGCGTTTCTCTGGAAGCCGAAACTGCGGATTCCCGATATCTACGAAGACACGGAGAATCAGCGCGCCTTCGGCCGATTTCTGCACGGCTGCGCGTGCTGCGACGACGAAGCAGGCGTGCTGGCTCAGATCGCCATGCTTGACCAACGACGGATCAAAGGACTGGGCCCCGCAGCAGCGAATCTGCTGTACTTCCTGCATCCCACGATCGCGCCGCCGTTCAACACCGCGATCGTCAAGGGCTACAACGCGCTCACGGGCGCGCGCGTGAAGCTGGGCCGGTGGAACGAGTATCTCGCCATGCGCGCCGGTATTCTGCGCCTGAACGCGGAGTACCGATCACAGCTGTCAAACGACCTGGGTGCGATTGCGGGTCTCCTGTTTGACGTGGGATCCGGCCGGTATCTCCCTCCTCCACCGCAGAGTGCCGATGGCGCGACGCTCCAGCAGTGGCAAGTCGACCTCGCACAGGTGCGGGAAGACGCCCGCGCCAGGAAGGGGCGTGAGCGCATGGAGGCAGAGGACCATACGCACACACAGGTGCAGGGGTGGTTGCGCGACCTCGGGGTCGCGCTCGGCTTCGACGTCCACATCGCCGCCAACGATCGCGCCAGGACATACGGCGGTGGGCGCCTGGCGGACGGGTGCCTTGGAAACTTGCCCCCCGCGCTCCAAGGCATCGCAGGGGCGGATGCCATCCGACTGATTGACGTCCTCTGGATCAATCGCGACGACCGGCGCGTGGCCGCTGCATTTGAAGTCGAGCACAGCACGACGATCTACTCAGGCATCGTGCGGCTGCTGGATCTGGCGCTCGGTGGTTCCGAGCCGTTGGTCCGAGGGCTGTTTCTGGTGGCCCCCGATGCACGGGAAGACGATGTCCGTGCGCAACTGGCTCGGCCCGCATTTCGCACGGTGTCACATCTCGACGTCCGGTTCCTTCCCTACAGCGAGTTGTCGCTGCATCGTGAAGCGATGTCGCGCTTTGGTCAGGGACTCAAGGCGATCGAGGCCGTCGCCAAACGCCTTGGGTGATCAGGAGAGCCGTGCGGTCAGCCGCTTGTTCGAGATTCGTGGGCCTTGGCCTTATCGCGGTCACCGGATGGTCGTGTTCCGGCGCCTCGACGGCACCGTCAGGCGGCCCGACCGAGGTCGGGCCGAACGCGACCAATACGCCGCCCACCATCATCAGCGTGAGCGTCACTCCGCCGAGGGAGAATCAACCGGCCAGCCTCGCGACGATCGGCGATTCGATTGCCCTCTCGGCCGACGTCGTCGATCCGGACACAGCGCTGGATCGTCTGGAGTACATCTGGAGCGCGGTGCCGCCGCTCGGCGCGTTCAGCGGAGACGGCGTGTCAATCCGATGGACAGCCCCCTCCCGGGTGGACTCGCCCCTTGTTGTCGAGTTGGTGCTCACCGTGATTGAGCGCTACCTCTTGCGAGACGCCCTGGGGTTTCTCGTCCAACGCGAGCATCGCGTGGAGCGGGCGACCCCCGTCAAGGTCCACGACTCCGTTGCCGAGATCGGCGCGATGGCGCTGGACTTTCTGGCGCTGTTCTCGGACTCGTCCAGAACCGCCCAGGAGGTCCTCCACAATTTTTCACGCACGTGTGATGGCGGCAACGGCTACCGCGACGAGCGGACCGATATCGAACGCAACCGCGAATCCAAGATCATTCTCAGCTACAGCCTCGGACAGCCCGACGTGTCCTTCGCGTTCGGCAGTCGCCGGGCGTGCGCGCGCAAAGAGAACACCCCTGGGGATGCGTGCGCCGAAGTGGTGGTGACATGGGTGGACCGCGACAGGCCAACGCCGCAGAACCCGGCAGGCGGCATTCCCGTCGAAGTGCGCGGTACAGACTTTGTGTCCGCAGTCTACGAGGACACGCGCTGGGCGCTGTGTCACAGTCGATGGACGGCCGCCGAAACAGTCTCCGGAGCGGCCAGACGTCTGGACATCAGGAAGTGAGCGGGTCACGGTCGCGCTGTGCTTCAGCGGTTGCTGCGGGCCAGGACGGTGAGGCCCGTTAGCACCATTCCCGCAGAAATCCACTGGGCGACGGTCAACCCCAGCGCGACCTCCGGATTCACGCGGATGAATTCCAGACCAAACCGAAATCCGGCGGCCAACACGAGGTACCGGCCTAGAACGGACGCGTCGGTGACTCCGCGGCGCCGCCAGCGGATCAGCAGCCACGCCAGACCGGCCAGCCATGCGGCCTCGTACAACTGGGTGGGATGCACTCGCTCAAGAGTTGGCGGGAGTCCTTCAGGGAACGCGACGGCCCACGGAAGATTGGAGGGCCGGCCATAGTCGTCTCCGACAAGAAAGCAGCCGATGCGGCCGATGAGATGCCCGATGGCCAAAGCAGGTGTGGCAGCCGACAGGACGGGCAGAAGCGGCAACTGTTTCCGCAGCACGAGCGCGATGCCCGTGCCCACGCCACCAATCAAGCCACCAAACCAGCTGAAGCCACCGCGCGAGAACACCAGGTCGAGAAACGGCTGTTCGTTCAAGGGGACATGTTCGACAGCCCACACCAGCTTCGCCCCAGCGAGCCCCCCTAGGATCGCGAACGGCGCTAGGTCAGAGGCACTGTCGGGGACGCCTGCGGCGCGAAGCTCACGCGAGAGGATCTGCCAGCCCACGATCGCAGCCACCGCCATCGATACGCCAAAGCTGGTGATTTCAAACTCACCCAATCGGAAGAGAACGGGATACATGCAGCTGTTGGCAATGGTACGTCTTTCGGCACGCCGACGTAACTCTGCTGGAGCGCGCCAACCGCGGGACGTGGGCAACGCCGAAGCGGGAGCATGGGCACCTGGTTTGCATTTAATTCATGCGAGAGCGCGATGCCTGGGATGAAGACCGGCGGCTTGGCCACCGACTACGCTGTCGGTGGCCAAGGCCGTTGTTTCATAGCGGGTCTGAAAACCTGGGCAATCAGCCGTGCGTCTCCATTGAGGCCATTTCGCGGCAGGATTCGGCGCACCGGCGGCACGCGTCCGCGCAACGCGTCATCATCTCGTCGTCGAACCGCGAACAATCCTCTGCGCACGCCGCGCAGACCTCAGCACACACATCGCAGACACGCGGGTGATGTGGCGACCCGAGCAGCATGAAGCGTGCACTGGTCGCGCATATTTCAGCGCACGCGAGGAGCATCCGGATGTGGTCCGCTTCCGCGTGTTTCCCACCACGCTCCAGGCAATGGTTCACCGATTCGAGACAAATCTGCTGGCAGCTCTGACAGGCTTCGATGCACTCGCGAACGGTTGGCGACATGTGATGCGGCATTTGTTTCTCCTTTGAAGTGAGGGATGAGTTGTGGCGGCGCGTGTCCTGTCTCGCGACGTCACATCCGGATTATGCAAAGCGAGTACCGCACGTGGGATGAGTGCCCAAGTCCCAGCGATCACCTGGAAGCCTTAACAACAATTAATAAGATCGCTCACCAGATGCCCGGAGGACCGAGGTTAGAATCGGGCGGCACCCATGTCCCAACGATCAATCTCGTATCTCGTCTGTGTCCTGCTCGTCGCCGCCGCGTGGTCGGTCGCGGCGCACGACTTCTGGTTGGTCCCCAACGCCATGGCCGTTGGGCCCGGCCAGGAGATCATCGTGCGCGGCCAGACCAGCAGCGCATTTCCCACGAGCGAATCAGCAGTCGCGGTGAACCGCATCGCGAACGCTACAGTGATCGGCGCGGACATCACGGAAACCATCGCGGCGCGTTCGATCGACGGGACGTCGCTGCTGCTGCGGCACCGCCCCGGCAGCCAGGGCCAGAAAGTCATCGCCGTTGCCCTTGGCTGGACCCACGTCAAGGAGACGGCCGCGAGCTTTCGCCGGTATCTTGAACTGGAAGGCGCCCAGGACGCACTGGCACGTTTCGAGCGGGACGGCATGCTGCCGACCACCGACATCGTCCGCCGTTATGCGAAGTACGCGAAGACGGTGGTGGAATTCGGCAACGGACCACGCGCCTTCGATCGCATGGCCGGCCATCCTCTGGAATTTGTCCCGCTGGCAGACCCGGCCACGTTCAGTGGTGCGGCGGCGCGGCAGGTGCGGATTCTTTTTCTGGGCAAGCCGCTCGCCAACGCGCGCATACACGCGGGTCGCGCCCCGTCCGGTGGACAGCCGGCGGGCAAGGACACCGAGCTCATCTCGTCTGCCGACGGCATCGCCACCATCCCTGCCGGGCCGTCGGGACTCTGGAACGTGCGCACACTTCATGTCGTGCCCGCACCTAAAGGCGCGGATGCGAACTGGGACGTGCACTGGGCCAGTTTCGTCTTCAGCGTCAGGTAGACCGTTTCCAGACAGGCTGCGAGTTTAGTGCGATCAGAACCAGGTTCTGAGGCCAAAAACAAGCCGGATACCGCCGACGTCCTCGCCAGCGGCCCGGGCAAAGTCGGCCGTGCCGAAGTACTTCCGCTCCCACGTCAGCCCAACGTACGGCGCAAGTTCGCGGCGGAGTTCGTAGCGGAGCCTCAGTCCCGTCTCCAGCGTGGTCAATCCCGCGCCACGACCACGGGCGGGATCGGCTTTGCCATAGACCTCCGCTTCTAGCAGCGGCTGAAGGATCAGGCGGTTGGTGAGCAGCAGTTCGTACTCCACCTCCAGCCGCATA
This sequence comes from uncultured Solibacteraceae bacterium, assembly GCA_964471115.1. Lineage (GTDB taxonomy): Bacteria > Acidobacteriota > Vicinamibacteria > Vicinamibacterales > SCN-69-37 > SYFT01. The sequence goes on from CAYYFE010000013.1 coordinate 87,714, forward strand.
TGCGTACGGCCGCCGGCGCCGACGTACCCCGTCGCCTCTATCTCGAACCAATACGGGGCAAGTCCCTGAACGCCGAACGCCAGCCAGGTCTGCGCCGCCCCCGGCCGGACATCCTGGCGCACGCCGGCCACGACATCCCACCATCTGGCGAAGCCCCGCCCATACAGCGCCGTGCCGAAGGCGTTCTCCACACGTCCGTTGTCGGCCTCACCTTCGGTCCGGAGCCAGAACCGGTTCACGTCGCCGCCGATCCACGTCCGGTTCTCCCAGCTGAGTCCACCGTTGCGGGCGCCGCGCCACTCGAGTTGATCGGACAAGACCATGAAATTGACGGCATTGTCGTGCACCGCATGGCCCTCGAGGCCCGCGGGAAACGCGGCCGCGCGGTCAGCATCGGTCACCGGCGGGATGGGTTCCTTGGGCTCTGTCTTTTTCGCTGCCTGAGCCATGTGCGCGGAGTGATCCTCCACGACGGGTTTGGCGCCGCCCTGGGTAGCCGTGGGCGGAGGCGTTGGAGGGGACGGTGGCGGTGGCGGGACCTGTGCGAATGCCGCAGCCGCGACACTCATGGCCAGTACGAACGCGCACATCACACGAGCCATCACTCGTCCACCCGCACTTCCCGGAACATGCCCGCTTCCATATGCAGCAGCAGGTGGCAATGAAACGCCCAGCGTCCCAACGCGTCTGCGCGCACACGATAGGCGCGTTTGGTGCCCGGCGGCATGTCAATCGTGTGCTTGCGCACCTGAAACTCGCCGGCGTCGTTCTCCAAATCACTCCACATGCCGTGGAGGTGAATGGGATGCGTCATCATGGTGTCGTTCACTAGCACAATGCGCAGACGCTCTCCGTACGTGAGCGGCAAGGGTTCGGCGTCCCCGAACTTGATGCCGTCGAATGACCACGCGAACTTCTCCATGTGCCCTGTCAGATGCAACTCCACCGTGCGCCCGGGATCACGGCCGTCTGGATCATCGAACAGGCTTCGAAGGTCGGCATACGTGAGGACGCGGCGGCCATTGCCGCGCAGTCCCACTCCGGGATCGTCCAGCCGGGACATCGGCGCTTCCGCCATCCCATCCACAACCGGACTCCCCTTTTCGCTGGCCGGGTGCGTCTGCATGGCCCCCGCCATTGTTGCTGTGCCCGTGGCCGGCGCGGCGGGGGCCATCGCACCCATGTCATGACCGGCATGGGGATCGGCCGCCGCGCCATGCGCCATGCCCATATCCATCATCGTCAGCAGTTGCGGCTCGTCGAGCGCAGGCACCGCAGCCTGCTGCCCCTCACGAACGGCGAGCGTACCGGCGGCGTATCCGGTCCGATCCATCGATTGCGCAAAAATCGTGAACGCCTCCTGCCCGGTGGGTTCAACGATCACATCGAACGTCTCGGCCACGGCGATCCTGAACTCATCAACAGACACCGGATGCACGTACTGGCCATCGGCGGCAACCACCGTCATCTTCAACCCCGGGATACGGACGTCGAAGTACGACATGGCCGCGCCATTGATGAACCGGAGACGCACGCGCTCACCCGGCTTGAACAGCCCGGTCCAGTTTCCGGCGGGCGCGGTGCCGTTCATCAGATAGGTGTAGGTGTGTCCGGTCACGTCGGACAAGTCGGTAGGCGACATCCTCATTTCGCCCCACATCTTCCGATCCGAGAGGGTGGGGCCGAGCCCCATGCGGCGGACATCCCGGACAAAATCCCCGACCGTGCGCTGATTGAAGTTGTAGTAGTCCGACTGCTTCTTGAGCTTGCGGAAGATCCGCGCGGGGTCTTCGTCGGTCCAATCCGAGAGCACGATGACGTGCTCGCGATCGTAGTGAAAGGGCGCAGGTTTCAGCGGATCAATGACGATCGCACCGTACACGCCGCGCTGCTCCTGGAAGCCGGAATGGCTGTGATACCAGTAGGTGCCGCTCTGCTTGACCCGGAACCGATAGTTGTACGTTTCTCCGGGCTGGATGCCGTGAAAGCTGAGCCCGGGAACCCCGTCCATGTTGGCGGGCAGCAGAATGCCATGCCAATGGATCGACGTGTCTTCGCCCGTGAGGCCGTTGGCCACCCGAAGTTCGATGTCATCTCCTTCGCGCCACCGGAGCGTGGGCGCCGGAATGCTTCCGTTGACGGTCAGCGCGGTCCTGGGTTGGCCGGTGAAATTCATCGCGGTTTCACCGATCCGGAGATCGAACGACGTGCCGGTCAGTTCGCGCGTCGTCTGGCGTCCTCCGACCTGAGCCCAGGCCGGCGCCGGCCACAGGCCGAGGCCGGCTGCGGCACCGCCGACCGCCAGGCCCTTCACGAACGTTCGCCGACTCGGGTGCACGGGTCTCATCGGATGTCCCTTACTGCGCGGCGTGCGGTGCCAGCCGGATCACGGTAGCGTCGGTCATTGATTCGTCGTGATTGACGGTCACCGCGATACGCTCGCCTTTGGTGATGTGCGCGTCGGCAAACTTGACTTCCTTGTCGCCCCGCAACACCTTGGTCTTGGCCGTCACGACAAATTCCATGACGGATTCCTTCTTGGTTTTGTCGTCGATGACGTTGACCTTGAGATTGGCGACGTTCGCCTTGAGCTTGGGCGCATCACTTGCGATCACCGTGCCCTTGAAGGTTTCGTCGTGGGCGTACAGACGGCTTCCCGCCATGCCGACCACCATGACCACCGCGAGTACGAGTCCTGTCAGTTGTTTCATCGTGTCCTTCTCTCCAATGTGTTGACGCTCCATCGCGTCAACGAATGATTTTCTTCCCACCCGAAAGGAAATCGTCGATCTCCGATTGCTGCTGCGCCTCGGCGGGGCTTCGGGGATTGAGCGCCTCCATCGTCCGCAACTCCGACTCGGAGAGCGTCGGCAGGTGCCGAATGAAGCGCACGAGATCCCACGATGCCCGTTCTCCGTCGGCGGTGCCGGTGGATCGCGCGGGCATACCCGTAAACGGTATCCCCCGCTCGATGACGTAAAACAGCTCGCCGTCCGTCATCGACTGTGTTGCCGGGCCCCGCATGTCCGGCGCCGGCGGATACAGGTTGCGCCCGATTGCCGTATCCCCACTGCCGTCATTACCGTGGCAGGTGGCGCAGAAGTCGGCCCAGTGCTTCATGCCGGCCTCCAGAGCCTCTGCGCTCTCCGCCACGGGATTCACCGCCTGCCTGACTGCGACCGGCGTGGCCCACCGCCGCGCGGCCCGCGCGAGGGCCTCTTCGGTCCGCCCGGGGGTCGCGCGTGCCGAGAAGCCCATGCCACGTGTCATGATGGCAGCGAGGCCGATCACCACCAGCATCACAAGTCCTGTCCAGAACGCGGACTTCCTCACGGTCACCGCGCGCATTCCAGCATTATCTCCACAGACTTCGATGATGCCACGTGATGTCCGGCCGAATCGGTCGTGGGCGGTCTATTAAGGAGAATTAATGTCGCCGCGCGGCACGAACCGGTCCGGCGGTGGGATCATGATCCCAGTGCGGATTCTGCTGGTGGAAGACGAGCCGAAGGTCTCAGCCGTGATCGAGAGCGGACTGACGGCGGAACATTTCGGCGTTGACGTCGCAGCGACCGGCAGCCGCGCGCTCGCCCTGGTCCAGGAGACGGCGTACGACCTGCTGATTCTCGATGTCATGTTGCCCGACATCGACGGCTTTGAGGTCTGCCGGAAGGTCCGCAGCCTCGGCCAGAATGTGCCCATCCTCATGTTGTCGGCACGCAGTCTGGTCCAGGATCGCGTCCGCGGCCTGAACACCGGCGCCGACGACTACCTGACGAAGCCGTTCGAGTTCGCAGAACTCGACGCGCGAGTGCGTGCGTTGCTGCGCAGGCACAGGGAGGCGGCGCTCACACCCCTCGTCGTCAGTGATCTCTCGCTGGATCCTGTGACCAGAATCGTCAGGCGAGGCGACCGGAGAATCGACCTCACCGTCAAGGAATTCGCCCTGCTCGAATATCTGATGCGCAATGCCGGCCATGTGGTCACCAGGCCGATGATCGCCGAGCAGGTCTGGGACTTCACGTGGGATCGCCTGACGAATGTGATTGAGGTCTTCATCAATCACCTGCGCAAGAAGATCGAGTTGCCGGGTGAGCCACGGCTGGTGCACGCTGTGCGGGGCGCCGGGTATGTCATTCGCGAGCCCCTTCCAGATGATTAAGACCCTTCGGGCGCGCCTGACCCTCCTGCACGTGGGTGTACTCGCCCTCACGTTGGCGCTGTTTGCGGTGCTGGCGTATCAGGTGCTGTCTCGCACCCTGTACCGGCACCACGACGCGGAGTTGGCGAGGCAGGCCCAGGATTTGGTACTAGCCCTAGGTGACTCACCGCTGACCGAGGCGAACATAAGGCAGACCTTCGGCCAGTCGTCGGTAGGGTCGAGATTCGTGATGGTCCGGGACACGGCCGGCACCCTGATCTATCGGGACCAGGTCCTGGAGCCCGCCGAACCCAGCCTCGGCGAGCACACCGTGCTGGTCCACGCCGCCATGACCGGATCCCGCACGGCGACGTTCTTCACCGTGGAACTTGAACATTCCGCGGCCGTTCGCTTCATCTGCGCCCCGCTGGCGGGTGCGGCCGCGTATGTCCAGATTGGACATCCGATCGGTGACGTTCCGGCGACCCTCAGAACAATCGCCTGGTCGTGGCTGCCGCTGTTTCCGCTGGTGCTGCTGCTCTCAAGCGTGGGCGGCTGGCTGCTCGCCAGGCGGGCGTTGGCGCCCATGCGATCGATCACCACCACCCTTGATGCGATCCAGGCGACTGACCTCACGCGCCGCGTGGACGTGCACGCTACGGACGAAGAAGTCGGCCAACTGGTGGGCAGGCTGAATCATCTGCTCGATCGCTTGCAGCGGGCGTTCGACTCGCTCCACCAGTTTGCCGGCGATGTCTCCCATCAAATCCAGACGCCGCTCACCGTCATGAAGGGCACGGTGGAGTCCGCCCTCCGGGACACCGCCCAACCGGCGAACAATCGATTGGCCTTTACGCGCCTATCGGAGGACGTGGACGAACTGAGCGCCCTCGTGAGCGACCTGCGCACCTTCGCCCTGGCCGACGCGCCTGTCCATGGCACCGTGGCCGTTGACCTATCACACCTGGTCGCCGAAGCCGCCGACATCATCGGAGCGCTCGGAGAACTGCAGGGCGTCGAGGTGGACTCACGTCTTGACCCCGGCGTAACCGTCCGGGGCGATGCCCTTCGGCTCAAACACGTTGTGCTCAACCTCGGAGACAACGCGGTGAAATACACTCCACGCGGCGGCTCCGTGACGATCCGGCTGTGGACGACTCCCCACGAGGCGATCCTGACCATCACCGATAGCGGGGTCGGCATTTCGCCCACCGACCTGCCGCGACTCTTCGATCGACTGTTCCGCGCCAATGCGGCCGACCGAAGCACCACAGGTACCGGCCTCGGTCTGGCGATCGTCAAACGTATCGTCGACGTCCATCGCGGCACCGTTGGCGTCGAGAGCCAGCTCGGCCGCGGGTCCACATTTACCGTGCGACTGCCGCGTGTGTGAATTAACGAGAATTAATCCAGATAGTCGCGAGCAGGTTCCAGGCAACGAGTAGAATCACGCGGCTGGGCGCTATCGCTCATGCCACCCGAGGGAACATCCATGAAGAACAGATTTATTGCCATGGCAGGCATCCTGCTGATCGTTGTCGCCGGCGTCGTTGTGAACGCGCACGTCACGGTCGGGCCGACAGAGTCAAGACTCGGAGCCTCCGAGCGCTACACCGTGCGCGTGCCTACGGAAGGACAGACCGCCACGGTCGGAGTGGATCTCGAAGTGCCAGAGGGAGTCACGGTGTCCTACGTGCTCGCCTCCAGCGGCTGGAGCAGCGAACTCAAACGCGTCGAGAAACGCGTCGTCGGCATTTCGTGGAAGGTCGAAATTCCACCATCACACTTTGGCGAGCTCGTGTTTAATGCTCGGAACCCGAAGGAAGGCGCGGCCATCGCCTGGAAGATCAAGCAGCGCTTCGCTGACGGCACGTCGAGTGACTGGACGTCGAACACCAAATTGGTCGCAGCTGCGCCACCGACAGTCGTGGCGGGTCGTTAACCTCCCGAGGAGCACACACATGAAGATAGTCAGAACCCTCTCATTCGCACTCATCGTCGCGCTGATGACGGCGATGCCGTCCGGCACCTCCGCGCGGCAGGCCGCAGCAGAGTTGTTCACGTGTTCCATGCATCCACATGTGCTGGACACAAAGGCGGGCACCTGCTCGGTGTGTTCGATGGCCCTCAAAGCACGCGTCATGACGCCGGTGGAAAAGGAACTGGTGGACTTCCTCAAGGCCTATGATGCGGCGTTTCTCGCCAAGGACCTCGCGAAGCTGGCGTCCATGTACACGCCGGAAACCATCGTGTACGAAGGCAGCGGCATCAATCGTGGCTGGAAGAACTACAGCGAAACACATCTGGGTCCCGAGTTGAAGTCCTTCGAGCACCTGGAATTCGGACACACCAACGTGGTTCCCCATGTGCTCGGCGACAATGCCGCGTACGTCACCGCTGACTACACGATCAAGGCCAAGATGGGTGAGCGGACGCTCGACAGCGGCGGGCTTGCGACATTTGTTCTTTCCAGGGAGGCGGGTAACTGGAAGATCCGGCACACGTCTACGGCAGCCAGGCGCCGCCCGGCCGGCGGCGTGTAACACCCCTGGGGCGGCCGTCGATGATCTCGGCGATGTCAGTGCCGGCCCCGGTCGAAAGGGCGCTGCGTTCGCGCAGCAGCTGCGCCGCATATTCTGCGAGCGACACCCCTCGGGCCTTCGGGCGCCAGCAGGCCAGCCGCCACCTCGGGGTTGAGTTCGAGTTTGACGGTCCTGCGTTCGAATTAGGCAATTCGGTCGAAAGTGTCACGGTGGACGGCGTTACCGGAACAGTGCCATCGGCGCTCAGCGCGGCGTGAGGTCCTTCACCTGGTAACTGTCGAGAGACGAGCCACTGCGCCGCGGCTTGGCGTGCAGTCCGCTTCGTCGTGAAACCGCTGCGCCTGCGCGTCGCCTGACGCGCCCCTCAAGGTCATTCGCCGTCGATCGCTCTGAGTGGTGCGCCGGCGGGCACCTCTCGAACGCCAGATCCCTACACCGTTCTCAAGACGCGGCCGGATCTTGCGACAATCGCCCCGGCGTAGGCCTCCAGTGCCTCGTCATTGATGTCGGCCGTGGAAATGGCCCGGCTCACGCCAGCAATTCTCGCTTGGGTCGCCGCGGCAAGTTCCCCGACGCGCCGACGAACGAAGGGCGCTGCCATTCCGATGTCCGTCGCGAATGTCTCCCAGCTAGCTCGGTCGATCTCTTCCAGCGTGGCCCGCTTTGCGATCTTCATCGCCAG
>CAYYFE010000014.1:0-84682 GCA_964471115.1 uncultured Solibacteraceae bacterium
CGCCGCCGGGCACCGCGAGCCAGCGATACGCCTCATCCCCCAGCACCCACGCCCCGACTGCGTCGGCCATCGCGTACACGCGCGCGGCCGCGTCGGGGGACAACATCGCGCCGGTCGGATTGTGCGGCGTGTTCACGACGATCAGCCGGGTCTTCGGCGTGATGAGGCGTTCGAGCCGGTCGAGGTCGTACTGGTAATTGGTCTCCGGCCCCACGGGCCACAACGACACGTCGCACCCGATCGCCTTGGGCACGCTGTACAGCTGCTGGTAGGCGGGATACGGCGCGATGACGTGATCGCCGGGCGACAGCAGTTCGTTGAACAGCAGGAAGTTGGCCTCGATCGCGCCGGTCGTCACCAGGATCTGGTCCGCCGACACGCCCGCGTAGGTCGACGCCAGGGCCTGGCGCAGCCCCTCGGTGCCGCGCGCTTCGCTGTAGCCCAGGGGCAGGTTGAGCAGCGCCTCCAGCGTGGCGGCCCGTGTCTCGGCCGGCTCGAAGTTGAGCAGGTCCTGGGTCGAGAGCGGCAGGATGCCGCTTTCGGCGATGTCGTACTTGACGTGCGTCTCGTGACGCGTCATCCAGCGCTCGAGCAGAAACGGTTCAATCTTCATGAGGTCACACCAGCAGGCCCGCGAGGTTGAAGTAGATGAGCAGGGTACACAAATCCGCGCTGGCGAGCACGATGGGTCCCGCGGCGATGCGCGGATCGCGGCGCGCGGCGTGCAGCGCAGTCGGCAGCACGAGCCCCAGAATCGCGGCCGTCACCATCGACGCCATGATGGCGCCGCCCACGGCCAGCGCCAGCGGCACACTGCCCTTCCACACACCCGCCACGCCGCCCACGATGGCGCCGCAGCCGGCGCCGAGCAGCGCCGCCACCAGAAACTCGCGACGGATGGCCGGTCCCACCAGAGCCCACGTCGCGCCTGAGCTGTGCAGGCCCTGCAGCGTCAGCGTGACCGACTGGATGCTGACGCTTTCGGCCAGCGCCAGCACCACGGGAATGAACAGGGCCAGCACCACCACGGCGTCGAGCAGGCCCTCATACCGGCTGGCGAGTACGGCGCAGATCATGCCGCCGGCCACGTTGGTCAGCAGCCAGGGAAATCGATCCCGGAAACTCGACCACGTCGTCCGCCCCTGCGTGGCGTGGACACCGATGATCTGGAAGATGTCGTCGAACGACCGGCGCGCGTGTGAGATCACCTCGTCGGTGAACACCGAGACGTCCACCTGCCCCACCAGCACCCCGTCGCCGGTCACCACCGGAAAGGCCAGGTACTTCTTGCTGACGAAGTACTCGGCCGCGATGAGCACCGTGGCCCAGTCGGGAATGGCCGTCACCTCGTCGAGCATGATGTCGGCGATGGAGGTGTCCGGCTGCGCCGACAACAGCGCGCGGGTCGGCACGATCCCGACCAGTTTGTCTTCCTCGTCGACCACGTAGAGGTAGACGACCTCGGAGGCGCTCGGCCGCCGGCGCAGGGTCTGCAGCGCGTCGGCCACGGTCTGCGTCCGCTGCAGACTGACGTGATCGCGCTGAACGCAGGTCAGGACGGAGGCGTGCAGGTCGAGCATCAACGTGGATGGTACTGCACGGTCAGTGCGGAGTGTGGAGTGCCCAGTGCGGAGTGCGGAGTGCCCGGTGCGGAGTGCGGAGCTTGCCCGCCGGAGCCGCTCGGCGCAGCGAGCGCGTGGCGGAGGCGGGTGCCCGGTGCGGAGTGCGGAGTGCGGAGTGCCCAGTGCGGAGTGCGGAGCTTGCCCGTCGGAGCCGCGAGCGTCTGGCGCAGGCGGGTGCCCGGCGCGGCGCGAATCTGTTACACTCGCATGGTTGCGCCTCAGGAGTCCCCATCGTCCAGAGGCCTAGGACGCGGCCCTTTCAAGGCCGAGACCGGGGTTCGAATCCCCGTGGGGACGCCAATCCTTCGCTCACCACTATCGCGGCCGCAGGACCCGGCCGCGCTACGTACGTCACCCCTCGTAGGGCGGCCCGATCTGCCGGGCCGCCATTGTCCGCACGGCAAGGACGGCGTATCGTGTCGGCATGCGAGCGCCCCTGATTGTGCTGATCACAGCTCTGGCTGCGGTGCTGCCGGGCGGGCCCGGTGGTGCGGTGGTCGCGCAAACGGCTGTGCCGGTTGAAGAACTCTCCATTCGACAGATTCAGGACGGCCTGCGGGCGAAGCGGTTCACCTGTGTGGCGCTTGTCGACGCGTATCTCGCCCGCATCGACGCCCACGACAAACGCGGCGCGGCGCTGAACGCCATCGTCCAGGTGAATCCACGCGCGCGGGACGAGGCCGCCGATCTCGATCGGCGGTTCGCCGCATCGGGCCCCGTGGGCCCTCTGCACTGCGTCCCCACCATCGTGAAGGACAACTTCGAAACGATCGGGCTGCAGTCGGCCGCCGGGTCGCTGGCGCTTGAGGGGTTCGTGTCTGATCGCGACGCGTTCCAGGTGGCGCGCATCAAGGCCGCCGGCGCGCTGGTGCTGGCCAAGTCGAACATGGCCGAGTGGGCGTTCAGCCCGTACGAAACCGTGGGCTCGATCCTGCCCGGCTACACGCGCAACCCGTACGACACGACGCGTGTCACCGCCGGGTCGTCCGGCGGCACGGCCGCGGCGGTCGCGGCCAGCTTCGGCGCGGTGGGCCTGGGCAGCGACACCGGCAACTCCATCCGCGGCCCCTCGTCGCATCAGGCGCTTGCCGGAATCCGTTCGACGATGGGGCTGACGAGCCGGAGCGGTGTGGTGCCGCTCAATCTGCTGGCGGACATCGCCGGGCCGATGGCGCGCACGATGGAGGATGCGGTCACGGTGTTCCAGGTGATCGTGGGCCACGATCCTGACGATCCGGTGACGGCCGCGGCGCAGGGCCGCGCGATCCCGCGGTACGCCGACGCGCTGCGCGCCGATGGCCTCAAGGGCGCGCGCATCGGGGTGCTGCGGCAGGCCTACTCCCGCAGCGGTCCGGGCGGCACCGGCGTGGATCCTGAAATCGAAGCGGTGTTCGCGCAGGCGCTGCGCGACCTCGAGCGCGCGGGGGCGACGATCGTGGATCCCGCGGCCATCGATTTGTCCGGTGTCCGCCGCGCGCAGGGCATGGGCGGGTGCGCCGGCTTCGCCTACGACATCGCGCAGTGGTTCGCGCGGCATCAGGGCCGAACACCGGTGTCGTCACTGGCCGATGTCGTCAAGTCGCGGCGCTTCCATCCGTCGGTGCAGCAGCGCCTGCAGTCGGCGGCCGAGTCGAAGCCGGCCGAACCCGGATCGCCCGCCTGCCAGGCCGAGGCGGAGTACCGCCGCGCGTACGGCGCCGCCATCACCGCGCGCATGGACGAGCTGACGCTCGACGGGTACGTGTATCCGACCTGGAGTCATCCGCCGCGTCTCATCGGCGACCTCAACACACCACACGGCGACAACAGTCAGGTCTTCTCGCCCACGTCGGGCTTCCCCGCCATCTCAGTGCCGATGGGCTACACGCGCGGCAACACCCTGCCGGCCGGCGTCACCTTCTTCGGCCGCGCCTGGGATGAGGCCACGCTGATTCGGCTGGCCTACGCCTACGAACAAGCCACCCGCCATCGTCGACCGCCGGTGTTGCGGTAGTCGACGGAATGTTCACCATGGAGATCATGAAGGGCCGTGGAGGCCCACGGGCGGTGCCGCCAGGCGGCAGCTGATGCCGAGGATCGCGGCAGATGAATGACGCCGAATCATGATCATCGGTGCGTCACTCATCTGTCGGAATCCTCGGCATCAATCGGCCCGACTTCGTCGGGCCCCGCCCGTGGGCTCCAGCAGGACTTCGCAATCCTCCCAGCCCTCTAGTGCTCCATGTGAATCCGTGATCAGAACGTGATCAGCGCGTGCAGGCTGAGCTTGCGATCGGTGGGTCGCGGCGTGGTGAAGTCGCGATAGCTGACCTGCTCGAGGTTGGCGAGCAGCGCCGCCGTCGCCGTGCCTTCACGCGGGAACCAGTACGCCGCGCCGGCGATCACCCGCGTCCAGGCGCCGTCGCGGTCGACGTTGGGCGTGAAGCGATCGAGTCGCAGCAGGCCCTCGAGGCCCTGGCCCTTTTCGTCGAAAAACGGCGTGACGAACATCGACCACCCTTCGCCGGTGATGCGACTGGCGGCCCCGGACACCTGATCGACGCGGCGGACCCAGTCGGCGCCGGCATTGACGCGCGGATGTTCGAACCACGCCGAGACGACCGCGCGATCACGAGGCGCGGCATCCGCGTACGCATCCTGATGCACGTAGCCGGTCAACCGCAGACCTTTGGCCACCGCGTGGGAGGGCGCGGGCCGGACGGTGAACCGCGCCATCAACGCCTTGTGCCGATTGACCTCGGGCTTCTGGTACCCCTCGCCGTTGTACACCCCGGCGTGCAGGTCGCCCCACCCGCCCATCCGCGTGCGCACCGTCGCGCCGACGTCCGCCGAGACGAGGCCGCCGTCGCGCTCAGGGAACGTCGTGCCCTGGAACCGATAGCGATACACGTCATCCACCAGGCCGAGATACGGCGTCTGCTGCATGCCGAGCCTGACGCTGGTGGGCCCGGTCACGGCCACGTCGAGGTACGCGTACTTCAAGCGAAAGATCTGTGAACCGGACAGGCTGCCATCGGTCGCCCGCGCGATGTCCGGCGTAATCCGGAACGAGACGCGCCGGCTGACCGTGCCGGTCACATTGATGTAACTGCGCGTCACCGCGAACGCGTTGGCGGTGAACGTCTCGTTGCCCTGCCCGGCCTTGGGCGATTCGGTCACCGTGTAGTCCGCAAAGATCGTGGCGCCCACCCGAATGGTCGGTGCCGAACCGGCCTGACTCGCGGCTGCCTGCGCCCACGCCTGCGCCGGCACTCCCGCCAGCGCCACCACTACGCCCACCACCTGCCATCGCCCCACGGTCACCCTCCCTGCTGACGTTACCAGAACGTCGCGCCTGCGTTACCCCGCCGCCAACGATGCAACCACGGTGTTTCCGCGATGCGACGCGCGTGTTACATCCGTGCAAACTCGCGGCCTCCGCACTGCGCACTTCGCACTCCGCACTCCGCACCCCGCACTCCGCACTGGGCACTCCGCACTGCGCACTCCGCACTCCGCACTGCCCCCGTTTACCCACTTGTAACGGCCCTGTCGCGGCCGGATCACAGCCGGTGCCTACGCTGCCCAAGGAACGAGAAAGACGGCCGCACCCTGCGGACGTCATGTGGAGGACGAGACCCATGAAAACGTTGAGTCGCGTGGCACTCATGCTGGCCCTGCTGGCCGCGAGCGCCCTCGGCGCCCAGGCACAGACCCCGCAGGGGCGGGTGGTCGGACGAGTGCTGGATGCCATCAATGCTGCCCCGCTGCCTGGTGTGACCGTCGAGGTGGTCGGCACCCCGACAACCACGGTGACCGACCTGGACGGCAAATACACCCTGCTGCTGCCCATCGGCAAGCACCAGGTCCGTGTGAGCCTGTCGGGTTTCGGCGAACGGGTGCTGACGGTCGACCTCAACTCGACGGCCGCGCAGACCGTGGACGTCACGCTGGCCCTGGCGGGCTTCTCCGAGCAGGTGACCGTCACCGGCCAGATGACCGAGGCGGTCAGCTCCAGCATGGCCACGCAGCTGCTCGAGCGCCGTCGCGCCACGACGATCAACGACAACCTCGGCGCCCAGGAAATGAAGGCCAATGCCGACGGCGACGCGGCCGCCGCGTTGCAGCGCGTCACGGGGCTCTCGGTCGTCGACGGCCAGTACGTGTTCGTGCGCGGCCTGGGCGAGCGGTACTCCAACACCACGCTCTCGGGCGCCGTGTTGCCCTCGACGCAGCCGGAGCGCAAGGTCGTCGCACTCGACATGTTCCCGGCCGGCCTGCTCGACAACGTGCAGGTCATCAAGTCCTTCACGCCTGACCGCTCGGCGGAGTTCGCCGGCGGCATGGTCGAGATCAACATGTCGAAGCTGCCCAGCCGGCCCACGCTCGACCTGTCGGTGACCGGCGGCTTCAACAGCCTGGTGTTCAACAAGACGGTGCTCGACCACACCTCAGGCACGCGCGACTGGCTCGGCCTGACCAACGGCGACCGCGGCCTGCCGGCCATCTTCCCGCAGACGCGCCTGATTCGCGGCGGCATCTACACGCCCGACGTCGGTGAACTGGCGTCCGACCTGGAACGGTACGGGGAATCCCTGCCCAACGTCTGGTCCCCCACCAGCAAGGACGGCCGCGCCAACGGCGGCTTCAGCATCTCGTTCGGCCAGCGCTTCGGCCGCCTCGGCGTCTCGGCCTCGCTCAACCAGTCGACCAAGTCCAGCTACGTCGAGGAAGAACAGGTCTACTACAGCAGCGACGGCGATGTGCTGACGCCGTTCTCCACCTACGACTACCGCGCGGGTTCGACGACGGGCGCGTTGTCCGGGCTGGTCAACCTCGCCTACCAGTTGACGCCCAATCACCGCGCCGCCTTCCAGGGCTTCTCGACCAACCGCGGCACCCGCGAGACGCGCACGTTCGAGGGCTACAACGACGACGCCGCGCGCAACCTGCGCAACGCGCGTCTGCTCTGGCTTGAAGAGGAACTGCGCAGCGGCCAGCTCACCGGCGAACACTTCTTCCCGACCGTCTCGAACAGCCGCCTCGACTGGCGCCTGACGATGTCGCGCTCGCAGCGCAACGAGCCGGACATCCGCGAAACCCTCTACCAGCAGATCGGCACGTCGTATGTGCTGGCCGACGAGTCGCAGAGCGGTCTTCGCATGTTCAACACCCTCGAGGAAGACGCCGTGGAAGGCGCCGTCAACTGGAACGTCGTGTTTGCGGGTCCGCAGGGCCTGCCGGCGCAGTTCAAGTTCGGCGGCAGCTACAGCACCCGCGAACGCGACTTCGACTCGCGCCGCTTCCGCTTCATCCCGCTCAGCACGGTGCGGTTCGACCTCACGCGCACGCCCGAGCAGCTGTTCACGCCCGAGAACATCGGCACCCGGTTCGAACTGCGCGAAGAGACGCGTGAAACCGACTCCTACGATGCCGAACAGACGGTGACGGCCGGCTACGCCATGCTCGACCTGTCGCTGAGCGCGCGGCTGCGCCTGATCACCGGCGCGCGCGTCGAGAAGTACGAGCAGATCGTCAACACGTTCGACCTGTTCGGCGGCGACATCTTCGGCACCCCCGAGATCATCCGCGGCGACATCAGCTCGACCGACTTCTTCCCCGCGGCCAACCTGGTCTACGCCGTGACGCCGAACCAGAACGTGCGCGTGAGCTTCAGCCAGACGGTCAACCGGCCGGAATTCCGCGAGCTGGCCCCCTTCGAGTTCACCGACATCGTCGGCGGCCGCGCTGTGATTGGCAATCCCGAGCTCGAACGGTCCCTGATCCAGAACTATGACGCCCGCTGGGAGTGGTTCGGCGACGCAGAAGAAGTGCTGTCGGCCTCGGTGTTCTACAAGAACTTCGACCGGCCCATCGAGAAGTTCGTCGAGCCGACGGCGCAGCTGCGCACGTCGTTCACCAACGCGAAGTCGGCCCGCAACTTCGGCGTCGAACTGGAAGCGCGCCGGAAGCTGTCCGAGCAGTTCCTCATCGGCGCCAACTACACCTTCGTGGACTCGACGATTGAGCTGGAGGCGTTCCAGACCAACGTGCTGACGTCGCTCGAGCGGCCGCTGTCGGGCACCTCGAAGCACATCTTCAACGGCCTCATCGAAGCGCGGCTGCCCATCGCCACGGCCCGCCTGCTGGTGAACACCTTCAGCGAGCGCATCGCCGAAGTGGGCTCGCTCGGCCTGCCCGACATCTTCGAGGAGGGCCGCACCACGGTGGACGCCGCCCTGTCACGCCGCGTCGGCCGCTTCACGTTCCGCCTCTCGGGCGAGAACCTGACCGACACCACCATCCGCTTTCTGCAGGGCCCCCAGGTGCACCGGTCGTTCAAGCTCGGCCGCACCTACGCCTTCCAGATCGGTTTCTCGGCGTTCTAAGGAGATTACGCAGTCATGAAACGACTACTCACCACCTTCGTGACGACCGGCGCCCTGCTTGCGGCGCTGGTCGTCCTGACCCCGGCCCCGGTCGCCACGCAGGCCGTCGGCCAGATCGGCAACCCTGTCACCGTCCCCGGCATCGACAAGCCGGTCCGCGTGATTCGTGGCCGCTTCACGTCCAACGTGACGCTGACGGCCGACACGTACTGGGTGCTGCGCGGCGCCGTGTTCATCGGCGCCGGTGACGGCACCTCGACGGCCACGCTGACCATCGCGCCCGGCACCCGGATCGTCGGCGAAACGGCCACCCGCGGCACGCTCATCATCGAACGCGGCGCGCGCATCATCGCCAACGGCACCGCCACGGCGCCGATCGTCTTCACCTCCGACCAACCCGTCGGGTCGCGGTTCCGCGGCGACTGGGGCGGCCTGATCATCAACGGCCGGGCGCCGCTCAACCTGCCCGGCGGCGTGGGCATCGGCGAAGGCCAGACGGGCGTCTACGGCGGCAACGACCCGAACGACAACTCGGGCATCCTCCGCTTCGTGCGCGTCGAATTCGCCGGCATCGAGTTCAGCCCCGACAACGAACTGAACGGCATCGCCTTCCAGGGCGTCGGCCGCGGCACCATCGTCGAAAACATCCAGGTCTCCTGGAACAAGGACGATGGCATCGAGATGTTCGGCGGGTCGGTGGACATCAAACGCGTCGTGCTGACCAACATCGGCGACGACAGCATCGACTGGACCTTCGGCTGGAACGGCCGCCTGCAGTTCGGCATCGTCCAGCAGCGCGGCGACGACACGGACCATGCCATCGAGGCCGACAACAACGGCAACAATCACAACCTGCTGCCGCGGTCGTCTCCGACCATCTACAACGTGACGTTTGTCGGCGACCCGACGCAGGAGTTCGGCCCCGAAAGCACCAATGGGATGCGCCTGCGCGTGGGCACGGCCGGCATCATCCGCAACTTCATCGTGATGGGCTTCAAGGACCGTGGTGTGGACGTGCGCGACGCGGCCGCCCTGCCGCTCATCGCGGACGGGTCGCTGTCGGTCACGCACGGCCTCATCTTCCAGTCAGGCCCCGGCGGCACGGGGTACTGGGGATCGTCGGCCCAGTCGGCGGCCGCGCGCGCGGCGTCGGCCGGCACCGTCGCGGAAGGGGCCGACCCCATGCTGGTCGCTCCCTACAGCCGGACCGCTCCTGACTGGCGTCCGCTGCCCGGGTCACCGGCGCTGACGCTTACGCCCGCCGTGCCGCCCAACGACGGCTTCTTCGAAGTCGCGCTCTTCCGTGGCGCCCTAGGTCCGGACCTGGCG
The DNA here is from genome assembly GCA_964471115.1 of uncultured Solibacteraceae bacterium. GTDB lineage: Bacteria > Acidobacteriota > Vicinamibacteria > Vicinamibacterales > SCN-69-37 > SYFT01. The sequence continues at coordinate 9,320 of CAYYFE010000014.1, forward strand.
GCCGACTGGACGCGGGGTTGGACGTTCTACGGAAGATGAGCAGGGTCCAACGGGTCCAACGGGTCCGACGGGTCCTGCTGGTCCTGACCGTACTTGGGGCCGGGGGGTGCGCGCGGAGCGCCGCCCCGGTTCCGCTTGCGCCGGCCTTTGCGAGCAAGGACGAGGCCGCGCAGGCGGTGCTCGACGCCGTGTGGCGGCGCGACGAGGCGACGCTGGCCAGCCTGGCGGTGTCCGAGTCCGAGTTCCTGAAACACGTCTGGCCGGTGCTGCCGGCCAGCGCTGCCGCGGTGGGGATGCCGGCGGAGCGCGCCTGGGCGGACCAGCGACAGAAGAACGAGGGGTACCGCGCGCAGTTGATGACCGAACACGGCGGGCGCCGGTACGAACTGGTCGCCGTCTCCTTCGGCAGTCCGGCCGCACAGTTCCCCGGCATGACCCTGTACCCGGAGACACGCCTCGACGTGCGCGACCAGGGGCAGCCCCGCGAGCTTCGCCTGTTCGGCTCGATGATCGAAAGCGGCGGCCGCTGGAAGATCTACAGCTTCATCGTGGACTGAGCCGGAGGCTACAATGCCCCTCCAGGGGGCGACGTGCCAATCCAGATCGAACATACCAACCAGGCCGATGTGCTGCAGATCGCGATCCACGATCGCCGGCTCGATGCGCGCGCCGCGCCCGACCTGAAGGCGGCGCTGGCGTCGTTTGTCGGCGTCGGGTGGCAGTGGATCGTCCTCGATATCTCGCGGGTCGAATTCATTGATTCCAGCGCGCTCGGGGCCATCGTGTCCGGCCTGAAGCTGCTGGGCCGATCGGGCGACCTGGTCATCGCGGGCGCGCAGCCCCCGGTGGTGGCGCTCTTCGGCCTCACCCGGATGGACAAGGTGTTCCGGCTGTTTCCGTCCGTGGCCGACGCAACGGCCGCGTTGACCTCGCGGGTCTGAGTGTCGCGCCTGCATCAGGCCATCGAGGCGTCGCTCGACGCGGTGCCGGCCATGGGCGAGGCCGTGCGCCGGCTCTGCCTCACCGAGGGCGTGGACGCCACGGAAGCGTCGCTGGTGGAGCTGGCTCTGGTGGAGGCGGTGACCAACACGATCGAACACGGGTATCGCGGCGCCCACGGCCGGGTCGAGATCGACCTGTGCGTGACCCCCGACCGGATCGCGGCGGAGATTCACGACACGGCGCCGCCGGTCGAGCCGGAACGCCTGGCCGCGCCGGTGCGGTCCGACGAGGCGCTGGCGGACCGCACGCAGCTCGAGGAACGCGGCCGCGGCCTCGAAATCATCCACGGCGTGTTTGACGAGGTCACCTACCAGCGGACGGACGCCGGCAATCATCTCGCGCTCTCACGGCTGCGGCGGGGGGCCACTGCATGAAAGCGCCCGCGTTTTACTTCGAGCCCTACGAAGACCGGCGCCCGCCGGCCCCCCTCCCCTTCCCGGCGTGGCGGCAGGCGCTCTGGCAGGTGCTGGCGACGGCCAATCTCGTGCTGGCCGGCTGGTACATCAGCTGGCGGTGGACCAGTTCGCTCAACTGGGACGCCTGGTACCTCTCGCTGCCGCTCGTGATCGCCGAAACCGGCTCGCTGCTCGGCCTGGTGTTGTTCACTTTCAACCTGTGGAAGCAGGAGGACACGCCGCGCCAGCCGCCGCCGGCGACGATCGCGGATGTGGCCGACGTCCCGCCGGCCGACGACCGGCCGATCTCGGTGGACGTGTTTTTCCCGACCTACAGCGAGGATCCCGAACTGGTGCGCCTGAGCATCCGCGATGCCAAGCGCATGCGATATCCGCATCCGATCGACATGCAGATTCACGTCCTCGATGACGGCCGGCGTGACGCGATGCGCCAGGTCGCCGTGGAGGAAGGGGTGGGGTACCTGACTCGCGCCTCCAACATCGGGTTCAAGGCCGGCAACATGCGCAACGGCCTGGAACAGACCTCCGGCGATTTCATCGTGATCTGCGACGCCGACACACGGCCGTTCCCGACGCTGCTGGCGCACACGCTGGGGTACTTCCGCGACCGGCAGGTGGCGTGGGTGCAGACGCCACAGTGGTTCTTCGACATTCCCGAGGGGGAACGGCTGCCGGCGGTGCTGGGGCGCCGGCTGGGCGCGCTGGGCCGCGGCGCCGGCCGGGCGATCGAACGGCTGCTGGGGCCGGTGGTCATCGGCGCGGATCCGTACGACAACGACCCGCAGGTCTTCTACGACGTCATCCTCCGCCGGCGCAACTGGGCCAATGCCTCGTTCTGCTGCGGCGCCGGCTCTGTGCATCGCCGCGAAGCGGTGATGGAAGCCGCGCTCAAGGAATACAGTGAAGCCGTCAACGAGCCGGTCGAGAAGGTCACGCGCGCCATCGCGGATCCCGGGCTGAAGCAGGACCTGACCGAGAGCATGCGGCGGCAGGTCGCCGGCGAAGTCGAACTGACGCCCTACAAGTTCCACGTCTCCGAGGACATCTACACCTCGATGGTCCTGCACGGCGATCCGGATCGCCGGTGGAAGTCGGTGTTCCATCCGTACGTGGAATCAAAGATGCTCTCGCCGCAGGACCTGCAGTCCTGGGTCGTGCAGCGGTTCAAATACGCCGGCGGCACTCTCGACATCTCGCTGCACGACAATCCGATCTTCCGCCGCGGCATGGACTGGAAACAGAAACTCATGTACGGCACGACGATGTGGTCGTACCTGGGCGGGCTCTGGAACGTGGTGTTCGTGACCGTGCCCATCATCTTCCTGTTCACCGGGATTCCCCCGGTCAGCACCTACTCGATTGAGTTCCTGCTGCGCATTCTGCCCTTCCTGCTCTTCAACGAACTGGCGTTCCTGGTGGGCACCTGGGGCATCTCGAACTATCAGAGCAAGGCGTCGTACCTGGCGTTTTTTCCGCTGAACCTGCGCGCGCTCTGGACCGTGCTCAAAGGCGAGCAGATCAAGTTCCCGACGACCCCCAAGGAGCGGCAGGCGGGCACCTTTCCGGAGCTGGTCCGGCCGCAACTGGCGGTCATCGCGCTCACCCTGCTCGGCATCGGCGTCCACATGGCCGGATTGTGGATGGGGCTCTTCACCAACCTGCAGGGATTCATCGTCAACGTGCTGTGGGCCACCAATAACATGATCGCGATGAGTCGCATCGTACGGGCCGCCTTCTGGCGGCCGCTGGGGGAAGCATGAGTGCACCAACCTCGTCGTGGGTGCGCGCGCGCGGGCAGATCATGTTCCTGCTGGGACTGATCGTCGCGTCGGCCATCATCCTGCGGATCGAGTCGGCCGAGTTCGTGCCGGTCACCGACGTTCCGCCCACGTCACGGCTGCTGAGGCCGACGACCGAGGAGGTGGCGCGCGACTGGACACTGGTCGCCGGGCAGCAGCCGGACGGATCGATCGCGGACATTGGCCATACGATCAAGGCCACGCTGGCCGGACACCGGCTCGATCTGCTCACCGGCGATGAGCTGCACGCGCGGGTCACGGCGCTCATCGCCGCGGGCCGGGGGTTCTCGCCCGGCGACGGAAGCCACGCGGGACCGTACGTGGCGGCGCTGGAACTGGTGGCGTGGTCGTCGCCGTCGCTGCGCGGCGCGGCGCTCGAGGAACTGTCGCGGTGGGCCGGCACGCCGGCCGCCGTCACGCCGGCCCCGGTCTCGCCGCTGCAGGACGCGGCGGACCGTCTGTTGCGGGCCGCGTTGGTGCCGGTCGGAGGTCGTTGATGACAGGAACAGTGTCCATGCGCAAGGCAGCACTCTTGACGGTCGGACTTTGCCTCAGTGTGGCGGCCGCTGCCGCGGCGCAGCCGGTGCCGACCACCTCGACCCCGGCCGCGCCGCAACCGCTGGGCCTGGTGATTCAACCGGGCATCGACCTGCCGCTCAACACGAACGTGCCCGCGCTGGGAGGGGGACAGTCGCAGGGCGTGCAGCTGGCCGGCTCCACGCGGCTGCAGCTGACCGTGCGGTATTCCCCGCGGGAAACCTGGTTCGTGCGGGTCACCGGCTACGTGTATCTCGATCGCGATCGACAACAGCCGTGGAACCCCGACTTCACCTACAGCTTCGGGTATGACAACTGGCGGCCGGGCACGCTGGCGGTGACCTACGACAACTACGGCGGCAATCGCGTGAATCCCGATGCCGCGCGTGACGAAAAGGTCACGCGGTTTGATGAAGGCACCGTGACCGCGAGCTACAAGATCCCCATGCCCGGCGCGCTCGAGTCCCTCCTGGCGCCCGACGGCGAAGCCCGATGGACGGCGTCGATCGCGGCGCATCTGACCCCGCGCTTCCGCCGCCTGAACGACGACACGCGCGGCTCGTGGAAGCGGTCGTTCAGCGTCGGAATGCGCAGCCGGTTCTACCGGCGCCTGTACGTGGAAGGCCGCGCCTTCTGGTATCCCACGCCCGAGCAGCAGCAGCCGTGGGATCCCGACTTCACCTACGGCTTCGGCTGGTTCGACTGGCGCTCGCGCACGCTCTCGGTGCAGTACGGCAACTACTCCGGCAATCGCTGGCCCGGCCGCGCGCGTGCCGGCACGGGCGCGTTCCGCAACGCGTCCATCACGGTGTTCTACACGACGGCCTGGTGATGGCAGACGAGACGCCGACCGGCCTGACCACCGCCGACCTCGCCCTGCTGGCCGAACGCGGCATCACCGCCGAGCAGGCGGCGGCCCAACTGCGCCAGTTGCGGCAGCCGCCGCCCCCGGTGCGCCTGGTGCGGGCGGCGACGGCCGGTGACGGCATCGTGCAGTGCTCCGCCTCGCACCCCGAGGCGGCCCGCTACGTAGACCTGGGCGATCAGGCGGCGGCCGCGGGCCGGGTGCTGAAATTCGTCCCGGCCTCAGGCGCCGCCACGCGGATGTTCAAGGACCTCATCAGCGCGGCCCAGGGCGCACGGCGCCCGTCGGAGACGCCGGCCGCGCGCGAGTTCTTCGCGCGGTTCGACGAGTTCCCATTTGCCGCCGTGGCCCGCGCGCAGTCGGGCATCGCCGGGCCGCCGGCCTCGGAAGAGGAAGAACGGCGGCTGTTGCGCACCGTCCTGACCGATCTGCGGCTGGCGGAACTGCCCAAGGCGCTCGTGCCCTTCCATCTGGCGGACACGCCGCGCACGGCGTTCGAAGAGCACCTGCTCGAAGGCGCGCGCTACGTGCGCGACGCGCGCGGCATCTGCCGCCTGCATTTCACGGTGCCCGTCGAGGCGGTGCCGGACTTCGAGACGACGCTGGCGCGGCTGCGGCCGCTCGTCGAAGCCCGGCGGCGCGGGGCGCGCCTCAACGTCACCTTCTCGACGCAACAGCCCTCCACCGACACCCTCGCCATCGACGACACCGGCGCGCCCGTCCGCACGCCGGAGGGGTCGCTGCTGCTGCGGCCCTCCGGACACGGCGCGCTGCTCGGCAACCTGGAAGCCACGGGCGGCGACCTGGTCGTCATCAAGAACATCGACAACGTGTTGCCCGATGAGGCCAGCGCCGAGGTCGTGCGCTGGAAGCGGCTGCTCATCGGCTATCTGGCGGCCCTGCAGGCACAGGTCTTCGCGCACCTGTCGGCGGTGACGGCCGAAGCGCCCACAGACGACGCCATCACGGCGGCCGAACGGTTTGCGGCCGCGACGTTTGCGCATCAGCCGCCGCACGGCGCGGCCAGCCGCGCCGACCGTGTCAGCGCGATCGTGGCCGCACTGCACCGGCCGTTGCGTGTCTGCGGCGTGGTGCGCAACGAGGGCGAACCCGGCGGCGCGCCGTTCTGGGTGGCCGGCCCCGACGGGCGCCACAGCCTGCAGATCGTGGAAAAGGCGCAGGTGGACCTGAACGATCCCGAGCAGGCGCGCATCTTCCACAGCGCCACGCATTTCAATCCGGTCGACCTGATCTGCGGGCTCCGCGGCTACAACGGCAGGCCGTTCGCGTTGCCCGAGTACGTCGATCCCGACACGGCGTTTGTCACCGAAAAGACGGCCGAGGGGCGTCGGCTGCTGGCGCTGGAACGGCCGGGCCTCTGGAACGGCAGCATGGCCGGCTGGAACACCGTCTGCGTCGAGGTGCCGGGGTCGACGTTTGCGCCGGTCAAGACGGTGTTCGACCTGCTGCGGCCGCAACACCAGCTGGCGCACGTGGCCGAGTCCGGCGACACCGGGACGCCGGCCGTCCACGGCACGGTGCTGCTCATCGATGACCAGCCGCTCAATCAGCGCCTGCTCAAACAAATCCTGGAGCGCGCCGGCTTGCGCACCCACGCGGCGGGCGACTGGGATCGCGGGCAGGAGTTGCTGCGGGCGGAGGCCATCGACCTGGTGTTGCTCGACATCATGTTGCCGGGCCTGGACGGCTACGAAATCCTGAGCCGCCTGCTCGCCGACCCGGCCACGCGCGACATTCCCGTCATCCTGATTTCGGCCCTCGACGCGGTGGCCGACAAGGTGCGCGGCATGGAGCTGGGCGCGGCCGACTACGTCACCAAACCGTTCGACCCGCAGGAAGTGCTGGCGCGCGTCCGGTCGCAGCTGCGCATCCGGCACCTCGCCTCGTCGCTCGCGCGCTCCAACGCGCGGCTGCTGCAGCGCGAGCAGGTGATGCTCGAGGAACTGCGCGCGGCCGCCGATGTCCAGAAGAGCCTGCTGCCCTCTGACGACCTGTCGCGCGGTCCGCTGGCGGGCGGCGCCGTCTTCGAGCCGTCGCTGGCGGTGGGCGGGGACATCTTCCACGCGTTGCCCCTGCCCGATGGCTCCACGCTGGCCTACATGGCCGACGTCAGCGGCCATGGCGTGGCGTCGGCGCTCCTGACCATGTCGGTGGCGCAGTGGCTGGCGTCGTTCGCCGCGCTGCGCACCGCGGGCGGGCCGCCGTCGCCGGCCGCGATCCTCTCGGCGCTGGAAGCCGAGTATCCGTTCGAGCGCTTCGACAAGTACTTCTCGATTGTCGTCGCCGTCATTGCCCCCGACGCGCGCCGGGTGGTGTATGCGGCCGCGGGCCATCCGCCGCCGCTGCTGGTCCGCCACACCGGCCAGGTGGAGACGCTTGACGCCGGCGGCCCGATCATCGGGATGGGCTTCGGCCTGCCGTTTGAGGAAGGCGTGTGCACGATGGACATCGGCGACCGGCTGGTGCTGTACACCGACGGCGTGGTGGAAGACCTCGACACCGCCGGCGAACGGTTCGGCATCGATCGGCTCGCGGCGTTTTTCGTCGCGCACGGGGGGCAGCCGCTGCCCGACGCCTGCGCCGCGCTGGGGGCCTGGCTCACGCGCCGGCGCGGCGATGCGCCGGCCGGCGACGACATCGCGCTGCTGGCCTTCGAACGACGCTGACCGTCCGGCCCGCGCTACGGGAGCCCGCGCGGTTGCGACCGCAGCGCGTGCAGCGCGGTCACGGCGCGATCGAGCTCGGCCGCCAGCCGGTCGGCGCCGCTCACCGGATCGATCACCTCACCGGCGCGCAGCCGTTCCTCGAGGGCCTCGGCCTCGCGCGCGACGATCGCCGCGCCGATGTTGCCGGCCCCGCCCTTGATCGAATGCGCCGCGGCTACCGCGGCCATCCTGTCGCCGGTCGCCAGCGCCGCACGCAGCCGTGACACCCGCGGCCCGGCATCGTCAACAAAGAGGTCGATGACCTCGTCCAGGAACGTCTCATCGTCGCCCAACGCGCGGAGCGAGGCGATGACGGCAGGGCTGATCACGTCGGCGTCAGTCATTGGCCCGCAAATGATGCATCGGAAATCAGCCGCGCGCCGCCCCGACCAGGCGTCGGCGGCCACTGCAGCACCCCCTGCCGATAGGCCGAAAACGCTCGCGTGGTCCGGCGCTCCCCCTCCACCAGCACGTCGCCGCCGATCCCGCCGAAGACGGCGAACTCGGCATCGCGATCGAGGTTGTACCAGCACGCCATGCGCACACCGGACCTCTGCACCCACTGGAAGTACTCCCGTATCCAGAGGTTCTTGGCCGCGAAGTCATCACCGTCCCTGGTGAGGCTGGTCGTCGCCACCTCGGTTAGGGCAATGGGCTTGGCCGCCAGGCGACGGAGTCGTTCGAGCATGGGCTCCAGCACGGCGGACGGCGTTTCCCAACGCGACCCGGGTCGCACTGCACCCCAGTTGTAGCCATCCAGGCCGAGCCAGTCCACCCACGCATCACCGGGGTAATACGCCTCGGCGTCGAAGGGGCCATGGTCCTGGTTGGTCACGGTCCACACCCACTGCAACTGCGACGACGTGATCCCGGTCTCGGCCACAATCCGGTGGACCCGCCGCCACATCGCCACGAACCGTTGCGGCGCGCGTTGTCCCCAGGGGTACCAGTTGCCGTTCATTTCATGAGCCAGCCGCAGATACGCCCGTCGATCGTCGTCGGTGCCGAGCCGGCGATCGCGGCCCGACAGGAACTGGCGCAACCGCGTCGCCCAGGTGGCGATGTACGGATCGAACTCGCCGCCGGCAATACGCGACACGATGTCGGACGGCGTCTGTGACGCGAGGAACGGCTCCCACGTAATCATGGGCACCGCGCCGTGGCGCCAGGTCACCACCAGCTGGTGTTCGAAGAGATTGTCGAGGACCCGACGGTCCGCATCCCAATTGGTGAACAGCACCAGGACATCGTGCGGCCGTCCCTGCCAGCGCTCGAGCCGACGGACAGCCTCGAGGTCCCATCCCTGATTGCCATGGTGCACCCCCAGCAGGATGGGCGTGTCGCGCGCGGCGCTGGCCCGTGCCCCGTGCGTCACCACGAACAACGCGAGTGCGGCGCACACACGCGCAGGCCACCGAACCATCGCCCGAGTCTACGCGATAATGCGCGGCGATGTCCCTGCTCCTGCTGCTGTGCGCGCTGGCGGGCTTCTCGGCCAACTCGCTGCTCACACGCGGCGCGCTGGGGGGCGGCCACCTCGATGCCATGGCGTTCATGGCGATCCGGCTGCTCAGCGGCGCCGCGGTCCTGACGCTGATCGTCCGGTGGCGCAGCGGCGGCGCCGGCCGGCGCGGATCCTGGGGTATGGCCGTCGCGCTCGCCGTGTACGCGCTGGCGTTTACCCTGGCCTACACGCGGATTGCGGCAGGCCCGGGCGCGCTTCTTCTGTTCGGCGCGGTGCATCTCACGATGTTCGGGTCAGGACTCTGGCGCGGGGAGCGGCCGACGGCGCGTCAGTGGATCGGCACGGTGCTGGCGGCTGCCGGCCTCGTCGTGCTGACGGCGCCGGGCTGGCAGGCGCCCGACGGGATCGGGGCGCTGTTGATGCTGACGGCCGGCGTGGCGTGGGGGCTGTATTCGCTGGCCGGCCGCACGCGCGCGGATCCGCTGGCCACCACCGCCGACAACTTCGCGCGCGCGGCGGTGATGTGCCTGCCCATCGCGTGGGCCGTCCGCGATGCGCCGGTCGTCTCGCCGATCGGCGTGACGCTGGCGGTGGCCTCCGGGGCGGTCGCGTCAGGTCTGGCCTACGCCGCCTGGTATGCCGTGTTGCCGCGGCTGGAAGCCTGGCGCGCCGCGCTGGTGCAGCTGGCGGTGCCCGTCGTGACGGCGGTGGCCGCGGTCGCGGTGCTGACTGAACCCATGCACGCGCGTCACTGGATCGCGCTCGGGCTGTCTATTGGCGGGATTGGCCTGGCCACAGGACGGGCAGCAGGTGCTCGACCGGCGACAACGCCGGCACCTGCGTCACGGCCGGATCAGGCGCGGGCAGTCCGAAGCGATTGAGCCAGACCGGCCGCACCCCGGCCGCGCGCGCGCCTTCGACGTCGGCGCGCCACGCATCCCCCAGCATCACGGCCTGCCCCGCCGACGCGCCCACCCGATCGAGCGCGGCGTGAAAGATCGACGGATCGGGCTTCTGCACGCCGACTTCTTCCGACGTGACCAGCGCGTCGACCTCGGCCGCAAGCGACAGACGGTCCAGCTTCAGGCGCTGCTCGGCCACCGTGCTGTTGGTGACAATCACGACGGACGCGCCCCGCGCCCGCACCGCCGCCAGCAGGGCCCGGGCGCCGGGCACCTCGCGCCAGTCGGCCAGATAGGCCTCCCGGTACGCGGCGGCCAGCCCCGACGCGTCTCCGCCGCCCACGAGCGCCGAAAACCGGGCGTCCCGCGCCTGGTCGATGGTCAGTTCGCCCGACAACACCCGCTGGTGAAACACCTCCAGCAGTTCGTGATGGCGGGCCTTGAGGGTCTCCAGATCCCAGGCCTGCAGGCGGGGCTCGCGGTCACGCAGTCGTGTCAGTGCCGTTCGAGTCGCATGCTGATGGTCGAAGAGCGTGTCGTCAAGGTCGCAGAGGAGTACCCGCACGTATAATCGAATGCTAACAGGAGTCGATTGTCCCCATGCCTTATCCCGAATATCTCGTGGCCCCGATGCGTCAGGAACTCGTTCAGGTGGGGGCGCGTGAGTGCCGCACCGCCGCTGATGTGGACGCCGTGGTGGCGTCACCCGGCGTTGTGATGATGGTGGTCAACTCGGTGTGCGGCTGCGCCGCCGGCAAGGCCCGGCCCGGCATCGCCGAAGCCCTCAAACACGCCAACCGCCCCGACGTGGTGGCCACGGTGTTTGCCGGCGCCGACGTCGAAGCCACCGAGCGCGCGCGCCAGTACTTCACGGGCATGCCGCCCTCGTCGCCGTCCATCGCGCTGCTGCGCGACGGCAAACTCATCTACATGATCGAACGCCGCGACATCGAGTCGCGCACGGCGCAGGCCATCGCCGACCAGTTGACGATGGCGTTCGACAAGTTCTGCGCCCCCGCCGCCGCCCAGGCCTAGGAGCCGTCCATGACCGCGCGCCACGTTCTCCGTCTCGTCGTCCTCGTCCTGCTGGGCACTGCGGCGGCCGTCGCCGGGTGGCCGGCCGCCCTCGAGGCGCAGCAGCCGCCCGACCTGTTCAAGCAGCTCACGTTCCGCGAAATCGGACCGACGGCGCAGGGCGGACGGTACGTCGACTACGCCGTCGTGGAAGCCACCCCGCGCATCTTCTACGCGGCCACGGCGTCCGGCGGCTTGTGGAAAACGGAGAACCACGGCGTCTCGTTCCGGTCGATCTTCGACAACCAGCCGGTCATTTCCATCGGCGCCGTCGCGGTCTCGCAGTCCAATCCGCAGATCGTCTACGTGGGCACGGGTGAAGCCAACAACTCGCGCAGCTCCTACTGGGGCAACGGCGTCTACCGCTCGGACAACGGCGGCGACAGCTGGACGCACCTGGGCCTGCCCGAGTCGCACCACATCGGCCGCATCGTGATCGATCCGAAGGACCCGAACGTCGTGTACGTGGCGGCGCTCGGCAAGCTCTACTCGCACAACCCGGAGCGCGGCCTCTACAAGACCACCGACGGCGGCAAGACGTGGGTGAAGTCGCTCGACTATCGCGTCGACGGCCGTGAAATCGGCGTGGTCGACGTGGTGATGGACCCGCGCGCGCCGCAGGTGCTGTATGCCGCCACCTACGACAAGGTGCGCAAGCCCTGGACGTTTGCCGAGGGCGGGCTGGGCTCGGCGATTCACAAGACCACCGACGGCGGCCGCACCTGGACGCGACTGACCAACGGCCTGCCGACCGGGCTCATCGGCCGCATCGGCCTGCAGGTGGCGCGGCAGGATTCCAACCGCGTGTACGCCGTGGTCGAAAACGCCAACGCACGCGACGGCGATCCGAACGAACGCATCAAGCGCATGGCCGAAGGCTTCGGCGGCAACACGATCGGCGACGAGTTCTACCGATCGGACGATGCGGGCCGGACGTGGACGAAGATGGCGCCGCAGCCGGTGCCGTCGGGCGCGGCGGGCGGCCGCGGAGGCGGCGGCTTCGGCGCCAACCCGCCCTACTACTACGGGCAGATCCGCGTCGATCCCAACAACAAGGATCACATCTGGCTGCTGAGCGTGGGCATGACGCATTCGCTCGACGGCGGCCGCACCTGGCAGGGCTGGGGCAACTACGGCGGCGACAACCACGCGATGTGGATCAACCCGGCCGACAGCAACCACATCCTGCTGGGCCACGACCACGGCATGGGCATCACGTTCGACGGCGGCCGCACGTGGATCGATCCGCAGAACCTGCCGCTCGCGCAGTTCTACGCCATCGGTTACGACATGGATTATCCGTACAACGTGTACGGCGGCACGCAGGACAACAGCTGCATCTGGGGTCCCAGCACCATGCGGAACGGCGGCAGCATTCCCTTCGAAGCCTGGGGCAACATCGGGTCGTGCGGCGACGGGTTCTTCGTCGTGCCTGACCCCACCGACAGCCGCTGGGTGTATTCGGAAAGCCAGTTCGGCGGCATCGGGCGCACCGACAAGACCACCGGCCAGACGCGCAACATCCAGTACCGGCGGCCCACGGGTCAGGACCCGGTACGCTACAACTGGAACGCGCCAATCGTGATCTCGCCCCACAACCCGCAGACGATCTATCACGCGGGCCAGATGGTGGTGCGGTCCACCGACCGCGGCGACACGTGGACCGAGATCAGCCCCGACCTCACGGTCAACGATCCGGCGCGCCGCAACGGCTCGGGCAACATCCAGTACGCCACCATCACCGCGCTCGAGGAATCGGTGATCATGCCCGGCCTGTTGTGGGTGGGCACCGATGACGGCAACGTGCAGCTGACCCGCGACGGCGGCCGCACGTGGACCAACCTGCGCGACAAGGTCCCCGGCCACCCGGGGTACTGGGTCAGCCGCCTGGTGCCGTCCTCGCACGATCCCGCCGTGGCGTACCTGACGATGACCGGCTACCGCCACGATGACTTCCGTCCGTTCGTGTGGAAGACGTCGGACTACGGCCAGACGTGGACGTCAATCGCCGCGAACCTGCCGACCGAAGCCGGCATCAACGTGATCGTGGAGGATCGGAAGAACCCGAACTTCCTCGTGCTGGGCACGGAGCTGGCGTTGTTCTTCTCGCTCGACGGGGGCCAGTCGTGGACGCGCGTGCGCAACAACCTGCCCACCACGCCCATCTACGACCTCAAGATCCATCCGCGCGAGAACGAGCTCATCATCGGCACACACGGCCGCGGCATCTGGATCGCCGACATCACGCCGTTCCAGCACCTGACGCAGCCCGTGCAGGCGCAGCCGGCGGCGCTCATTCCGATTCAGCCGACCGTGCAGTGGGCCACCGGGCTCACGCCGTTCCGCGCCAACTACAACTTCAACGGCCAGAGCCGCGCGCTCGGCGTGCACATCCATTACTACCTGCAACGCGACGTCGCCGGCGACGTGAAGGTGCGTGTGTACGACGGCGCGCGCGTGATTGCGGAGGTGGACGGCCCGAAGACGGCCGGCATCAACACCGTGCGGTGGAACATGCAGGCGCGCCGCGAGTCGGGCCCGGGCGACGCGGCCGGCGGCCGTGGCGGCCGCGGCGGATTCCCCGGGGGCGGACGCGGCGGCGCGGCCCCGACCGTGCCCGTGTTCCCCGCGGCGGCCCCCAACACCGTGTTGTCGACGGTGGCGCCGGGCCAGTACCGCGTCGTCCTGACCGTGGACGGCCGAACCTACGAGCAGACGGCGCTCATCAGCGCCGATCACTGGACGAGGCGGTAACGACCGCGATGCTCAGGTTTCCGAAGTTCGGGTCAACCAAGCCGGAGCCGGACGCCCCGCCGACCGTTGATGCGGGGCCGCCCGGCGCCACGGTCGTGCTCCTGGTCGACGATGAACCGGCGGTACGGAATCTGTTCGCGCTCGCGCTGCGACGCGAGGGCTATCACGTCGTGGAAGCCAACGACGGCGTGGAGGCCCTCGTGATCGCCGAGCGGCTGCCGAACATCGACCTGGTCGTGACCGACATCGTCATGCCGAAGATGAAGGGGCCCGAAATGGCCGCGCGGCTGCGCGAGCGCCGGCCGGAGCTGCAGTTCGTCTTCGTGTCTGGCTATGTCGTGAGCGACGACCTCGGCCCCAACGCCCACATGCTGGCCAAGCCGTTCATGCGCCAAGACCTGATCCGCAAGGTCTTCGACGTGATCGGGCCGCCGAAGAGCTAGGGGCCGCAGGGTCCACAGGGTCCACAGGGTCCACAAGGTCCACAGGGTCCACAGGGAGATGTGACCGGGTTCCTAGAACCAGGTCCCGGCGATGGTGTCCCGCCGGATGATCGTGTGGTCGCGCTCCGAGCCGGTGGAGACAATGGCGGCGGGGACGCCGCTCACCTCTTCCAGCCGCGCGATGTAGGCCTTCGCGGCGGGCGGCAGGTCCTCGTAGCGGGTGACGCCGCGCGTCGGCGTGGTCCAGCCCGGCAGCGTCTCGTAGATCGGCTCACACGCGGCCAGCTGCGCCGTGTCGGCGGGCATTTCGGTCAGCACCTGATCGCCGCAGCGGTAGGCCGTGCAGACCTGCAGCGACTCGATCCCGTCGAGCACATCGAGTTTGGTGAGCGCCAGCGCGTCGAGGCCGTTGATGCGCACGGCGTACCGCACGGCGACCGCGTCGTACCAGCCGCACCTGCGGGGACGGCCCGTGGACGCGCCGTATTCCTGCCCGGTGTCACGCAGACGCTGCCCCATCTCGCCCAATAACTCGGTCGGCAGCGGCCCCTCGCCCACCCTCGTCGTGTACGCCTTGGCCACACCGAGAATGGCGTGGACGGACTTCGGGCCAATGCCCAGGCCCGTACACGCGCCGGCCGCCACCGCGTTCGAGGACGTGACGTACGGATAGGTGCCGTGGTCGATGTCGAGCAGCGTGCCCTGCGCGCCTTCAAACATGACGCGGGTGCCGGCCGCCATCGCCTGCGTCAGCCGCAGCGACACATCGTCGACCAGCGGCGCGAGCCGCGTCCACACGCGGCGCAGCTCGTCCACCACGTCCTGCCACTTCATGTCGGCGTTGCCGACCAGCCGATTGCGCGCGTCCACGTTTTCGCGCACGGCGCCGACCAGCGGCCCATCGGGCGAGGTGTCGCGCAGGTCGCCCACCCGCACACCGCGGCGGCCGATCTTGTCCTCGTAGGCCGGACCAATCCCGCGCGACGTGGTCCCGATCTTCCGTTCCCCCCGGCGCGCTTCCGACAACACGTCGAGCTCGCGGTGGTACGGCAGGATGAGGTGCGCCTTGTCGCTGACAAACAGCCGCCCGGCGACATCGATGCCCATGCCGGCCAGTTCGTCCACTTCGGCAAACAACGCCTTGGGATCCACGACGACGCCGTTGCCGATGAAGCAGGTGACGCCCGGATGCAGGATGCCGGAGGGAATCAGGTGCAGCACGAACTTCCGGCCGCTGACGTACACGGTATGGCCGGCGTTGTGCCCGCCCTGATACCGCGCGACGACGCCAAAATGCGGCGTCAACAAATCCACAATCTTGCCTTTGCCTTCATCACCCCACTGGGCGCCGAGCACACACAGATTCATGTCGGTAAAATGATACCTTTTCCGCCCCCCATGATTCTTCTCGACGGCACCTCACTCACTCTCGACCAGCTGCAGGCCATCGCGCGCGAGGGCGCGCCGGTGGGGCTGTCGCCCGGCGCGGCGGCCCGCGTGCGCGCGGCGCGCGACGTGGTGGATCGGCATGCCGCGCTGCCGCAGGCGGTCTACGGCATCAACACGGGATTCGGCGCGCTGGCCGAAGTGGCCATCGCGCCGGACCAGCTGGCGGCCCTGCAGGTCAACCTGCTGCGCAGCCACGCGGCCGGCGTGGGCGACCCGCTGTCACCCGCCGACGTCCGGGCCGTGATGGTGCTGCGCGCCAACGTGCTGGCCAAGGGGTGTTCGGGGATCCGGCTCGAGACGCTCGAGGCGCTCCTCGCGATGATCAACGCGGGTGTCCTGCCGCACGTGCCGTCGCGCGGGTCGGTGGGCGCCAGCGGCGACCTGGCGCCGCTGGCGCACATCGCGCTGGTGCTGATTGGCGAAGGCGCGCTGCTGCCGGGATCGGCGCCGCGCCCGGCGCCGATCCCGCTCGGCCCGAAGGAGGGCCTCGCGCTGATCAACGGCACGCAGGCGAGCACGGGCGTGCTCGCCCTGGCGGTGCTGGCGGCGGCGCGCCTGGCGCGCGCCGCCGACCTGGCGGCCGCGATGTCGGTCGACGCGCTGCGCGGCAGCGCGCGGCCGTTCGACGCGCGGATTCACGCCGCCCGGCCCGTGCCGGGCCAGGCGGCGTCGGCCGCCAACCTGCGCGCGTTGCTGGCGGGCAGCGCCATCAACGCGTCGCACGCGGGCTGCGGCAAGGTGCAGGACGCGTACGCGCTGCGCTGCGCGCCGCAGGTGCACGGCGCGGCGCGCGAAGCCATCGGCTTCGCGCACCGGCTCGCGGAACTGGAGGCCAACGCCGCCACCGACAATCCCATGGTGTTCGCCGAACAGGGCGACATCGTCTCGGGCGGCAACTTCCACGGCGCGCCCATCGCGCTGGCGGCCGACACGCTGGCCATCGGCCTCACGCAGCTGGCCACCATCTCGGAACGGCGCACCGACCGCCTCATGACGCCGCACGAAAGCGGCCTGCCGGCGTTCCTCATCGAGGACTCCGGCCTCAACTCGGGCTACATGATGGCGCACGTCACGGCGGCGGCCCTCGCCTCGGAAATGAAAATCCTCGCGCACCCGGCGGCGGCCGACACCATTCCCACCTCCGCCGGGCGGGAAGATCACGTCAGCATGTCGATGACCGCCGCGCTCAAGGCCGCCCGCGCCGTCGAACTGGCCACCCAGGTCGTCGCCATCGAGCTGCTGGCCGCGGCGCAGGCCGTCGACCTGCTCGCGCCGCTGCGCACCAGCGACGCGCTGGCGCAGGTGCATGCCGCCGTGCGGGCGCGGGTGCCCCGCCTCGATCGCGACCGGCCGCCCGCGCCCGACATCGCCACTTTGTGCGAGGCCATTACGAACGGCGCCATCGAAGGCGCGTGCCCACTGCAACTGGCGTGACCGTGTCAAGCGTTGACTCGGTCGGTGTCCTTCTTTAGAGTGGCGTCTTCCGTCCCGCGCGCCGAGCGCTGACGTCTTTCACTCATGCCCGTCTCGACCCGTACGATTCGCGCCCCGCGCGGCCCCGCGCGTTCCTGCAAGGGCTGGCCCCAGGAGGCCGCCCTGCGCATGCTGATGAACAACCTCGATCCGGAGGTGGCCGAACGCCCCGACGATCTCGTCGTGTACGGCGGCACCGGCAAGGCGGCGCGCAACTGGGCCTGTTTTGACGCGATCGTCGAGACGTTGCGCCGACTCGAATCCGACGAAACGCTCGTCGTCCAGTCGGGCAAACCCGTCGCCGTGTTCCGGACGCATCCGTGGTCGCCGCGCGTCATCATCGCCAACGCGAACCTGGTGCCGGCCTGGGGCAACTGGGCCACGTTCCGCGACCTCGAGGACAAGGGACTGACGATGTACGGCCAGATGACGGCCGGGTCGTGGATCTACATCGGCACGCAGGGCATCCTGCAGGGCACGTACGAAACGCTGTCGGCCGTCGCGAAGCGGCACTTCGGCGGCACGCTCAAGGGCACGCTGACCGTCACGGCGGGCCTGGGCGGCATGGGCGGCGCGCAGCCGCTGGCGGTCACGATGAACGAAGGCGTGGCGCTGGTCATCGAAGTGGATCCGGCGCGCATCGAACGCCGGCTGGCCACACGGTACCTCGATGAAGCGGCCACCTCGCTCGACGATGCGCTGGCGCGCGCGGCGCGGTACCAGCGCGACGGCGTGGCGCGATCGATTGGCCTGGAAGGCAACGCGGCCGACGTGCTGCCGGCGCTGGTCGCGCGGGGCGTCACCCCGGACGTGTTGACCGACCAGACCTCGGCGCACGATGCGCTGGTCGGCTACGTCCCCAATGGGCTCACCCTGGCGGAGGCGTCGGTGTTGCGCGCGGCCGACCCGGCCGAGTACGTCCGGCGATCGATGGCGGCCATGGCCACACACGTCCGCGCCATGCGCGCGCTGCAGGACCGCGGCGCGGTGACGTTCGACTACGGCAACAACATCCGCGCGCAGGCCCAGCAGGCCGGCGTGGCTGACGCGTTCCGGATTCCGGGGTTCGTGCCCGAGTACGTGCGCCCGCTCTTCTGCGAGGGCAAGGGCCCGTTCCGCTGGGCCGCGCTGTCGGGGGATCCAAAGGACATCGCGGCCACCGACGAGCTCGCGCTGCAGATGTTCGCGCACGACGAACCCCTGTGCCGCTGGATCCGCATGGCGCGTGAACGGGTGGCGTTCCAGGGCCTGCCCGCGCGCATCTTCTGGCTCGGCTACGGCGACCGCGCACAGTTCGGGCTCGCGCTGAACGATCTCGTGCGGCGCGGCGTGGTGTCGGCGCCCATCGTGATCGGGCGCGATCATCTGGATGCCGGATCGGTGGCCTCGCCCAATCGCGAGACCGAAGCCATGCGCGACGGGTCGGATGCCATTGCCGACTGGCCCATCCTCAATGCGTTGCTCAACACATCGTCGGGAGCCACCTGGGTGTCGGTGCATCACGGCGGCGGTGTGGGCATCGGGTACTCGCTGCACGCGGGCATGGTGGTCGTCGCCGACGGGTCGGCGGAAGCCGACGAAAAACTGCGGCGGGTGCTCACGTGTGACCCGGGCATGGGGGTGGTGCGCCACGCCGATGCCGGCTACCCGGCCGCGATCGAGACCGCCCGCACGCGCGGGATCGACATGCCCATGGCGGGATCGGAGCACGGCGCATGATCGTCGAGCGTCCGGCCCTCGAACGCCGGGTCCTGGCCTCGCTCGATGCCGGTCGCATTCCGGTCGTGCTCGGCGGCTGTGCGGCCGGGCGGACCTCCCTGCTGCTGCGGCTGCGCTCGTGGTTCGGTCAGGATCGCGCGCAGTACATCGATCTGGCGTCGGCGGCCACCACCCCCGAGCGCTGCACGGCCTCCGTCCTGTCGGCCGCGCCGCCCAGCATTCGTGAATCCGGCGAGGCCCCCCTGTTCGCGTCGGCGCGAGCGGCCTTCGACGGACTGACCATGTACTTCGCGAGCGCGTCGGCCGGTCAGGCGCCGGTGACGTTTCTCATCGATGAAGTGCTCGACATCCGCACGTTCGAAAGTTTCCCGGGGCTGCGCCACGTGCAGCGCGACCTCATGCATCGGCTGGCGGCCAGTCCCAATGCGTTCGTCCTGACGTCGCGGTTCACCGCGCGCGCGCACCGGCTGCTGCGGGACGCCCCGGCGCGGTTTGAGGTCATCCATCTGCCGCCCATCGACGGCGAGGACGTGGTGTTGCTGGCCCGGCAGGCCGGCGCCGACGCCGCGTGGGCGGCCGGCGTGGCGGCCGACGTGGCCGCGCTGTCGGGCGGCCGTGCCGGCTACTCGCGCCTGCTGATGGACGCGCTGCGCGCGTTGCCCGCCGCCCGCCGGACGCCGGCCTCGGCGCTGGCCGTCGCGCTGGCTCCCGATGGGCCGCTCACGGCGCGTTGCCGCGAAAGTTACGAGTTCCGTCTGCAGCGGGCGCGCGGCTACGGCGCGCTCAAGGCCATCCTCGGCGTGCTCGCGGAGGAAGAGGGCCTCACACTCACGGAAATCAGCCAGCGCATGCACCGCACGCCGGGGTCGACGAAGGACTACCTGTCGTGGCTCGAGGACGTGGACCTCGTCAACGTCCAGCGCAAGCGGTACACGTTCGCGGATCCGCTGCTGCGCGTCTACGTCCGCCTCTACGCGCAGCCCGCGCCGCCCGACGCCGACGCCATCGCGCGCGAAGTGGCGGCGTACACCGATCGCGTGGGCGCCAGCCTCCCAGCGGCGACGACGCCACCGACGACCCCGCCGCCACCCGCGTCCCAACCCGCGCCCAAACCGGCCCCCGCACGCGAGCCGGCGATGGTTGGGGACCGCTCGGGAATCATCGAAATCGATTGACGGGTCCAACGGGTCCAACGGGTCCGTCGGGTCCAACGGGTCCATCGGGTCCCGCAGGACGTGTGGGTCTGGAAGGCCCGTGCCGTGGGCGATGGGTCGAAGGTGCACAGGGTGGTCCCGACGGGGAACGATCGAACTCCTCAAGACTCTGGCGCAGCCGGGTAATGGCGGCCGTGCAACGCCGAATTTCTCGAAGCACCGGCTCGCAGGCGCTGGTGTCGTAGAACCGTCGACCGACGCCGGCGCGCACGTGGGACTCGGCTTCGAGCAGTGACGCAAACGCGTACCGAAGAAACAGGCACATTTCGCGGCGCCGGTACCGCCCCCAGCCCTCGGCAATGTTGCCGGTCACACTGTCGACAGCCCCACTCAACTGTGCCCGAAATCTCAGATCCCGCTGCGCCGCCGGATGTTCGCGAATCAGAGCATGGACCGCATCGCCGAGCGCGAGAGCCCGTTGATACGCAATCAGGTCCCCGAGCTTCTGAGCACCCACGGCCTGCAGCAAAGCAAGCGCGGTACCAAGTCTTCAGGACCCGCTGGACCCGCTGGACCCGTTGGACCCGTTGGACCTGAGCCGCCCCAGCGCCTGTTTGGCCGCCAGTTGTTCGGCTTCCTTCTTCGCGCGGCCCTGGGCGCGGCCGACGGGGACGCCTTCCACCAGCACCTCGACATCGAAGCGTTTGCGGTGATCGGGGCCCACCGCGGCGGCCAGCTGATACACGGGCAGGCCGCGGTTGTTGGCCTGCAGCCACTCCTGCAGCGCCGACTTCCAGTCGTCGGTGAACTCGGCCTCGGCCACCTGATCGCCGCCCGAGGTGATGAGCGGTCCGAAGATCGACACGATGAACGCGCGCGCGGCGTCCGTCCCGCCATCCAGATAGATCGCGGCGATGAGGGCTTCGAAGCAGTCGGCCAGAATCGCGTACTTGTGGCGCCCGCCGGTTTTTTCCTCGCCGCGGCCCAGGAGCACGTACCGGCCCAGTTCGATCGTGCCGGCGATGCGCGCCAGTGAGGCGGTCGAGACAATCGACGCCTTGATCTTCGACTTGTACCCTTCCGAGTGCGTCGGGAATCGCTGGAACAACATGTCCGCGATGACGAACCCGAGCACGGCGTCGCCCAGGAACTCGAGCGACTCGTTGTCGATGACGCCGCCCGAGGCGTCCTCGTGCGCGCGCGATCGATGCGTCAGCGCGTGTTCGAGCAGGCCGAGATCCTTGAAGTGGTAGTGGATGCGATCCTGCAGCGGCCCCAGGTCGTCGCTGAGCCGCCGCACCTCGGCCGCCGCCGCTTCATCGAGGTGACTGGCGATGAGGGCCTTGGCGCGGTCCTCGTGGCCGTCGGCCACGGTCACCGAAAACTCCGCCTGGCCGCCGAACCGCAGCGGGAACAACCCGGGCGCCAGGGTCGACGACACCCGTGCCGGCAGCCCATGCGCCGCGAGCAGGCCGCGCACGACCTCGGCCTCGATCGACAGGTGGCTGCGGAAGACGGCCACGCTCACGGCCGGGCGCCCTCCGTCCGTGGGCCGTCTACCTTCACTACCACCATCGTCATGTCGTCGTGCGGCTCGGCCTCGCCGACGAAGGCCGACACGTCGCGCAGCACGCGCTCACGAATGCCGGCGGCATCCAGGTGGCTGTGGCTGCTGACGACCCGGCCCAGCGCGGCATCCCCGAAGAGTTCCCCGTCGCGGTCCATCGCCTCGGTGACGCCATCGGTGTAGAAGACGATCACGTCGCCGGGCGACAACACCATGGTGTGTTCCTCGAGCAGCGATTCGAACCGATCGGCCGCGCCCGGCAGGCGCAGCCCCAGCACCATGCCGTTGGGCACGATCACCTCGGCCTGCCCCCGCGAGACGGCCAGCAGCGGCGTGTGGCCCGCGCGCGCGTGCGTCAACGTGCCGGCGTCGAGATCGATCACGCCGTACGTCATGGTGATGAAGCTGCGGTTGTCGAGATGTTCGGCCAGCAGATGGTTGACGCGGGTCAGCAGCCGTTTGGGTGACCGCTCCTCGTGGCTGAGCGCCAGCATCAGCCCCTTCAATTCGGCCATGTAGAGCGCCGCCGAGGTGCCCTTGCCGGACACGTCGGCCACCAGCACGCCCAGCGTGCGCGGTCCCAGCGTGAAGAAGTCGTAATAGTCGCCGCCCACCTCGCGCGCGGGCACACACAGGTCGGCGATGGACAGGCCCTCGAACGCCGGCGGACGATCCGGCAGCAGCGACGTCTGAATCTCGTGCGCGATCCGCAGCTCGTCATCGAGCCGCTGCTTCTCGCGCTGCACGTGCAGCAGGTGTTCGATGCTGGCGCTCATGCGGTTGAACGACTCCCCCAGCGCGCCCAGCTGATCCTGCGACGTCACCTTGATCCGGTGCGTGAAGTCGCCCTGTTGCACCCGTTCGGTACCTTCGAACAACTCGTGCACCGCCGCCGTAATCTGGCGGCCCAGGCTCGCGCCGAAGAACAGCGCCACGCCCTGGACGATGAGCAGCAGCACGCCCAGCGCGACGAAGACATCCAGCAGCCCCAGCTCGGCCCCCACGCCCTGCGTCGAGGCGACCCGCTGGTAGACCTTGGCCAGCGGCGCGTCGAGGCTGATGAACACCAGCCCGGTATCGCCCGTCCGCCAGTCGACATAGTCGGAGGACAGCACCGTGCGGCGGAACAGGCCGTCGAGCAGGCCGCCGTCGGCCCGCTCGATCTCCGGGTCCGGCACCCCGGGCGCGCGCCCCACCAGCGGTGCCGCGCCGGTCTCCTGCACGCTGACGGCGGCGCCGGTCATGCGCACGCCGGTCTGCTCGTCGAGCCGCGCGGACATGTCGGTGTCGACCGGCACGTCCACCAGGACCACGTGACGGCCGTCGCCCAACGGGACCGACGCGCGCACCAGCAGCCGCTCCGCGTCGGAGTCGGCCGGCGACATGCCTGCGGGCACGATGGTCAGCAACCCCTGGAAGTCCTTGTCGCCCACCCAGACGGGCACGGAGGCGGGAGGCGGCATGTGCCGCCAGGGGCCGGCCTCGGCCACGCGGCGATCGGCCGCGGTGTCCACCGGCACCACGGCCATCGACAAACCGCGGTACCGGCTGCCCAACGCGATGTATCGGCGTTCAAGGACGGCTTCCGACAACACCGCCAGGCGCTCGGGATCGGCGGGGACGCCGCCCGGCAGCGACGTGGCGATCTCGTTGACCGAGGCCACCGCGACCTGATGGACGTCCTCCACCATGTCGCCCAGGCCTTCCCGGAAGAGGTACCCCGACACGTTGGCGTGCAGCACGAAGCCGCCGGCCAGCACGAACAGGCCGATGAGCACGACCGGCACGAAGCCGAGGAAGACGTAGGACAGGATCAGCTTGCGCCGGACGCGCCACAGAAACTCACGGCGGTGCCGGACGATGAGCAGGGCGATGAGCCAGAGGACCGACACCCGGGTGGTGAACGAGACGACCTTGCGGAACATCTCGATGGGCGCCGGGAGCGTGGTGACCTGCTGCACGAGCCACAACACCAGCAGCGACACACCCGACAGCACCAGCAGCCGGCCGGGGACCGTGCGCAGGGGATTCAACTGTACCGGAGCAGGCGCGGGAACGTGTCGCGGAGACGGCGCGGAAGGCATCCGAAATTGAAAGTTGGATGATAACAGACTATCGTGCTTGACCATGACGCTTCCGCCGACCGCGAGGTTCGCCACCATCTGTCTGCACGCCGGGCAACGGCCCGATCCGGCCACCGGCGCCATCATCACGCCGATCTACCAGACGTCCACCTACGTGCAGGAGGCCGTCGGCAAACACAAGGGGTATGAGTACGCGCGGACGCAGAACCCGACGCGCGCGGCCCTGGAGGGCAACCTGGCGGCGATTGAAGGCGGCAAGGCGGCGTTCGCGTTTGCCTCGGGCCTGTCGGCCATTCACGCCATCATCACGAAGCTGTCAGCCGGCGATCACGCCGTGGTCACCGACAACACCTACGGCGGCACCTTCCGGCTGTTCGACAAGGTCATGACCCGCATGGGCATGACGTTCAGCTGGGTGGACACGTCGGACCCGGCCAACATCGAACGGGCCATGACCCCGGCCACGAAGATGGTCTTCATCGAGACGCCCACCAATCCGGTGCTGCGGCTCACCGACATTGCCGCCGCCGCCGAGATTGCGCATCGGCACGGCGCGTTTCTGGCCGTCGACAACACGTTTGCGAGTCCGTGCCTGCAGCGGCCGCTGGATCTGGGCGCCGATCTCGTCATGCACAGCACGACGAAATACCTCAACGGGCACAGCGATGCGATCGGCGGCGTGGTCATCGCCAAACACGACGAACACATCGAGTGGCTCAAGTTCATCCAGAACTCGGCCGGCGCGGTGCCGGGCCCGCAGGACTGCTCGTTGATCCTGCGCGGCACCAAGACGCTGCCGCTGCGCATGGCGGCGCACACCGCCAACGGGCTGGGCCTGGCGGAGTTCCTGTCGACCCAGCCCAAGGTGAAGAAGGTCATCTACCCGGGGCTGCCCAGCCATCCGCAACACGCGCTGGCACGGCGGCAGATGCCCAACGGCTGCGGCGGCATGTTGTCGTTCGAGATGGGATCCCTCGATGAGGCGCGCGCCGTGCTGAACAAGTTCCGCCTGATGGCGCTGGCCGAGAGCCTCGGCGGCGTTGAAACGCTGGTGTGCCACCCGGCCTCGATGACGCATGCGTCGGTGCCGCCCGAACGTCGCGCGCAGATTGGCCTGTCCGACAGCCTCATCCGCATCTCGGCCGGCATCGAGGACCTCGAGGACCTCAAAGACGACCTGCGGCAGGCCCTGTCATGATTGCGGCCATTCGCCGCTGGATCCGCGGCCTCTACGACTGGACCATGAAGTGGGCGGAGACGCCGCACGCGCTCACCGCCCTGTTTCTCATCGCCGTGGTGGAATCGTCGGTGTTCCCGATTCCGCCCGATGTGCTGCTCATCGCCATCGTGGCCGCCAACACGCAGCGGTGGTTGCCGGCCGCGGTGTTGTGCAGCGCCGGATCGGTGATCGGCGCCGCCATCGGCTACGGCATCGGGATGGCGGCCATGCCGACGATCGGCCAGCCGATCATCGACTTCTACCAGGCCCACGACGCCTGGCAGACGGTGGTCGACACCTACAACAGCGACGTCGGCATCTGGTTCCTGCTGGCCGCGGCGTTCACGCCCATTCCGTTCAAGGTGGCCACGATCGCCGCCGGCGCGACGGGCATGGCGTTCTGGCCCTTCATCGGCATCAGCCTGATTGGCCGCGCGGCGCGGTTCTTCCTGGTGGCGGCGATCCTTCGCGTCTTCGGTGCGCCGGTACGCGCGCTCATCGAAAAACACTTCGATGCGTTCACGCTGGCCTTTCTCGTGCTGTTCGTCGCGGGCTTCGCCGCCATCAAGCTGCTCTGACCTCGAACGTCACCACCTCGCCACCTCGCCATCTCGCCATCTCGCCACCCTCAGGAGCCCCCAATCCACTGCAGATAAGCCTCTCCCCCGCCGCTCACGGGCAGGACCAGGAGCTCAGGCACCTCGTAGGGATGCAGGGCCGCCAGCGCCGCCTTGAGGGCATCCACGCGATCCTCCGTCGTCTTGATGATGACCTGGCGCTCGGCGGCTGTTTCAATCGCGCCCTGCCAGCGATAGGTGGAGTCCATGATCGGCAACACGCTGACACACGCGGCGTGTCCGCCGGCCACGAGCGCCGAGGCCAGGTGAGCCGCGCCAAAATCCGCCGGCACCGTGGTCAGTACAATCACAACAGGCGTCATGCCCCTATTTTGTGCTTGTACTGCTGACGAAATACTGGTACAACGCTTTCCAGCTGCGCTCCCATGGACCACGAACCCCACATCGACTCCGGCAAACCGTCACGACGACGGTCGCGTACGGCGGCCGATGTCCGTGAACGGCGCCGCCGGATCGCGCGGTATGCCCTGCTGCTGATGTCGGCGGTCCTGATGGTCAACGCGTTGGTGGGCGAAAAAGGCTACCTGGCGACGATCCAGGCGCGGCAGGAGCAGGCGCGGCTGCAGTCGGAGCTCGCCAATCTCGAGCGGGACAACGCGCGCCTGATGGATGAAGCCCGGCGGCTGCGCAGCGACCCCCGCACGCTTGAAGAAGCGGCGCGCGAGGACCTGGGCCTCATCAAACCCGGCGAAACCCTGATCACGATTCGCGACCGCCCGCGCGCCCAGTAACCAGACGGCCGCGAACCTCCGCGCCCGGTCCTGCGTATTAAAGTAGCGTTGTAAGTTTTCAGGAACGCTGCGTCATGACACGAGAAGCCCTCGGCGAGTTCGAACACCTGGTCCTGCTGGCCATCCTTCAGCTCGGCACCGACGTCTACGGCGTGCCCATCGTCGACGAAATTGAACGCCGGACCGGACGGACGGTGGCGCCGGCGGCGGTGTACATCACGCTGCGGCGGCTCGAGCAGAAGGGCCTGCTCGAGTCGTGGATGAGCGCGCCCACCGCGGAACGCGGAGGCAAGGCGCGGCGGTGTGTGAAGGTGACGCCGGCCGGCCTGCGGCTGCTGCGGGACTCCCGGCAGGCGCTCGACCGGATGTGGCAGGGGCTCGACCCCGATCTGAAGCGCGCGCGATGAGCCTCTCGTCACGAGTGCCCCGCCTCACGCGCGCCTGGCTGCGGCGTTGTCTGCCCGCGGACCAGCGCGACGGCATCCTCGGCGACCTCGAGGAGGTCTTCGAGCGTGACGCCCGGCAGTCCGGCGCGGCAACGGCCCGCCGGCAGTACCGGCGCAAGGCGCGCGCGCTGGCCTCGCGGTTTGTGATCGAACGCGTCCGCGAAAACGCCGGACACCTGCTGGCCGCGCGCGTCTCGGCGCTGGACGTCCGGCTCGCCGCGCGTCTGCTGGTCAAACATCCCGGCCTGACCATCGTCGGCGGCATCGCCATGACGTTCGCGATTGCCGTCGGCGCGGCGACCTACGCCTTCATCGACAAGTTCGTCCACCCCGATGTGCCGCTGCCCGGTGGCGATCGCATCGTGTCCATCCGGGCGCGTGATGTCGCCACAGGCCGGCTCGAGCGCCGGATTGCCGCGGACTTCGCCCGGTGGCACGGCCAGCTCACGAGCGTCACGGTGCTGGGCGCGGGCCGCACCGCGACACGGAACCTGACGCCGCCCGGCGGACTGGCCGAGCCAGCGGCCGTGGCGGAAGTCACGGCGGCGGCGTTCGAGGTGGCGGGTGTGGCGCCGCTCTTCGGCCGGGGGATCGCGCTCGCCGACGAAGCCCCAGGTGCGCCGCTCGTGATCGTGCTGGGGCACGAGCTCTGGCGCGAACGGTTTGGCGCCAACCCGTCCGTGGTGGGCACCGAGACGCTGCTGGGCGCCTCCCCCGCGATCGTTGTGGGTGTGATGCCCGAAGGGTTCCGCTTCCCAATCGCGCACGACGCGTGGGTGCCGTTGCGGCTGCCGGCGACCCCTGAGGCGCCACGAACCGGCCAGAACATCGCGGTCTGGGGACGCCTGGCCGACGGTCGCGCGCTCGAGGAGGCCCGCGCCGAATTCGAGGTGCTGGCGGCGGCGGCCGCCGCCGACTGGCCGCAGACGCACCAGCATCTGCGCCTCGAGGTCCAGCCATTTGCGCTCGGCGCCATGGATCTCACGCCTGCGGTCACGTGGCTGCTGCTGTCGGTCAACCTGTTCATCGGTCTGCTGCTCGTGCTTGCCGCGGCCAACGTGGCGCTGCTGATGTTCGCGCGCGCGGCGGCGCGTGAGTCGGAGGTGCTGGTCCGCAGCGCGCTGGGCGCGTCACGCGGGCGGCTGGTCGCGCAGTTCTTCGTGGAGGCGCTGCTGCTCGGGGGCCTGTCCGCGGCGCTCGGCCTGGCCGTGGCCGCCGCAGGATTGCGCGCCGGACTGCAGATCTTCCAACTGTCGGCGGCAGAAGGGGAACGGCTGCCGTTCTGGTTCACCCCGGACTTGTCGCCAGGCACGGTGCTGTACACCGTGTTGCTGACGATGCTCGCCGCGCTGATTGCCGGCGTCCTGCCGGCGCTCAAGATCACTCGCGGCCTGCAGGCGGGCCTGCGCGAAACCACGGCCGGCGGCGGAGGCCTGCGGTTCGGCGGCATCTGGACCGCGGTGATCGTCGCCCAGGTGGCCGTGACCGTCACCTTCCCTGCCGTCACGTTTTTCGTGCAGCGTGACGCCTGGCAGATCGAAGCGATTGACCTGGGCGTCTCGGCGGACTCGTACCTGGTCGCGCGGGTCTCGGCGGACGACGACGTCCCGCTGGAGCAGGTCCGCGCGAAGGTCTCCGCCGTCGCCGATCGTCTGCGCGCGCAGGCGGGGGTGCAGTCGGTTACCTTTGCCGACCGGCTGCCGATGATGTATCACCCGGTGCGAGTGATCGAACTCGATGCCGGCCCGTCTGCGCCGCGCGAAGAGGACCTCGGCGGGTATGTGACCAGCAACGCGGGGGTGGACGCCACGTTCTTCGAGACGCTGGACGCGCCGATGCTGGCCGGCCGGGCGTTCACCGCGGCCGAGGTGGCCGGACGGCATCCGGTCGTGGTCGTCAACGAATCGTTCGTGCGGCAGGTGCTCGGCGGCCATCCCGCCGTCGGCCGGCGGATCAGGCACATCCGGCTCGAAGAGTGGAATGATGCGCCGCCCCAGACCGGCGAGCAGCCCTGGATGGAAATCATCGGCGTCGTCCGGGACATGGGCATGGGCGTGCCTCCAGACCCCAGGGTCGCGGGCTACTATCTGCCGGCCTCGTTCAGTCACAACGCCGATCTCCACCTGGCCCTGCGCGTGGCCGGGGATCCGACGCGTCTGTCCGGCGCGGTGCGGGCCGCGGCCGCCGCCACCGACCGCGAACTTCGGGTGGCCGACCTGCAGCCACTCTCAGGGGTGGCCGATGCCGAGCTGCGATTCATCGAGTTCTGGTTTCGCGTGACGGCCGGCGTCAGCACCATTGCCTTGCTGGTCTCGCTGGCGGGCATCTACGCGGTCATGTCGTTCACGGTGTCCCGGCGAACGCGGGAGATCGGCATCCGCATCGCCCTCGGCTCGTCACGACTGCCGGTCGTGCTCGCCATCCTGCGCCGGCCCCTCTGGCAGGTGTCGGCCGGCATCGTGTGCGGCGGCCTCCTCACCGCCATCTTCGTCAGTCAGGTGTACGGAGGCGAGCTGTCGCCGATGCAGGTGGGCCTGCTGCTGGCCTACGCCGTGGTGATGCTGGCGGTCTGCCTGCTCGCGGTTGTCGTGCCGGCCAGGCGCGCGCTGAGTATCGACCCCACCGAGGCCCTGCGCGCCGACTGACGGCCGTGCGGGTAACGTTTACACGCGCGGGCATCCACCATCTTCGGTCACTTGATGTAAGTCATTAGAAAACAGGGTGTTACGCGCTACCGCCTCCTGGCATGGTCGATGCAACAACTGGGGCCAGAGTGAAGGAGGTTTTATGAGGCTGTTCTCTTCCCTGCTGGTGGTGGTGGCAATGTCGGCCGCGTGCGGCGCCGAGGCCGTGGACCTGGAAGCCGTTCCCGTCGGCGCAGAAGTGGCCGTGGCGAAGCAGGATGGTGGCCTCGTGACGGGCACCGTCAAGGAGCGGACCCCGGAAGCGGTCAAGCTGGACGTGGGCCGCGCGGAACGCACCGTTGAACGCGCCGAGATCGCCAAGCTGCAGATCGTCGACCCGGCCCAGCCTGAGCCGGTGCCTGTGGAAGCGCGCTTTCGCGAGTACACGCTCCCGGCTGGCACGGACATGGTCGTGACGCTGGTCACCGGTGTCGACTCGAAGACCAGCCGTCTCAATGAACCGGTGACGGCGCGGCTGACCGAAGCGGTGTCGGTGAACGGCGAAGCCGTCATCTCGGCCGGCAGCCAGCTCACGGGCACGATCACCGAAGTCACGCCGTCCGGCAAGGTGAAGGGTCGCGCGACACTCGCGTTGGCCTTCCGCTCGCTGAGCGTGGATGGTCACGAGGGCCCGTACGCGGTGGATGCGCGCACCAGCTTCGTGGCCGACGCCACCAAACGTGACGACGCGGCGAAGATTGGTGTGCCGGCGGCCGGCGGCGCGATCATCGGCGGCATCCTGGGCGGCAAGAAGGGTGCGGTGATCGGCGGCGTGGTGGGCGCCGGCGCCGGCACGGCCGTGGTGCTGACGACCGCGGGTGAGGAAGTCACACTTCCCGCCGGCACGAAGCTGCGGATCGAATTGGCCGACGCCGTCCACGTGCGCGTGCCGATCGTGCGATAACGCCTGGGGCCCCGGGGCTTCAGCCCCGGGGCTCACTCGTGTGGAACGCGCGTGACCGGCGGATGCGCGACGCGGTCGGGCATCACAAACGCCCGTCGCGCCCGTTCGCCGGCCAGCGTCTCGGGCCGGTAATACCGGCTCAGCAGGGCCGGGTCCAGCAGCTCGGGGTAGCGCGCCGAGAACTCCGGCCACGTCAAGTCCGGCGCGTCACCGGCGCGTTCCGCGATCAGCAGCAGCCACGCCACGGTCATCGTCTCGTGGTACTTGCCGGCGGCCCCTTTGGCCTCCGCAAAGCGACGGATGCCGGTGCGGAACCGTCCCATCGCTTCCGGCAGCGGCGAGTGCCGCAGATACCACCACGCCACCCGCACGTGCGCCGCGTGCGGAAACGCCGCCAGTGTGGCGGCCTCGAACTCCCGGATCAGTGTTTCGTCGGTCACGTCGCTCACGTCTGCCCTCCCTGCCTGCACGCCGCCTGGCGTACAAAGAAAAAGGCCACGGCGATGGCCGTGGCCTTCTTGAAGATGGTTGCGGGGGCAGGATTTGAACCTGCGACCTTTGGGTTATGAGCCCAACGAGCTACCGGACTGCTCCACCCCGCGTCGAGGAATCCCTATTGTAGCCCGGCAGATGACCGGGACGCAACCGGACGCCAGATCAGCAGCGACAACCGGCCGCTCTGCAGGAAACCGCCGCTGCGCAACGACTCCAGTCCCGGCAGGCCGTCATCGGGGTTCTCCAGCCGGGCGGCCTCGGTAAAGCCGTGCGCATCCACCTGGTAGGCCGTCAAGCGCAGCCGTGGCCCATCCGCGAACTCCGAGGTGATCAGCAGCTGGCTCTGGGGGTCCCAGGCAATGCGCCCGCCGGTCGCCGTCGCCAGCCGGCCCACCACTGCGGCTCGGGCGATGTCGATCGCCACCACGTAGCGATCGTAGGTGGCGAAGAGGAATCGCCCTTCGTGGTCGGCGTCCAGATAGGCCGGAGTGATGAGCGTGCCGGTCACCGGCCATTCGCGCACGGTCTTGGTGGCCGCATCGATGACGTAGAGTCCCGAACGGTTGGCCATCGAGAAGAACACCTTCCCGGGCACGGCCTCGAGCATGTTGGCGTAATCGCCGGGCACGACGATGTCGGGACTGCGCTCGCCTGATTCGGCATCAAACACGCGGATGCGGCCGTCGCGGGTCGGCAGGTACATCTGGCGCCGCGTCGGCTCGTAGGCCAGCCGCGCGGAACGCCACTCGCGGCCCGTCAGGCGGACGGGCGGGTCGTCCGACCGCAGCTTCACCATCCCGACCTCATCGAGCGTGGTGTAGAAGAGGCGGCCGGTGTCGGGCGCGATTTCGATCGACGTCATCCGCTTGCGCACGAGCGGCCCGCGCACCCGGCCGTCGGTGCCGTCCAGTTCGATCCAGAACAGCCCCTGCTCGGAGGCCGCATAGAGCCGGTTGTCGACCGGGTCGTGCGCAAAGGAATACAGCGCTTGCCCGTTCACCACCGACGGCGCGCGCAAGATGCGCGCATACGGGGATGACGACGGCGGTTGGGCGGCGGTGGTGACCACCACCGCCATCAGGCCACAGAGAGAAAGCGAGACAGCAACACGCGTCATGACGCGGTCCTTTCGGACAAGGCTGAGAGCTGGCTTCTCCAGTCTAGAACACCCAGGCGTAGCCCATCTTGACGAAAAACGTGCGGTTGGCCCGTGTGAGGTCGACGCTGGGCGATCCCAGCGCCTGATCGGAATACCCCAGCAGCAGCACCGTCTGCGGGTTGATCTTGTAGTTGAACAGCCACTGGGTGAACAGGCGGCGCGTCTTCGCGGGAACGACGGTCACATACCGCAGCGGGTCGCGGTCGATGTCGGTGTACTGCGCGATCACCCGCACGAAGGTGCGGAGGTTCAGGTGCAGCACAGCCCGGCCCTGCGTCAGGTTGGCCGTGAACAGCCGGCCTCCGCCCGAGTCGAGCGCCTGATAGGTGTGTCCGAGCTCGCCCGACAACCGGCCGAACAGGTTGAACGTGCCGGCCACATCGACCCGCGTCTGGTCCGCCTTCCGGGCATTGGCGTAGTCGACGGCGCCGCCGGCGGCCATCGACGCGCGCACCGAAAAGGCCCCCGACGGCCGGATGCTCCATTCGAGGTTGTGGCGGAAGTTGTCGTAAGTCCGGCCCGCGAAGTACTCCCGGTTGCAGGCCGGCGTGTACGCCAGCGTCATCTGCCAGCGACCGGCGTATTGCAGCGGCACGTCACACCCCCAGGAGACGCGGTCCCCCTGCCAGTCTTCGGTGCGATCGCCGCTCACGCCAATCACGATCTCGTTGAACCAGCGGTTGGCGCCGCCGATGAACACGCGCGCCAGGTTCGCGCTGTAGAAGCGCGCGCCGACCTGCGGCATGAAGCCGCTGTCGGCCCGGAACTCCGGCGAGATGCCCGTGGTGTTCAGCCCCCACTGCCAGTGCTGCGCATTGTGCGAGTACCGCACGGCGTACGCCCCGCCCCGCTTGGTCGGGTCAACCGTCAACCCGGGCGGCGAGACGACCACCGGATCTTCGGTATCGGAGCCCACCACCTGCACCCGCAGCGTGTCCTGCTGGGTGAGCCGCAGGTTGGCGTCGATGCCGGCCACACGATTGGCATACCGGTCGCCCTCGCGTCCGGCGTACAACAGCCCGACGGTCGACCCATTGGCGCCGAGATCGCGCCGGTACCGCGCGATGGCGCTCACATGCCGCTCGTTGAGCGCCAGGAAGTCATCGGTCTCGAATCCCGGCAGGATGATCCCGGTCACCGCGTCCTGGGCCACCGACACGCCGAACGCGTGGGGCCCCTCCTTGCCGGTGAGTTTGGCGCCCCAGCGCGGGTCGGCCACCGTCCGCGTGAACACCACATCGAGCGGCGTGGAGAAGAAGTCCGCGCCTTCCAGGAAAAACGGCCGCTTCTCGGGAAAGAACAACTGAAAGCGGTTGTTGAGATCGAGTTGCGCGGCGTCGGCTTCCACCTGGTAGAAGTCCGGGTTCAGCGTGCCGCTGAGCACCAGGTTCGGCGTCACGCTCCACCGCGCCGACAGACCCGCTTCGTAGTCGGCCTCGCCGGCCGTCATCCGTCCGGAGGGAAACGGCGTGCGCGCATCGGATCGCGCCGCCGTGATCGTCGGATCCAGTTCCGCATTGACCCCGGCCTCGAGTCCCTCGAGGCCCGTCAACCGATCGAACTGACAGATCAGGCACGCGCGGCTGCGGTCGTTGAACGTCGACCGCATCCGGATGCGTGACGACCGCGGCAGGTCGCGCGAGGCCGTGAAGCCCCAGGTCTGCGGCCCGCTCGTCCGCGCGAACCGCAGCGAACTGAATGGCACGGCGACCTCGACGATGTAGCCCTCCGGAGTGACACGGGCGGCCGCATCCCAGATGGCATCCCACGACCAGTCCTCGCTGCCGTCGACGTCGCTGTTGACGGCGTCCATTTGCACGCCGCGGGCGTTGATGCGGAACTGAAAGGCGCGCCGGCCGTCGTTGAACGTGTCGAGCATGAAACCGACCGTGTCGTCGAGGAACGGCGCGTCACGATCCGCCAGGTTCGCGCGGATGGCGCCGGGGTCGGGGTCCGCGGCTCGGAACGCCACGTAGAAAAACCGGCTGTCGTACGTCACGAGCGCCGTGGTCTCCACCGGCGCGGGCGTATTGTTGCCGGGCGCCCACTCGTACGGCAGCGGAATGGCCGCCGCGCGCTGCCACGCGGCTTCATCCAGCACGCCGTCGACGCGCACGGCTGTGTCGGTCTTCGGCACCGCAAAGGCGCGCGGCGCCGGTGACTGCGCGAATGCGGACACGGCGGTCAGGAGTCCCGCGACACACGCAGCGGCGCCGGCACACACGTATCTCGTTGAATGGCTCATCTCGCACTGAGACGGGCCGGACGGGCTCCGGGTTCGACGCCCGGGAGGCGATCAGATCTTGGGCAGCGTCACGCCCTGCTGCTTGAGGTACTTGCCCTTCTTGTCGGCGTACGACCGCTCACACGGTTCATCGCTCTGGAAGAACAACACCTGCGCGATGCCTTCGTTGGCGTAGATGCGCGCGGGCAGCGGCGTGGTATTCGAGATTTCGAGGGTGACGAACCCTTCCCACTCCGGCTCGAACGGCGTCACGTTGACGATGATGCCGCAGCGGGCGTAGGTGGACTTGCCCAGGCAGATCGTCAGCACGTCGCGGGGGATGCGGAAGTACTCAATCGTCCGCGCGAGGGCGAACGAATTGGGCGGCACGATGCAGACGTCGGCCTTGATGTCCACGAAGGACCGCGGATCGAAGTTCTTGGGGTCGATCACCGT
Organism: uncultured Solibacteraceae bacterium; assembly: GCA_964471115.1. Lineage (GTDB taxonomy): Bacteria > Acidobacteriota > Vicinamibacteria > Vicinamibacterales > SCN-69-37 > SYFT01. The sequence continues at coordinate 43,705 of CAYYFE010000014.1, forward strand.
GTTGTTGATGTTGGTGAAGACCTTGAACTCGTCGGCCACGCGGATGTCGTAGCCATACGACGACAAGCCGTACGACACGACGCCCGCGCGCACCTGCTCGTCGACGAACGGCTCGATCATGCCGTGTTCGCGAGCCATCTGCCGGATCCAGCGATCGGATTTGATGGACATCAGGCCGCCCGGCTCAGAGTTCCATGCCGCGGAAGAAGTAGCCCAGCTCGAAGGCGGCCGTCTCCGGCGCGTCCGATCCGTGCGTGGCGTTGTTGCCGATCGACGTGCCGAAGTCGCGGCGCAGGGTGCCCGGCGCGGCCTTGGCCGGGTCGGTCGCGCCCATCGTGTCGCGCCACTTCAGGATGGCGCCCTCGGCCTCCAGGCACAGCAACACGCAGGGCCCGGACGACATGAAGTCCGTCAGTTCACCGAAAAAGGGCCGCTCCTTGTGGACGGCGTAAAACCCCTCGGCTTCGCGCTTCGAAAGATGCTGCAGGCGCATGGCCCGCACGGTAAATCCCGCCGCTTCGATGCGGGCCAGAATCTGGCCGGCCTTCCCCGCCTTCACCGCATCCGGCTTGATGATCGCAAACGTCCGCTCTGTTGCCATTCAAATTCCCTATTCCCTATTCCCTATTCCCTATTCCCTATGTTCGCGGCCCCAAGAGCGGGCCGCGCTACGTACCGCCGCGCTACATGAGTCCTTTCATGAGCTCGTCAAGCACCGTCTTGGGCGGGCGCGTCACCTCGGGCGGCAGGAACGCCAGCGGCGTGTCCACCAGATTCATCACATCGATGAAGTCTTCCTTGTCGGGCTCCAGATACAGGATGCCCGTGGGGAACTCGCCCCGGCGCAGCGTCTCGTGCATCAGGCGCATCGCCGCCAGCTTGTCGGTCGGGTCGTAGTCCTCGGCAATCTTCTTCAGATACAGATGCGACCCGTCGTGCATCTTCACCTCGGTCGTCGTGCCGGGCTCGTAGTCGACGTGGATGTCCTCGAAGAACGGCACGAAGGTGACCTCGCCCAGCGCCTCGTCGTGTTCCTTCACGTACGCGTAGCTCTTGGTCGAGCCCTCGTGGTCGTTGAACGTGACACACGGCGAGATGACGTCGATCATGCACGTGCCCCGATGCGACAGCGCGGCCTTGAGGATGGACTGCAGCTGCTTCTTGTCGCCGGAGAACGACCGCGCGACGAACGACGCGCCCAGTTCGATGGCCAGCGCGCACGTGTCGATGGGCGGCAGGTCGTTGACCACGCCGTTTTTGGCCTTCGAGCCCAGATCCGCCGTCGGCGAGAACTGGCCTTTGGTCAGGCCGTAACAGCCGTTGTCTTCGATGATGTAGATGATCGGCAGGTTGCGGCGCATCAGGTGCACGAACTGGCCGATGCCAATCGCGCCGGTATCGCCGTCACCGCTGACTCCGATGGCCGTCATCGTGCCGTTGGCCAGCATCGCGCCGGTGGCCACTGAAGGCATCCGGCCGTGCACCGAGTTGAACCCGTGCGACTGGTTCAGGAAGTACGCCGGGCTCTTGCTCGAGCACCCGATGCCCGACAGCTTGATGACCTTCTTGGCGTCCACGCCCATCTCGTAACAGGCGTCGATGATGCGCTCGGTGATGGCATTGTGCCCGCACCCGGCGCACAGCGTCGTCTTGCTGCCGCGATAAGCGGAAATCTCGAGGCCCAGACGGTTCGTCTTCTTCGCCGGTCCCGGTGTCGCTGCTGCTGTGTCACTCATCGTCAATTCCTTGTGCGTTGGCGCCCCGAAGCCCGGGGCGCCCTACATGTGTGGCCGCCACTCGCCGCTACTCGCCGCCACTTGCCGCCACTTGCCGCCACTCGCGCCTACCCTTCCTGGGCCTTGATGCTGTCGGTGACGCTGCGGGCGTCAATCGGCAGCCCGTTGTAGTGCAGCACGCTGCGCAACTTCGTGACCAGTTCCACCGGCAGGTCCATCTTGAGCAGGCTCAACATCTGCGCATCGCGGTTCTGTTCGACGACGTAGACGCGGTCGTGACGGCGGATGTAGTCGGCCACCGCGTCGCTGAACGGGTACGCCCGCAGCCGGAGGTAGGAGGTGGCCAGGCCGGCCTCGTCCTTCAGCTGATCGCGCGTTTCGGTGACGGCCCAGTGGCTCGACCCGAACGCGATGATGCCGACGCGGGCGCCCGGCTCGGCGGTCTCGACGGGCGCGGGCACCAGCGTCTTGGCCGTCTCGAACTTGCGCGCGAGACGGTCGAGGTTGTTCACGTAGTCGTCGGCGCGCTCGGTGTACTGCGCCATCGCGTTGTGGCCCGACCCGCGCGTGAAATACGCCGGCGCCTTCGTGTCCGGCAGCGACCGCCATGGAATGCCGTCCTTGTCGATGTCGAGATACCGGCCCCAGCTGGCGCCCAGCTCACGCACCTTCGCCTCGTCGAGCACCTTGCCGCGATCCAGCGGCTTGTCGGGATACGTGAACGGCTCGGACATCCAGGTGTTCATGCCCAGATCCAGATCGCTCATCACGTACACGATCGTCTGCAGCCGTTCGGCCAGGTCGAACGCGTCGCCCGCCATGTCGAAGCACTCCGCCATCGACGACGGCAGCAACATGACGTGTTTGGTGTCACCGTGTGAATTGACCGCCGTCGACAGCAGGTCGCCCTGCGCGGTGCGCGTCGGCAGGCCCGTGGACGGCCCCACGCGCTGGATGTCCCACACCACCGCGGGCACTTCGGCGTAATACGCCAGGCCGGCGAACTCGGACATCAGCGAGATGCCCGGGCCGGAGGTGGACGTCATGGCCCGCGCGCCGGCCCAGCCGGCGCCGATGACCATGCCCACGGCGGCAATCTCGTCCTCCGCCTGCACGATCGCGAAGGTCGCCTTGCCGGTGGCCTTGTCCATGCGGTACTTGCGCATGTACGAAATCAGGCTTTCCGGCAGCGACGACGACGGCGTGATGGGATACCAGGGCACGACCGTCACGCCGGCGAACATGCTGCCCATGGCCGCTGCGGCATTGCCTTCGATGAGGATCTGCCCCGCCGTCTGGTTCATCGGCTGGATGCGATACGGGTGTTTGATCTCGGCGAAGTGTTCCTTCGCATACGCGGCGCCGGCTTCCAGCGCGCCCTGGTTGAGCGCCATCGCCTTCGGCTTCTTGCCCAGCTGCTTGCCGAGCGCCTTGATCATCTCGTTCAGATCGATCGACAGCAGGTGCGACAACACCCCGTCGTAGATCATGTTCTTGACCAGGCGCCGCAGCTTGGCGTCCGGGCAGACGTCCGCCACGATCTTGTCGAACGGCACCGGATAAAACGTCAGGTCCTGCCGCAGTTCGTCCAGCTTGAGGGGCGCGTCATACACCACCGCGCGGCCGGGATCGAGCGACAACACGTCTTCCCTGGCCGTCTCGGCGTTCATCGCGACGAGGAAGTCGATCTCCTTCTTGCGGGCGATGTATCCGCGCTTGTTCGCGCGAATCGAAAACCACGTCGGCAGGCCGGCGATGTTCGACGGAAACAGGTTCTTGCCCGACACCGGCACACCCATCTGGAAGATGGCGCGCAGCAGCACGAGGTTCGCCGTCTGCGAACCCGAGCCGTTGACCGTGGCAACCTGAATGCTGAAGTCGTTGACGACGTGAGAGCCTGAAGCAGCGTCGGCCTGTTCGGCCGTGGCGAACGGCGAGGACATATCAGGGCGATTATATGCCCTCACCTCTGCTAATGCGGAAATGGGGAAATGGGGAAATGCGCCCCACTTCCCCATTTCCTCATTTCCTCATTTCGAGATTCAGGAAAGCGCCTTGACCATGGCCTGGCCGATGTCGGCCGGGCTCTTGACCACGTGCACCCCGGCGGCGGTCAGCGCGGCCATCTTTTCGGCCGCCGTGCCCTTCCCGCCGGCGATGATCGCCCCGGCGTGGCCCATCCGGCGCCCCGGGGGGGCCGTCTGGCCGGCGATGAACCCGACCACCGGCTTCTTGAAGTGGGCCTTGATCCAGGCAGCGGCCTCTTCTTCGGCCGATCCGCCGATTTCGCCAATCATGACCACGGCTTCCGTCTCCGGGTCGCCGGCAAACAGCTCCAGCGCATCGATGAACGACGTCCCGATGAGCGGGTCGCCGCCGATCCCGATACACGTGGTCTGCCCCAGCCCCAGGCGGGTCAGCTGGTGGATGGCTTCGTAGGTCAACGTCCCGGACTTGGAGACGATGCCCACCCGGCCTTCCTTGCAGATGTGCCCCGGGATGATGCCGGCCTTGGCGCGGCCCGCCGAGATGAGCCCCGGGCAGTTCGGCCCGATGAGGCGCATCTTCTTCGGGCGCGTCCGCAGAAACTCGAGCGCCTTCATCATGTCGAGCACCGGGATGCCCTCGGTGATGCACACCGCGAGGTCGAGCCCGGCATCGGCCGCCTCCATCACCGCATCGGCGCCGCCGGGCGGCGGCACGAAGATGACCGACGCGTTGGCGCCGGTCGCCTTCACGGCATCGGCCACCGTGTTGAACACCGGCCAGCCTTCATGGGTGGTGCCGCCCTTGCCGGGGGTGACCCCGCCGACGACGTTGGTGCCGTAGGCCTGCGCCTGCTTGGCGTGAAACGTCCCCTCGCGGCCGGTGATGCCCTGTACGAGGAGCCGGGTTGACCGATCAATTAGTACTGCCATTCAGAACCCATTTCCGTAAATGGACAAGGGATCATGGCACAGGGACAAGGTAGAGCCATGGTCTCCCTGATCCCTGATCCCTGTGCCCTGATCCCTTCTATCGCTGTCCCCTCGCCAGCTCCACCACCTTCGCCGCGCCCTCGTCCATCGCGTCGGCGGTGGTGAAGTTCAGCCCGCTGTCGCGGAGCATCTGCTTGCCCAGTTCGACGTTGGTGCCTTCCATGCGGATGACGATGGGCACACGCACGCCCAGGTCGGTCACCGCCGCGATCACGCCCTGCGCCAGCACGTCGCACCGCAGGATGCCGCCGAAGATGTTGATGAACACGGCCTTGACCGCGGTGTCCGACATCAGGATGCGGAACGCGTTCTTGATCTGCTCCGCGTTGGCGCCGCCGCCCACATCCAGGAAGTTGGCCGGCTCGCCGCCCGCCAGCTTGATGATGTCCATCGTCGCCATCGCCAGCCCCGCGCCGTTGACCATGCAGCCAATCGTGCCGTCGAGCTTGATGTAGTTGAGCGAGAACTTCGACGCCTCGATTTCGAGCGGATCCTCTTCGGCCAGGTCGCGGAACTCCTTGATGTCCGCGTGCCGATAAAGGGCGTTGTCGTCGAAGTTCATCTTGGCGTCGAGCGCAATCAGGTCGCCGCCGGCCGTGACGATGAGGGGGTTGATCTCGAGCAGCGACGCGTCACTCTGCACGAACGCGTCAGACACGGCCTTCATCATGGCGACGGCCTTCTTGACCTGGTCGCCTTCGAGGCCGAGCTTGAACGCCAGTTCGCGCGCCTGATAGGGCTGCAGGCCGAGCGCGGGATGCACGAACGCCTTGAAGATCTTCTCGGGCGTCTCGTGGGCGACCTTCTCGATTTCGACGCCGCCCTCCTGGCTCACCATGAGGACGATGGTCTGGGTCGACCGGTCGAGGACCATGCCCAGGTAGAGCTCGCGGGCAATCGCCAGGCCCTCTTCGACCAGCAGCCGCGACACCACCTGACCGTCCGGACCGGTCTGGTAGGTGACCAGCTTCATGCCGAGCATCGCCTTGGCGGCGTCAAACGCGGCGTCGGGCCCTTTGACGACCTTGACGCCCCCGCCCTTGCCGCGGCCGCCGGCGTGGATCTGGGCCTTGACCACCACCGTCCCGCCGCCGAGTGACTGTGCGTGCGTCCGCGCCTCGTCGGGTGTGTAGGCCACGAACCCGCGCGGCACCGGCACCCCGTACTTCGCAAGGACCGACTTCCCCTGGTACTCGTGAATCTTCATGCGGCCAACGAGTGTATCAAAGGCAGGATGCGGACCACAGCGCACCGGTCACATTTGGGCGTTGGCATACAATGCGCGGTATGAAGGTGCTGCGCGCCCTCAGCACGACCGTCGGAACCAAGATTCTCGTTGCCCTGACGGGCCTGTCGCTGGTCGGCTTCCTGATCCTCCACCTGGCCGGCAACCTGCTCATCCTGGTCGGCCCAGACAAGTTCAACGCCTACTCCGATGCGCTCATCAAGAATCCGCTCATCATCCCGGCCGAGCTCGGGCTGCTGGCGATTCTGATCGTCCACATCATCAAGGCCATCGGCCATGTGGTGCGCGGACGCAACGCGCGGCCGGTCGGCTATCAGAAGAAGGTGTGGGCCGGCGGCCCGAGCCGCAAGTCCTGGGGCTCGACGACGATGGCCGCCTCGGGCATCTTCCTGCTCATCTTCCTGATCGGCCACCTGGCCACGTTCAAGTTCGGCCCCTACTACGAGGCCACCGAAGCCGGGGTCCGCGACCTGTATCGGCTGAGCGTCGAGGTCTTCAAGAATCCGGGCTACGTCGTCTTCTACGTCCTGGCGATGGGTGTGGTCGGCCTGCACCTGCGGCACGGCATTTCGAGCGCGTTCCAGTCGCTGGGCCTGATGACGACCGGCGTCTGGACGACGCGGCTGCTCACCCTTGGCCTGACCCTGGCGGTCGTCATCGCGGGCGGTTTTGCCCTCATTCCGGTCTGGGTGTACCTCTTCCTATGACTCTCGACTCCAAGATTCCCTCAGGGCCGATCCAGGAAAAGTGGGACCGGCACCGCTTTGAGAGCAAGCTGGTCAACCCGGCCAACCGCCGCAAACACACGGTGATTGTCGTGGGCACGGGCCTGGCCGGCGGGTCGGCCGCGGCGTCGCTGGGCGAACTCGGCTACAACGTGCTGAGTTTCTGCATCCACGACAGTCCGCGCAGGGCGCACTCGATTGCCGCGCAAGGCGGCATCAACGCCGCGAAGAACTATCAGAACGACGGCGACAGCATCTGGCGGCTGTTCTACGACACGGTCAAGGGCGGCGACTACCGCGCGCGCGAGGCCAACGTGTACCGGCTGGCGCAGCTGTCGGTGAACATCATCGACCAGTGCGTGGCGCAGGGGGTGCCGTTTGCGCGCGAATACGGCGGCCAGCTCGACAACCGGTCGTTTGGCGGCGCGCAGGTGTCGCGCACCTTCTACGCCCGCGGCCAGACGGGCCAGCAGCTGCTCCTGGGCGCCTACCAGGCGATGATGCGCCAGGTGGCCAAGGGCACGGTGAAGATGTTCGCCCAGCGCGAGATGCTGGACGTGGTGGTCATCGGCGGCAAGGCCCGCGGCATCATCGTCCGCAACCTGGTGACCGGCCAGCTCGAGCGGTACGTCGCCGACGCGGTGTGTCTGGCGACGGGCGGGTACGGCACGGCGTATTACCTGTCGACCAACGCCGTGAACTCGAACGTGACGGCCGCGTGGCGCGCGCACAAACGCGGCGCGTACTTCGCCAACCCCTGTTACACCCAGATTCACCCGACGTGTATTCCGGTCAACGGCGACGACCAGTCGAAGCTCACGTTGATGTCCGAGTCGCTGCGCAACGACGGGCGTGTGTGGGTGCCGAAGAACCCCGGCGACAAGCGGCATCCGAATGACATTCCCGAGTCGGAACGCGACTATTACCTCGAGCGCAAGTACCCGAGTTTCGGCAACCTCGTGCCGCGCGACGTGGCGTCGCGCAACGCCAAGGCCGTGTGCGACGAAGGCCGCGGCGTGGGCGACTCGGGGCTGGCGGTGTATCTCGACTTCCGCGACGCCATCCAGCGGCTGGGTGAACCGGTGGTGGCCGGCCGCTACGGCAACCTGTTCGAGATGTATCAGAAGATCACCGACGAAAATCCGTACAAGGAACCGATGCGGATGTATCCGGCCATCCATTACACGATGGGCGGACTGTGGGTGGACTACAACCTGATGTCGACCATCCCCGGCCTGCACGTGCTGGGCGAGGCGAACTTCTCGGACCATGGCGCGAACCGCCTGGGCGCCTCGGCGCTGATGCAGGGGCTGGCCGACGGCTACTTCGTCATTCCCTACACCCTCGCCCACTACATCGGCGCCACGCCGCTCGAGAAGGTCACGACCGACCACGACGCATTCAAGGACGCCGAACACGCGGTGCAGGAGCGCATCAACCGCATGCTGGCGGTCAAGGGCTCGAAGACGCCGCGGGCGCTGCATCGTGAACTCGGCCGCCTGCTGTGGGATGAAGTCGGCATGGCCCGCAACGAGGCCGGCCTGAAAAAGGCGCTGGCGAAGATCCCGCAGCTGCGCGAGGAGTTCTGGCAGAACGTGGCGGTGCCCGGCGACGCCAACAACCTGAACAAGAACCTCGAGTACGCCGGCCGCGTGGCCGACTACCTCGAGTTCGGCGAGCTGCTGGCGCTCGACGCGCTGCACCGCACCGAATCGTGCGGCGGCCACTTCCGCGAGGAAAGCCAGACGCCCGACGGCGAAGCCCAACGTGACGATGCGAATTTTTCGTACGCGGCGGCCTGGGAGTTCCAGGGCGTGGGCCAGGCGCCGACGCTGCACAAGGAACCCCTCGCGTTCGAGTACGTGAAGCCCACTCAGCGGAGCTACAAGTAATGAAGGTCTTTCTCAAGGTCTGGAGACAGGCCGGGCCGAACGCCCCGGGCCGGCTGGTGGACTACACGGCGGAGAACGTCTCGCCCGACATGTCGTTCCTCGAGATGCTCGATTCGGTCAACGAGCAGATCATCGCGAACGGCGACGAACCCATCGCGTTCGATTCGGACTGCCGCGAAGGCATCTGCGGCACGTGCGGCGTGCTGGTCGACGGCCGGCCGCATGGCCCCGATCCGTGCACCACGGTGTGCCAGCTGCACATGCGCCGCTACAAGGATGGCGACACGATCGTCATCGAGCCGTGGCGCGCGAAGGCGTTCCCGCTCATCAAGGACCTGGTGGTGGACCGGTCGGCCTTCGATCGCATCATCCAGGCCGGCGGCTACACGTCGGTCAACACCGGCGGCGCGCCCGATGCCAACGCGATCCTCATCCCCAAGACCGTCGCCGACGAGGCGTTTGAATCGGCCACCTGCATCGGCTGCGGCGCCTGCGTCGCGGCCTGCAAGAACGCGTCGGCCGCGCTCTTCACGTCGGCCAAGATCACCCACCTCGGCCTGCTGCCCCAGGGCCAGGTCGAGGCGCGCACCCGCGTGGTCGCCATGGTCGACGCCATGGACGAAAACGGCTTTGGCGGCTGTTCGAACGAAGGCGAATGTGAAGCCGTCTGCCCCAAGGGCATCTCGCTCAAGAACATCGCCACGATGAACCGCGAGTACCGCAAAGCGCTGCTGCGCTAAGGACAGGGTCCACAAGGTCCACAGGGTCCACAAGGTCCATACGTAGGGCGCCCGGCTCTGTCGGGCGCCGTCCGCCCGCCGTCGTGTCACAATCTGCCCACCCTATGGCCTACCTCTGGCTGTGCCTGGTCACCAGCGGCATCGCGTTCCTTGGGTTTTCGTTCACGTACTTCGGTCCGATGCTGGCGGGCACGTACCCGGCGGTGTCGCCGGCGGTACACGTACACGGCTGGACGTTTTTCCTGTGGTACCTGCTGCTCCCGCTGCAGGCCGGGTTGGTGACGGCGCGCCGGATCACCATCCACCGCACGCTGGGCGCGGCCAGCCTGGTGCTCGCCGCCCTCATGGTCGGCACGGGACTGGTCGTGATGGGCGCGCAGATGGAACTGGCCCGGCAGCCGGACGGCCCGCCGTTCTTCCGCGCGCTGGGACCGGTCATCTTCATGACGCTGGTGCTGTTTGCCGTGTTCTACGTGCTCGCGTTCCGCGCCCGGCGCGACCGGACGCGGCACAAGCGGCTGATGGTGCTCGCCAGCGCGGCGGCGCTGGGCGCCGCGGCGTTTCGCGTGCTTGGCCAGTGGATGGGTTTCGGCCTGCCCGCCGGCGTGGCCGGCATTCTGGCGCCGAATCTGATCGTCATTGCCGCGATCCTGGTGGACCTCCGCCGGGGCGAAGGTGTCCACCGGGTCTACCGCCTCGGCCTGCCGGTCACCATCGTCGTTGAACTCGGCACGATCCTGCTCACCCCCAGCCCGGCCGGTCGAGTGTTCGCCGACCTGCTGGCTGCAACCGGGCGCGCCCTGGCGCCGTTCTACTGAGTGCCCATGAGACTCTCCCGCACCCACTGGCTGGTCATCGCGGCCATCGTCGTGGCGGCCGCCGCCGCTGAATGGTGGATGGGCCGCCTGCCGCTGGGCCCCGACGGCACGTTCGGGTGGTGGGAACCCGACATCTGGAGCGCGCACCAGTCACAACGCGTCGTCGATCCCTACGCCATCACACACATCGTCCATGGCTTCCTGTTCTACTGGCTGCTGACGCTGGTCGCCGGCGGACAGCCCCTCTCGACGCGGCTGGTGCTGGCGGTCGCGCTGGAAGCCGTGTGGGAGGTGCTGGAGAACTCCCCCATCATCATCGACCGCTATCGCGCGGTCACGATCGCGCAGGGATACGTGGGCGATTCGATCCTGAACTCGATGAGCGATGTCGTGATGTGCGCCGCCGGCTTCCTCGCGGCTTGGCGCCTCAAGGCGCTCTGGAGTCTGACCGCGGTTGCCGTGATGGAACTGGTGATGTTGTTCGTGATCCGCGACAATCTGACACTCAACATCATCATGCTGGTCTGGCCGATCGACGGCATCCGCGAGTGGCAGATGGCGGGACGCTGAGATGGAGGCCAGTGTCATCATCTCGAACTACGAACCCAAGGGGCACCTGCGAGCGTGCGTCGAGGCCGCGCTGGCCCAGGACCTTGCCGGGGGGCACTTCGAAGTCGTGCTACCGGTGCATGGTGAGCTGACCGAGGCCGACCTCGCGCATCTGACCATGGTGGCGGCGCGATCGGGCGGACGCCTGCGGGTGCTGCCGGGGCCGTTCTCCGACCGGTGCGCGGCCCTCAACGCGGCCTGCCGGACGGCGAACGGCCGGGTGTTGATCTTTCTGGAGTCACACGTCTCGGCGCCACCCGACCTGGCGCGCGCGCTGATCGAGGCGGCCCGCGCACCGGGCACGGCCGCCGTGCAGGGCGCGTTCGTCACGCGCGAGGTCGGTTCCTGGGTCGCGGCCCTCGAAAACCAGCTGCGCGCGATTGCCGTCAGCCGCCGGGTCGCCCGGGGACAGTGGCCCGACGAATGGCACCTGCATTCGGCCGCCGTGCCCAGGTCCACCTTCCTCGCCGCGGGCGGTTTTCATCCGGCGCTGACCGACATCTCGGAGGTGCTGCTGCTCGACCAGCTCAGTCGCTTCCACGGCACGGTCGTTCACCTCCAGGAACCGGCCGTGACCCACATCAACCACGATGACTGGTCACACTACGCGCGGGCGCTCCAGCGCCGGGGGCGCGGAGTTGGCCAGCTGTGGGACCTGGACCCGTCCGCGGCATCGACGTTGTTCCCCGTGCCGGCGTGGGCCCTCGAAGTCCGCAGGCGGCCGGCGGCCAGACACGCGGCGCGATTCGTGTTGTGGATCCAACGCCACCTGTTCACGGCGACCGTCCATGTCGGCCGCATCGCCGGCAACGATGCGCTGATGAAGGCCGCCGGCACCCGCGCGGTGACGGCCGCCATCCGCGCGGGTTTCCTGCAGCGATAACCATGCGCGTCCTGCTGGCAGCGCGGCCGCACCAGCCGTCACGCACCGGCGGCGATCGCGTGGTGCTTGACGCCCTTCACCACCAGCTCGACGCGCGCGGGATCGACGTGGTGGTCGCGCCGGACCCGCGGACCGTCCCACCGGTCGACGTCATCCACCTCTTCAACCTGGACCTGTTGCCGGCGACGTACCACCAGGTCTGCGTCGCGCGGGCCCTGGGGGTGCCGTATGTCATCACGCCGCTTTACTGGCCCGCTCGTGAAGCGGCCCCCTGGCACGCACATGTGGGCGTACGGCGGCGCCTGATCCGCCACCTGCCTGAGTCCCTGGTGGATCGGCTGGCGCTCTGGCGCGCCCAACACCGCCAGGCCCAGATCGCGCCGGTGGGACGACCGGTGAGGTCTCGCCAGGAGTTGCGGCGTGAAATCCTCACCCATGCCAGGGCAGTTCTGGTGACGGGCCAGGCCGAACGCGACCGGCTGCTGACGGACTTTCCGGGCCTGGAGCCCGACCGCCTCCTGCTTGCGCCGCTGGGCTACGAACCGGCCAGGCCGGGACCGCCCACGGTCACGCCACCGGCGGCCGGATTCGTGTTGTGCGTGGGCGCCATCGGCCCGCGCAAGAACCAGCTCACGCTGGCGCGCGCGCTGCGTGGATCGGGCCGGCGCCTGGTGCTCATCGGCAGCCCCGCCGAGGGGTGCGCGGCCTACCTCCGGGCAGTTCGTCGTGCCGCGGCCGACGATACGGTGTTCCTGCCGGATCAGCCGCACGGCGCGTTGGTCGACTTCTATCGCGCCGCCTCCGTCGTGGCGCAACCGTCCTTCATCGAGTTGCCCGGCCTGGTCGCCATCGAAGCACTCGCCGCCGGCCGGCCGGTCGTGGCCGCCGACCGCCCCCCGGTGCGCGAGTACCTCGACGGCCTCGCCACGTTCTGCGATCCAGGGTCGCCCGACTCGATTCGACAGGCCTGCGAACGGGCCCAGCCGGCGTCACCCGCGGCGGTTGACGGCTTCCTGCGGGCCCACACCTGGGTGGCCACCGCGGAAGTGGTGGCCGCGGCGTACGCGCGCGCGCTCGCGCCTGCGCCCGGTCCTGCGCGCACCCGGTGAGCGGTTGGGTCAATAATCCCCTGTGCGCGCCCTCTGCGTCCTGCTGCTCACGCTGCCGCTGCTGGCCGGGTGCGCCGACCCGGTGGACGTGGGACCGCTGCTCGCGCAGCAGGCGCAGCTGGAGCGCGAGCTCGAAGGCCTGCGCGAATCGGCGCAGCTGCTCGACGCAGGCAAGCCCATCTTCCCGACCGACGACGTCGCGATCGCGATCGATCAGGGACTCATTGAACACCTGATCACGTCACGGCTGCCGATCTCGCATACCGCCGCGCCGTACGACATCACCCTGGATCGCGTGGCTGTGAGCCTGTCGGGCGCGCCGATCGTCACGCTGCGCGGCCGCGTCACCCGGCAGGGCCTGCTGACGCTGGACGGCGCGGCCACCCTGATTGGATCGCTGACCCACATCGAACTCGACACGGCCTCCTCGATGCTGCGCGCGCAGATCGCGGTGGATCATCTCGAGATTGAACGCGTCGCCGGCATCGAGGCGCTGGTCAGCGGCTCCACGCTCGACGACGTGGCGGCCTTGCTGCGCCGGGACCTCAGCCGCCAGCTGCCGGCCATCAACCTGCCAGTCCGCATTCAGCAGGCCTTCGAACTGCCGGCGCTGACGGACGGGCCGGTGCGGCTGGCGGGAGGACGGCTGCCGCTGGCCGCGCGCGTGTCGCGCGTGTTTGCGGCCGAGGGCCGGCTGTGGATTGGCGTGCACCTGACGGTGGGCGAGGTGGGCGGCCCATGACCACCCGGACGGGCGCGCGTGTGCGGTGTCTGCTCGCGCTGGCGGCCGCGCTCGCGCTGTCGGGCGCGTGCCGGCGCGGTCCCACGGCGGCGGACGCCGACGCGCTGCGCGCCGCCATCGGCACGCTCGAGGCCGAACGCGACCGCCTGCGGGCCAGGCTCGACCGCGCGGCCGCCCGTGACCCGCGCATGACCGGCATGCCGCGCGAACCCGTGCGGGTCGGCATTCCCACGTCGCTGGTCCAGTCGCTGACCGCGACACTCGTGTCGGGTCTCGCCAACCGCGTGACGCTGGAGCTGGGCGGCCTGCGTGTCACCCGCGCCGGTGACGTCCATCGTGTGATCACGCTCGGCCGCTACGATCTGGTGGTCAACCTGACGCGCGTCACGGCGCGCCTGCGCGCCGGAACGCCGGCGATGACGTTCGGCCGCAACCGCGTCGCGTTGTCCCTGCCCGTGCACGTCCTGTCCGGCACCGCGTCGGCCGCCATCGACTTCCGCTGGGATGGCCGTTCGCTGGGCGGCGCCGTCTGCGGTGACATGGAGGTGCGCGAGACGGTCACGGGCACGGTCGCGCCGGCCACCTACACCGTGCGGGGCGCCATCGAACTGTCCGGGTCCGACGAAGCGATTATCGCCACCCCGCGCATTCCCCGGCAGCGGATCCGCGTGAACGTGCAGCCGTCTGAGGCGACCTGGGCCACGGTGAAACGCCTCCTCGACAGCAAGGGCGGCGTCTGCGGCTTCGTGCTCGATCGCGTGGACATCCCCGGCGCGCTGCGCGATCTGCTGGCGCGCGGCTTCTCGGTGCGGCTGCCGACCGAGCGGCTGCGTCCGGTCGCCTTCCCGGTGGGCGTCGCGCCGGTCATCGACGTCGACGGACAACGGGTGGCCATGCAGGTGACCGCGGTGCCCCCGCAAATCACGACGGACATGGTGTGGCTCGGCGCGCGCGTCGGCGTCGCCGATCGCCGCCTCAAGTAGGACTCCGCCTCAGGGCTCCCGGCCCTCGAGGCGCCGCACGGTGGCGCGCGCCGCGGGATGCTGGGGATCAATCGCGAGCGCCCTCCGCGCGGCCGCGAGGGCCTCGTCACGACGCCCCGCGGCCATGAGCGCGCCGGCCAGATTGCTGTGCATCACGGCGGAGTCGGGCCGCAGCGCCGCCGCCCGCGCGAAGTGGGTGACGGCCTCGTCCATGCGCCGGCGGCCAATGAGCACGACCCCCAGATTGACGTGCGCGTCCACGTAGTCGGGATTCAGCGACAGCGCCTTGCGGAACGCCGCCTCCGCCTCGGCGCTGCGCGCGAGCGCCGACAACGTCGTCCCCAGGTTGAACCACATCACTTCATCGTCGGGGGCGAGGGCGACCGCGCGCTGGAAATGCCCCAGCGCGTCGGCGGCGCGGCCACTCGCCATCTTCGCCGCGCCCAGATCTCCTTCTGTGGCCGCGGTGCGATCCCCCAGCCGGATGGCGGCCTCCAGATGCGGAATCGCCTCCACGTAGCGTCCCGCCTCGGCCAGGCTGCCGCCAAGGAACGCGCGATACTCGGCGTTGTCCGGGGCCTGCCCCACGCGCTGCTCGCCCAGGGCGATGTTGGCCCGCTGCTCGCGTTCGACGAACATCCGATCCAGTTCAGCCGCCTGCTCGGGTGTCGCCGCCAGCACCTGCAGGCCCAGTTCCGCCATTTCGTCGGTGGATTTCGGCCCGGCCTGCACACGCACCGGCGGCTGGCTCGGATTGAAGGGATTGCCGTCCGAGTTGTCGTACACGTACCGCATCGTCACCCGCGTACCGGCGGGCAGATCGAGCGGCGTCTCGAGGCGATAGTCCTGCTGCCAGTGGAAGTTCCACTGCGGAATGTGCAGCAGTGTGCGCGCGGCGCCGTCGGGCCACGTCACGGTCACTTCCATGTCGCGGCCCAGGTAGTGCGCGTGCGGGTACACACTCAGCAGGCGCACCGCGTGCGGCAGGACCACCGAATCGGTGATGCGGTAATTCGCCTCGCCGGGCGGAATGTCGATGACCTTGCTGCCCAGCTTGAGCGTCACGGGGCGCAGGGTCGGCGTCTCGTCGGTGAAGAACAGCCCCACCTGCGGCGCCACGGTCACCGGCGCCTCGCCAGGAATCATGTGCATCTCGACGACGAGATCGGTGTCGGGCGGCAGGCGCCACGCCATGCCGGCGGGCGACGCGATGGGACCGCGGCCCGGCGCCCACCCGACGAACTGGCCGTCGGGATCGCTGGCGCTCCACGACATGCCGTCGAACCCGGGTGCGCCATCGCGGCCATCCCGCCGCCGCGACTGCGCGGTGCCGTCGACGCGAATCACGGCGTGATGGATGGGCGCGCCGTTGGCGCGAAACTCCACGGCGCGCACGAACCGTTCGCGCGTGAGCGGCACCCGCATCACGAAGTTGCGGTAGACGTCGGCGGCCTGGGACGTCAGCACGTAGGGCGCCGCCATCGACACGATCAGATCGGGAGTCCCCGACTCCCACCCGTCGGGAAACGCCGGCGGCGCGGGCCCACGCGCGGGATCGCCTTCGGCCATTCCCTGCTTGATCCAGCGCTGAATCGTCTCGAGGTGCGCGTCACTCAGCCGGCGCGATCCCTGGAAGCGGAATTCCCCCGGCGCGGGCAGCCACGGCGGCATGCGCCGCTCCGCCGTCTCGCGCGCGATCTCGGCGGCGTACGCCTTCACATCCGCGTAGGACAGCAGCGAAAACGGCGCCACCTGGCCGGGCCGGTGACAGCCGCTGCAGTTGGCGTACACGATGGGCGCGACGTGTTCGTGATACGTCACCCGCCCCGGGACGTCGGCGTCGCCGCCGCAGGCCGCGGCCAGCACCAACCCGAAGAGCACCACGCCCTGACGCATCGACGCCAGTCTAACGTAGCGCGGCACGCTCTCCGGGCCGCGACCCGCCGGTTACACGCCGATGACGGTCGTCAGTTCCTTCACCGCCGCGGCCGACTTCGCGAAAGCGGCCTTCTCATCGTCGGTCAGGCGAATCTCGATGATTTCCTCCGCGCCGCCCTTGCCCAGCTTGACCGGGACGCCGACGAAGAGGTCCTTGACGCCGTATTCGCCCTGCAGGAACACCGAGCACGGGTGAATGGCCTTCTTGTCCTTGAGGATGGCTTCCACCATCTGCGCCGCCGCGGCGCCGGGCGCGTACCACGCCGACGTGCCCACCAGCTTGGTGATCTCGGCGCCGCCGTTGGCCGTGCGCGTGCAGATCTCATCGAGTTTGGCCTGCGACAGCTTGCCCATCGCCACCAGCTCGGTCAGCGGAATGCCGGCCACCGTCGAGAACCGCGGCAGCGGCACCATCGTGTCGCCGTGGCCGCCCAGCACGAAGGCGTGAATGTTCTCCACCGAGACACCCAGTTCCATCGCGATGAACGTGCGCATGCGGGCCGAGTCGAGCACGCCGGCCATGCCCACCACGCGCTCGCGCGGGAAGCCGCTGAGGCGGTACACCGCCTGGCACATCGCGTCCAGCGGGTTGGCCACCGGCACGATGATGCAGTTGGGCGAGTACTTCACCACCTGCTCCACGACGGTCTGCATGATCTTGTAGTTGACGTTGAGCAGGTCGTCGCGGCTCATGCCGGGCTTGCGCGGCACGCCTGACGTGATCACGACCACGTCCGAATTGGCCGTCTGCGCGTAGTCGGTGGTGCCGATCAGGCGCGTGTCCGAGCCGTCAATCGGGCAGGCCTCGTAGATGTCCAGCGCGATGCCGGCCGCCTTCTCCGCCGCGATGTCGACGATGACGACATCGGCCAGTTCCTTCACCGCGATGGCCCGCGCCACCGTCGCGCCCACGTTCCCGGCGCCGCCCACGACTGTCACTTTGCGATTCATCTCTGGTCTCCTGATGTATTCACAGTAGGCATGTAGACATGTAGAAAGGTCTTCAAAGAAAAAACACTACATGCCTACATGTCTACTGTGTTGACTACAGCCTCTTGATCACCGCGTCGGCGAATGCCGACGTCGTCAGTTCGGTCGACCCGGGAATCAGCCGCGCGAGGTCGTAGGTGACCTGCTTGTCGGTGATGGCCGCTTCCAGGCCCTTGATGATGAGGTCGGCGGCTTCGGTCCAGCCCATGTACCGCAGCATCATTTCGCCGGACAGGATGACCGAGCCGGGGTTGACCTTGTCGAGGTTGGCGTACTTCGGCGCGGTGCCGTGGGTGGCTTCGAAGACCGCGTGGCCGGTGACGTAGTTGATGTTGCCGCCCGGCGCGATGCCGATGCCGCCCACCTGCGCCGCCAGCGCGTCGGAAATGTAATCGCCGTTCAGGTTGAGCGTGGCGATGACGTCGTAGTCGGCCGGCCGCGTGAGAATCTGCTGCAGGAAGGCGTCGGCGATGGCGTCCTTCACGATCAGGCCGCCCGGCAGCCGGCACCAGGGGCCGCCGTCGAACTCCACCGCGCCGTATTCCCGCTTGACCAGGTCGTACCCCCAGTCGCGGAACCCGCCCTCGGTGAACTTCATGATGTTGCCCTTGTGCACCAGCGTCAGGCTCTTGCGCCCGTTGGCCAGTGCGTACTCCACGGCGGCGCGAATCAGCCGCTCGCTGCCTTCGCGCGACACCGGCTTGATGCCGAAGGCCGACGACTCGGGAAACCGCACCTTCTTGAACAGCTTCGGGAACGCGCTGCTGAACACCTGCGCGAACTTCGCGGCGTCTTCCGTGCCGGCCTGGAACTCGATGCCGGCATAGATGTCCTCGGTGTTCTCACGGAAGATCGCCATGTCGACCAGATCGGGCCGCTTGACCGGCGTCTCCATGCCGTTGAAATAGCGGACCGGCCGCAGGCACACATACAGGTCCAGTTCCTGGCGCAACGCCACGTTGAGCGACCGGATGCCGCCGCCCACGGGCGTCGTCAACGGTCCCTTGATGCCGACCAGGTACTGCCGGAACGCGGCCAGCGTCTCCTCGGGCAGCCACTGGCCCGTTTCCTTGAACGCCTTTTCGCCGGCCAGCACCTCTTTCCACGCGATCGCGCGCGCACCGCCGTAGGCCTTCGCCACGGCGGCGTCAAACACGCGCACGCTGGCGCGCCAGATGTCGGGCCCCGTGCCATCGCCTTCGATGAACGGCACGATCGGATTGTCAGGAACCACAAGAGTGGTGGCAGTACGCGTGATGGCTGCAGGCATGCGGTGTTCCCAGTACGGATTAGGTCACGTCCCCACGTCTTCGATGGGGCGTTACGCGTTCTTCACAGAATCTGTGGAAAACCGTGTGGAAAACTGGCGTCGGCCGACGTGATCCCCGCGGGATTCCGCACCTGCGAGCGCATTGCACCACTTGTGTGCGTACGCACCGCAGGACAAACACCGCATTATAACGTGGCGCGGCCTGAAGTGACGGCCGCGATCAGCGCAGCGTCAGAGTCTTGACGAGGCCGGTGGGCTGGTGGCGAAGCTCGATCGAACCGGCGCTGACGGCCGTCACGACGAAGTCCTTGAACGTGCCGCCCACGGTCAGGAACTCGAGCGCATCACCCCAGCCAAGCACGGCGGTGTGGCGCGGCTCGGCCGCGGACTCCTCGACAATGCCGGCCAGCACCGGCCAGAGTACGGCCGGCGCGGGCGCCGCGGTCTCCACGCGCTCGGGCACCGACGTGTCCACGCGCGGCGCCGGCACGGTGTCGCGTCGCGCGCCGAAATGGAAGGGATCACGCCGCGGCTGCGGCGGCTCGACCGACGCCCGCAGGCGCGCCTGCAACTGCGCGGCTTCCTGCTCGACTTCGTCGGCCAGCGGCGCCAGCGCTTCAATCCGCGTCAGTTCTTCGGGGGACACGTACACGGGCGCCGGCGTCGGCGCGGCCGGCGCCGACACCCAGGTCGTCACCAGCAGTCCGGTGCCCAGAACCAACGCCAACGTGACGCGCGGCATGCTCGATCGGGGGCACTGTAGCACCGTGATGTAACAACGGCAATGCGGCCGCCGGTCAAATCCGGTGTAAGATTCGTTGTGCCAGTTGTCGTTCCCGCTGGGCTTGCCGTGCGGGGCCGGGTCGTTGCCATCATCCCGGCCAGATTCCACGCCACTCGTCTCCCTGGAAAACCCCTCGCCTCCATTGCCGGTCAGCCGATGATCGCGCACGTCGTCGCGCGCGCGACGCAGGCCCGGAGGGTCGACGCCGTGCTGGTCGCGACCGACGATGAGCGGATTGCGGCGGCGGTGGACGCGGCGGGCGGCACGGCCGTGATGACGCGCGCCGACCACCCGTCGGGCACCGATCGGCTGGCCGAGGTCGCCGCATACCTGGCCGCCGACATCATCGTGAATCTGCAGGGGGACGAGCCCCTGCTCGACCCGGCGGCCGTGGATGCCGCCATCGCGCCGCTGCTCGAGGATCCGTCGCTGCCGCTGTGCACCTTGCGGACGCCGCTCGATCCCGCCGACGCCGACAACCCCAACGTGGTGAAGGTCGTGGTGGCCGCCTCCGGCGATGCGCTGTACTTCTCGCGCGCGGCCATCCCGTACGGCCGGCCCGGCCGGCCCGCCGCGCCACGCTGGCGGCATCTGGGCCTGTACGTGTACCGGCGCGAGACGCTGCTGGCGCTGGCCGCGCTGGCGCCCACGCCGTTGGAACTCTCGGAAGGCCTCGAACAACTGCGCGCGCTTGAACATGGCTACCGGATGCGCACCGTGGCGGTCGCCGCGGCGCCGCCGTCGGTGGATACCCCCGAAGACCTGGCGCGAGTGCGCCAGCTGATGGAAGTGAGCCCCCATGCGTAACCTGGTGATGTCTGCGTCCGATCCGTCTCGTCCCGTCAAGTACATCTTCGTCACCGGCGGTGTCGTCTCGTCGCTTGGCAAGGGACTGGCCGCGGCGTCGATCGGCTGCCTGCTCGAAGGCCACGGGTACAAGGTCGCGCTCCAGAAGATGGACCCGTACATCAACGTCGACCCGGGCACGATGAGCCCCTTCCAGCACGGCGAGGTCTACGTGACCGACGACGGCGCCGAGACGGACCTGGACCTGGGCCACTACGAGCGGTTCACCAACATGGTGGCCACGCGCAACAACAACTGGACGACCGGCAAGATCTACGCCTCGGTCATCCAGAAGGAACGGCGCGGCGACTACCTGGGCCGCACGGTGCAGGTCATTCCGCACATCACCAACGAGATCAAGGACAGCATCCGGTCGGCGGCGGCCGGCGTCGACGTCCTGCTGGTGGAAATCGGCGGCACCGTGGGCGACATCGAGAGCCTGCCGTTTCTGGAAGCCATTCGCCAGTTCCGCCAGGATGTGGGCCGCGACAACGCCCTGTTCATCCACCTGACGCTGGTGCCGTACATCGCCTCGGCGCACGAACTCAAGACCAAGCCCACGCAACACAGCGTGCGCGACCTGCGGTCCATCGGCATCCAGCCCGACGTGCTCCTCTGCCGCACGGACCGTCCCCTCGACCCGGACATGAAGGGCAAGATTGCGCTCTTCTGCGACGTCGACGAAGAGGCCGTCATCACGGCGCAGGACGTGTCGAGCATCTACGAAGTGCCGCTGAATCTGGCGGAACAGGGCCTGGACGGCATCCTGCTGCAGCGCCTGCACCTGCCCAAGACCGAGGCGCGCATGGACGCCTGGCACGACCTGGTCCAGCGCGTGAAGCAGCCGCAGGACGACATCGTCATTCACTTCGTCGGCAAGTACGTGGAGTACGAAGACTCGTACAAGTCGATCAACGAGGCGCTGTATCACGGCGGGTTCCGCCACCGGCTGAAGGTCACGCTCAAGTACGTCGAAGCCGAGGCGCTGGAACAGCCGGAAGGCCTGAAGCTGCTCGAGGATGCCAACGGCATCCTGGTGGGGCCGGGGTTCGGCGATCGCGGAAGCCGCGGCATGATGGCGGCCGCCAACTACGCGCGCGCGCATCGCATCCCCTACTTCGGCATCTGCTACGGCTTCCAGTGGGCCGTCGTCGAGTTTGCGCGCCACGTGGCCGGCCTGACCGACGCCGACTCGACCGAAGTGGTCGAAGACGCGCCGCACAAGGTCATCTACAAGCTGCGCGACCTGCTGGGCGTCGACGACATGGGCGGCACCATGCGGCTGGGCAGCTACGCCTGCCGGCTGGCGCCCGACTCCCTGTCGTTCAAGCTGTACGGCGAGGAAATCATCCACGAACGCCACCGGCATCGGTACGAATTCAACTGCCAGTACGAAAAGGCGCTGACCGAACGCGGACTGAAGATCGTGGGGCGATCACTGGACGGCAAGTTCGTCGAAATCGTCGAACTGCCCGGCCACCCGTGGTTCGTCGCCGTCCAGTTCCACCCCGAGTTCAAGTCGAAGCCGCTGCGCCCGCACCCGCTGTTTGCCGGCTTCGTCGAGGCGGCCTACCGCCAGAAAATGGCGCGCCAGGGTGTGGCCACCAACGTCACCGCCATTGGCTCACGTCGATAGTCCACACAGTAGGCATGTAGACATGTAGGAAGAACTGGAAGAACAAGAAATCCAAGAAGCCGAGAAAGAAGAAGAAAAGGTCTTCCTACATGCCTACATGCCTACTGTGTGGATTGAGGATTGAGGATTGAGGAACATCACCATTGCCGATGACGTGGTGCTGGGGGGACGCGATCTCGTCCTGATAGCCGGCCCGTGTGTCATTGAGAGCCCCACCCACGTGATCGACCTCGGGCGCGAGATCGCCGCCATTGCGCGGCGCGTCGGTGTGCCCTACGTGTTCAAGGCGTCGTTCGACAAGGCCAACCGCACGTCGGTGACCTCGTTTCGCGGGCCGGGCCTGACCGACGGCCTGGCCGCCCTGCGCGGCGTCAAGGCGGCGCTCGGCGTGCCGATCCTCACCGACATTCACGAGCCCGGACAGGCCGCGCCGGTGGCCGAGGTGGCCGACGTCCTGCAGATTCCGGCGTTCCTCTCGCGGCAGACCGACCTGATCGTCGCCGCGGCGCGCACGGGCCGGGTGGTCAACATCAAGAAGGGCCAGTTCCTGGCGCCGAAGGACATGGTGCACGCCATTCGCAAGGTGCAGGCCTCGGGCAACGACCGCGTGTGCCTGACCGAACGGGGATTCTCGTTCGGCTACAACAACCTCGTGGTCGACATGCGCGGCTTCCCGATGATGCGCGAGCTGGGGGTGCCCGTCATCTTCGACGTGACCCACAGCCTGCAACTGCCCGGCGGGGGGGACGGCGTGACCGCCGGCCTCGCGCAATACATCACGCCGCTCGCGCGCGCCGGCGTCGGCGCCGGCGTGGATGGCGTCTTCCTCGAAGTCCACGAAGACCCGTCCCGGGCGAAAAGTGACGCGCAGAACGCCCTGCGACTCGACCACCTGGAACCGCTGCTCCGGCAGCTCGTGGCCATCCACGCTGTGGTACGGTCAAACGAGCCGTGACCACACCATCGCAGGACGCCCTGCACATCGCCCGCCAGGTCCTTGAAACCGAGGCCGACGCCATCCGTGGGCTGATTCCCCAGCTGACGGAGTCGTTCGTCCGCGCCGTCGACCTGCTGCACGACTGCCAGGGCCGGGTGATCGTGACCGGCATGGGCAAGTCCGGCATCATCTCGCACAAGATTGCGGCGACGTTGTCGTCGACCGGCACGTCGGCCTTCTTCCTGCACCCGGCCGAGGCCATCCACGGCGACCTCGGCGCGGTGCGCAAGGAAGACGTCGTGCTGGCGCTGTCGCACAGCGGTGAAACCGCGGAACTGGTGCGCCTGGTCGAGGCGATCCGGCGCATCGGCGCGACGCTGATCGTCATCTCGGGCAATCCGGCCTCCACACTCGGCCAGGCTGCCGACGTGTCGCTCAGTTGCCACGTGGCGGAAGAGGCCTGTCCGCTCAATCTGGCGCCGACCGCCAGCACCACGGCGTCGCTGGCGCTGGGGGATGCGCTCGCGCTGGCGCTGTCGCGGCGCAAGGGGTTCCGCGCGGAAGACTTCGCCAGCCTGCACCCCGGCGGACGCCTGGGCAAGAAACTGATGCGCGTGGAGGCGCTGATGCACGGCGGCGCGGCCCTGCCGGCGGTCCGGCCCGACACGCCGATGCCCGACGTCATCCACGAAATCACCGACAAGCGGCTGGGCATGACCTGCGTGGTGGACGACGCCGGCCGGCTCCTGGGACTCGTGACCGACGGCGACCTCCGCCGGCACCTCACCGAGGGCCCCGCGATGTTGTCGAAGACCGCGGGCGACATCATGACCACCCGCCCGGTGACCCTGTCACGCACGGTGCTGGCGGTCGAGGCACTGCGGCTGATGGAGGAACGCAAGATCACGTCGGTGATCGTGGTGACCCCTGACGGCCGGGCCGAGGGCGTGGTCCACCTGCACGACCTGTGGCGGACCGAGATGATCTGATGACGATCACCCGCGAACAGTTCGAAGCGCGCGCGCGGACCCTGCGGCTGGTCCTGCTGGATGTCGACGGCGTCCTCACCGACGGCACGGTCGCGGTGTCCGCCACGGGCGACGAACTGAAGTCCTTCTCGATCCGCGACGGCGCGGCCATCGTCTGGGCGCAGCGGTCGGGGCTGGAGGTGGGTCTGTTGAGCGGGCGCACGTCGGCGGCCACGGCGCGCCGCGCCGCCGAACTCAACATCACGCTCGTGGTGCAGGGCGTGGCCGACAAACGCGCCGCCTACCTGGACCTGGTCACCGCGCGCGGCATCAAGGATGAACAGGTGGCCTACATGGGCGACGATTTGATCGATCTGCCGGTGCTGCGACGGGTCGGCCTGTCGGCGGCGCCGGCCGACGCCTGCGACGACGTGCGGCAGCAGGTGCATTACGTGACGGCCGCGCCGGCCGGCCGCGGCGCGGTGCGGGAACTGCTGGAACTGGTGCTTCGCGGCCGTGGCCGCTGGGACGCCCTCGTGCGCGCCCACCTCAGCTGATGGAGACGCCCGTCCTGCTCTTGTCGGTCCTCGCGGCGCTGCTGGTCGGCATCGCCGGCGGCAAGGCCTGGGAACGCTACAAACTCGTCCAGGGCCAGTGGCTCGATCGGCGGCGCATCCGCCAGACGCCCCACTTCATCGTCGGGCTCAATTACCTGGTGGCCGGGCGCGTGGACCTCGCCATCGAACAATTCGAGGCGGCGCTCGCCCTCGACCCGGACGCCTTTGAGCTGCGGCTGATGCTGGGGAACCTGTACCGCGAACGCGGGCAGGTGGGCCGCGCCGTGCAGGAGCACCAGGCGCTGCTCCAGCGGCCGCGGCTCAACCCGATGGAGCACGCCAACATCCTGCTCTGCCTCGGACTCGACTACCGGCAGGCGGGGTTCGTCGATCGCGCGACGGAGGCGTTCTCCGAGGTGCTCAAGCTGGATCCGGCCAACGAGGCCGCGCTCAGCAATCTGGAGAAACTGCAGGAGGAACAGCACCAGTGGCTCGAGGCGTACGAGACGCGGCGGAAGCTGGCCACCGTGGGCAGCGAGGGCGCGCAGAAGCGATCGGCCACCATCCTGGCCTTCCTCGAACACGAACTCGGGCTGGAGGCGGCGCGGCGGCAGGACTACGCGGAGGCCTCGCGGCGGTTCCAGGCGGCCATCGACCTCGACCGCGGCGTCATCCCCGCCTACCTCAGCCTGGGCGACGCCCGCCTGGCCTCGGGCGATGCGGCCGGCGCGGCGGCGATCTGGGAACAGGCGGTGGACGTGTCTGCCGATCGCGCCTACCTGCCGCTCGAACGGCTCGAGAAGTTGTACGTCAGCCAGGGACGCGCCGCGCGCTTCGTCACCCTGTGTGAACGGCTGACCTCGACCGCGCCGCGTGAATGGCGCGCGCGCGCCGCGCTGGCGCGCCACTTCGCGTCGCAGGGGGACACCGGACGCGCGCTGGAACTGCTGTTCGGCGCGCTCGAACACAACCCGCACGCCATCGCCATCCACCAGGCCATCTGGGCCCTGCTGTCGGAGATGGATCTGCCTCGTGAGCAGGTCGCGCGCTACATCAACACCACGCGGCAGTCCGTGTTCTACCTCGATCCGCACGTGTGCATGCGCTGCCGGTATCGCAGCACGGGCCTGCTCTGGCAGTGCCCGCAGTGCCACGAATGGAACACGTTCGTCGAGGAGCGCATCACGCCGGCCAGCGACGTCGAGTCGGAGGCCGGCCAGACCCATGCCTGACGCCCGCCCGCGGCGCGTCGCGCTGACCGGCGGCATCGCCTCGGGCAAGTCGCGCTGCCTCGCCGCCCTGCGCGCGCTCGGCGTGCCGACGATCGACGCCGACCAGGTCGCCCGCGACGTCATCGCTCCAGGCACACCGGGGCTGGCGGACGTCGTCGCGCGCTTCGGACCCGCCATCCTCGGCCCTGACGGCGCGCTCAATCGGGAGGCGATGGCGGGGCTCGTCTTCCGCGACGCCCAGGCGCGACGCGACCTGGAGGCCATCATCCATCCCGCCGTGTACCAGGCGATCTCGGAGTGGTTCCACACCCTCGACCGGAACGCCGGCGTGGCGGACATTCCCCTTCTCTTTGAAACCGGGCGTGAGGGCGACTTCGACGTGGTGCTGGTGGCCGCCTGCCGGCCCGATCAGCAGCTCGCCCGCCTCATGGCGCGTAACGGATTGTCGGAGGCTGATGCCCGCGCGCGCATCGCCGCGCAGTGGCCCCTGGCCGACAAGGTGGCCCGCGCCGACTACGTCATCGACACGTCAGGCACGCTCGAGCAGACCGACGCCAATACCAAACAGGCCTGGGCGGCTAGCCTCCAACACGCCTGATCTCACAACGAGCACTGGAGCGCTGGGAGGAATGCCTGGCGGGAGTGCGTGCGGGTGAAGGCCCGACTGCGTCGGGCCTGGAGGCGAGGAGCGTCCCTCGGGATTGAACGACCAGAACGCGATGATGGCGGTCGTTCATCCCGAGGGACGCTCCTCGCCTTCACGCCGCCTCTGGCGGCGTTCACCCGCACGCCTTCCTCTCAGCCCTACAGTCCTCGCTGTGACATTCGCTCTTCGGCGGCCGTGACCGTGTTCTTGAGCAACATGGCGATGGTCAGCGGGCCGACGCCGCCGGGTACGGGAGTCATGGCCGACGCCACGCCGGCAACGGCCGGGTGGACGTCGCCGACGACGGCACTGCCCTTCGCCTCGAAGTCCGCGACGCGCGGGTGTCCCTCGCCGAAGAGCGCCACCATCTGATCGCGCGCGTCCACACGGTTGATGCCGACGTCGATCACCACGGCGCCGGGTTTGACGAAGTCCGTGGTCACGAACCCGGCGCGGCCGATCGCGGCCACGAGGATGTCCGCCTGCCGGCACATCCCCGCCAGATCCGGCGTCTTCGAGTGGCAGATCGTGACCGTCGCGTCGCGCTGCAGCAGCAACAACGCCATCGGCTTGCCGACGATTTCACTGCGGCCGATGACGACGGCGTGTTTGCCCGCGATCGGATGCCCGAGCCGATCGAGCAGTTCGATGACGCCCGACGGCGTGCAGGGTTTGAGCGCCGCGCGGCCCTGCACGAGCAGCCCGACGTTGTGAGGATGGAACCCGTCGACGTCCTTGCGCGGGTCGATCGCGTCGAAGACGCGTTCGGTGCCGTGTTTGCCGATCGCCCTGGGCAATGGGGCCTGGACCAGAATGCCGTCACACCCCGGGTCCGCGTTGAGCGCGTGCACCCGCGCCAGCACGTCCTCCGCCGATGAGGTCGCCGCCAACCGGTGCACGGTCACGGTCAGCCCCGCCTCGGTGCCGGCCTTCTCCTTGTTGCGAACGTAGATGTGGGAGGCGGGGTCGTCGCCGACGAGCACGATGTGCAGCGCCGGCGCCCGCCCGTGGGTGGCGGCAAACGCCTCCACCCGCGGACGGACTTCCGCACGAATCGCTTTGGCGACCGCTGCGCCGTTCATCGAACTACTTCTCGCCGGAGACCTTGGCGAGGACGCGGCCGACGAGGAACACGAGGATGGAGACGCCCAGCACCTGCAGACCGAAGATGTCCGCCTGGTGCGCGCTCACGCCGATCTCATGCCACTTGGCGGTGGTTTCGTTGGTGATGCCCAGTTCGGTGAAGAAGCCCAGCACCGCCATCGCGAAACCGTTGAAGATCGCCAGCGCGCCGAAGGCGGTCGTGAAGTTCGCCACCGCCTGCATCATCGTCCGGCGTTCACGTTCCTTCGGGTCGGCCAGCACGGAGTTGGTGCGCCCGTAGACCCAGTAGATGATGAGGCCCAGGTCGAGCCACACGAGGAACCGCACCCAGGTCACGACGGGCAGGCTGAGCATCAGCCAGAAACACGAGACGA
This sequence comes from uncultured Solibacteraceae bacterium, assembly GCA_964471115.1. Lineage (GTDB taxonomy): Bacteria > Acidobacteriota > Vicinamibacteria > Vicinamibacterales > SCN-69-37 > SYFT01. The sequence goes on from CAYYFE010000014.1 coordinate 71,448, forward strand.
TGCCGAGCACGGGGAGCACGGGACCAAACGGCACCTTGAACGACCGCTTGGCGTCCGGGCGCGTCTTGCGCAGGATCAACACGGCCGCGCACACCACGACGAACGCGAACAGGGTGCCGATGCTCGTCATCTCACCGACGGTCTGGATCTGCGTGAAGCCGGCCACGATCGCGACGATGACGCCGGTGATGATCGTCGTGATGTACGGCGTGCCGTACTTCGGATGCACCACGCTGGCGCCGGGGGGCAGCAGCCGGTCGCGGCTCATCGCGAAGAAGATGCGGGGCTGGCTGAGCAGCATCACGAGCAGCACCGACGTGATGCCGGCCACGGCGCCGGCCGAGACGAGGTACGCGGCCCAATCCTGGCCGATGAGCGACAGGGCAAACGCGACCGGCGCGTTCAGGAAGTTGGAGTCGGTCTTGTAGTCGACCACGGGCACGATGCCCGTGAGGACCGCGGCCACCGCCAGGTACAGCAGCGTGCAGACGATGAGGGAGGCCAGGATGCCGATGGGCAGGTCGCGCTGCGGGTTCTTGGCCTCTTCCGCCGTCGTCGAGACGGCGTCAAAGCCGATGTACGCGAAGAAGACGACGGCCGCCGCGGCCATCATGCCCTGCCAGCCGTAGGCGTAGAACGGGCTCCAGTTCTCGGGCCGCACGTAGGTGGCGCCGGCGGCGATGAAGAAGACGATCGCCACCATCTTGATGGCCACCATGATCGCGTTGGCGCGGGCCGTGGCCTGCACGCCGATGACGAGCAGCCAGGTGATGGCCAGGACGATGAGGACGGCCGGCAGGTTGATGACCGCGCCGATGGAGTTGCCGGCGGCGTCGGTCGTGCCGGGCGCGGCGGACATCCATGCCGGCAGGTGGATGCCGAAGCCCGACAGCAGCTTCTGCATGTAGCCGCTCCAGCCGATGGCCACCGTCATCGACCCGACGGCGTATTCGAGGATCAGGTCCCAGCCGATCATCCACGCGACCAGTTCGCCGAGCGTGGCGTAGGCGTAGGTGTAGGCGCTGCCTGCGATGGGAATCATCGAGGCGAATTCCGCGTAGCAGAGCGCCGCGAAGCCGCAGGCCAGGCCCGCGGCGAGGTAGGACATCATGATGGCCGGCCCGGCCTGGTTGGCGGCCGCCGTGCCGGTGAGAACGAAGATGCCGGTGCCGATGATGGCGCCGATGCCGAGGAGCGTCAGGTCCCAGGCACTCAGGCTGCGCTTGAGGGCCTTGGTGCCGTGTTCCACATCGCCGACGAGTTGCTCAATCGATTTGGTCTTGAGAAGGTTTGAGTCCATAGGTGTCCTGAGTCGCTGGCGCGGCCATTATACGGGTAGAATTCCTGAACTTCTCACAAGTGAGGGATGGGAGCAGCAATGACGGGAGCGCGGGGCGCGTTCGGCTCGAGGTTTGGGTTCATTCTGGCGGCAGCCGGGTCGGCGGTCGGCCTGGGCAACATCTGGGGCTTCCCCACCAAGGTGGGCCAGGGCGGCGGCGCCGCCTTCGTACTCGTGTACCTGGTGTGCGTGTTCCTGATCTGCGCGCCCATCATGATTGCGGAGCTGGCGGTCGGTCGAAAGTCCGGCAAGGACCCGGTGGGCGCCTTCGCCCTGCTGAGGCCGGGCAGCCGGTGGTGGCTGACCGGCGCGCTGGGCGTGCTGGCGGGCGTCGGCATCCTGTCGTTCTACTCGGTCATCGCCGGGTGGACCATCGCCTACATCTACTACGCGGGCACCGGGGGCGTTTCAGGGGATTCGGCCGCCACCGGGGCCTTTTTCACCCAGTTTGTCGGCAACGCCCCGCTCAATCTGGGGCTCACCTTCGTGGTGCTGGCCGTCACCGCGGTGACGATTCTGGGCGGCGTCAAGGATGGCATCGAGCGCATGACCAAGGCGCTCATGCCGCTGCTCCTGATCATCCTGGGGCTGCTGGCCATTCGCGCGGTCACCCTGCCCGGCGCGTCAACGGGGCTGTCGTACTACCTGAATCCGGACTTCTCGAAGGTGTTCGACATCCGGACGTTCAACACGGCGCTGGGCCAGGCGTTTTTTTCGCTCAGCCTCGGCATGGGCGCGATGATCACCTACGGCAGCTACCTGTCGAAGAAGGAGAACATCGCCCAGGCGGCGCTGTGGGTGACGTGTATCGACACGCTGGTGGCCCTGACGGCGGGCCTCATCATCTTCCCGGCCGGCTTCAGCCTGGCCGGGTTCGATCCGAACAGCAGCGGGCCCGGCCTGATCTTCGTGGTGCTTCCGCAACTGTTCGCCACCATGCCGGGCGGCCACCTGGTGGGGGCGGCGTTTTTCGTGATGCTGCTGATGGCCGCGATCACGTCGACCATCTCGCTGCTCGAAGTGCCGACCTCCTACCTCATCGACTCGCGGGGATGGACGCGGCGCACGGCGGTGCTGGCGCTGGCGTCGGTCACGTTCGTCCTGGCGATTCCGTCGGTGCTCGGCAACGGCGCGTCGGCCTGGTTCTCCAGCCTGCCGGGCGTGGGCATGGACTTCCTGAGCCTGATGGCGGTGGTGTGGAACGACTTCGCGCTGCCGATTGGCGGGTTCCTGCTCGCGATCTTCGTAGGCCACGTCTGGCGGATCGACAAGGCGCTCGAAGAACTCAACACCGGCGGCCGCATGCCGGGCGCGGCCCTCTGGGGTTTTCTGATCCGGTGGGTCTGTCCGGCGGCCATCTTCATGATCATCGTTTTCACGGCGCTTGACCTGCTGGGCTGACGGACGGCCCGGCGCTTTTCAGAAGGACACACTGACGCATGGACTTGACTCAACTGACCGAACAGATTGGCGCGATTGACAGCTTCGTCTGGCAACCGTTCGCCATGCCGCTCATCCTGGTGATCGTCGGCGGCCTCATCACGATCGCCACGGGGTTCGTCCAGATCCGGCGGTTCCCCGTGGCGTTCCGCATGGTGTTCGCGGGCGCGTTTTCGAAGGGCAAGGGCGGCAAGTCCATCACGCCGTTCCAGGCGCTCTCCACCGCGCTGGCCGCCACGGTCGGCAACGGCAACATCGGCGGGGTGGCCACGGCCATCCTCATCGGAGGCCCCGGCGCCGTGTTCTGGATGTGGGTGTGCGCCACGGTCGGCATGGCGACGAAGTACGCCGAGGCGGTGCTGGGCGTCCACTATCGCGTGACCCGCGAAAGCGGCGAACTGGCGGCCGGCCCGATGTACTACATCACGCGCGGCCTGGGCGGCAGCAGCCTGGGCAAGTCCCTGGCGTGGATGTTCGCGTTCTTCGGCGTGGCGACGGCCATGTTCGGCACGGGCAACATGGCGCAGTCGAACACCGTGGCGCGCACGTTCGTGGAGGCGGTGCGCGTCAGCACGGGTGTGACGCTCGACCTGTGGGTCCCCGGCATCATCATCACCGTGTGCGTGGGCCTGGTGTTGCTGGGCGGCATCAAACGCATTGCCAACGTCGCCGAGCTGATGGTGCCCTCCATGATCGTGCTCTACGTGGTCTCGGCCCTCGCGTTCATCCTGATCAACGCCGACAAGCTGCCCCACGTGTTCGGCTTGATCTTCGCCGAGGCGTTCACGCCGACGGCGGCGGTCGGCGGTTTTGCCGGCGCCACCGTGGCGCAGTCCATCGCCGCCGGCGTCAGCCGCGGGGTCCTCTCGAACGAAGCCGGCCTGGGCAGCGCGCCGATGGCGCACGGCATCGCGGACGTCAAACACCCGGCCGAACAGGGCGTGGTCGGGGTGTTCGAGGTGTTCATCGACACGATCATCGTCTGCTCGATGACGGCGTTCGTGATCCTCGAATCGGGGCTGTGGATGGATCCGGCCTACCAGAAGGCCTCGGGCGACCTGACGGCGGCGGCCATGAGCACCACGATTCCGTTCGCCACCATCATCGTCGCCATCTGCTCGTTCCTGTTCGGCTTCTCGACACTGATCGGCTGGTGCTACTACGGCGAAAAGTGCTTCGAGTACATCTTCGGGTCGGCGTACACGAAGGTCTACCGGGTGCTGTTCGTCGCATTGATCATGGTGGGCGCGGTGGTGTCGGTGCCCCTGGTCTGGGCGATCGGCACGCTGCTCAACGGTTTCATGGCCTTCCCGAACCTGATTGGCCTCTTCCTGCTCATCCCCGTGGTGAAGAAGATCACGGTGGACTACTTCACCAACGGCGGCAAGGAATTCGCCGTCACCCACCCGACGACGGGCGCCCGCGTCGCCGACTGACCCCACCACACGCCGCCGGAATTCCGTGTGGATTCCGGCGGCGTTTTCGCGCATCATGACGCCCGCCCCCATCGCGTCTGGCGGGCACAAAGGATGCGTGTCCCTTGGGTCATCGGGTTCTTGTGTCGGTCGTCTTCCTCGTCCTTCTTTCCCTCGGTTCTCCCCTCCACGCTCAGCCCGCGCCCCCGGCCCCGCATGGCGGCGGCGAAGCCAATCTGGTCCTGCCCGACCTGTCGCAGGTGAGTTTCCAGGGCATTGACGGGCGCAGCCTGTTGATGGCTGGCCTGCTGGTGTCGGCGCTGGGCCTGCTGTTCGGCCTGGTCATCTACCGGCATCTGCAGCGCCTGCCGGTGCACCAGTCCATGCTGGAGGTATCCGAACTCATCTACGAAACGTGCAAGACCTACCTGCTCCAGCAAGGCAAGTTCCTGCTGATCCTGGAGATCTTCATCGGCGTCATCATCGCGTTCTACTTCGGGGTCCTGCAGCACTTCTCGCTGCTCAAGGTCGGCATCATCCTGCTGTTCTCGCTCATCGGCATCGCCGGCAGCTACGGCGTGGCGTGGTTCGGGATCCGGGTGAACACCTTCGCCAACTCCCGCACGGCGTTTGCCAGCCTCAAGGGCAAACCGTTCCCGTGTTACGCCATCCCGCTGCAGGCGGGCATGAGCATCGGCATGATGCTCATCAGCGTCGAGCTGCTGCTGATGCTGGTGATCCTCCTGTTCATCCCGGGCGACTATGCCGGCGCGTGTTTCATCGGCTTCGCCATCGGCGAGTCGCTGGGGGCCGCGGCGCTGCGCATCGCGGGCGGCATCTTCACCAAGATTGCCGACATCGGCGCCGATCTGATGAAGATCGTCTTCAAGATCAAGGAGGACGATGCGCGCAACCCCGGGGTCATCGCCGACTGCACGGGCGACAACGCGGGCGACTCGGTGGGCCCGTCGGCCGACGGCTTCGAGACCTACGGCGTCACCGGCGTGGCGCTGATCTCGTTCATCCTGCTCGCGGTCAGCAACGTCGAGGTGCAGGTCCAGCTGCTCGTCTGGATCTTCATGATGCGGATCGTGATGGTGCTGGCCTCGGGTGCGTCGTATCTCATCAACGAGGCGTGGGCGAAGGCGCAGTACCGCGACGCCGACCGCATGAACTACGAGGCGCCCCTCACCCGGCTGGTGTGGCTGACGTCGTTCGTGTCCGTGGCCCTCACGTACGCCGCGTCGTACGTGCTCATTCCGAACCTCGCGGGCGACACGACGCTGTGGTGGAAACTGTCGACCATCATCACGTGCGGCACGCTGGCCGGCGCGATCATTCCGGAGCTGGTCAAGGTCTTCACCTCGACCGAGTCGGCGCACGTGCGTGAGGTCGTGACCTCCTCGAAGGAGGGCGGACCGTCGCTCAACATCCTGTCGGGCTTCGTCGCCGGCAACTTCTCGGCCTACTGGCTGGGCCTGGCCATGCTGTTGCTGATGGCGGCCGCGTACTACGTCAGCAACTTCGGCCTGGCCGACATCGGCATGCTGGCCCCGGCCATCTTCGCCTTCGGCCTGGTGGCGTTTGGCTTCCTCGGCATGGGGCCGGTCACCATCGCCGTCGACTCCTACGGCCCGGTCACCGACAACGCGCAGTCGGTCTACGAGTTGTCAACGATCGAGACGATTCCGGGGATCAAGGACAGTCTGAAGACGGACTACGGGTTCTCGCCCGACTTCGAGCGCGCCAAACACAACCTCGAGGAGAACGACGGCGCGGGCAACACGTTCAAGGCGACGGCCAAACCCGTGCTCATCGGCACCGCCGTGGTCGGCGCCACGACGATGATCTTCTCGATCATCGTGGCGCTGACGGCGGGCCTGCAGCCGGAATACCTCCGCTACCTGTCGATCCTCCACCCGCCGTTTTTCCTCGGCCTCATCATGGGCGGCGCGATGATCTACTGGTTCACCGGCGCGTCGACCCAGGCGGTCACCACCGGCGCCTACCGCGCGGTCGAGTTCATCAAGGCCAACATCAAGCTGGAGGGCACGACCAAGGCCTCCGTGGCCGACTCCAAGAAGGTGGTGGAGATCTGCACGCAGTATGCGCAGAAGGGCATGTTCAACATCTTCCTGGCCGTCTTTTTCGGCACGTTGTCGTTTGCGTTCGTCGAGCCGTTTTTCTTCATCGGCTATCTGGTCTCCATCGCGCTGTTCGGCCTCTTCCAGGCGATCTTCATGGCCAACGCTGGCGGCGCGTGGGACAACGCGAAGAAGATTGTCGAGGTGGAACTGAAGGCCAAGGGCACGCCGCTGCACGACGCGTCCGTCGTCGGCGACACGGTGGGCGACCCGTTCAAGGACACCTCGTCGGTCGCGATGAACCCGGTGATCAAGTTCACGACGCTGTTCGGGCTGCTGGCGGTCGAGCTGGCCGTGCAGTTGACCGCCACGCAGGGGTCCGGTCTGACCACCTCGCTGGCGCTGGCATTTTTCGCCGTCTCGGCCTACTTCGTCTGGCGATCGTTCTACGGCATGCGCATCGGGCAGGGGGCCTGACGGTCTGACTCGCTGCGCGGCGGCACCAAGGGCTGAGGATCAGGACCGCAGCTTGCGGACGACATCCCCCTGGCGGATGCGGCCGGCAGTCACGACCTTCGCGTTGATGCCGCGCAGTCCCAGCCGCCGGCCCTCGGGCGAGTTCACCCACTTCAAGGCCTCCAGTCCGAACCGCGCGGAGAACTTGCCGCAGCCGGTGTGCGGCTGACTGGTCACTTCCACCTCGGCGTCTCCGATCCGCAACCGTGTCCCCGGCGGCAGGTTCGCCTGGCTCAGGTCGAGGTCGACAAACAGCTGATCCCCCGCCAGGGACCAGCGGGTGACCGGCCCGGCAATGGCCTCGATCACGCGGGCGTTCATCAGGTTGAGTTGCATGTCGGGATGCGGCGAGCCGTCAGCCGTGCGCGAGCTGCGCCGCACACGCCAACTGTCGCCGGCCAGTCCCTCGTCCAGCGTGAGCAGGCCCTCAGCCAGCACCTCACGCGCATCCACCTGTGGCCGGCGCACGATGAGCGCCAGTACGCCGGCGTCCACCGGTGACTGCCCGATGTGATCGAGGCAGCGGTTCAGCATCTCAATCGACCGCGCGGCGGGATGGTCCGGAATCGAGCACACCACAAGAGCCCCCTGATGGGCCTCAGTGTATCGCGTCGATTCAGGCCACCGACGACGGTGCCGGTCCGATCAGCCAGCGGCGAATCGCGGCCACGCCGATGATGACGACGCAGACCATCATCAACACACTCAGCCCAGAGAGCAGATACCCCTGCAGGTGCAGCGACGTGTTGGGACCGGTGGCCATCGGCCAGAAGTTGTTCTTCACGCTGAGAACGCCGGCCGAAAGCGTGCTGGTGGCGAGAAACGCCATCGGGACCGCTGTGACCCAGGCGTACTTCCGTCGCCCTGCCGCGATGATGCAGGTGGTGCCCACCGCCAGGGCGATCGTGGCCAGCAACTGGTTGGCGATGCCGAACATGGGCCAGATGGTGCTGATGTTGCCCGACCAGATGAACACCGCCCAGGCCGACACCACCAGCCCCGTGCTGATCCAGGCGCCGGGCGCCCAGTGGTGTTCGCCCATCTTCGGCACGAAACGGCCGAGGAACTCCCCGACCAGGAATCGGCCTACACGGGTACCGGCGTCGATGGTCGTCAGGATGAACAACGCCTCGAACATGATCGCGAAGTGGTACCAGTAGTCCATCAGGTGGCGCATCCCCGGCAGGGACGCGAAGATCTGCGCCATGCCGACGGCCAGCGACACCGCGCCGCCCGTGCGCCCGGCCACTTCCTCCCCGACCGCGGCTTCCAGCTCGGGGAGATTGACCACCGGCTGATTGAGGCTGTCGAAGACGGCGGGCGCGGTGTTGATCGCGAAGTAGTCTCCGGGGTGCATCGCCGACGCGGCCACGATGGCCATCACGGCGACCAGGCCTTCCATCAACATCGAGCCGTACCCGATTGGCCGGATGTCCGACTCCCGCCACACCATCTTGGGTGTCGTGCCCGACGAAATGAGCGAGTGGAATCCCGAGATCGCGCCACAGGCGATGGTGATGAACGCAAACGGAAACAGCGGGCCGGGCACGATGGGCCCCCCGCCGCCGGTGTAGTCGCTGAAGGCCGGCATCTTCAGCTCGGGGTTGACGATGATCACGCCGATCACGAGGAACGCGATGGTGCCAATCTTCATGAACGAACTCAGGTAGTCCCGCGGTGCCAGCAGCATCCACACGGGCAGCACCGAGGCGGCGAATCCGTACACGGCCAACGCGAGCACCAGTTGTCCCTGTGTGAGCGTGAGGACCGAGCCCAGCCAGGTCGCGGTGACGGTCTTGCCGAAGATCACCGCCAGCAGCAGGCCGACGACGCCGATGACGGTGGCCTCGCCCACCTTGCCGGGCCGCAGCCGGTACATGTAGAAGCTCATGAACAGCGCCAGCGGAATGGTCACGCCGATCGCGAACACACCCCAGGCCGACTCACGCAGGGCGTTGACGACCGCCAGGCCCAGGCCGGCCAGGGCAATCACCACGATGAACAGAATGGCGAGCGCCGCCGTGAACCCGGCGACCGGCCCGATCTCCTGCCGCGCGATTTCGGCGAGCGAGGCGCCGCCGCGGCGGGTGGACGCCCAGAGAATGATCATGTCGTGAACGGCGCCGGCGAGACAGACACCGGCGACGATCCACAGCAGGCCCGGCGCATACCCGAACTGCGCCGCCAGCACCGGCCCGATGAGCGGGCCCGCGCCGGTGATCGCCGCGAAGTGGTGGCCGAACAGCACCCACCGGGGCGTCGGGTGGTAGTTGTGGCCGTCGTTTTTCAGATGCGCCGGCGTCGTGCGCGTGTCGTCGAGCGCCATCACCTTCGCGGCGATGAACGCGCTGTAGTAGCGGTAGGCGATGACCAGCACCGCCAGGATCGGAATGACGAGATAGAGTGCGCGCATCACCTACTCCGGAAGGTCTTCCCTGGGCGGTTCGGGCAGCAAGAAACTCAGCGTCAGGCCGGCCGCGTACACGAACGCGACCACGATCGTGGCGGCCTTGGCCAGTTGCAGCGGCTGCGGACCGCTCATCATGGGCGCCAGAATCGACGCCGTCACGAAGGCGAACGACGTGCCGAGCACCCGCCCGCCGATGTTGGCCGCGAACCCCTCGCCGGTCCCGCGCAGATGCATCGGATACACGCGCGGCAGGTAGTTGCCCCAGAAGCTGAACTGCGCCACGGTGAAGAACCCGGCCACGAACATGCCCCACTTGAACAGCTCGAGGTTGTCGCGGGCCGGAAACAGGAACACGAGCGGCACGAGGATCAGCCCCGGGATCTGAAACACGCGGACCAGCGTGCGGCGGCTGACGATGGCCACGGCCAGCAGCGCGAGGACGAATCGTCCGATCAGCCCGCCGACTTCCTGGTGGGCCTGGACCGAGGCAATCGCCGCGGTGCGCGCCTGCGGCGTCAGCCCCTGAACCTCGGGCAACCCGGGCACGATGCTGGGCGCCTGCTGGATGGCGCCGAACGCCGCGCCATACGCGCACGCAAACATGAGCGTGGTGATGATGGTGGTCCGGCGCAGCTGCGGGCTGAAGATCTCGGCCAGCCGCGGCCGCCGCAGCGTGCCGGCGGCTTTTTTGGCGGCCCACGCTGGTGACTCGGGCAGGAACGGCCGGATGAGGATCAGCGGCAAGGCCGGAATCACGCCGGAGATCAACGTGTACCGCCACACATCGTGGTCCCCGTGAATGGCCGGCAGCGACGAGGCGTACGCGTTGGCGAGCGCGAACACGCCGGTCACCATCAGGCCGCCGAGCGAGGAAAACGCCTGGGTGTAGCCCAGCACCTTCTCGCGGCGCTTCGGCTCAGGGAACAACTCCGCCAGCCACGCGATGGCCGCCACGAACTCCACGCACACCCCGATGAACGTGGTGCAGCGGAAGAACAGGAACTGCCAGATGGTCGTGCTGAACCCGGCCGCCAGGGCCGAAAACGCGTACAGCAGGATGCTGTAGGTCAACACCCGGCGGCGGCCGTAGCGGTCCGTCAGGTATCCGCCGAGCAACCCGAAGACGCCGCCGGCGATGGCCGGAATCCAGAACACCAGCCCGAACCAGTACGCGTACTCCGGCGTGCCGGGCGCCGCATTCACCAGCTCGAGCAGGGCCGGCCGGATGACCAGCGGCAGCACGAGAATTTCGTAGATATCAAACGCAAACCCCAGCGCAGCGATCGCACAGATCAGCCATTGCACGGGGGTGAGCCGGCCCACGCCGGCAACACCGTCTCCCATAGACTCCTCCCTGTCTGACAAGTCCACCCACAGACGTGCCGGGTGTCACACCCGGACGGAGGGTCAGATTCGCAGCGGCAGGGAGAGGTGGGGACGGACGAAGGCGGGAACGGGAAGGCGCGCGTCGCCGGGCAGACACCAGTCGGCCCCCGGCACCGGGGTGTGGACGGCCGGACTGGCGGCGGCGCTCAGGTCATCGACGCCCTTCTTGGCCGAGGCGTGTGTGCCGACGCCGCCGAACAGTTCAACAGGATCCTGGATGGAAAACGGCGCGGTCAGCGGACTGGCGGCAAGCGCCAGCAGCCACGCGGCCAGAATCCGTCTCACGCCGAGGAGTCTACCCCATCCCGCAGCAGGCCGACCCACTCGGCCGCCCGGGCGCGCACCGCGTCAGCGGACTCCGGCAGCAGGTCGCTGATGACCGCCACGGCATCCGCGCCGGCGTCGAGCACGCTCCCGGCGTTCTGTCGCGTGATGCCGCCGATGGCCACCAGCGGCACGCCGGCGGCGTGGACGGCCTGCGCGGCGCGCCGCACCTGCGCGAGGCCGACCGCATCGTAGCCGGTGTCTTTCGTGCGTGTGCCGAAGACCGGACCGATGGCGATGTAGGACACCGGCTGGCCCAACGCCTCGGCCACCTGCGCATCGGTATGTGTCGACAGTCCGACGATCGCGGCCTGGCCGGCGACGGTCCGCACCGCGGCCGGCGACAGGTCGTCCTGCCCCACGTGCACGCCGTCCGCACCGCTGAGGGCCGCGATGTCGGCGCGGTCGTTGATGAGGACCAGCGCGCCGGCGGCGTGGGCGCGTGCCACGAGGGCATCAGCCAGCTGCTGCAGCGGTCCGGATCGTCGTGACTTGGCACGAAGCTGGATCAGGCGGACGCCGGCCTCCAGCCAGGCGTCGGCCACGTCGAGCGGCGCCCACCCGCGCGCCGAGATCAGGTCGACGTCAAGAATGGCGTAGAGGCGCGCGGCTGGCGAGATGGCTACGCGCTCTCCGCGAGCGACTTCTTCTCGGGCTTGGCCGGCGGCATGAAGCGGTCCATGAACGCCGTGTTGATGCGGGCCGCCTGGAAGTCGGGATCGTTGATGATCCGCAGCTGCAGCGGAATGGACGTCTTGATGCCCTGGACGACCGTCATCTCCAGCGTGCGCCGCATGCGGGCGATCGCCTCCTGGCGGTCGCGGCCGTAGGTGATGATCTTCGCGATGAGTGAGTCGTAATACGGCGACACCGTGCAGTCGGAATGCGCGAACGTATCGATGCGCACGCCCGGCCCGCCCGGCACGCTGAACGCGGTGATGAGCCCGGGGCTGGGCGCAAACGTGTCGGGATCCTCGGCGTTGATCCGGCACTCGAGCGCGTGGCCGCGGAACTCGATGTCGCTCTGGCGCACCGACAACTTCTCGCCGGCCGCCACCTTGATCTGTTCCTTGACGATGTCGATGCCGGTGATGAACTCGGTCACCGGGTGTTCGACCTGCAGGCGCGTGTTCACTTCCAGGAAGTAGAAGTTGTTCTGCGCGTCGAGCAGGAACTCGAACGTGCCGGCGTTGGCGTACTGCACGGCCTTGGCCGCATCCACGACGGTCTGGCCCAGCTTGCGGCGCTGCTTGTCGGTCAGCACCGCGGACGGCGCCTCCTCGACGAGTTTCTGATGCCGCCGCTGCACCGAGCACTCACGCTCGCCCAGGTGCACGACGTTGCCGTGATGGTCGCCCATCACCTGCACCTCGATGTGCCGGGGCGCCTCGACGTACCGCTCGAGGTACACGTCGCCCACGCCGAACGCGGCCTCGGCCTCCCGCATCGCCGTCTTCACCAGCTTGGGCAGTTCCTCCTGGCTGCGGACGATGCGCATGCCGCGGCCGCCGCCGCCGGCCACGGCCTTGATGATGAGCGGCAGGCCCAGTTCCTTGCCGATCTTGATGGCCTGCTCCTCGCCGGCCACCGGCCCGTCGCTGCCCGGCAGAATCGGCACGCCGGCCTTCTTCATGGCGCGTCGCGCGCGGGCCTTGTCGCCCAGCAGCCGGATGACGTCAGGGCTCGGGCCGATGAACTTGATGTGGCACGCCTCACACACCTCCGCGAGGTACGCGCTTTCGGAGAGGAATCCGTACCCGGGGTGAATCGCGTCGGCGCCGGTGATCTCGGCCGCGCTGATGATCGCGGGCACGTTGAGATAACTGTCGGCGCTGCGGGCCGGGCCGATGCAGACGTCCTCGTCGGCGAACCGCACGTGCAGCGAATGCTGGTCGGCCTCCGAGTAGACCGCCACCGTCTTGATGCCCATCTCGCGCGCCGCGCAGATCACGCGCAGCGCGATTTCCCCACGGTTGGCGATCAGGATCTTCTTGAACATCAGGACACCTTGATGGCGAACAACCGGTCACCGAACTGCACGGGCAGGCCGTTTTCGACGTACGCGGCCGTGACTTCCCCGTCGGCGTCCGACTCGATTTCGTTCATCAGCTTCATCGCTTCGATGATGCAGAGCACCTGGCCCTTTTTCACCTTGGTGCCGACCTCGGCGAAGGGTCGCGCGCCCGGTTCGGGCGCCCGGTACAACGTGCCCACGATCGGGGCCTTGATGAAGTGCAGCGTGGCATCGTCGACCGGCGCGGCCGGCGCCGGGACGGCCGCCGGCGCGGCGACGGCCAGCGCCGCGGGCGCCGCGGCGGGCG
>CAYYFE010000015.1:0-80097 GCA_964471115.1 uncultured Solibacteraceae bacterium
GGTCGAAGGCGCACTCGGCAGCGCCTCGCAGGGGCGCCTGGCCTTCGACCTGCCGATCGGGACGGTGCCGGTGGACGTCCGCCATCGGCAGCATCGCCCTGGCCAGTGCTCTTGACGGCCTGACTGGCTACGAGCGGGGATCCGCGCGTCGACCGAGGTGGCTCATGCCGGCGGTTGCGGCCGTTACGCTGGTTGCCGGGTTTGGCGCGCAGTTGGAAATTCGCGCCGTGCGGGCGGCCGGCGAGGCCGCGCGTGTGGCCAGGGTCGGAGACCGTGGCGTTGGCTACCACGAATTCGCCCTCTACAACTGCCTTCAGGAACTGCTGGTCAATGACACACTGACCGACGCCGAGCGTGGGGCGATCGAAGTTTATGTGGCCGTTCGGTATCGGGAGCGTCTGAGGCAGGAGACGCCGCTGCTGGATTCGCGCCTTGAGCCGGTGGCCGAGGCCCTTCGCGCCAAGTACACGAATCCAACCGACGACCAGCTGATCGCCGCGGTCGACGTGCTGGGCCGGAATCGGATCGACGAGCTCGATCGCCCGTATCGGGTCCGCTGAGCCCGCGTTATTCGAACAGTTTCAGCCCGAAGGCCTTGTCGATGGAGTCGAGGTAGGACCGCTCGTGGTCGTCGGCCAGCGTCAGCGCGTGGCCGGCCATGTCCTTGCGGCCCGTCCGGCCCACGCGGTGGACGTACGTGTCCATCGATCGCGGCACCTCGTAGTTGACCACCAGCGCCACGTCGTCGATGTCGAGGCCGCGGGCGGCGACGTCGGTCGCCACCAGCACCTTGACGCGGCCCGCGCGGAACGCCTCGATCGTCTGCGTGCGCTCCTTCTGCGGCCGGTCGGCGTGCACCGCGGCCGCGCGCAGGCCCGAGCGCTGCAGCGTGCGCGCGAGACGGTCGCAGCCGATCTTCGTGTTCACGAACACGATCGCCGTGCCGTGTTCGCGACGCAGTTCCTTGGCCAGCACTTCGGCCTTGTCGCGCGCGTGCACCAGCCGCGCTTCGTGGGTGATGGTCTGCGCCGGACCCCGCCGCGACCCCACCTGGATGAACACCGAGTTGGGCGCCAGCTCATCCGCAAACCGCATCACTTCTTCCGGCATCGTCGCCGAAAACAGCATCGTCTGCCGGTTGGCGGAGGGCGGCATCATCTCGGCAATCTTGCGCACGTCGGGCCAGAAGCCCATGTCCATCATGCGGTCGGCTTCATCGAGCACCAGCACTTCGAGGCGCGAGAAGTCGCCCACCTTGCTGCGCATGTGGTCGAGCAGCCGCCCCGGCGTGGCGACGACGATGTCGACGTTGGCTTTGAGGGCGCGCTCCTGCGGCTCCATGGGGACGCCGCCGTAGACGGCCACCGAGGCGACCGGGGCGTGGTACGCGAACCCCTGAATCTCATCGTCGATCTGCGTGGCCAGTTCGCGTGTGGGCGCCAGGACCAGCGCGCGCGTGTGCGCGTGGGAATCCGTGTGCCCGGCGGCCATCAGCTTCGAGAGGATCGGCAGCAGGTACGCGGCCGTCTTGCCCGTGCCGGTTTCCGCGCAGCCGATGATGTCGTGCCCTTTGAGCGCGTAGGGCAGCACCGCGCTCTGAATCGGCGTGGTCTGCTTGAAGCCGCGCTGCGCGAGCGCGTCGAGCATGGCCGGTTCGGTGATGAGCGAGGTGAAGGGGAGCGGGGCGGGATCGAAGGGGACCGATTCGCGGGTCGTCGACGCCGATTGCGGCGTGGCCGACTTGCCGGCGCGCGCGGCCGGTCGTGGGCCGCCGCCTCCGCCTCCTGTGCGCCGGCGCCGTCGTCTGGGTTTCGGGGTGTCTGCTGGGGTGGTCAACGTGTCGTGCCTACCGTGCCCGGAACGTGATGATGCCCCGGACCGGATCGTAGGGGGAGACACCGACGGTGACGCGGTCGCCCGGCACCACCTTGATGCGGAAGCGCCGCATGCGGCCGCTCAACTGGGCCAGTACCTCGTGCCCCGAATCCACCTGCACCCGATACAGCCCGCCGCTGTGGACGGCGACCACGGTGCCCTGGACATCAATCAGATCGTCCTTGCTCAAATGCGAAGTCCTTTCAAACCTTCTGATTATACCCGGGAGGCCCCTGCAGCCCTTGTGGACCCTATTTCAGCGTGACCCCTGCGGAAATCAGCACGATGCGCTGGCTGCCACGGGCGGCGGACACGGTGCCCCGGTCGGCCGCCTTGGTCAGGTAGAACCGCAGGTCGGCGTTCAGGCCGATGTGGCGCCACTTAAACCAGCGGGCGCCGGCCCCGGCATTCAGCGTCGTGCGGCTGGGACCGTCTCCGGGGCCGGGCCCGGCAAACGAGTCAAAGGCGAACCGTCCCGACCCGGCCGTGACATAACTCCAGCCTCGGCCTCGCCCGAAATTGAGCGACACCTGCCAGCTCACCGATTCCAGCCTGCGCGTGATTTCCTCGCCCACCGGTTCGCCGTCGGCGGTCTTCCGCTGGTAGCGCCCGCGCCCGACCAGCATCTCGGCGCCCACGCCGACTTTCCAGAAGCCGCGGCGCAGCGGATAGGCGTGTACGGCCACGACGCCGGTGAGCGCCCGCTTCGGCATGTCGACGGCGTTGACACCCAGATCGGCGGCGGTCAGGGCATCGTCGCCGAGGGCGGGCCAGCCGCCGCGCGCGTCCACGACCACCCACGGCAGCGGCTCGACGGACAGCGGAGGCGCGGTGCCCTGGGCGGACGCGGCGGCCGGCAGAGCGACCAGGACGAGGGCGGCCAGTGTGAGGCGCAGCATCGCGGTTCAGCGTACTACGGGGCGGAAGCCGCCAGCGCCTGGGCCGCCTGCACACGGGCGTTCGACGCGTCGCGCAGCTCTCGTTCACGCTGGCGGACCAGCTCCGCCGCATCGGCGCGCTGCTTCTCCACGAACACCAGCTTGTCGCGGAGCCGTTCGAGCTCGCGCTCCGCGGCCGCGGCGGCCTTCCGTGCCTCGTCCAGCGCGGCTTCCGCCTTCGCCTCGGCACTCTCGGCCGCCCTGAGCGCCTTCTCCGCCGCCTTGCGCTCCCGGACCCTGGACCCTGGACCCTGTGCACCCTGTGGACCCTGTGGACCCTGTGGACCCTGGACCTCAATCCCCAGCTGCATCAGCGCCCCGAACCCCAGCGGCTTGAGGGGTTTGACCAGCCGCCCGGGGGCGTCCTCGGACGGAAGGGCCTGGAACGTGTCGGTGATGGCCTCGATGGTGGCGGGTGTGGCCTTTTCACCAGCCTCCGTGCAGTGCGTGCGCGCGGCCGCCACCGCGGCCTTCATCGCCTCGGCGTGTGACCGCTCCGCGCCGGCCACGTCCGCGGTGCGCCCGGAGATGACCTCCACGTGCGCGCGACGGACCTCCAGTGACGTGCGAATCAGCGCGTCCCACACCGCCCGGTCGTGCCAGTACACCTGATTCACGGCCCACGCCGGCAGCGTCGGTTTTTCGAGCGTCTTGATCTCCGCGCCCGCGGCTCCACGCGCCTTCGCCAGCGCATTCCTCGTCGCCGTGAATTCCCCCAACGGCCGCCGGTACAACTCGTCGATCTCGTCGCTTCTCATGCCTTTGGACCTTGCGGACCCTGTGGACCTTGGGGACCCTGTGGACCTTGTGGACCCTGTGGACCCTGTGGACCCTGGACCCTGGACCCTTGGACCCTGGACCCCAAGATAGCCCCCGCCATCAGACTCACCAGACTCATCCCCAGAAACGCGGCGCTGTATCCGCCCCAGGCCACCAGTTGTCCGCCGGCCCAGCCCGACCAGGATTCGCATCCGTTGGTGGCGGCCATGAACGTCGTGAACTGCGTGGCGCCCAGCCGCGGATGCGTGAGATCCATGAACCACGCGTAGCTGGTGACGGTGAACAGTCCCACCGTGAAGTACATCATCACCAGCACACCGATGAGCACCGGCGGCGCCGGACTGCCGAATCGGTCGAGCACGCCCAGCAGCGCGACGGTGGCCACGACGGCCAGCACGCAGCGTCGGAGCACGGCTGTGCGGTTTCCGCGGTCCGACGCCCAGCCGCCCACCAGCCCTCCGGTCAGTGTGGCCGCAACGACATAGACGCTGAAAAAGATGCCGATCGTCTCCTGGCTGACGCCGCGATCCACCAGGAACGGACCCGCCAGTTGTCCGGCCGCTTCGAACGCGGCGGCGCCGGTCAGCGCAAAGGCCAGACCCAGCCAGGTCGCCCGCAGGCGCAAGGCCTCTCGCAAATGAGCTCGGAGGTCATTTCCACGAGACTGAGCGCCGGCCTCCTCCAGCCGCCCGACGAGCGACAGCGGGACCACGATCCATGCGATCAGACCGGCGATGATGCCTTGCAGGCCCCAGGTGCTGCCGACGATCAGGACGCCGCCGCCGAACAGGCTGCGGCCCAGCAGCATGCCGGCCTGCATCGCGCCGTTGAGGCGGCCGCGGTCGGCCGGCGCCACCGAGCCGATGACGAGTGCGTCGATGGCGATGTCCTGCGTGGCGGCCGCGACCGCGTGGACGAGCAGCAGCGCGCGCCACAACGCGAAGTCGGCCACCGGGTCCAGCCACATCAGCGGCACCAGCGCGAGTGCCATCAGCGTCTGCATGGAGACGATCCAGGCGCGGTAGCCCCAGTGCGGTCCGCGCAGCGCGTCCACCAGCGGGGCCCAGAGGAATTTGCAGACCCACGGCAGGACCAGCACGGCGGTGAGCGACGTGATGTCGGCCACCGGCACGTCGGCCGATCGCAGCAGCGTCGGCAGCGCCCACCAGATGAATCCGATGGGGGCGCCCTCCGCCGCGTAGAGCAGCGTGAAGATGGCCGCGCGCGGACGAGGCACGCCGCAGGGTAACATCCTGCGCGTGACTCTCGTGACCCTTGATGACATTCGCGCGGCGGCCCGCCGCATCGCGGGCGACGTCCGGCGTACGCCCATCCTCGACATGTCGGACCTGGCGGGCCGGTCGCTGTTGCTCAAGTGCGAACATCACCAGCCGGGCGGCGCGTTCAAGATTCGCGGCGCGTCCAATGTGCTGGCGAGCCTGTCGCCCGACGCGCTGGCGCGAGGCGTCATCACCTATTCCTCGGGGAACCACGGGCAGGCCGTCGCGCTGGCGGCGCACCGGCGCGGCGTCCGCGCCGTGATCGTGATGCCCACGACTGCGCCGGCCATCAAGATTGCGGGCGTCAAGCGGTGGGGCGGCGAAGTGATTCTGGAAGGCACCACGTCGGCGCACCGGCTGGCGCGTGCGAAAGAGGAAATCGCCCGGCACGGGTACACGATGGTGCCGCCGTTCGACCACGCAGGCGTCATTGCAGGCCAGGGCACCTGCGGGCTGGAGATTCTCGAACAGGTGCCCGACGTCGCCACCGTCGTCGTGCCCGTCGGCGGCGGCGGGCTGCTGGCCGGTGTCGCCGCGGCGATCAAGCTGTTGAAGCCGTCGGTGCGCGTCATCGGCGTGGAGCCGGCCGGCGCGCCCAAGATGTCACGGTCGCTCGCCGCCGGCGAACCCGTCACGCTCGACGCGGTGTCGAGCATCGCCGATGGTCTGATGCCGGTGCGGCCGGGCGACCTGACGTTCGCGCATGCCCGGGCGTTTGTTGATCACGTGATCACGATTGACGATGCGCGCATCGCGCGCGCGGCGTTGTGGCTGTTTCACGAAGCGAAGCAGGCCGTGGAGCCCAGCGGCGCGGCGACCACGGCCGCGATTTTGTGGCCGGACGCGGGTGGCCCACTCGACCACCCCCCGTCACCCGTCGTCGCTGTCGTCTCCGGCGGCAACGTCGCGCCCGAGACCCTGGCCGCCCTCGAAAAATGACGTCGGGTGGCTTTTTCGGGCCCGATTTCGCAAATTCAGGCCGAAATTCGCAATTCAGCGCCCGAAAAAGCCACCCGACGTCATTTTTTCAAGCGCGGCGAGCGCCTCCTCGCGTGAGGTGATCGTTCCGTCGAGTTGCTGCTCGTAGAGTGCTGCGAGGATGCGGCCGACCTCCGGGCCCGGACGGATGCCGCGCGCCAGCACGTCGCGGCCGAGCAGGAACGGCGCGGGCGGCTGGTGCTCCACACCCAGCGCGCGCGCCCGTTCGAGGAACCACGCAATCCCTGAACAGTCGAACGTGCCCGTGCGGCCGTGACAATCCGCCTCGGCCAGCCGCGCCAGCAGTTCGAGGTCCACCTTCTGCGCCAGCCGGCGAAACGCGCCGTCACCCACCGGCGTCGGCGCCTTGAAGAACATCGTGGGCTTCAGGTGGTGCGCGACGATGCCCAGCACCGTCCGGCGGACGTCGTACCCGGCCAACGAGTGGATGTTCAGCCGATCGAGGAACTGCGCCGCCGGCGCCACGCCCGCCTCCTCGTGTCCGCGCGAGCGAATCCGGCCGTCTTCAAACTTCGTCGTCGACGGCTTGCCCATGTCGTGGCAGAGCGCGCCAAGCATGATCGCGACCGCGCGGGGATGATCGAGTCCGGCCAGCCGTTGGCGCGCCTGGTCGGTGACCATCAGCGTGTGGATCCACACGTCACCTTCCGGATGCCACTCGGGTTCCTGCTCGCAGCCGGCGAGCGCGTGCAGCTCCGGCCACAGGCGGGTGACGATGCCGAGATCGAAGGCCAGCGCCAGCCCGAGTGACGGCCGCGCGGCGCCGAGCAGCAGTTTCTCCATCTCACCCCAGACACGTTCGGCCGGCAGGTCGTCAAGCGGCAGCGAAGCGCACAGCGCAAACGTGCCGGGGTCGAGCGTCAGGTTGAAGCGGGCGGCGAACTGCACGGCGCGCAGGGCCCGCAGGCTGTCGTCGGCAAACGTGCGCGGGTCCACCGCGCGCAGCACACCGGCCGCCAGGTCCGCCGCGCCGTGGCAGGGATCGATCGTCTCGCCGGTCAGCGGATCCCACGACATCGCATTGATCGTGAAGTCGCGCCGGCGCGCCGCGTCGGCGAACGACAGCGCGGGGTCGCCCTCGACTGTGAAGCCCTTGTGTCCCCGGCCCGTCTTCGATTCGCGACGAGGCAGTGAGACGTCGATGCCGCCGACCTTGTAGACCGTGAAACTTTCTCCCACCGCGTCCACGCGACCGAACTGCTCCAACAGCGCGCGCAGCGCATGGGCGGGAATGCCGAAGACCTCGAGGTCGATGTCCTTGGACGGCAGGCCCAGCGCGCGATCGCGCACCCAGCCGCCCACCACCAGCGCGCGGCCGCCGGCTTCCCGCACCGCGCGGGCGATGTCGATCGCGAGGGGGGGCGGCGTGGTCATGACGATGCGCCCTCGGACGGCTCGCGCCGCCGCGAAAACCGCCGCACGAGCCGATCTGTGGCGGCCGGCCACAGGGTGTTCGCCACCGCCAGCAGGCGCGAGCGCCGATACGGATACACCTCCGCGCGCGGATGCTCGATGACATCGGCAATCGCTCGCGCGACCGACTCCGCCGTCTGCTTGGGGCCGAGGCCCTTCACGCGATACCCGTGCTCGCGCTCGATGGCGTCGTGGAACTCCGTCGCGGTGGACACCGGATACACGGCCGTCGCGTGCAGGCCCGTGTGCAGCCACTCGGCGCGCAGCGCCTCGATGAGGCCGGCCTGCGCGGCTTTGGTGGCCGAGTACACGCTCGACCCGGCGATGCCGCGGCGTCCGACGATCGACGAGACGGCGATGAGGTGACCCGAGCCCTGCCGCCGGAACTGGATGGCCGCTGCGCGCGCCGCCAGGAGGGTTCCCATCACGTTCACATCGATGAGGCGCCGCATCACGTCGACCGGCGTGGCCTCGAACTGGTCGTGATAGCCGATACCGGCGTTGGCGACCATCACGTCAAGGCGGCCAAACTCGCGGACGCACGTGTCGACCAAGTGCTGCATGTCGGCATCCTGCTGGACGTCGCCGGTCACGAAGAGGGCCCGGCCCCCGGCGGCGCGAAGGGCGTCGACCGCGGCGGCGAGGCGGTCGGCGCGCCGTGCCGCGAGCGCCACGGCATGCCCGCGCCGTACACACTCGCGTGCCACCGCCAGTCCGATCCCGGACGACGCGCCCGTAATCGCCACCACCCTATTCATTTCCTCATTTCCCCATTTCCCCATTTCCCCATTTCCTCATTAACAGTACTCTCGTCAGATGGACTGCGTACGTCTGCTCTCCGATCTGGTCGCCGCCAACTCCGTGAACCCGTCGTTGGTGCCGGGCGCGCCTGGTGAGGCGGCCGTAGCCGACGTGGCGGCCGCGGCGTTGCGGTCGGCGGGTCTCGACGTGGTGGTCGAGCCGGTGGCGGAAGGACGGCCCAACGTCATTGGTGTGCTCGAGGGGCGGGAGCCGGGGCCGGCGCTGATGTTCTGCGGGCACATCGATACGGTCGGTGTGGCGGGCATGACCGATCCGTTCACGCCGGTGATTCGCGACGGCCGGCTGTATGGACGCGGCGCGCAGGACATGAAGGGCGGCGTGGCCGCGATGATTGCCGCGGCGGCGGCGCTGGCGCCCACATGGTCGCGCGGGCGACTGATCGTGGCCTGCGTGGTCGACGAGGAGTTCGAGAGCATCGGTGCCGATGCGCTGGTGAAGAGGTGGAAGGCCGATGCGGCGGTGGTGACCGAGCCGACGGACCTGCGTATGGCGGTCGGCCACAAGGGGTTCGCGTGGCTCGAGGTGCAGGCGCGTGGCCGCGCGGCGCACGGCAGCCGTCCGGCCGAAGGCCGTGACGCCATCCTGCGCATGGGACGCATCCTCGCCCGGCTGGAGTCACTCGATCGAACGCTGCAAGCCCGGCCGCCGGTGCCCATTCAGGGGGTGGCATCGCTGCATGCGTCGCTGATCTCGGGCGGCCGCGAACTGAGCAGTTATCCCGATCGCTGCGACCTTCAGATGGAGCGCCGGACGATCACCGGCGAAGACGACGGGACGGTGCTGGGGGAGGTCGAGGCGATTCTGGCGTCGCTGCGCGCCGAGGATCCGGAGTTCGACGCGTCGGCGCGTCTGGTGACGTCGCGTCCGCCTTATCGGGTAGCGGATGACGCCGGCGTGGTGCGGCACATGACCGCCGTCATGCGCGCGCGTGGGCTGGATGCCGCGCCGGTGGGCATGTCGTTCTGGACCGACGCGGCCATCCTGGCGGCCGCCGGCATTCCGTCGGTGATCTTCGGCCCCGGCGGCGCCGGCCTGCACAGTGTCGAGGAGTACGTGCACCTGGCGGACGTGGAGGTCTGCCGGGATGTGCTTATTTCTCTTTCAGAATCCCTCGAATGACGAACCCCACGTTGGCCGGGCGTTCGCCCAGCCGGCGCATGAAATAGGGGAACCACTCGGTGCCGAACGGCACGTAGACGCGGAAGGGGTGGCCCGCGGCCGCCAGCGACGACTGCAGATCGCGGCGGATCCCGTAGAGCATCTGGAACTCGTAGCGATCCTTGCTGATCTGCTGGCGCGTGGCGAACGCCTGCGTGGCCTCAATCATCGCGGGGTCGTGCGTGGCGATCGCGGGGTAGGTGCCCTGCTCCAGCAGCAGCTGCATCTGGTCGACGAACGCGCGGTCGACCTCGGACTTCTGCTGATAGGCCACGGTCGCCGGCTCGCGATACGCGCCCTTGACCAGACGGATGCGCGCGCCGAGCGCATTCACGCGCTGGATGTCGGCGGTCGATCGCTTCAGGTACGACTGGATGACCACGCCGACGTTCCGGTACCCGATGTTCCACAACGTCTCGAACGTGTCGAGTGTGCGGTCGGTGTACGGCGAGTTCTCCATGTCGATGCGCACGAAGAAGTCGCCGCCGGCGGCCACGTCCAGCACGCGCCGCAGGTTGTCGACACACGTGGCCGAGTCGATGTCCAGGCCCAGCTGCGTCAGCTTCAGGGAGATGTTGCGGCCGACGCCGGCCTGCTGAATGGCCTCCATCATCGTGATGTAGGCCTTCGTGGCGGCCAGCGCCTCGTCGGCGGACTTCACGCTTTCGCCCAGCAGGTCGAGCGTGACCAGCAGGCCCTGCCGTTCGACGACCCGCGCGGCCTCGATGGCTTCGTGGACGGTTTCGCCGGCGATGAAGCGGCGGGCGAAGCTGTGGGGCGATCGCATGCCATATCGCGACGCCAGGGACTTGAGAGCGGAACTGCCCGCCAGCACGGCGAACACGGCTTTGGGGAGCGCGGCGAACATCAGTGGGCAGAACTCCGTGGTTCCAGCAGATGCTGGAGGGTGCGCGCGTAGTATCGCAGGGAAATGCGGTCGCGCACCCGCACTTTCTGCCGTTCCACCGTCAGAATGCCGCGCTCGGTCAGCAGGTCCAGGCCCTCGTCGACCGCCTGCCGGCCGCTCGACACCGACAGGTTGGCCTGCCGCGCCTCCAGGCGGGCCAGCAGGCCGTCAATCCGGGCGGCCAGTTCCGCCTTGGTGGCCGACCCGGTCATCGCCGCGGCAATCAGCGCGGTGGGCAGCACCTTGTAGAGCCGTCCGATTTCGTCCTGGATGCGATACGCCAGCGTGATCAGGTCCCGCCGCGACGCCGGGTCGAAGTCGGCCAGCGGAATCGGCGGGCCGAAGGAGACGAACACGCGGCTCTGGTAGCCGACGCCGTGGCGAATCATCTCGCCGATCTCCTGCGTGAACGGGCGCTTGCGGGCGCGTGTGGCGTCGCGCGTGAGGATCTTCTCCTCCAGCACCAGGTCGTACGCGATGGCCATCGGCTGCACCGACAACTTGGACCGATCCGCCTGCAGCGCGGCCTGCAGGAGGCCGGTCTTGGGCGGTTTCAACTCGCCGGTGTAACTGCGGCCGCCCTCGGCGTAATAGAGCAGGTCGCGGCGCTTGAGGACCTCGGACACGTACGCCTTGAGGGTCGCCAGATACACCGGGTCCTTGCTGCCGCGCCGGATGGGAATGGAGCCCACGATGTGCCGGTGCAGCAGCCCCAGCGGTCCGCCGAACAGGTTGATGCCCGCCGCAATGAGCGGCGGCCGGATGCCGGACAGCTCGATGACCAGCAGTTCAATGAGGTAGTCGAGGTGGCTCTTGTGGTTCGAGACGTACACCAGGTGCCCGCGGCGGGAGGCCTGCTGCGGATACTCCGGGTGTTCGATGACGTGCGGCACCTTCTTGTAGATCGCGTACAGCGGGTGCTGCAGCGCCCGGTAGATCTGGTACCGCTGGGTGGTGCGCAGTTCGTCGAGGTACTTCTCGAGCCGTGTGCGCGCCTCCGGGTCCGCCGTGTACTTGCCGACATCCGGATGCGCCAACACCGCCTGGGTGAGGTCGTCCACCTGTGGCGACGGAGACATTGGCGGCTGTTAGGCGAGCGCCCGGCAGAGCGCCTGGGTGAATTCGGTGGTCGACGCCGTGCCGCCCAGGTCGCGGGTGCGCACCTCGCCGGCCGACAGCACGCGATCGAGCGCGGCCTTGATGCGTGTGGCCGCGTCGGTCTCCCCGATGTGCCGCAGCATCATCAGCGCCGACAGCAGCAGCGCCGTCGGGTTGGCGACGTTCTGGTCGGCGATGTCCGGCGCGCTGCCGTGCACGGCCTCGAACACCGCGCAGGTGAGACCAAGGTTGGCGCCGGGGACCACGCCCAGACCGCCCACCAGCCCGGCGCACAGGTCCGACACGATGTCGCCGTACAGGTTCGGCAGCACGAGCACGTCGTACTGCTCCGGCCGCATGACCAGATGCATGCAGGCGGCATCCACGATCTTTTCGTCGTAGGGCACCTGCGGATACTTGCGCGCCACGGCCCGCACCGAGTCGAGGAACAGGCCGTCCCCGAGTTTCATGATGTTCGCCTTGTGCACCGCGGTGACCTTGCGGCGGCCTTCGCGCACGGCGTGCTGGAAGGCGAACTCGGCGATGCGCGTCGACGCCGCCTCGGTGATGATTTTCAGGCTCTCCACCACGCCCGGGACGATCAGGTGTTCGAGCCCCGCATACAGGTCTTCGGTATTTTCGCGGACGATGACCAGGTCGACGTTGGCGAACCGGCTGGCCACGCCGGGCAGGTTGCTGACCGGCCGCAGGTTGGCGAACAGGTCCAGCGCCTTGCGCAGGCCGACGTTGACGCTGGTGAACCCTTCGCCAATCGGCGTCGTGCACGGGCCCTTGAGGGCGACCTTCGTCCGCTTGATGGAATCGAGCAGTTCGGCCGGCAGCGTCTGGCCCGACTTCTTGTAGGCGATGACACCGGCATCCTGCCGGTCCCACTCGATGGCCACGCCGGCCGCGTCGAGGATCCGCACCACCGCGGCGGTCACTTCGGGGCCGATCCCGTCCCCTGGAATCAAGGTCAGCGCATGCGCCATCCGAACCATCATATCGCGCAGCGGACGGTCGGCAATGAGGTGTATAACCGAACCATGGCCACCGTACCGCTGCAGATCAAATTCCGTCACATGCGTCGCATGGCGTCGGTCGAGCGCGAGATTGCCGCGCGCGTTGCCGACCTGGCGGCCTTACACGGCCGGATCATCGGGTGTCATGTCTCGGTGGAAGTGCCGCATCACCACAAGTCGACGGGCAACAGCCTGGAGGTGCGCATTTCGCTGGCGCTGCCGGGTGAACTGGTCGTGACGCGCAAGGCCTCGTCGGCCTCGCAGCCGGCCGTGGCCGTGCACCAGGCCTTCGACGCGCTCAAGCGGCAGCTGCAGAAGACGACCAAAAAACGCGTGGCCACTCGGCGCCGCTGAGCTCGGAGGTCATTTCGGCGCACGCGCCGGAAATGACCTCCGAGCTCATTTTCACTCCCGGGTTTCGATCCAGAACAGGCACAGCCCGGCGATGAGCGTGGCCGCCATCAGGCCGTTCGACAGGCCGTGCAGACGGCCGAACTCCACCCGCCGCGGATCGTCCTCGGGCAGCGTCTGGATGGCCGTCGTGGACGCGTCGCGTAACGCGTCGATGCGCGGCGCGACGAAGAGGCCCGTGTACGCGCTGGCCGCCAGCATGCCCGTGACCAGCCACAGTTGAATGGCCGTGCGGCGCGGCCGCGGCCCCAGCGCGATGCGCAGCCCGAGCAGGACCAGCAGGCCGGCGCCCAGGCCCCAGGCCAGCTGCTGAAATCTTTCAAAAATGTTGCCGAAGACCAGCGCCGCGAGCGTCCGGCCGGCCACCGGATCGTGCGCCTCGAGGACGCCGAAGACCGCCGGCGCCGCCACGATGCCCAGCACCGAGAGTCCACCGATCCAGATGGCGACCAGCGCCAGGGAAACCACGCGAAGAGCCGGCATTACCTGCTGTCGATTATCGCATGCGTACAGTAGACTGACGGGCGCACGCGCATGACACCGCCATCCAATACCGTCCTCCACAATCTGGCCACACAACTGCGAATCGATTCGGTTCGCTCCACCACGGAGGCCGGCTCGGGGCATCCCACCACGTGCCTGTCGGCCGCCGACATCCTGGCCGTGCTGTTTTTCGACGAGCTGCGGTTTGATCCGATGGATCCCCAGCATCCCGAAGCCGACCGGTTCGTGTTGTCGAAAGGCCACGCCGCGCCGATTCTGTATGCCGCCTGGGCAGCCGTCGGCGCGTTCTCGCGCGAGTCGGTGATCACCAACCTGCGCAAGCTCACCTCCGATCTCGAAGGTCATCCCACGCCGCGGCTGCCGTTTGTCGACGTGGCCACCGGCTCGCTGGGGCAGGGCCTCGCGGCCGGCGTCGGCATCGCGCTCAACGCGCGGCGCATCGGATCCGATTACCGCACCTACGTCATGCTCGGCGACGGCGAAACCGCCGAAGGCGCCGTGTGGGAGGCCGCGCAGGTGGCGGCCAATTACCAGCTCGACAATCTCTGCGCCATCACGGACGTCAACGCGTTCGGCCAGAGCCGCGCCACCCAGTTCGCGCACGACGCCGAGGCGTTCGCCGTCCGGTATCGCGCCTTCGGCTGGCACACCATCGTGATCGACGGCCACGACATCGCGGCCATCCGCGCGGCGCTGGCGGAAGCCCGTGGCATGTCGGGCCGGCCGACGATGATCGTGGCGAAGACGCTGAAGGGGAAGGGCTGTTCAATCTTCGAGGACAAGGACAACTGGCACGGCAAACCCCTCAAGAAGGGCGCCGAGGCCGACGCCGCCGTGGCCGAACTGCAGGCGCAGATGATTCCGACGTCCGACCCGGCGCCCGTGATTCGCAAGCCCGCCTCGCGTCGATCGGAAGGGCCGCTGCCGGACTTCGTCGCGGCCATGCCCGCGCCCGCCTACAAGGCCGGCGATCTGGTGGCCACGCGGGAAGCCTACGGCACGGCGCTGGCCGCGCTGGGCGGCCTCGACGCTCGCATCGTCGCGCTGGATGCCGACGTGAAGAACTCCACCTTCAGCGAACGTTTCGAGAAGGTGTACCCCGAGCGGTTTTATCAGACATTCATTGCCGAGCAGGCGATGATTGGCGTCTCGATGGGCCTGGCCAGCCGCGGCGCAATCGCGTTCCCGTCGTCGTTTGCGTGTTTCCTCGAGCGCGGCGCCGACTTCATCCGCATGGCCGGCATCTCGATGCTCAACGTGAAGTTGTGCGGCTCACACGCCGGCATTTCCATCGGTGAAGACGGCCCGTCGCAGATGGCGCTGGAAGACCTGGCCATGGCGCGCGCCGTGCCGAACTGCACCGTGTTGTATCCGTCGGATGCCGTTTCGGCCGAGCGCCTCGTGGCGGCGGCCGCGGCCACCCATGGCCCGGTGTACATCCGCAGCTCGCGTCCCAAGACCCCGGTGTTGTACAGCGTGTCCGAGACGTTCCCGGTGGGGGGCTCGAAGGTGCTTCGCCAGAGCGCGAAGGACGTGGCCACGGTCATCGGCGCGGGTGTCACGTTGCACGAAGCGCTCAAGGCGCACGACCTGCTGGCCAAGGACGGCATCGCGATTCGCGTCATCGACGCGTACTCGGTGCAGCCCATCGATCGCGCCGGGCTCATCGCCGCAGGCAAGGCCACCGGCGGCCGGCTCATCGTCGTGGAAGATCACTACGCGCAGGGCGGCCTGGGCGACGCCGTGTCGGAAGCCGTCTGGGACCAGGGCTTCACCGTGCAGCGCCTGGCCGTCCGCGAGATCCCGCGCTCCGGCGGGCCCGAAGAACTGCTCGATCGCTACGGCATCTCCGCGTCCGCGATCGCGGCGCAGGTGGTGGCAAGGAGCGGCGAGTAGCGGCAAGTGGCGGCAAGTAGCGCGGCCGGATCTGCCGGCCGCGATCGAACGCCAGTGCTCTTGTATCATCCCCGGATGTTCCGAACGACCCGTGTCACCCGGGCGGCCGTCGTCCTGTCGGCCGTCTCCGCTTTCATCGTCACTGCGTTTGCCGCGCAAACGCCGGTCTCGCTGACGGGCATGCGCGATCCCGCGTTCGCCCCGGATGGCCGGCGGGTGGCCGTGTCCTGGTTCGAACAGTTATGGACGATGACGCCGGACGGGCGCGATCAGAAGCGCGTCGTCAGCGGCGGCGGCACATGGGTGAGTGAACGCGATCCTGCGTGGTCACCCGATGGCCGGCAGATCGCGTTTGCCGCGGACACGAACGGCGCGTTTGATGTGTACGTCGTGCCCTCCGGCGGCGGCACACCGCGCAAGGTGACGAGCCTGGCCGGCGACGAACGATGGCCGTCATGGACACGCGACGGACGGCTGTTGTTCTCGCACCGTCCGCCGGCCGGCGACTGGTCGTTGCATCTGGTGAGCGCCGACGGCAGCGGCGAACCGGCACGACTGACGACCGGCGACCACGCCGAGTGGTTCGGCCGCGTGTCGCCGGATGGCCGTCGCGTCGTGTATCTGTCGAACGCCGATCCCGACGGCGCTGACACGGCTGATGTGTTCGTGCGCGCGCTTGACGCAGCGGAGGCGGCACCGGTGCGCCTGACCCGCGGCGGCGGCCCGGAGCGCTGGCCCGCGTGGGCGCCCGACAGCGCGCGCGTCTCGTTTGCGGCCGCGCGCCAGGGTGTGGCCACAGGCGTGTGGGTCGTGGAGGCCGCGGCGCCGGCACCATCAGCCGCGCCTGGACGCGCGGGCGGTCCCGCGGGCCGGGGTGGTGGTGGCGCGGCGCAGCCGCTCGCGCAACTGGCATCGCGGCATGCGGGCCTCTCCGCGTGGTCACCGGACGGCGAGACGCTGCTCGTCGCCACCGAACCGGCACCGTCGACGCAGTACAACGGGAATCCGGTGCGCAACGATGACGATGCGGCGGCGGTGTTTGTCGCGGCCGAAGACCTGCAGGTGTGGCGCGTACCCGCGCCGCGCGCCATTGACGCCAACGCGCGCGCGATCGCCGCGCCGCCGCCGGGCCGCAGTCAGTGGGTGACGCAGTTCGATCGCACGTGGCAGACGCTCAAGTCGCTGTATTACCGGGAGGGGCCGTCGGCGGCGGCGTGGGACGCGTTGCGCGAGAAACACCGGCCGGCCGCGCTGGCCGCGACGTCGGCGAGCGACGTGGAAGATGTCATCGATGTGATGCTGGCCGAGCAGCCGCTGATGAAGCCGGCGGTCGAGAAGACGACCGGCGTGATTTCGTCGGGCCACCCGCTGGCGTCGGCCGCCGGCGCGCGAATCCTCGACATGGGCGGCAACATCGTGGATGCGATCGTCGCCACGTCGTTTGCGCTCGGTGTCGTCGAGCCCGATGCGTCGGGCATCGGCGGTGACGGGCAGGCCATCCTTTTCCTGAAGGGGATGAGCGAGCCGGTCATCATCGAATACAAGGACATGACGCCCGCGCGGGCGACGTTCGACAACCCGAAGATCTTCGGCCCGAACGGACAGCGCACGGCGGGTGATGGACCGACGGTCGTGAACATTCCCGGTGTCGTCGCCGGGCTGGACCTGCTCTTCCAGAAGTACGGCAGCAAGAAGGTGACCTGGGAGCAGGTGCTGGCGCCCGCGATTGAACTGGCGGAGAACGGGTACATCCTCGACGAAGCGCTGCCGACGACCATCGCAATCGGCCGCGACCGGTTCGCCAAGTACCCGGAGGCCGCGAAGATCTATCTGCCTGGCGGGAAGGTGCCCAGACCCGGCGATCGGTTCATCAACAAGGACTATGCCGAAACGCTGAAGGTGCTGGCGAAGGAAGGCGGCCAGTCGTTCTACCGCGGCAGCATCGCGCGCCGGATTGCCGACGACATGGCAGCCAACGGCGGCATCATCTCGCTGGAGGATCTCGCGCAGTACCGCGCGATGGAGCGCAAGCCGTTGTCAGGCACCTTCCGCGGCCATCTGGTGTATTCGGTGGCGCCGCCTGTCTCGACCGGTCTCACGCTCATCGAGACCCTGCAGATTCTCGACAACTACACACCGAAGCCAGGCGCCACGGTGTTCAACGACCCCGAGTACCTGCATTACGCGATCGAAGCCTGGCGTGTGCGTGATGGCGGCGCGCAGATTGCGGATCCCGAGCGCTGGCCGATCAATCTCGGCAATCACCTCGAGCGCAATCACGCGCTCGATCGCTTCAAGCTCATCAATCCGTCGAAGGCCTGGGTCGCGCCGCAGGCCGCCGGCCGTGGCCGCGGCGCCGGCCCGCTGGACCCTGGGACCCTGGACCCTGGGACCCTGGACCCTGGACCCTCGGACCCTGGACCCATTGAGATCCTTACAGGCACCACCTCCTTCGCCGGCGCGGACACCGACGGCAACATGATCGCCGTCACGCAGACGTTGTCCACCTGGGGCGGCAACTTCTACGTGTCGAAGGGGCTCGGCTTCCTCTACAACGATCACTTCCGCGGCGGACGCGGCACCGGGTACGGGTCGATGCTGCCGCTGCAGCGGCATTCGTCGGTCAGTGTGCCGACGCTGCTGTTTGCGCCCAGCGACGTGGACCCCGGCCGGTACGGCATTCCCGGGTTCACGCCGCGGCTGGCCGTGGGCGCCGCGGGCAACGCGTGGATTCCCGCGTCGGTCTACAACATCATCCTCAACGTCGTCGACGGCGGGCTCGACGCGCAACGCGCCATCGAGGGGCCGCGCATGCTCATCGGCAACGGCCCCGGCGGCACGTCGCGTGTGCAGCTCGAGGATCGCATCCCCCGGGCGCTGCTCGAGAAACTGGAAGCCATGGGCCACACGTTCGCCAAGACCGGCCGGAAGGGCGAGGTGGTGCAGGGCTACGCGGCCGTCGCGCTGATCAATGCGTCGAAAGGAACGGTCGAGGGCGGATCCGAGCCTCGACGTACCCATGGCGCGCGTTGAGGTTGCTGCATGCCCACTGAACTTCGCTACGTCATCCGTCAGCTCGCCAAGTCACCCGGCTTCACGGCGGTCGCCGTCCTCGGCCTGGCTCTGGCCATTGGGGCGAACACCGCGCTGTTCAGCGTCGTCAACTCGGTGTTCCTCCGCCCGCTGCCGTACCACGAGTCCGACCGCCTGGTGCGCCTGAGTTCCACCGACCAGTCACGAGAGGTCGATCGATTCGGGTTTTCGTACACGCGGTACCAGGCTGTGCTCGCCCAGCCTGGCGTGTTCAGCGCGTTGGCGTTTTCGGCGCCAAACGCCTTCACCCTCACTGGCCGTGGCGATCCCGAACAACTGACGGCGCTGCAGGCGTCGGCGACGATGTTGCCGACGCTCGGTCTCGAGGTGGCGGCGGGCCGGAACTTCTCGATCGACGAAGATCAGCCGGGCGGCGCCCGCGTGGTGCTCATCAGTCACGGCTTCTGGCGCCAGCGGTTCAACGGCGAGCCGTCCGCGCTCGGGCAGACGCTGCAGCTCGACGGCGTGCTGCACACCATCGTCGGCGTCCTGCCGGAGGCCGCCACCGCCGCGCCGCTGGACGATTTCGAGATCTGGGTGCCGCGCCCGGCGGAGGTGCCCTATCTGGTGCCGTCGCAACTGCACGGCGGCGGGTACTTCTTCCAGGTCGTCGGCCGGCTTGCGCCCGGCGTCTCGCTGACGCAGGCGCAGCAGGCGATGGACCTGACGGCGGCGGCCTACCGAGCCGAGTACCCCACGAACGTCGATGCGCCGACCAGCATCGAGCTGGTGCCGCTGCTCGACGACGTCGTGCAGAACGCACGCCAGAGTTATCTCCTCTTGTTCGGAGCGGTCGGGTGTGTGTTGCTGGTGGCCTGCGCCAACGTCGCCAATCTGCTGCTGGCGCGTTTTGCGTCCCGTCGCAAGGAGATTGCGGCGCGCTTCGTGCTGGGCGCGAGCCGCGCGGACATCGTACGCCAGCTGCTCCTCGAGAGTCTGGCCGTGGCGGTGCTGGGCGGCGCCCTCGGGTTGTGGCTGGCGGCCTGGGCGCTGCGGGTCGTGGTCGCATTCAGCGCCGACTTGATTCCGCGAGCGGCTGAGATCGCGCTCGATCCGGTGGCGGTCCTCTTCACCGTGGGCGTGACGCTGGTCACCGGCCTGGCCATCGGCGTCTTTCCGGCGATGCAGGCGTCGAGTGTCCACGTGCGCGAGGCGCTGAACGAAACGAGCCGCGGCTCCACGGGCACCGGCAAGCGCCTGCGCGCCGGGTTGCTCGTCGCCGAGGTGGCGCTGTCGCTGACGCTGCTCATCGCCGCGGGGCAATTGCTCACCAGCTTCGCGCGGCTCCAGCGGGTGGATCCGGGTTTTGATCCCGGCCAGGTCTTCACCGCGCAGCTCGTGCTGCCGCCCCAGCGGTACGCCGGCCCGGAACTGGTCGCGGCCTACGAACGGCTCTACGAGCGTCTGTCCACGCTGCCGGGCACGACGTCGGCCGCATTGACCGATCGGGTACCGCTGACGGGGGCCACGACCCCCGCGCCCGTCGCGGTGTCGAACCGGCCCGTGCCCCTCAGCGAGCGGCCCTACGCCAACCGGCACCTGGTCTCACCGCGGTATTTCGAGACGCTCGGAATCCCGTTCCGCGCGGGTCGCGATTTCGATACCCGTGACAATGCCAACGTGCCACACGTGGTCATCATCAACGAAACGTTCGCCCGGCAGTTCTTCCCTGGCGAAGATCCGATCGGGCGGACGTTGATCACCGGAATGGGGCAGCTGCCATCGCAGGTCGTGGGCGTCGTCGCCGACGTTCGCGGCGCGACGCTGAACACACCGCCCGCGCCGGACTACTTCCTGCCGGCGCTGCAGCGACCGGAGGGCTTCACGAACATCCTGATCCGCACCATCGCGCATCCGTCGACGTTGACGCCGGCCGTGCGCGAGGCGCTCAAGGACATCGACGCCGATCTGCCGCTGCTGCAGCCCCAACCGCTGACGGCGCGCGTGGAAGAAACGGTCGCCGACCGGAAGCTGGCCCTCGTCCTGCTCGGTGGCTTCGCAGGCCTGGCGCTCGTCCTGGCCCTGCTTGGCGTTTACAGCGTGATGGCGCATCTGGTGGCCTACCGGACAGCGGAGATCGGGATTCGGATGGCCCTCGGGGCGAGCCGCGGCTCGGTGCTGCGGATGGTGCTGGGGCATGGTCGCCGGCTCACGCTGGTGGGGATCGTCGCCGGCGGGCTCGGTTCCTTCTGGGTCACCCGGCTCATGCAGCAATCCCTCTTCGAGGTGGATGCCGCCGATCCCACGATTTACCTGGTGTTGTCGCTGATGCTGCTGGTCGTGGCCGAGTGCGCATGCTGGTTCCCGGCGAGGCGGGCGACCCGCATCGATCCGCTGGTCGCGATGCGCGCGGACTGACGGCGCCGGCGGCTTACGCCTGGTCCGGGCGCGCCGGGGGCTGGCGTTTGTGTTCGCTGGTTGACCGCAGTTGCTCGATCCGGCGGGCGACGTCGGGCGGCACGGCGGACGGGCCGTCGTTGAGGTACGCCTCGAGCATGTCGTACGAGAAACCCATCTCCGCCTCGTCGGTCTGGCCGATCCACAGGCCCGCGGACGGCGCCTTGTCGATGATCGGCGCCGGCACGCCCAGCGCGCGCGCCAGGGCGCGCACCTCGCTCTTGACGAGGTTGGCGATGGGCAACACGTCGCAGCCGCCGTCGCCGAACTTCGTGAAGTACCCCAGCGTGATCTCGCTGCGGTTGCCCGTGCCCGCCACCAGGTAGTTGAGCGAATTGGCGATGAAATAGAGCGACGTCATCCGCAGACGCGGCTTGATGTTGGCCTCGGGCATCTGCTGTTTGATGTCCGCCACGTGCACCGACTGCGGCAGGCCCTTCAGCACCTGATGCAGTTCGCCGATGAGCGCGTCGAACACCGGCGACAGGTCGATGCGCGCCGTTGGAATGCCGAACGTCCGCGCCAGCAGCCGCGCATCCGCTTCATCCTGCGCATGGCTGTAACACGGCAGAATCACGCCCAACACCCGGTTGGGCGTCGCCATCTGACACAGGCGCGCCACCACCGCCGAATCAATGCCGCCGCTCAGCCCCACGACATACCCATGCGCACCCGCCGCCTGCGCGCGGTCTCGAAGAAACTGGACGATGGAATCGGGGGACGGGGAGGACATGGTGTAAAGGATAAGGGATAAGGGATAAGGGATCAGGGATCAGGGACAAGGGACCAGGGACCATTTGGAACCGCTCCCAATGATCCCTGGTCCATTGTCCATGTCGCCCTTCCAATGATCCCTTATCCTTGATCCTTTCGTAAATTCCGAATCCCTTCCGCCGCCGGGGAGTCGGGCCAGAGGGGCAGCGGAGCCGCGGTGTAGGTCGCGTGCGCGAGTTCGCCCTGGAAGAACACGATGAGCGACGCCGTCCACCAGAGGCTCGCCGCGACGCGCAGGACGATGTAGAGCATGACGACGGTGACGTAGTAGTCGAGGCCCTCATCGCTGACCGGCGCGGCGCCGAACCAGAGGCGAATGACGACCACGGACGGCAACGCGCTCAGCGCGTACAGGCCGGCCGTGCGCAGCGGGCGCCGGCGCATGAACCGAAGCCCCGCCATGAGGCCGCCGAGCGCGCTGTGGCGGTCCTCCACCACCATGCGAATGCGCGCGAAGTCGCCCGCCATCGCGACCAGGCCCAGCGCCGCCGCGAACATGAGATGCATCGACACTTGTACGACGAGCAGGTCGGTGCGGTCGGTCAGGCCCTGCGTCCGGTTCGCCATGACCGTGCCCAGCCACCAGGGCTGGGCATAGATAAGCAGCACCCACCAGGCCGGAGCCATCAGGACCGCCAGTCGAAGGAATCGCCAGAAATGGACGCCGCAGGCGGAGAAAAACGCCGCGGTGTACGTGGCGCGTCCTCGCGCGAAGCGATCGATGATGCCGCCGGAGAGAAACAACGACAGCGCCAGGGCGGCCAGTGCGGCGCCCATCGCCGCCGGCGCGGCGGGCGGCGTGCGATGGCCCAGCGCCAGCGCCCAGCCACCGTGCCACTGCCACATCAGGCGTTCGAGCGCGGTTCGCAGGCCGAGCCGGTCCGACATCGGCCCGAAGACGTCGCCGGCAAACGGCGCCAGCACGACCACCGCCAGCACCGCCAGTGCCACACCCATCACCGGCGCCTGCCACACCCGCCGCCCGCCCTCGAGGAACGCGCCGAGGATGGTGGCTCGCTGCGTGGTGGGTGCACCGGTCATGACCGTGGCATCCTATCTCAACCCATGGAATTGCTCTTTGTCCTGTATCTGACGCTCCAACTGCCCACGCCTCCCGCGCCGCCCCCGCAACCGCCGGTCGAGATTGAAGAAGAAATCATCGTCACCGCCACCCGCACCGGCCGGCTCGCCACCGACCAGGCGATGCGCGTGGAAGTGGTGGGACGCGAAGAGATTGAAGAGAAACTGCTGATGACGCCCGGCGACATCGCGATGCTGCTCAACGAGACCAGCGGCATCCGGCTGCAGCCGACGTCGCCGGCCCTGGGCGCCGCGGCCGTGCGAGTACAGGGCCTGCCCGGCCGCTTCACTGCGGTGCTGACCGACGGCCTGCCGATCAACGGCACGCAGGTCGCGTCGATCGGCCTGCTGCAGATCCCACCAATGGACCTTCAGCAGGTCGAAGTCATCAAGGGCGCCGCCTCGGCGATGTACGGACCCTCGGCGCTTGGGGGCGTCATCAACCTGGTGACGCGCCGGCCCACGCCCGAACACGAGGGCGAACTGCTGCTCAACGCCACCACCCGTTCGGGTGGTGACGCGGTGGTGTTTGCCGCTGGACCGGCCTCGGCGTCGGCGGGATACACGCTGCTGGCCGGCCTCCACGGCCAGCGGATTGACGATGTGGATGGGGATGGGTGGGCGGACCTGCCGCGGTATCAGCGCGTCATTGCGCGGCCGAAGGTGTCGTGGACGGCCGGCGCCACCAGTCTGGACGCGACCGTCGGCGTGACGCGCGAGGACCGTCGGGGCGGACTCTTCGACTCCGCCGACGGCCGTCAGGCGGTCGACACCCTGCGTGTGGATGCGGGGCTGGCCGCGCGGCGTCCGGTGTCGACCGGCGTGTTCGTCGGCAAGGCCGCGTTCGTGCGTCTCGACCACGATCATCGCTACAACACCGAGACCTTCTCCGATGCGCACGACGCGCTGATGCTGGAAGGGTCGTACCTGTGGTCACGCGGCCGCCACACGCTGGTGGCCGGGGGTGGTCTCGACTGGCAGCGGTACGACGGATCCCGAGACGACCTGAACTACTCGTGGGTCACCCCCGCCGTCTTCGTACAGGACGATGTCGACGTGGGGGACCGGATGCGGATGTCGCTCAGCGCGCGGGTGGATCGCCATCCCGAGTTCGGATGGCTGTGGAGCCCGCGGGCGTCGGTCCGCTGGGCGCTCGATCCGTGGGACGTGCGGGTGTCGGCCGGGCGCGGCGCGTTCGCCCCGACGCCGTTCATCGATGAGGTCGAAGAAATCGGCGTGCATCAGGTGACGCACAACCGGATCGATCGCGCCGAGACGGCCGAGACGGTGTCGGTCGACGTCAGTCGCGAGGTCGGCCCGGTGTCGGTCTCGTTGACGGGGTTTGGCGCGGCGATTCATCACCCGGTGCGGCTCTCGGCGGTGGTCGATCGTGGTCTGCGGGTGGCCGTGTTCAACGAGGACCGCGCCGATTCGGCGATTCGGATTCTCGGCGCCGAAGCGTTTGCGCGTGTGCGATCAGGCCCGTGGGTGGCGACCGCCACACACGTGTGGCTGCGCGCGACGGAATTGAGCGAGGCGGGCGCGCGTGAGGACGTCGCCTACACCCCGCGCCGCACGTTCAGCCTGGTGGCGGCGTGGGAGCAGCACGGGACGGCGCGTGTGGGGCTGGAGGTGTATTACACCGGCCGGCAGGCGCTCGAGGAGAATCCGTACCGGACCGAGTCCGCGCCGTACACGATCGTGGGTCTGCTGGCGGAACGGCGGTTCGGCCGCGTGCGCGCGTTCATCAACCTCGAGAACCTGACCGACGTACGCCAGTCCGACTACGACCCGCTGCTGCTGCCGTCGGCCACGTTCCTGGGCAAACGCGCGGTCAGCGCGTGGGCGCCGCTCGAAGGGCGCACGATCAACGCGGGCGTCAGGATCGGGTGGTGAGCCGCCGCGTCAGTGCGCTGACCATGCCGTCGATCGTGTACGGGTCCGCGGTCACGACCGAGGTGATGCCGAGCGCCTCGGCCGCGGCCGCCGTCACGGGGCCGATCGCCACGGCCAGCGTCTGGTTGAGCAGGTCGGCGACCTGATCGCGGCCGATGAGATCCGCAAATCGCTGCACGGCCGTCGGCGTGGTGAAGGTCACCGCGTCCACGCGGCCGTCGAGCAGCTGTCGATAGATCGCCTGCGCCGCCGCCGATTCCGGCGCGCCGGGGACGGTCCGATACGCGATCAGGTCCGTGGCCTCCGCGCCGCGCCGGCCGAGTTCGGCCGCCAGGCCGTGCCCCACGCCTGCATGGCCGTGATCCGGGCGGACCACCAGCACGCGCGCGCCGCGCAGGTCGCCGGCGGCCTCCAGCGCCCGAATCGTGGCGTCGGTGCCCGACTCGGGAACGATCACATCGGCGCGCAGGCCGAATGCGGCGAGCCGATCAGCCGTCGATGGGCCGATGGCCGCCACGCGTACGCCGCCCAGCGCGCGCAGATCGCGCGAGCCCGACAGCAGCGCGTTCAGGAACCGGCCCGCGGCATTCGCTGATTCGATCACGATCCAGCGGAACTGCGACGCGGACGCGGCCGCGCGATCGATCGCTTCGGGATCGTCGGGCGGCACGAGGCGGAACGTCGGCGCTTCGATCGTCTGCGCGCCGAGGCCTTCGAGTTGTTCGACCAGGCCGCGGGCCTGTTCCCGCGACCGCGTGACCACAATCCGCTTGCCGAACAGCGGACGCTGGTCGTACCAGCGCAGATGCGCGCGCAGGCCCGCCACGTCGCCCACCACGAGCAGCGCCGGCCGGTCGCCGCCGTCGGCGCCCGCGGCCAGTTCCGCCAGCGTGCCGGTGACGGTCTGCTGCTGCGGCAGCGTGCCGTCATAAATGAGCGCCGCCGGGCTGCTCGCCGGGCGGCCGTGTTTGATCAGCCGCTCCAGAATCGCGGCGGCCTGCCGGCCGTTGGTGTACGCCGCAATCGTGCCGTCGAGCCGCGCCAGCGCCTCCCAGTCGACGTCGGGTCCCGTGTCTCCCGCCGTTTCGTGGCCGCGCAACAACACCAGCGCATCCTGTCCGCCGGGATACGTGATCGGCACACCGGCGTACGCGCTGCCCATGGCCAGCGGCACGCCCGGCACCACCTCGAACGGCACCCGCTGCTCGTACAGGAACAGCGCTTCCTTCGCGCCCGACCCGAACAGGAACGGGTCGCCCCACTTCAGCCGCGCCACCAGGCGCCCGTCGCGCGCGTGGTCGGCGATCAACATCGCGATCGCGTCCTGCGCGGTCGCGCCTTCGGCCGGCGCGCCGACCTCGATGCGTTCGCTGTCGGGCCGCGCCAGATGCAGCAGCCGCGCGACGTCGCGGTCGTAGACCACCACGTCCGCTTCGGCCAGCACCTGCCGGCCGCGCATCGTCAACAGGCCGGGATCGCCGGGACCGGCGCCAATGAGGACTACTCGGCCTCGGGGGGATGTGTCGGATGTCGTCATGGTTGTCGCAGGGGAGTCTTGGGCACCGACGGCGCGAAATACCCGCGTTTGGTCCGGGCCTGGGTGTTCGGCCGCTCGACCCGGACGACGATGGCGCGCCAGGCGCCGTCGCGTCTCAGGTTCTTCGGCGTGTAGGCAATCGTGTACTGGTTGGCGAGTTCGTCGGCGATGCGCTGGTAGACGGCCGGCAGTTCGCCGATGTTCTCGACGAAGAACAGGCGGCCGCCCGTTTCGGTCGACAACGTGCGCAGCACGAACTCCGCCTCGTTGAAGCCCCGCGTGGGCCGGTCGGTCTTCGAGCGCAGGCCGATCGCATACACGGCCACGTCCGCGCGTTTGGCCGACTCGAGCACGTCTTCGTAGGCAATCAGGCTGGACGTGTCTTCGCCGTCCGACAGGATCACGATGGCCTGGCGGCGGATCTGGTCGGCCGACGCCGCGCGCACCCGGCGCAATTCGGAGAGCGCGACATACAGCGCGTTGTAGAGCGAGGTGGAGCCGCCCACCTGGGTGCGGCGGATGGCCGATTCGAGCAGCAGCGGATCGTTGGTGAACGGCTGCAGGATCTCGACGCGGCTGTCAAAGTCGATGATCTGCGCCGTGTCCGACCCGGTCAGCCGCCTGGCGAATCCGATCGCGCCTTCCTGCGCCACCGGCAGCTTGATCTCCATGCTCGTGCTGGTGTCGATGAGCAGCGACAGGGCGATGGGCTGCGCCGCGCGCGAGAAAAACGAGATGTCCTGCTGCACCCCGTCTTCGTAGACGCCGAAGAGCGCCTGGTCGAGGCCCGCGACCAGCCGGTCGCCTTCCGTCACCGTGACCTGGAGCGACACCACGTCGATGCCGCCGCGGAAGACCTGCGCGGACAGCGACCACGCGGCGGACACCACGAGCGCGCCCGCCACGAGGCTGGAGCGCCACCGGGTCATTTGTTCGTCCAGCGCGGCGCGGCCAGGCGGTAGCCGTCTTTCGACAGCCGGACCTCGAGGCGCTCGGGGGGAATCAGCGACTCCGGCCGGCCGTACGTCACGGCGAACTGGCCGAGCAGTTGCGCGGCGATGTCGCCAAACCGCGCCTTGAGCGCCGACGGCGCGAAGATCATGGCGTTCTGGCCGCCCGACCGCTGCGTCACGTCGCCCAGCACGAGCGATCGTTCGCGCGTCTCGCTGACCATCGGGTTGTCGTTGAAGCTCTCCCGCGCGATGGTCCACAACGACGCGCGGGCGGCGGCCACGGCGGCCATGGCCTGGTCGTGCCGGCGGGTGCTGAACTCGGGGCCGTTTTCGTCGACGAACGCCACGATGGCGGCGCGCGCCGGTTTGCGGCGCGCCAGGGCGTTGGCGGCCTCGACCACGGCTTCGACGAAGTACGCGCCCGACCCGCTCACTGCAAAGAGGCGGTCGACCCCCCGGCCCAGCGCGACGGCCGACGTCGTGAAGTCGGCCTGAAGCGTCGGCCGTTCACCGAAGGTGTACAGCGCGATTTGGGACTCGGGGCTGGCTTTCCAGATGGCCGCGGCAAACGTGGAGATGGCCTCCCGCAGGTCCGGAGTGGCGCCCTGGGTCACATCGCTGGAATCAATGAGGACCGCAATTTCGAGCGGGGCCGTGGCCTTCTCGACCTTCAGGATTTCGCGGGCGTTGCCGTCCTCGCGGATGGTCAGTTCGCTGGCCAGGAGGGCCTCGGCGGGCCGGCCCTGCCGGTCGGTCACCGACACAAAAATCGTCTGGTCGCGCAGGGCGCGCTGGGCCTCGGGCAGGGCGGATCCGGCCAGCCAAACGGCCAGCGCCGCCACGAGCAGTCGGGGGAAGTGGCCCATGTCGGCAGTATAGCCCCCGCGTGATATATTTCCGAGGTTCGCCCGGCGGCACAGAGGCCCACAGTAGAATGGGCTGCTTGGCGAAGGGGCAGAGTCCGCGGCAAGGGCTGGAACAAGCCCTGCGGGCGTTCCAGGAGAACGTCCACCGGTCGGGTCCGGCCGCCTCCGCCAGCTACACGCTGATTGGCGGCATCCTGGTGCTCGGCGGGCTGGGATACGGGTTCGACCTGTGGCGCGGCACCGAGCCGTGGGGGCTGCTCGTGGGATTGTTTCTGGGCATCGCGACGGGGTTTTACGCCATCGTGATGTCCACACGGCCCCGGTCGCGCTGATGCTCTGGACCATGCTGGCGGTGACGCTGGCGGCCGGGCTGGCCGGCTGGGCGGCGGGATGGCCGGAAGTGCTGGCGGGTGTCGCGGCGCCGGTGGTCACCACCGCGGGGTCGTGGATGCTGATGACGCGCACGTGGGCGTCGGCGCCGGCCACGTTGTTGCCGGTGATGATTCGGGCGTTTGTCGCGAAGAGCGGGCTCTACCTCGCGTACGTGACGATCGTCCTCAAGGGCACGAACGCCAGACCCGAGCCATTCGTGGCCGGCCTGGTGGGAGCGTTCCTGGTGCTGCACTTCACGCAGGCCTGGGCGCTCAAACGGTTGATGGACGGCAAGCAGGGGAACTGACGGGCATGAACGCAGTGGATCCAGGAACCGAGCAGGCGGCCAAGGAAGGCTTCAACGCCGCCGACACGATCATCGGACACGTGGCCAACACCGGCCTCGATCATCCGATCCTGCACCTGCCGCCGATCTTCGGCATCGACTTCTCGGTCACCAAACACGTGTTCATGGTGTGGCTGATGGCCACGGTCGTGTTTGTCACCGTCACGCTGCTGGTGCGCCGGTATCTGGCGCAGGGCCGGCTGGTGCCCACCGGCGGCATGAACGCGCTCGAGGCCCTCGTCGAATTCATTCGCGACTCCATCGCCCTGCCCAACGTCGGCAAGAAGTGGGTGATGGCGTGGACGCCCCTGCTGCTGACGTTTTTTGTCTTCATCTTCGCGGCCAACGCCATCGGCCTGGTGCCGGTGTTCGACCTGATTGCGCTGGTCGACAAGCTGGTGCTGCACACCGGCGACCATTCGTTCCTCAAGAACCTCACCCACGGCGGCACGACGGCCACGGCCAACTTCAACGTGACGGCGGCGCTGGCCAGCATCACGTTCGTGGCGATCATCGCCGCGGGCACCAAGGCGCACGGGTTCATCCAGCACTGGAAGAACCTGGTGCCGCACGGGCTCAATCCGGCGCTGTACGTGCTGCTGATTCCGCTGGAAGTGATCGGCATGTTCGTGCGGCCCTTCGCGCTCACCATGCGTCTTGCGGCCAACATGGCGGGCGGCCACATCGCCATTCTCGCGATCATCTCGTTCGTCTTCATCTTCGCGGAGATGACGCAGAGCGCGCTGGTGGGCGTCGGCATCGGCGTGGGGTTCTCGCTGCCGCTG
The DNA here is from genome assembly GCA_964471115.1 of uncultured Solibacteraceae bacterium. Taxonomy (GTDB): domain Bacteria; phylum Acidobacteriota; class Vicinamibacteria; order Vicinamibacterales; family SCN-69-37; genus SYFT01. The sequence goes on from CAYYFE010000015.1 coordinate 29,203, forward strand.
GCGGTCGCCATCTCCGCCCTCGAGATCATCGTCGTCCTCGTGCAGGCCTACGTGTTCACCTTGCTGTCGGCCGTGTTCATCGGCATGGCCATTCACGCTCACCATTAATTCAACCGTCGTCACTCACTCAGGAGAAGGAACGTAGTCATGGATCAGGCAGCTAACCTCACCGTCGAACAGCTCCAGCTTATGAAGCCCGTGTGGCACTACATGGGAGCCGCGATTGGCTTCGGTCTCACGGTCATCGGCGCCGGGCTCGGCATCGGCAAGCTCGCGGCGGCGGCGGCGGAAGGTGTCGCGCGTCAGCCCAGCGCGTCGGCGCAGATCACCGCGGCGGCCAACCTGCCGCTCTTCCTGCTGGAAGGCGCCACGATTCTCGCGCTGGTGTTCGGTCTGCTCGTCATCTTCCTGGCGTAACCGCCGGGAGTAAGGAGCCGACGTGGAGAATCTGGTCCGGCCCGATCTCGGGCTGTATGTCTGGACGCTCCTGACGTTCCTTGTGCTCGCGTTCCTGCTGCGGAAGTTCGCGTGGGGACCGTTGCTCAAGGCGCTCGAGGAGCGGCGCGCGACGATCGAGAAGTCGGTCGAGGACGCGAAGAAGGCGACCGCCGAACTGCAGCGCGTGCAGGAGGAATCCGCGCGCCTGATGGCGGAGGCCCGGTCGGAAGCCGCGGCCATCGTCACGCGCAGCCGCGCCGACGCCGACCGCTTCCGCGAAGAGATGCGGAAGAAGGCGGCCGAGGACGCGCAGGCGATCGTCAAGAACGCCGAGAAGGAGATCCAGCTCGAGACGGCGCGCGCGGTGGCGCAGCTCCGGACCGAAGCGGTCGACCTGTCGGTGGCCATCGCGTCGAAGCTGCTGCGGAAGAACATCTCCGCGGCCGACAACGACGCGCTGATCCAGGACGCGATCTCGAAGTTCAAACGAGTCCAGTGACATCAGGGCACAGGGCTCAGGTTGCAGGGCACAGGGGCGGACAACAGCACCTTCCGTCCCTGTGGCTTGTGACCTGTCGCCTGTAGCCTGCAGGCGCGTTTGTCCCGGGTCGATGTCCTGCTGGTGCTGATGGTCCTCATCTGGGGGGCCAACTTCAGCGTCATCAAGTGGGCATTCGTCGAAATCCCGCCGCAGCCGTTTAACGCCCTTCGTCTGGTCATCGCGTCAGCCGTCTTCCTGGCGGCCATCCGGTGGGCCCGCCGCCGCGCCCAGGCCGGCGACGCCGTCTCGTCGATCCTGCACACGCCCCATCCGCTGACGCGCCGCGACCGGCGTGACCTCGTCTGGCTCGGCCTGGTGGGGCATCTCGGGTATCAGTTCTTCTTTGTCGGCGGCGTGGCGCTGTCCACCGCGTCGAACGCCGCCCTGATCGTCGGCACGACGCCGACGGTGCTGGCCGTGGTGTCGGCGCTGCTGGGCCGCGAACGCATCAGCGGTTTCCACTGGGCCGGCGCGTTGCTGGCGGTCACCGGTATTGCGTTCGTCGTCGGGCCGGGCGCCTCGTTTGGCGGCGCGACGTGGCGCGGCGACCTCATGGTGATGTGTTCGGTGGCCTGCTGGACCACGTTCACGCTGGGATCGGCGCGGCTCATCGAACGCCATTCGCCGTTGTACGTCACGGGCATGACCATGGTCTACGGCGGCATCCCCTATGTGGCGCTGGCGCTGCCGGCCATCCTGCGGGTGGACTGGGCGGCGGCCTCCTTCGGCGCGCTCGTCGCACTGGTGCTGTCGGCGCTGCTGGCGCTCAACCTGGCCTACGTGATCTGGTACACGGGCGTGCAACGCCTGGGCCCGGCGCGGACGTCGATTTACTCGAACGGTGTGCCCATCGTCGCGATGTTCGTGGCGGCCATCTGGCTGGGCGAGTCTTTGACCTGGACGAAAATCGCCGGCGCCTCGGCGGTGCTGGGCGGGGTGGCGCTGACCCGGGTGGGGCGACGGCTGTTGCTGCAGTCAAGCTGATCAGAGCGAGTGCCGGGGTTGGGCGTCCCCCTCGCCGCGCCCGGCCCGGCTTCGCCGGGCCCCCAACCCCGGCATACGTCTTCCTTCATGGCCCTTCATGTCCTTCATGGTGAATAATCCGGATAAGGCCATGTCGCACTACTACAGCCAGCACGCGACGGCGTTACGGGCCGAACTGGGCCGCGCGATCACGCGCGAAGAGATGCGGGTGCTGCACACCAAACATCCGTGGCGCCACTTCGTGGTCGCCGCGCGGCAGTTCCTGATCCTGGCGCTGACCACGTGGGCGCTGATCCGGTTCGAGGCGTGGTACGTCTGGCTGCCGCTGGCCGTCGTCCAGGGCTTCACGGTGTTCAACTTCACGGTGCTGCTGCACGAAGTGCTGCACCACCTGGTGTTCAACAAGCCGCACAAGCGCATCGAACGCGCGCTGGGTTTCCTGTACGCGATCCCCAGCGGCATCTCCCCGTCGCAGTTCACGCGGTGGCATCTCGATCATCACGCCGAGCTCGGGTCCGATACCGACGACCCCAAGCGGCACCATCTCTCACCGAAGCGGAACGCCCGCTGGTACAAGCTGCTGTACGCCACGCCGGCGTTGTTTCCGATCTACTTCCGGGCGGCGCGCCTCGAGTCGTCGACCTACCCGGAGGCCCTGCAGCGCCGCATCGGGTGGGAGCGCCGCGCCGCGATCCTGTTTCACCTGAGTGTGCTGGGCGGTCTGTGGTGGGCCTTCGGCGGCGCCGCGGCGTTTCGCGCCCACGCGTTTCCGGTGTTCTTCATCTTCCCGATCGCCTTCACGCTGAACCGCCTGGGCCAGCACTACGACATTGACCCGAGCGACCCGGCCAAGTGGGGCACACTCATGCGCAGCCACTGGTTCTGGAACTTCGCGTTCCTCACCTCGAACCTCCACCTGGAGCACCACTACTTTCCAGGCGTGCCGTTTTACCACCTGCCCGCATTGCAGCGCGCGCTCGGCCCCTTCTACGCCCGAAAAGGGATGCGGTGGCAGACCTATCGCGGCCTGTTGTACGGCTGGATCATCCAGAACAAGCGACCGCACTCGAACTGGTCACTGGTCTGATTCACGCCCGGCACGAAGGGCAAAGATGAACGCGAGAGAACAGACCATGACAAAACCGACCACGGTCGTCAACATGGTCTGTCTTCCTTTCTGACAAGGCTCGCTGGCATCATCACCTACGCCGGATAAGACTTCTTTGTTTCCAGAAAAGCCGGGTCCACCAGCCGGGGCAGGACCAGCGGACGATGCCGCAGCCGCTCGGCCTTGATCAGCCGGCGAATCACCCCGGAGACGGAATCCCTGGTGACCTGGGCCTCCTCGCGCAGCAGACGATAGTCACTCTCAGTAATCCACACGTGAATCTGGCGGTGCTGAAACATTGGCCCGTCCTCCTCCGCGCCTCGGACATAGCAAGAGCGGTGCCAGCGCTTGAGGCTGCCGCACAGAGTCTTGAAGTGATTGTGAGTGGTGAGTGGATGGGCCTGTGGGTCACTTGTGACCCGGCGATAACTCCCGTGTGGGTCAGTTCTGACCCACGCAGACCGCCTTCAGGCCAGCTTGCTCAGGCGAATCTGCGCCAGCGTAAAGACCAGTGTGAGCGCGCAGACCGACACGATGGACCACGCCATGAATTGCTGGTACGCGGTGCGTCCCATCAGGTCGAAAAGTGACAGGCCCATGACCATCAGCGCTGCGCCGGAAGCCCAGCGCCAACCGGTGCCCAGTTCGCGCCAGCGGTCGATGATCAGGACCACGGCCGGCGTGCCCAGCAGCAGCACGTAGTCCCAACCCTGCGGTGAAATCAGAGGAATGAGCAGCAGGAGCAGGGCAAACTCGAGGTAGTCGGGGTCGCTCACCGTGGGCCGGCGCCGCCAGGTGGCCGCCGCCACGGCCAGCAGCAGTCCGACCGTGAGGGTGGCCAGGGCCGCGGCCGTCGTGCCCGGGCCCAGCCACTTCGCCCACATCGCCGCCATCGAGATGTTGTCGGCGCCGAGCAGGTTGGGCGCGGTCGACGACGACACGATGTGCCACCAGCCCTGGAGCTGATCGAGGTTGCCGGCCCAGCCATACAGGATCAGCGGCAGCAGGAGCCCCCCTGCGATGACGGCCGCACCCACCACGCCGGCGGCCACGCCGTACGACGCCGCCAGCCACGGCAGCAGGATGAGCGCGTACGGCTTGACGAACACCGCCAGCCCGATGCTGACGGCCGCCAGCCTGGGGGCGTCCAGCTGCAACGCGCCGAGACCGGCGACCAGCAGGACACCCAGGAGCAGGTTGGACTGGCCCAGCGTCAGCTCGTGGGCGTAGAACTTCGCCATCAGGACGAGCGTCAGCACGATGATCGTGCGGTCCGACCAGCGGCGCGCCGGCAGCGCCACGACCGACCAGCGCAGCAGGATGACCAGGCACGCGCACGACAGGGCGAACCAGCCGACGCGCGCGGCGTCGCGGCCGAGGATGGCCCACGGGGCCATCGCCACGGCGAATGCCGGCATGTACTTGAACGTATAGTGGCCGTCCGCCTCCTGGTACAGGGGTTGGGCGGCGAGGGCTCGGTGGCCGGCGGTGCGATACACCTCGAAGTCGACCATCTCCTGGCTGACCCGCAGGTTGTAGATCGTCAGCGCCAGGGCGATCAGGGCGACCGGAAGGATCAGCGCACGCAGGTGGGCCGGCAGTCGGGCCATGTCGGTGTGCCGTGGTTAGACACCACGCCCGCTAAACCGGATCAACGCGCTTTGGGCGCATGTTCGCGGCCAGCACCCGCTTGCGCATCCGGAGATGCTGCGGCGTCACCTCCACCAGTTCATCGTCATTGATGAACTCGATGGCCTGTTCGAGCGAGAGGATCCGCGGCGGAATCAGGCGGATCGCCTCGTCGGCGCCCGAGGCGCGCATGTTGGACATCTTCTTCTCGCGGACGATGTTGACGTCGAGGTCGTTGTTGCGCGAATTTTCGCCGACGATCATGCCTTCGTAGACCTGCGTGCCCGGCGAGACGAACATCTCGCCGCGATCCTGCAGGTTGGCGATGGCATACGCGGTGACCACGCCCGGCCGGTCCGAGATCAGCGCGCCGGTGGGGCGCGCGGCGATCGGTCCCGACCACGGCGCCCAGCCCGAGAAGATGTGGTTCATCATGCCGGTGCCGCGTGTTTCGGTGAGGAACTGCGAGCGGAACCCGATCAGGCCGCGCGCCGGGATGTTGAACTCCAGGCGCACGCGTCCCGACCCGTGGTTGACCATCTTGGTCATCGTGCCGCGCCGCTGCCCGCACTGGGCGATCACCACGCCCTGATACTCCTCGGCGACGTCGATGACCAGGTCCTCAATCGGCTCCATCAGCGTGCCGTTGGTCTCGCGCGTCACGATTTCCGGCCGGGAGACCTGCAGCTCGAATCCCTCGCGCCGCATCATCTCGATGAGGATCGAGAGCTGCAGTTCGCCGCGGCCGAAGACCTTCATCTGTTCGGGCGAGTCCGTGGGTTCGACGCGAATCGACACGTTGCCGATCAGCTCGCGGTCGAGCCGGTCGCGGAGCTGGCGTGAGGTCACGAAGGTGCCGTCCCGCCCGGCCAGCGGCGAGGTGTTGACGCCGAAGATCATCGACACGGTCGGCTCGTCGATGGCAATCGTGCGGATGGCCACCGGCTGTTCGGGGTCGGCGATGGTTTCGCCGATCATGATGTCTTCGATGCCGGCCAGGCCGATGATGTCGCCGGCGGCCGCGGCCTCGGCGTCGACGCGTTTGAGGCCCTCGAAGGTGAACAGCTTGGTGACCGTGGTCTTCTGGATGCGCCCGTCGAGTTTGCAGACGGCAATGGGGTCGCCCACCTTCACCCGGCCGTTGAAGATCCGGCCGATGGCGAGCCGGCCGAGGTAGTCACTCGAGTCCAGGTTGGCGACGATGGCCTGCAGCGGCGCGTTGATGTCGCCGCGCGGCGCGGGGGTATGCGCGAGAATCGCGTCGAACAGCGGCCGCAGGTCTTCGCCCGGCGTCGCCAGGTCGGCGGTGGCCGTGCCCTGTTTGGCGTTGGTGTAGAGCACGGGGAAGTCGAGCTGATCCTCGGTCGCGTCGAGGTCGATGAACAGGTCGTAGACCTCGTTCAGGACTTCCTGGACGCGCGCGTCGGGCCGGTCGATCTTGTTGACCACCACGATGGGCGGCAGCCGGCGCTCCAGCGCCTTGCGCAGCACGAACCGCGTCTGCGGCAGCGGGCCCTCCGACGCATCCACGAGCAGCATGACGCCGTCCACCATCGACAGCACCCGCTCGACCTCGCCGCCGAAGTCGGCGTGGCCGGGCGTATCCATGATGTTGATCAGGTGATCCTGGTAGTGCACGGCCGTGTTCTTCGCCAGGATGGTGATGCCGCGTTCGCGTTCCAGGTCGTTCGAGTCCATGACCCGCTCGGCGACACGTTCGTTGGAGCGGAACGTGCCGCTCTGCCGCAGCAGCGCATCCACCAGCGTCGTCTTGCCGTGGTCGACGTGGGCGATGATGGCGATGTTGCGCCGGTGGGGGTTGGCGATCATCTGTGAGGCCTGGGGCGAGGAGGGCATCTCACGATGATACATTCATGCGCGATGCGGGGTTGTCTCAAGTGGGTTCCGCTGCTGGTGGGGGTGGCGACGTGCCTGGCGTGGGCGGCGCCGGCGCGCGCGCAGCGGGGCGCCACCGGGCCGGTGGCCGATCTGAACGCCCAGGCGAAGGCCCTGCACGAGTCGGATCCGGCCCGTTCCCTCGAACTCGCCCGGCAGGCCCTGGCGGCGGCCCAGGCGGCCGGCGACGTCCGGGGCCAGGCCGAGGCCCTCAATTACGTCTCGTACGGCTACCGGCAGCAAAGTCTGCTCGACCTGGCGCGTGAACACGGGCTGGAATCGGAGCGGCTGGCCGCGCAGGCCGGCGACCCCTACGGCGAATCCCAGGCCTACAACACGCTGGGCCTGATCGAAGCCGATGACGGCCGGTTTCCCGAGGCGCTGGAGTACCACCTCAAGGCGCTGGCCATCCGCCAGCAGACCGGCGACAAGGAAGGGTTGTCGTACACCTACAACAACCTGGGGAACGCCTACCGCAACATGGGGGACTATCCCCGCGCGCTCGACTACCACCAGCGCGGCCTGGCGCTGAAGATCGAACTGGGCAACCGCGAAAGCGAGGCCTACTCCCATCACAACATCGGCCTGGTGTATTTCGCGATGAAGGATTTCCCGCAGGCCCTGGCGGCGTACCGGCGGGGACTGGCGATTCGCGAGGCGCTGGGCGACACACGCGGCATGGCGGTGTCGCTCAACGGCATCGGCTCGGTCGAGGCGCAGACCGACCCGGTCGCCGCGCTGCGGACCTACGAGCGCGCGCTGGGGATGCGCCGGCAGGTGGGGGATGAACGCGGGGAGATGGCCACGCACCTGAACATGGGCGATGTCCATCGCCGGCTCGGCCGTCCGGGCGAGGCGATTGCCGCGTACGGCCGCGCGCTGGCGATTGGCGGCCGCATCGACGCGCCGCTGATGCGCTCCAACGCGCTCAAGGGGTTGGCCGAGGCCGAGGCCCAGCGCGGGGACTACCGCGCCGCCTACGAACATCAGCTGGAACACCAGCAGGTGCGCGACGAGATGTTCAACCAGGAGAACGCTGCGCGGCTGGCGCGCCTCCAGGTGACCCACGAGACGCAGCAGCAACAGCGGCAGATTCAGCTGCAGGACGCCGAACTCGCGCGCGTCCGCACCACGCGCACCGCGCTGATCGTCATCGTGGCGCTCGTGATCCTGAGCCTCGTGCTGGTGCTGGCGCGTTTCCGCCTCAAGCAGCAGTCCGAGGCGCGGCTGCAGGTCCAGGCCGACGCCCTGCGTGAGGCGCTCGACAAGGTCCAGACCCTCAAGGGCCTCTTGCCGATCTGCGCGTCGTGCAAGAAAATCCGGGACGACAACGGCTATTGGACGCAGGTGGAACAGTACGTCTCGGCGCACAGCGCCGCCGAGTTCACGCATTCCATCTGCCCGACGTGTTTTGACGGGCTGTATACGGAGCGCACGTGACGATGCACGATGAGGAGTCTCAGGAGCCACGCCGGGCGTTCCTCGCCCGGCTGGTGATGGGCGCCGCCGGCCTGGTGGGCGCGGCCATCGCCGGCCTGGCCGGCGCGGTCGCCACCCCCCGCGCGCGCGCCGCGGCCGCCCGCTGGCGTCCGGCCGCCTCGATGTTCGACCTGCCGCCCACCGGCCCGTTCGTCGCCACCATCGCCGAGCGTCATGCCGACGGCTGGCACGAGACCCGCAAGGAAACCGTCGTGTTCATCGACAAGATGGGCGACGACTACGTGGCGATGTCCGCCACGTGTACGCACCTGGGCTGCCGTGTGGCGTGGGACGCCGCCGCCACGCAGTACAAATGTCCGTGCCACGGCGGCGTGTTCAACCGTGAAGGGCAGGTGGTGGCCGGCCCGCCGCCCGAAGGGTTGCGGCGCGTGCCCGTCAGGCTCAACCCCGAGACCGCGAACATCGAGGTCGAGATCTGATGCGCGGGGTGTTCGACTGGCTCGACCACCGTACGGGATTCCGCGCGCTGCGTCACCATCTGCTCGACGAGCGCCTGCCGGCCGGCACCGGCTGGTGGTTCACCTTCGGCAGCCTGCTGCTGTTCGGGCTGACGCTGCAGGTGGTCACCGGCACGCTGCTCGCGCTCTTCTACGCGCCGACGCCCGATCACGCCTGGGACAGCGTGCGGTACATCACGACGGAGGTGCGCGGCGGCCACCTGCTGCGCGGCCTGCACCACTGGGGCGCCAGTCTCGTGGTGGTCACCGCGGTCCTGCACCTGATTCGTGTGGTCTTCTTCGGGTCGTACAAGGCGCCGCGTGAACTCAACTGGATCGTCGGGCTGGTCCTGCTGCACGTGATCCTCGCGTTCGGCCTCACGGGCTACCTGCTGCCGTGGGACCAGCGCGCGTACTGGGCGACGGTCGTCACGATCAACATGGCCAAGCTGGCGCCCGGCGCCGGCGAGTTCATCGCCGATCTGCTGCGCGGCGGCCCCGACATCGGCGCGCTGACGTTGACACGCTGGTACGCCGTGCACGTGCTCGTGTTGCCGCCGGTGTTGTTCGGGCTGATTGGCCTGCACCTCTACCTCATGCGCCGCCATGGGATCTCCGGGCCCATCCGGCCGCGGCCGGGGCCCACGCAGACGTTTTTCCCCTATCAGGCCGGGCGGGATCTGACCGTCGCCGTCGTCGTGGGCATCGGCCTGGCGTGGATGGCCTGGCAGGGCGCCCCGCCGCTCGAGCCGCCGGCCGACCCGACGTCGAGTGATTACATTCCCCGGCCGGAGTGGTATTTCCTGGGCCTCTTCCAGTTGTTGAAGTATTTCCCCGGCCGGCTCGAGATCGTCGGCGCCATCATCATCCCCGGCGTCGTCATGACGCTGCTGGCGCTGCTGCCGTGGATCGATCGCGCGCAGTCGCGCGGCCTCCGTGAACGGCGTGTGGTGCTGGGGGTGTTCGCCGCCGGGCTGGCGACCATCACGACGCTGACCGTCCTGGGCGCCATGGACAAGCCGCCGTTGAGCGGCACGGCGTGGAACGTGCGCGAGCAGGCCGGCGCCGTGTTGCTGCAGTCCGGCTCGTGCAGCACCTGTCACAACCCCGACGGGATCGTCGCGCCCATCAACCCGGTGCGCGTGTCACGGCCCCGGGACTGGGTGGCGTCTCATCTCGTGGATCCCGAGATGATCGCGCCCGGCCTGCGGCCCGCGCCGGCGGCAATCGACCAGCACGACCAGGCGGCGATCCTCGCGGCCCTCGCGCGTGGCCGCGTGGGGACGGCGTTGCCCGCCGTGGATGAGGACGGCCGGATGGCCGTGCAGTTCAACCGGCACTGTCTGCGGTGCCACGTGCTCGGCGCCGTCGGCGGCACCGAGGGCCCTGAGTTGACCGCCATCGGTCTCGAATTCGACGAGGCCCGGCTGATCCGGCAGATCACCGATCCCCGGTCGCTCAAGGCTGATGGGGACATGCCGCCGTTTGCCGACAAACTGACCACCGACGAGATCGCCGCGCTGGCGCGTTGGCTGATGCGGCAGTAACGCAGCGCGGCTGGGCCGGCCGGCCGCGGAGGGACGACGATGACCGCCACCACCTTCAGTCTCGCCCACCTGCTGGACCAGACCGCGCGACTCACCCCGTCACGCGAAGCCGTCGTGATGGGGCAGACGCGCCTGACCTGGGCGCAGCTGGACGCCATGGTGAGTCAGGTCGCCAACGGCCTCCGCAGCCTGGGGCTGCGCCCCGGGGATCACATCGCGTTGTCGTGCCCCAACGTGCCGTATTTCCCGATGGCGTATTACGGCATCCTCCGGATGGGCGGCGTGGTGGTGCCCCTCAACGTGTTGCTCAAGCCGCGCGAGATTGCGTACCACCTCAAGGACGCGCAGGCCAGGGCGCTGCTGGTGTTTGAAGGCACGGCGGAACTGCCGATGGCGACGATGGCGCGGGCCGCCTGTGACGAGGCCGGCCTGTCGATGCCGGTGATCGTGATGACCGCCAATCCCGCGGCGCCCAGTCCGGTCGACCGCGCGCTGTCGTTTGGCCAGCTCGTCCACGGACAAGCCCCGCGGTGCGCCACCCATCCGGCCGCACCCGGCGACACGGCGGTCATTCTCTACACCTCCGGGACGACCGGACAGCCCAAGGGCGCCGAACTGACGCACTTCAACATGGTGACCAACGCGCTGGTGTCGCGCGACATGTTGTCGCCGCTGGTCGACAGCCCGATCGCCGGCACCACCCGCCACCTGATCACGCTGCCGTTGTTCCACTCGACCGGGCAGACCGCGCAGATGAACGCCAGCGTGGCTGGCGCCTCCACGATGGTACTGATGCCTCGGTTCGAGGCGGCGGGCGTGCTCAAGACGATGGTCGACGAGCGGATTACGTGCTGGGTGGGCGTGCCCACGATGTACTGGGCGCTGCTTCAGCATGCGCGCCAGCACGGCGTCGACACGTCGGCCATCGCGGCGCGGCTGCGCGTCTGTGCGTCGGGCGGCGCGCCGATGCCGGTCGCCGTGTTGCAGGATTTCGAGCAGACCTTCGGGGTGCGCGTGCTCGAGGGGTACGGCCTGTCCGAGACGGCGCCGGTCGCCTGTTTCAACCAGGTGTTCCTGCCGTCCAAACCCGGCACCGTCGGCTTGCCCGTCCTCGGCTGCGAGGTGCGCGTCGTCAACGATCAGGACGAACCGCTGCCCTCCGGTGAACGCGGCGAAATCGTCATCCGCGGCCACAACGTGATGAAGGGGTACTTCAACCGCCCGGCCGACACGGCCGAGGCGCTGCGGGGCGGGTGGTTCCACACCGGCGACATCGGCGTCATCGATGCCGATGGCTTCGTGTCGATTGTCGATCGCAAGAAGGACATGGTGCTGCGCGGCGGCATGAACGTGTATCCACGCGAGATCGAGGACGTGTTGATGACGCACCCGGCGGTGTCGCTGGCGGCCGTCATCGGCGTGCCCGACGAACGCCTGGGCGAAGAAGTGAAGGCGTATGTCGTGCTCAAGCCGGGCGCGACGCTGACGCCCGAGGCACTGGTGGACTGGAGCCGCGAACAACTGGCCGCCTACAAGTACCCCCGGATCGTCGAGATTCGGGAGTCGCTGCCGGTCGGGCCCACCGGCAAGGTGTTCAAGCGGGCGTTGCGCGAGTAGCGGCGAGTGGCGGCGAGTGGCGGCGAGTGGCGGTGAGTAGCGGTGAGTAGCGGCGAGTAGCGGGGAGTGGACATCATGGAGCGGCAACTGGCGTTCATTCGTGAGGCCGATCGGTTGAAGACGGTCCTGCGCCGGACGTCGGTGGGCGACCGATCCCGGCTCGAGAATTCGGCGGAGCATTCGTGGCACCTGGCGCTCATGGCCCTGGTGTGGGCCGGACAGGCGCCGCCTGGTGTCTCGGTGGATCGTGTGGTGCGCATGCTCGTGGTGCACGACCTGGTCGAGATTGACGCGGGCGATACGTTTGCGTTTGACGCCGCGGCCAACGGCGACAAGGCCGAGCGCGAGCGCGCGGCCGCCGACCGCCTGTTTGGAATGCTGCCCGCGGACGTGGGGGCCGAACTCCGGGGGCTGTGGGAGGAGTTCGAGGCCGGCGACAGCGCCGACGCGCGGATGGCCAACGCGCTCGACCGGTTCGGCGCGCTCGTGCAGAACACGCAGCAGCCCGACGGCGGGACCTGGGCGGCCCACGGCATCTCGCGCGAGGCGATCCTGCGCCGGATGGATCCCATTCGCGAGGGGTTGCCGGCTCTGTGGCCGTATGTGATGTCGGTGGTGGACGAGGTCAGTCGCAGGTAACGCCACCCGTCATGCGAGTGAAACTGCCGCACCCTTTCATGCTTCTGCTCGGTGGCGTGGTCGTCGCCGTGATGCTCACGTGGATCGTGCCCGCCGGGCGGTACGACAGGCGTGAAGACGCCGCCACGGGACGGCAGGTCGTGGTGCCGGGAACGTATACGCGCGTGGACGCCACACCCGTCGGCCCGATGGCCGGGCTGCTCACGGTGCCGCGAGGCATCGTCGACGGCGCCGACGTGATGCTGGTGGTGCTGCTGGTCGGCGGTGTGTTCACACTCCTCGATCGCACGGGCGCGCTGGGTCGGCTGGTCGGCTCGCTGGTTGGCGGGGGGCTTGGGCCACGCACGATCGTGATCCTGGTCTCCCTGGGGTTCGCCACACTCGGAGCGCTCGAGAACATGGGCGAGGAGATCGTCGCCATGGTGCCGGTGTTGCTCGTGTTGTCGCGCGGACTGGGGTGTGGCGCGGTCACGGCGGTGGCGATGAGCGCAGGGGCCGCCGCGATCGGCGCCGCGTTTGGTCCGATGAACCCGTTTCAGACCGGCATCGCGTTGAAGCTGGCCGAGCTGCCGCCGCTCAGTCAGGCGGGCCTGCGCTTCTCGCTGCTCGCCGTGGCCGTCACGCTCTGGATTTCGTGGACGCTGGCGATGGCGGGCCGCGATGACGTACGCCCGACGATGGCCGCGCCGGCACCGGACGCGCCCGACCGGCGCGATTGGCTGATGCTCGCGCTGGCCTTGCTGCCGTTTGTGCCGTATGTCTACGGCGTCCTGGCCTGGGACTGGGGCTTCAACGAACTCTCGGCCCTGTTCCTGGTGTCGGGGCTCGCCATCGGCGTGGCTGCAGGCGCGTCGCCCTCCGACGCCGGCGCCCGGCTGCTGAAGGCGATGGAAGGGATGGTCGCGCCCGCGCTGTTCGTCGGCGTCGCACGCGCCATCTCGCTGGCGCTGTCGGATGGACAGATCCTCGACACGATTCTCCATGCGCTGGCGTCGCCATTGGCCGAACTGCCCGCGGCCGCGGCGGCGATCCTGATGGTGCCGGTCCACGCGCTGTTGCACATCCCGGTGCCGTCGGTCAGCGGCCAGGCGGTGTTGACGATGCCGATCATGGCGCCGCTGTCGGACCTGATTGGCCTGTCGCGTGACGCGGCCGTCATCGCCTACCAGACCGGCGCGGGCCTCTGCGAACTGTTCACGCCGACCAACGGGGGGTTCATGGCCGTCTTGCTCGCTGCCGGTGTGAGCTGGCAGCGATGGGTGCGGTTCGCGCTGCCCGGGGCGTTGCTGGTCGCGTTGGTCGGCCTTGCGGGTATCCTGCTGGCAGCGTAACGGAGGACGGGATGCGACGAACGACTGTGGGCCTGTTGATGGTGCTCGTGGGGGGGCTGGCCACCAGCTGGCACCTCACCGCTGATGCGCGAGCGCAGCAACCCTCCGAACCACTGCGCGCGATGGCGCGGGCGTCGCTGGCGCGCATCGAAGGCGACCAGACCCTGACCGGACTGCGCGCGCCGGTGGAAGTCATTCGTGACCGGTGGGGCACGCCGCACATCTATGCGCAGAACACGGAGGACCTGTTTTTTGCGCAGGGCTACGTGATGGCGCAGGACCGCCTGTGGCAGATGGAACTGTGGCGCCGGCAGCGCGAGGGCCGCATGGCCGAGATCGTCGGCCCCGGCGCGGTGAACGCCGACCGGCAGGCGCGCCTGCTCAAGTACCGCGGCCCCATGGACGATCGTGAATGGACGTCGTACCACCCCGAGGGCCGCCGGATCTTCGAGGCGTACGCCGCCGGCGTCAACGCCTTCATCGCCGCCCACCGCGCGAACCTGCCGCTCGAGTTCCAGCTGACCGGCGTCACCCCGGATCCGTGGACGGCCGAGACCGTCGTGCTGCGGTCGGCGACCTTTGGCGACGCCACCAACGAACTCAATCTCGCCCGCGCCGTGGTGCGCGACGGCCGCGAGGCGGCCAATCGATCGCGTGCGCCCGATCCGTGGGACGACCTGGCGCTGCCGGAGGGCCTGGACCTCTCGATCATCGATGAGAACGTGACGACCACCGGGGCCCGCGCCGGCGGGGCCGGTCGTGGCGGACGCGGCGGCGCGTCACTGCCGGAGATCCTGCCGCAGTATCGCGAGCTGGTGGGCGCCGCGCGAGGCCGCGGCGGCGCCGTCGAGCCCGGGCTGCAGTCCTCCGCGCCGCCCGATCCGCCCGGGTCGAACAACTGGGTCGTGAGCGGCAGACTCTCGGCCACCGGCAAGCCCGTGGTCGTCAACGATCCGCATCGGACCGTCGGTCATCCCTCCCTCCGTTACATCGTCCATCTCAACGCGCCGGGGTGGAACGTGATCGGGTCGGGCGAGGTGCCGTTTGTGGGCGTGGCGATCGGGCACAACGATCGACTCGGCTGGGGCCTCACCATCGTCGGCACCGACATGGAGGATGTGTACGTCGAGGATGTGAATCCCGCCAACGGCACGGAGACGCGGTACCGCGGCCAGTGGGAGCCGATGCGCGTCGTGCGCGAGACCATTCGCGTGAAGGGCGGCGCGGACGAGGTGATCGAGCTGAAGTTCACGCGGCACGGCCCGGTGTTTTATGAGGATCGCGGACGCAACAAGGCCTACGTGTTGCGCAGCGCCTTGCTCGAGCCTGGCACCGCGCCGTATCTGGCCGGTCTGCGGTTGTCGCAGGCGAAGGACTGCAAGGAGTTCCTCACGCAGGCGATGTATTGGAAGGCGCCCAGCGAGAACCTCATCTGCGGCGATGTGGACGGCAACATTTCGTGGCAGGCGTCGGCGAACACGCCCGACCGCCGGGCGCAGGGCCCGGATGGCCACTCGTGGGTCGGGCGTCTGCCGGTGCCCGGCACCGGCGCGTACGAGTGGAACGGGTTCCGCCGCGACCTGCCGCGTGAGCTCAATCCGGCGCGCGGCTTCATCGCCACGGCCAATCACAACATCCAGCCGAAGGACTACCAGCCGCCGCTGATGTTCAAGTCGTCGGCGAACCTGCCGTACGACCGCATCACGCGGCTCCTGCAGTTGTTCGACGCGCCGCGGGCGTTTACGCTCGAGGACCATCGCCGGATGCAGCTGGACGCGAAACACCTGCGGGCCGAGGCGGAGATCGCGCTGTTCCGCGGGTGGACGTCGAGCGACGCCGCGGTCGAGCGCGCGCGGCAGTTGCTGGCGGCCTGGGACGCGACGTTGACGAAGGACAGCGCCGCCGCGGCGATCCACGACGTGTGGCGCGGCGCATCGTCGGCGGCCGAACGCGACGCGTCGAGGCCGGTTGAGGCGCGCCGCGCCGAACACGAGGCCTCCCTGCGCAAGGCGATTGCCGAGCTCACCGCCGAAATGGGCGCCGACTGGTCGCAATGGCGGTGGGGCCGGATGCACACGCGCGCGTTCACGTTCCCGCTCGTGCCGGCGTACAGCCTCCCGACGGTGGAACGGCCCGGAGGCACCGGGACGCTCGCCGCCGACGGCGCGAGCTTCCGCGAGATCCTCGACGTGGCGGACTGGGATCGCTCCATCGTCACGAACGTCCCCGGTCAGTCCGCGCAGCCCGAGAGTCCGTTCTTCGGCAACCTGCACGGCCTGTGGGCCAACGATGAGTACTTTCCGCTCGTCTACTCGCGCACGCGCGTCGAGCAGGAGCGCATGTACACACTGACGCTGCGCCCGGGCCGTCAGTAGAGGCCTCGGCGCCCGGCGTGCGAGATAATGCCGGCATGCCAGTCTCCAAGCGCGCCTCTGCCGCGACGCCCTACGAAGCGGCGCAGCGGGCGTTGTCCGACCGGATCGTCGAACTCGCGAAGCAGTATCAGATGCGCAGCCGGAATCGCGTCTGCCGCCACGGCATCACCGTGTCGCAGTGTTATGCCCTCGACGTGTTGCTCAAGACCGGCGGCGTGCTGGTGACGGAGCTGGCGCGGGCGCTGGCGCTCGACAAGAGCACGGCCAGCCGGGTCGTGACGTCCCTGGGGCAGCTGGGACTCATCCGCGTGGTGGATGTCGCGGGGAACGAGCGGAAGAAGCGGGTCATCCCGACCGCCGCCGGCCGGACGCTGGGTACGCGAATCGCGCGCGAGATCCGCGACGAACACCGGGCCGCGCTGGCGTCGTTCAGTCGAGGCGACCTCGAGGCGTGCGGCCGCATGCTCGATGCGCTGCTGGCCTCCCGTCCCCTCGGGAACCCGGGGCGGCCCCGCGCCGAGCGCGCCCGGCGCGCGGCGTCGACGTAACGGATTCCTACCGCCCTTCAGGGCGGCCGGGCCGGCGGACCGGGATGAACCGCGCGTGCGACGGCATCACGATGCGCGACAGACCCTGTGCGTCGAGGGCTGAGTCGGGCGCGATGATCCGGTTGCGCGCGAGCAGGAATGCGAGCAGGGCGTACACCTCGTCATCGGACAACGACCAGGGAGCCGCCGGCGGCATGGTTCGACGGATGTAGTCGAAGAGCGGCGGGGCATACGGCCAGTGGGTCGCGATGTTCCGTCGCGGCCGTCCCTCAACCACGGCTGGTTGAATCAGCTGCGGCCCGGCCCCGCCTTCGCCGTGTGCGCCGTGACACGCCGCGCAGGCCGTGTCGTACAGACGCGCGCCCTCGGCATACGTCCCGCGGCCGGGTGGCAATCCGTCACCCTCACCATTGACGTCGGTGTCCCACGCCGCAATCTCTTCGGCCGTCGCCGGCCGGCCCGCATCGAACCGTTCCGGCACCGCCGGGGCGGTGTGCCGGGCGCACCCGGCGGCGACCACGAGTCCGGCGAACAGGACGACAGCCGCGCGTCCGCCGATCACCGCCAGGGTTCCTCTTTGACCGACAGGCGTCCGTCCGCCGCGACGCGCCAGCCGACGATGGGATTCATGTGGTACGACGGCGAGGCCACGCCGCGTTCGGCCAGCAGTTGGGCGACGGTGGGTTGCACGTACCCGGTGTCGTCGATCGCGCGGCTCAGCAGGGTGGCCGGAGTGCCGTCCCATCGCCACGGGAGACGGAAGCGCACATGGGCGCGCGGGAGCACCGGGCCGTCCAGCGCGGCGTCACGCCACCGCCGGCCATCGTCCGTGCTGATTTCGACACGGGCGATCCGTCCCCGTCCGCTCCAGGCGAGGCCCCTGATCTCCACGTATCCGGGCCGCATGGTTGCCGGTGGGGCGGGCGCGGTGATGATGGATCGGGCGTCCAGTTCAAGGCTGAACTGCCGGATCGTGCCGTCCGCCATTTCTTCGGTGTACCGCGACGTTTCCTCGCGGGTCATGAACGGCCCCGTGCCGACGTCGAGACGCCGCAGCCATTTGACGCTGGCGACGCCCTCCCAGCCCGGCAGCAGGAGCCGCACGGGGAATCCCTGCGCCGGCCGGAGCGGTTCGCCGTTCTGCGCGTACGCCAGCATCCCGCCGATGCGGATGGCCTCCTCGATCGGCGCGCTTCTGGTCATCGCGACGCCGTCCTGTCCTTCGGCCAGGAACCATCCGGCCTCCGGCCGAAGGCCGACCTCGCCGAACAACACCGAGAGCGGCACGCCCGTCCATTCACTCTGGCTCGTCAGCCCCGCCATCGTCTGCGGGGTGACGGCGCCGGTGGCATTGCGCGGGTAGTTGCCGCCGCATTCGAGGAAACACGTGCGGGTGATCGCCGGCAGGCGCTTCAGGTCCTCGAGGGTGAACACACGCGGACGATCCACCAGGCCATGCACGAGCAGCCGGTAGGCGACCGGGTCGACGGCGGGGATGCCCGCGCGGTGGACTTCATAGTGGAGGTCCGACGGCGTGATCGTGCCCTCCAGGGCGTGCAGCGGTGTCGCCGAGATCATGCCCGAGACCGCGCGGGTCAGCAGGACCGAAGGCGCACGCGTCCCGGCGGCCGAGGCGGGTGCGCCGGGGCCGCGGGTGGTGTCGGGCGCGCCCGGGGGCGCGAGGGACGCCGGCGCGGGCGGCTGCGCCTGCAGGCCGGCCACCGCCGCCGCGATCGGCACGCCGAGCAGCCGGCGCCGGGTGATCGAGAGGCCGCGGTCAGTGCGCGCTCGCATGTCCGGCAGCGTAGCGCAACTATGTTGCACCGTGCAACTATATTGCCACCGACGGCCTGGTGCGTTAATGTTGCTCAATGCAACATCACACGAGCCTGGCGCGCGCGGCCGTGACGCTGGCCGGCGTGCTCCTGGCCGCCGGCCTTGGCGGGGCGGCGGCGCAGCGTCCGTTGATGCAACCCGACGCGTTCGACGTCGTCGCGCTGGGCGAGGGCCTCCACGCCGTGGTGCGCCGCGACCCGCCCGACGATGCGGCGAATGCCAATGTGCTGATCATCATCAACGCCCACGACGTCGTGGTCGTGGATGGCGGCCTCACCACCGCCTCCGCGGACGCCGTGATCCGGACCATCCGCCGGCTGACCCCGCATCCGGTCCGGTACGTCGTGAACACGCACTGGCACGACGACCACGTGCTGGGCAACGGCGCGTACGCCGCGGCGTTCCCCGGAGTCGAGTTCATCGGGCATCCCGTCACGCGGGAGATGGTGATCGGGAGTGTGGGACCCGCCCTGCAGCGCAACCAGACCGACTATGCGGACGCGGCCACGGCCATCGAGGCGCGCCTGCGGGCCGGGAGGCGTGCCGACGGCCAGCCGATGTCGGACGCCGATCGGACCCGGGCGCGGCGGCTCAGTGAACTGTATCGGGCCTTCGTGGCGGAGATCCCTCGCATCAACGTGACGCCGCCCGCGGTGCTGGTGGACCAGTCGCTGACCCTTTGGCGCGGATCCCGCGAGATCCGGGTGATGCACATCGGCCGGGGCAATACCGCTGGCGACCTGGTGGTCTTCCTGCCGAAGGAAGGTGTGATGGCGGCCGGCGATCTGCTGGTCCGTCCGATTCCGTACGCGTACGGGTCGTACATTGGCGACTGGATCGGCGCTCTGGATCGCTTCGAAGCGCTCGCGCCGCGTGTGATCCTGCCCGGACATGGTGCGGTGATGACCGACACCGGGTATGTCACGGCGGTACGCGACCTGCTGGTGACGGTGAGGGATCACATGCGCCAGGCGGTGGCACAGGGCCTCACCCTCGAGGCCGCTCGGGCGTCACTCGATCTCGATCGGCATCGTGCCTGGTTTGCCGGAGACGATCCGGGGCGACGGCAATCGTTTGACTCGGTGTTCGTGACACCGGCCACCGAGCGCGCCTACCTCGAGGCGCGTGGGGAGCTGAAGTAGCGTGACCTACTGCGCCCGCAGCCACTCGAGCACCTGCTGCTCGAGCAGGTCCAGCGGCAGCGGGCCGTGGCGCAGCACCGCATCGTGGAACGCGCGGATGTCGAAGCGCGGCCCCAGCGTCGCCTCGGCTTTCGCGCGCAGCTCGGCGATCTTCAGCAGACCGAAGGTGTACGCCAGCCCCTGGCCGGCCTCGGTGATGTGGCGGTCGGTTTCGGCCGTCGCCGGCCCGCGCTGGAAGCCCGTGTTGTCGGCCATGTACGCGATGGCCTGTTCACGCGTCCACCCGAGTGCGTGGACGCCGCTGTCGACCACCAGCCGCACGGCGCGCCAGATCTCGTACGTCAGCCGGCCGAAGTCGCTGTAGGGGTCCTCGTAGAACCCGACATCGCGCCCCAGGCGCTCCGCGTACAGGCCCCAGCCTTCCGTGAACACCGTGATCCCCAGCCCGCGCCGGAACGGACTGAGCGACCGGTTCTCCTGCGTCAGCATGATCTGCAGGTGATGGCCGGGCACCCCTTCGTGAAACGCGAGCGCTTCGACGACGTACAGCGGCCGCGCCGGCAGGTCGGACGTATTGATGTTCACCCAGCCCGCGCGGCTGCCGTCAGCCGCGCCGGCGTCGTAATAGCCCGCCGACTGCCGGATCGCAATCCGCTCGGGAATGGCGCGCACCCCGTACGGCGCGCGGGGCATCGTCGAGAACAGCCGGGGCAACACGCCATCCATTCGCTTGGCGGCATACGAGACGGCCTTCAGATACTCCTCTTCGCTCGTGGCTCTGAACCGTGCGTCGGTCTGAAGAAACCGGAAGAACTCGGCGAGCGTGCCGGTGAATCCCGCGCGCGCCTTGACGGCCTCCATCTCGGCGCGCAGCCGCGCCACTTCACGCAGACCGATGTCGTGCACCTCCTGCGGCGACAGGTCGAGCGTCGTGTGCATCCGGATGCGATGCCGGTAGAACGCGCCGCCGTCGGCCAGTGCCGAGAGGCCCAGCGTGGTGCGCGCGCCCGGGATGTACTCGCGCTGCAGGAACTCCAGGAACGCGCGCAGACCGGGCATCACCGAGGTCTGCAGCGCCGCCGTGCCGTCGCGGCGGATACGCTCGCGATCCGCGGCCGGGAACGCCTCGGGAATGCGTGTGAAGGGCTCGAACAGGCCGCTGCGCGTGACGTCCTCGACGATCTGCGCCCGCACCGGCGCGTCGTACCCGTCGAGCAGCGCGCGGGGCATCGTCCGGCCGGCGCGCAGCCCCGCACGCATCGCGGCGATGCGCTGGTCCACATGGAGCGCGAACGACTGCAGACGGGCGATGTAGCCGTCGTACTGTCCGACGGTCGTGAACGCAGAGCGGTCCGGCCACGCCGGCAGGTCGAAGTGGAAACCCTCGCGGCTGCCGATCGGAATTTCGTACGCGCGATGGCGGATCTCCTCGCGCCGACCGCGGAGCTGCCTGAAGAGGATTTCGGCGTCCACCTGTACCGCGGCCGGCAGTTGCGCGCGGTCGATCTGGGCCAGACGCGCGGCGAACGCATCGAGCGCCGCCGCTTCCCGTTCGAACCGCTCGGCAGAGACGTCCTCGAGGCGCCCGGCGTACCGTCGATCGACGCCCTCCGGAAGCGGCAGCGTAAATCCCCGGCCTCGAAACGCCTGTACGTCCTGCAGCAGCCGTTCGAAGGTGTCCTGGGCCGGCGCCGTCGATGCGTCGAGCCGTGGTGGGAGACCAGCCGCCGCGGCGCTGCACACCAGGCCGGCGATGGCCACGCACCAGACCGTCCGCGCCCTCATCCTCATGCTCATGGGGCCAGATGATGGCACGAATCAGGAGAGGTCGTAGGTGTAGCAGCCGGGCAGGACCAGCGCCCGGGTGACGCCGGGCACGCGGCTGAACGACAGACTCTCGGGCGCCTGGTTGCCCGTGCCGTCAAACGTGACGACCCGCCGCTTGTCGCCGTACTGGTCGTAGACGTACGTGAAGGGCGCGGCCAGGCTGACCCAGAGGTGGCCGTTCGGATCGAGCGCCGCCGTGCGAATCATCGGCGGGATCACCGGGTACGTCCCGTCCCCCGTCTTGCGCGTGGGCCACGTCGTCGGCAACGTCTGCAGGTACGGATCGAGATGGGATCCCTCGATGTGGCGCTCGAAGACCAGTTGCCCCGCGGCGTCGTACTTCTGGAACTTCGGCACGCCGGTCTGAAAGACAAACGTCACGCTGCCGTCACGACCGCGCAACGCCAGGCCCACGTTGAGCGCCATGTGCACGTTGCGGTCGTGTTCGTGGCCCGTCGCTCGCAGCCGCCCGATCTGCCGGATCGGATTGCCGTTGAGGTCCAGCTCGGTGATCAGCGCGCCGTTGTCCGGCTCGTTGAGCAGGAATCCCGATCCGGTGAACTGCAGCGCGCCCACGCCGTTGAGGATGACCGCGCCCATGATGAGCCGGGGCGCCACCACGCCCGGCCGCAGAAACGCGCGAATCTGCGCGCCGGCCGCGGTGAACACCTGGATTCGCTCCTGACGGAAGGGCGCATCCGAAATCGCATACGCGCCATCGTCGGCCAGGCTGAGGGCGCCCGGCTGCAGCGTCTCGCCCTTTTCGAGCCCGGCCTGCACCAGCCGCGTGAGACGTGTCCCGGTGCGGTCCACCGCGTACAACGTGTGCGCGCGACGGTCGAGCAGCAGGTACCGCCCGGAGGCGTCCTGCACGAATCCGATGGGATGAATCAGCGAATCACAGACCTGCTGCGACAGGCCGCCGGTGGGGCGCAGGACTTCGACGGGCAGCTGCGATGCCGTGAGTGTGGTCGACAGGAAAAGTGCGGCGCCCCACAGACCATGGCGCCCTACGCAAGTCACTCGCCGCCACCCGCCGCTACTCGCCGCCACTTGCCGCCACTTGCCGCCACTCGCCGCCACTCGCCGCTACTCGCTAATACCTTGCTGTCTCAAGCACCGCCGCCAGCACATCGGCCGAGCCGGGCAGGATGACCTCTTCCAGATCGGGGCAGTAGGCGACCGGGCAGTCCATCGCCGCCACACGGCGCACCGGCGCGTCGAGGTATTCGAACAGGTCGCTCGCGGTGCGGGCGGCCAGCTCGGCGCCGAAGCCGCAGGTCAGCTGATCTTCGTGCGCGATGACCAGACGGTTCGTCGCCTTGACCGCGTCGGCGATCGCGTCGAAGTCGTACGGCATGATCGTGCGCAGGTCGATCACCTTCACGCTCACGCCCTCTTTTTCCGCCTGCTGCGCCGCCAGCAGGGTGCGCTGCACCAGCGCGCCCCAGGTGACCACCGTCACGTCCGTGCCCTCGCGCCGCACCGCCGCCTTGCCGAACGGAATCATGTATTCCGCGCCGGGGTACTCGCCCTTGTTGTACGTCTGGCGGTACAGGTGTTTGTGCTCGAGGAACATCACCGGGTCGTCGCACCGGATGGCCGTGCGCAGCAGCCCGGCCGCGTCCTGTGCGTTCGACGGGAACGCGATGCGGATGCCGGGGCAGTGCGCAAAGATGCTTTCGCCCGACTGGCTGTGGTACGGCGCGCCGCCGCGCAGGTACCCGCCAATCGCCGTGCGCACCACCATCGGGCACGAGAAGAAGTTGCCCGACCGGTACCGCATCATCGACATCTCGTCGCGCAGCTGCATCATCGCGGGCCAGATGTAGTCGAAGAACTGAATCTCGACGATGGGTTTGATGCCGCGCGTGGCCATGCCGACGCCCCGGCCGACGATGTTGGCCTCCGCCAGCGGCGCGTTGAACACGCGCGTGCCGCCGTACGCCTTCTGCAGGCCGTGCGTCACCTTGAACACGCCGCCCTTGCCCTGGACCTGCGCCAGGTTGGCCTCGTGCGTGGCATCCGCCACGTCTTCGCCGAAGACGACGATGCGCGGGTTGCGCGCCATTTCATCCTTCATCGTGCGGTTGATGGCGGCCACCATCGTGTCGGGTTTGCCCTCGGGCTGCGCCGGCGTGTCAAACGCCGCGCCGGCCGGATCCACGTCCGGTGAATACACGTACAGGCCGGCCGTCTCGCGCGCGGGTTTGGGCGCCTTGATGGCCGCGTCGGCCGCGGCGTTGATCGTGGCGTCCACGTCTTTCGCGATGGCCGCCAGATCCTCGTCGGTGGCCAGGCCCTCGGCCTTGAGCCACGCGGCGAACTTCGGCAGCGGGTCGCGCGTCGCTTCCTCCGCGCGTTCGGCCGGCGTCTTGTACAACTTCTCGTCGTCGGAGAGCGAGTGGGAGTACGGCCGGATGACCTTGGCGTGAATCAGCGCCGGTCCCTTGCGGCTGCGGCAGTAGTCCAGCGCCTGCGCGGCCGTGCGGTAGCTCTCCATGAAGTCGGTGCCGTCGCAGCGGAACACGCCGAGGCCCGGGAAGCCTTCCACCAGCTTCGACATGTCGCCGCCGGGCGTCTGCACCTCGACCGGCACCGAAATGGCGTAGCCGTTGTCCTCAATCATGAAGAGGACGGGCAGCTTGGCGACGCAGGCCGCGTTGAGTGACTCCCAGAACTCGCCTTCGCTGACCGTGCCATCGCCGACGGACACGTACGTGACTTCGTCGGGTTGGTACTTCGACTCGCGATCGGGAATGTCGGTGACGCGTTCATACAGCCGGCCGGCTTCCGCGCAGCCCACGGCCTGCAGGCACTGGGTGCCCGTCGGGCTGCCCTGCGAGACGATGTTGAGCCGCTTGTGGCCCCAGTGCGAGGGCATCTGGCGGCCGGCGCTGTTGGGATCGTCGGCCGCGCCCACCGCGCTCAGGAACATCTCGAGCGGCGTCATGCCCAGCGCCAGACACAACGCGCGGTCGCGGTAATACGGGTAGAACCAGTCGTGCCCGGGCTTCATCTGCATGCCCGTGGCCGTGAGGATGGCCTCGTGGCCGGCCCCGCTGATCTGGAAAAAAATCAGGCTCTGATTCTTGAGCTGAATCTCCTTGTCGTCGATGCGCCGCGAGGTCAGCATCGTCCGATAGGCCGTCAGCAGGTCATCCCGGGTCAGTCCATCGTGGGCCATACAACCACTCGATTCTATACTGGCCAGGTGGACACGCCGGCCGTTTTCCGTTGGGAGGAACTGCCCCTGGAACGGGTGACCGAGATGGTGGCGCGCAAGGTGGCGCAGACCCCGGCGCACGTGGTGGCGCAGGTGTACCTCAAGCGGGGTGCGCTGGTGCCGCGGCACCAGCACGAGGCCGAACAACTGCTGTACGTGCTGCA
The DNA here is from genome assembly GCA_964471115.1 of uncultured Solibacteraceae bacterium. Classification (GTDB taxonomy): domain Bacteria; phylum Acidobacteriota; class Vicinamibacteria; order Vicinamibacterales; family SCN-69-37; genus SYFT01. The sequence continues at coordinate 53,988 of CAYYFE010000015.1, forward strand.
GGGCGCGCTGGCGTGCCGCATCGGCGACCGGACACGGATCATCAGGCAGGGCGAGATGGTCGCGGTGCCGGCCGGTGTGCCGCACCAGGCCGAGGCCCTCGACGACACCTTCGTGATGTCAATGCACGCGGCGGATGTAATCGGGCCGGGGCGGTGAGGGCCGCGACCGCGGCCGCGGGGTCTTGAGGTAGAACCAGCCGGCCACCAGGCCCGACAGATGGGCCACGTGGGCGATGCCGCTGTTGCCGCCGCTGCTGACCGCCTGCGCCAGCGCGATGGCGCCCGCGATCAGGGCAAACACCCGCGCGGTCAGCGGAAACAACCCGAAGAAGTACACCGTGCGGTGCGGAAACACGATGGCCCACGCCATCATCAGGCCGTAGCCGGCGCCCGAGGCGCCCACGGTGAGCGCGAAGTACGACGGGGCCGTGGCGGCCAGCGGCAGCAGCGAGGTCACGACGGTCGCCAATCCGGCGGTGGTGCCGACGATCAGGTAGTACTTCGTAAACGCGATCGTGCCCCAGCGGCGTTCGAGGTCGACCCCGAACATCCAGACGAACAACATGTTGAAGAGCAGGTGGAACACGTCGAGGTGCACGAACTGGTAGGTGAACACCTGCCAGACATACCCCTCGGTCAACACGAGCTCCGGCACCAGGCCCACCCAGTCGGCCAGGCGGGCCATGATGAGCACGATCACGTACACCGCGACGTTGGCGATCACGATCGCCTTCACGGCCGGGGTCATCGGTCCGGGACCCAGGGTGTAGGTCATGTGCGGCGCGGGCGCGTAGCGGCTCACGGTCTGATCCTAGCCGACACTTTTTGCCAGGCGTCCAGGAACTCCCGCAGGCGCAGCGCCCATGCGGCCGCCGCGAGCGTCAGCAGCGCCACGCTGATGGCGCCGCACACCCGGAGGCCGGCGCCGATCGTGTGCGCGATCGACGGTGACAGCCCGGGCCACCACGCGCGCGGATCGGGCAACGCCGCGCCGATCCACTGCGCCGAGGCCCAGGCGGCCGCCCCCATTGCCGCCGAGGCCGCCAGGATCTTCAGCGCGGCCACCAGCACGCGGCTGCCGTCCAGGCCTCCGAGCCGTCGCGCCAGCAGCACGAACAACAGGGCGGCATTAAAGAGAGCCGACAGCGCCGTGCTGAGCGCCAGGCCCGGGAAGCCCATCACCCGCACGAGTGTGAGACTGAGAACGAGGTTCAGGGCGATCGACGCCATGCTGACCGCCACCGGCGTCCGCGCGTCGCCCAGCGCGTAAAACGCCGGCGAGGCAATCTTGACCGCCGAGTAGCCAAGCAGACCTGGCGCGTAACAGAGCAGGGCCTGCGCGGTCATCCGGGTGCTGGTGGCGTCAAAGGCTCCGCGCTCGAAAATGAAGGCGATGATCGGCGATGCCAGCACCATCAGGCCAACGGCCGACGGCACGTTGAGCATCAGCATCATGCGTACCGCGCTCGAGATCGTCCGGCGCATCTCCGCGGCGCTCCCGGCCGCGGCCTGGCGCGCCAGGTCGGGCAACGCGGCCGTCGCCACTGACACGCCGAAGATGCCGATGGGCAGGTACATGAGCCGGAACGCATACCCCAGCGAGGACACGGCCCCTTCACCCTCGCCGACGGCCAGCACCGTGTTGACCACGACGTTGACCTGCGCGGCGGCCAGGCCCAGCGTGCCCGGCCCCATCAGCATCAGGATCTCGCGCACGCCCGGATCGCGGAAGTCCACGATGGGCCGGTAGCGGAAGCCCTCCCGATAGAGCAGCGGCAGTTGCACCAGAATCTGCCCCAGACCGCCCAGCAACGTCCCCCACGCGATGCCCACGATGGGATGCCAGCCCAGCTGCCGCGCCAGCGGCACAAAGGCCACCGCGCTGATGAGGATGCCGACGTTGTACGCGGCCGGCGACACCGCCGGGATGAAGAACTTCCGCAGCGCGTTGAGCATGCCGCCCAGCGCGACGGCGATTGCCACCAGCGTCAGAAACGGCATCACCCATCGCGCCAGCTCCACCGTCAGCGACAGTTGCGCGACATTGTCGGTATCCGGCGCGTCGGGCAACAACTGCAGCAGGGGCTCGGCGAACACGATCCCCAGCACCACCAGCGCGCCGGTGACGACGATGAGCGCATTGAGGACGAGGTTGCCCAGCCGCCAGGCGGCCTCTCGGCCCTGCTGCTTGAGGACCTTGGTGAACGTGGGCACGAACGCGGCGCTCATGGCGCCTTCCGCGAACAGGTCGCGCACCAGGCTCGGCACCCGCATGGCCACCTGGTAGGCGTCGTTGGCCAGGCCGGTGCCGAAGAGTCCGGCCATGACCTGGTCGCGCACCACGCCCAGCAGCCGGCTGGACATGACGGCGGCGCCCACCGTGCCCGCGGACCGGGCCAGACGTTCAGACATGGGGGGAAAAAAGAAGGGGCCTCAACCCCTGCGATTGAGGCCCCTGCCCGGAGGATGGATGAGAGGCACTTGCGTGCCTTTCATGGGGATTAGACTGCGGACCCCGCAAAAAAGTTTGGTCGCCGGTCCGCGCCACGGCTGTCAGCGCCCGCCTGAGAGCCGCGCCTTGACCGCATCCGCCAGCACCTTGCCGTCCACGGTCTGGCCGGCCAGAGCGGCCTGCACGGCTTTCATCACCTTGCCCATGTCCTTCACGGACGTGGCTCCGGTTTCGGCCACCGCGGCGTCCACCGCCGCCGCGACGGCGGCCGGGTCGGCGGCCGGCGGCAGGAAGGTTTCGAGGAACGTCAGCTCGGCCTGTTCCTTGTCGGCCAGGTCGGCGCGGCCGCCCGCGCGGAACTGGTCGATCGAGTCACGGCGCTGCTTGACGAGCTGGCTGACGACCTGCAGGGATTCGGCCTCGTCGAGCGCGCGGCCTTTTTCGACTTCGCGGTTCATCAGCGCGGCCTTGAGCATGCGCAGCGGCCCCAGCGACGCCTGGTCGCGCTGCTTCATGGCGTCGGCAATCGCGGCGGTGACTCGGTCGAGCAGGCTCATGGCGCAAGCATACCGCGATAGAGCGCTTCGTATTGACCGGCGACCGCCTCGGGCCCGAAGCGCGCGCGCAGGGTCTCGGCCGTCGCCTGGCTGGTCCGGCGCGGACGGGCCAGCGCGTCAGTCAGCGCGCCGGCCAGCGCGTCGACGGCCTTGCGTGGCACCACCCGCACATCGTCGCCAAACAGCGCGTGCAGCTCGACGCCGCCGGGATGATCGGCCGAGACGACCGGCGTGCCCGCCGCCAGCGCCTCGACGGCGACCGTCGGCAGGGCTTCGAGCAGGGACGGCAGCGCGAAGACGTCGGCCGCGGCCACGTACCGCGCCACCTCGTCATTGGGCACCAGCCCGGCGAAGGTGACCCGCTCGGCGACGCCCAGCGCGCGGGCTTGCGCTTCGAGCGTCGCCTTCAGCCCGCCCGTGCCGCAGATGATCAGGCGGGTGTCGGGATGGGCCTGCAACACGGCCGGCATCGCCTGAATCAGATACGTCTGCCCGGCCAGTTCATGCAGGCGTTTGACGTTGAGGATCAGCCGCGACTCGGTGATGCCCAGCGCCCGGCGCACGCCCTGCCGCGCCTCCTCGGACAGCGGGTGAAACGCCGGGGAGACGGCCGGATACACGACCGTCAGGCCGGGGCGATCCAGCTGCAGTTCGCGCGCGCGGTCGAGCAGCCCCTGGCTGTAGAACGTGACCGTCGCGGCGCGCCGATAGGCCGCGCGGAAGAAGTCGACGGGCCAGCGGCGCTGATAGTGCCAGATCTCCGTGCCGTACAAGGTGAGCACGTACGGCACGCCGTGGCCGCGCGCCCAGCGCGCGCTCGTCTCCACCAGCAGGCCGTTCGAGTGCAGGTGCAGCGCGTCGGCGCCATCGGCCACTTCATCGAGCACGCGGGTGTACTGGCGCGAGAGCAGCGCCGCGTCGATCCGGAGCGCGCCGGCCAGGCCCGCGCGCACCCGGCGGGGCACCCAGGTGACGCCGCCGGCCGCCGGTGCCTCGGGGGCGCCGCCCTGCGCGGGCGGATGCGCGATGTAGATCACTTCGTGTCCATGCGCCACGGACCATTCGCCGAGCTGCGCCGGCAGGATGGCGTTGGCCGCCTGATCCGGCGGCAGATGCGGCGTGACGTGAATGATCCTCATGCCGGCCCCTGAACCCTGGACCCTCGGACCCTGGACCCTGCGTACGCTTCAAACGTCATTCCCTCGGCGCCCAGTTCCTTCGTGGCGTACGTCAGGAAGGCGCCCAGCCGTTCGTAGAAGGCGTCCAGCTCGGCCTCGGTGCGGTTGTACGGACTGCCGCCGACGATGGCCTCCGAGGAATGGAAGAGCAGGTTGAGAATCGGGACGCCGGCGTCGACCAGCTGCCGTCCCAGCGCGCACATGTCCTGCGTCGAGCTGTACGACGGGCGCAGCCAGCGGACCTGCGCGACCCCCGACAGACGCAGCAGGCGCTTGGTGGTGTAGTTGAACGGCGCGCGCGCGTAGGCGTGCGCCAGCCACGCCGGGACGCGCCGGTTGAGTGCGGCCGAAATCGGCAGCTCCAGCACCTGGCTCGAGCCCGGCCGCGTCGCGTTGTCGTAGGCGAGGAAGTACGGCGTCAACGGGGCCTCGACGAAGTCGGGCCCGCCCTTGTGCGCCTCGTAGAACAGGGGAGCCACGCTCGAGTCGACCAGGTAGCCGGCGCGTTCGAGTGACGAAACGTGGGAGGCCGAAAATCCGAAGCGGCCCGAACGATACGACACCGGCCGCACGCCGACCGCGGCGGTGATCGCGTCGGTCAACGACGCCAGCTGGGCGTCGAATTGATCGAGGGGCAGCTGCAGGGCGTACGGGTGCCGGCGGATGTCCGCCTCGGTGCACGGCGGCGTTTCCCACGCGTGATGATGCGCGCCGATTTCACAGTCGCCCGCCTCGTGCAGCCGGCGCAGCACCTCGGCCGAGCGGGGATCGGTGGCGACCGGATGGGTGATGACGTACGTCGGCCGGACGCCGTGACGCCGGAAGAACTCGTGCAGCCGATCGAGCGCGTAGATGTTCTCGAAGCGCTGGTGCAGGCGCGCCTGGGCGTCCCACTGGTTGTCGCCTTCGGTGTCGATTGCGACCAGCAGGGCGGGCCCGGTCATCGGTCCTGGTCCGAGTCGCCGAGTGTGACGTGCCAGGTCTCGGTGGAGTCGTAGAAGGCCTTCGGCACGTCAATGGCATTGATCTTGGCCACGAACTCCATCGTGGACTTCACGGCGAAGTACCCCTCGGCCTTCAGGTGCTTGCGATACCCGGCGTGCATGGCAAACGCGCGAATCTTGTCGGAGTTCGCCGTCCGCGCCTCGCGATCCACCCAGCGGAGCAGCGTGAGGAACCCGGAGGCATCCTGGGGGTCGGTGAGCCAGTCCACCACCAGCGTGACGCGCCCGCGCGGTTCCTGCACGTGGCGGTAGACCACGTAACCGCCCAGCTCGCCGTCGCGTTCGAGCATGGCAATGCTGTACCGCACGTGCGGCGCCTGGATGTATTTCCAATTGAGGTACGCCGCGTCGCGGCGCACGGCGAACGCGAACTGGGGGGCCACGCGCGCCCACAGGGCGTCACAGCGCGCGTCGAACTGCCGGACCACGCGCACCTCGCCCTGCAGCGGACGCGTCCGCGCAATGAGCCGGATCCACGGCAGCGTCAGCGCCGACAGCAGCTTGTTGGCGCCCACCGACCAGCCGGGCCGCCGCAGCGCGCGGCGCGTCAGCGGCTTGACCAGGCACGGCACCGGACCCACGTCCGGCCAGCGCAGTTTGCCGAAGAGCCGATACGACGAGTCGGACAGGCCCAGGCCCAGCGACGCGCCCACGTTGCGGTCCCACGTGCGGAACAACACTTCGCCCAGCCCCTGGCGCTGACGTTCGGGGGCCACCATGACGTCCATGCCCCAGGCGGCATCGATCTCGCGGCCCTGCACCCACAACTTCACCGGCATCGTCGCGTACTGCCCGACGATGGTCTGGCCCTCCCGGGCCAGCCAGATGAGGGGCCCCTCGGCGGGCATGTGCGGATTGCGCCGGTACTGCCAGTCCCAGCGCAGCCGGTTGGCTTCGGCCGAATCGGTGCCGAACACGCGCCGGTACAACGCCTCGACGTGGCGCCGGTCATCCTCGCGGTAGCGGTCGATGTCAGCCATGCCTATTCCAGAACGTATTCCATATTACTGATGAAGATGTCGCGCGTGGCTTCGCTGTCGCGCAGCCAGCGCCCCAGCGGGCCGGGCAACCGGCGCACCGTCGCCGTCGAGTGCAGTTCCTCGCGGACGATGCGCAGGCCGGCGTCGGCGATCTGCCGGCGCAGGCGCGTCACCGTGACCAGTTCAAGCAGGTCGTCTTCCTTCCAGATGCCATTGCGCGCGTCCCGGATGAACGAGTTCTCGTGGGCGGGCTCCTTCAGCGTCCACGGCGCGTACCGCGCCAGCAGCCGGAACGTGCGGAACGCGATCCAGCGGCCCGTGATCAGGTGCAGCGGGATCTGAATCTTCAGGCGCGGCAGGTGCGCGCCGGCAAACGACAGGTACGGCGCGGTCGACAGCAGGCACCGCGCGCCGGGAGCCATCACGCGCCGGATCTCCCGCAGGTACAGCGGTGCGTCGGCGACGTGTTCGATCACGGCGTGTGACAGGACGAGATCAAACGACGCGTCGGCAAACGGCAGATACATGCCGTCGGCCTGCAGGAAGTGCAGGTGCGCCAGACCGCGTTCGCGCGCCAGCCGGACGCCGGCATCGCCGAACCGGTTGATGGGATCGATGCCCACGACGAACCGCGCGTGTTCGGCCAGTGACAGCGGCATGCCGCCGCCGCCGCACCCGGCATCCAGCACGCGCCCTTCCACCTGCACGCCGGCGCGGTCGAGGAAGGCCAGCACCTTGGCGGACCGGTAGTACTCGAAAAGCGCGTAGTCGTACTCGGACCGGAACCGGCGGTCCGCATGCTGCTTGATCAGGGCGTCATTTATCTCGCGCACGCGGGTCGGGTCCGTCGGGAAACTTGTCAATGAGTGCAGCCCGGTCGCGGCCCGGCGTCTCCTGGACGTCGAACTCCATCACGAGTCGTCGCTGCGGGTAGTGCGCGAGCACGTCGAGGATGACGTCACCCTCGTAGCCTGGCTCGGGCCGTCCGTCGGCTTCCGTATAGGAGAGTATATAGCGCGCATCGTCGCGCGAGAGCCGGTCCGCGTAGTTGCCGAACCCCCGGCCCACGAAGACCGGGCGGATGCGATTCTCGAGCGCGAGGCCGTTGGCCAGCTTGCCGTGCACGAGGGTGCCGTCGGGCAACACTGCCCCCAGCGCCCGCGACGCGTCGACGTTGAGGTACGTGCGGGACGCGGCCCACCGGCCGAACAGCGTCAGGTCGGTCGCGACGGTCGCCACCACGACGAAGGCCAGCGCCACGGGCGAGGGACGCCAGCCGGCCAGCCAGTCCGCGTAGCGCGCCCGGTACCACCAGGCCGCCAGCCCGGCCGCGACCGCAACCGCCGCCGAGACCCGGACGGTCTGCTTCAACTCGCCCGCCAGGACGTCGTCGAGCCAGACCAGGCGCAGCAGACTGCCGGCGGCCAGATACGCCAGGGGCACCGCCGCGACGGCCACCACCACGCCCCCCCATCGATCCATCGATCCATCGATCCATCGATCCATTGATCCATCGATCCATCGATCCATGGTTGTCATGCCGGCCAGTGCGATGAGCGCCGGCACGAACATCACGTAGCGACGTTCGTTGCCCGCGTCATGCACGATCAGTTCGAGCAGCCCGATGGCCAGCCAGAGCACGGCCAGCCGGGCCGCGGGCGGCGCGGCGGGCCAGCGTCGCACCACCGCGAGTGTCGTCACGGCCGCGACCAGCAGCACCAGCCACATGCGCGAGAACACGCCATGCACGACGGGCAGCCAGCTGGCGCGCTGGACGAAGTCGGCAAGGCCGTAGCTCGGCTTGCGCGTGACCGTCATCTCCCAGTTGTAGAACTGGAATTCGGTCCAGTACGGCACGACGAACATCGCCAGCACGACGGCGGTGGCGAGTACGAGACCCGCGAGGGTGGCGAGGTGGCGAGATGGCGAGGTGGCGAGGTGGCCGGATGGCGAGGCGGCGAGGTGGCGGGATGAGCACCACCATGCGGTGGCCATCTCCAGTACGAGCGCGGCGATGAAAAACGCCGCGGCGGCCTTCGTGAAAAACGCGGCCACCGCCGCCGCGCCGGCGATGACGCCGAGCCAGGGGCGGCGCGCGCTGCCGGCGTACGCGGCCCAGCTCACCGTCATCAACGCCGTCATGGTGGACTCCATCAGCGCCGCGCGGTTCCACATGACGAACGTGAAACTGGTGGCCAGCAGCACGCCGCCCAGCAGCGCGGCCCGGCGCCCAGCCACGGCCAGCAGGCCGGCCATCAGCGCCGCCACCGCCACGACACCGGAGATCGCCGGCACCAGTCGCGCCTGCCACGTGCCGACGCCGAAGGCCTCAAACGACGCCCACTCGAGCGCGGTGAACACCGGCGCGATGAACACGGGGTTCCAGGCGTCGGTCCGCCACTCGCCCCACAACGCGGCGTTGCGCGCATTGTGCGTCCACGCACCTTCGTCGTGCCAGACGATCCCGGTGTGCCCCACCGGAGGATCCGCCGTCAGCCAGACGCCGCGCAGGGCGATGGCGAGCAGCAGCAGGCCGGCGATGGCCGCCAGTGTCCGCACGGACGAGGCTCCGCACTCCGCACTGCGCTCCGCGCACTCCGCACTTCGCACTCCGCACTGCGCACTGCGCACTCCGCACTGCGCACTCATGGCTTTCGCCTCCAGACTTCGAAGCGATCGAGGTCGGCCTCGCGCGTGTAGTGCGCCGTGAGCCACGTCTCGAGGAGCGGCGTGTCGTGGAAGTAGTCGGCCGAATGGCGATCGGGACCAGCCCACGAGTCGCGTTGCAGGGCCACGAGCGCGGGGGTGTGCTGTTGCAGCTCCGCCAGCAGGCCCGCGGGGCCGTACCCGGGGCGGTCAACCTCGAAGTCGCTCACGATGGGCTGGCTCCAGTGAAAACGCGACGCACTGCGGCGCCCGGCCAGCACCGGGACGCCGGGCGAGAAGCCGAACACGTAGATGGTGTCGGTCGGGGCCGTGGTGGCGCGCACCAGACGCACCAGCTCGTCGATGGCGCCGGCCACGAACTTGTCCTGCGGCCGGCCTCCGAAGTCCGCGAGATACCGCGCGCGATCGACCGGGCCGGTCAGCGCCTGCCAGTCCAGTCGGGTGCGGCTCAGGAGGTCGTCGTAGCTGGTGGCGCGTTCGGCGCCCACCAGCACGAGGGCGCCGGCCACCCACGGGAGGATCCGGTGCCGCTGGCCGAGTCGACGGCCCAGCAGGACAAGGCCGACGCCCGCCGCCAGCGCGAGCGCGGGCCAGGCCTGCACGAAATACTGCGGCAGGTGCCGCGCGCCGTTGATGAGGATGGACAGCCACGCGCCGGCCAGCCACGCGGCGGCGACGGCGGCGCTTCGCCGGGCCGGGCGGTCCGCCGTCCACACGGTGGCCAGTGACGCCAGCACGCCCAGGCCGCCGAGGAACCAGAGCGCGTCATTGCGCGCGCGTTCGACCGGAAACTGCGCCGCGTACCGCAGCACGCCCAGCAGTCCGTCGTAGGTGTCGCCGGCGTACCGCGCGTTGTAGGTGATTGTCGCCAAGTAGAGATCGGATAACGATCCGGTCAGGGCCAAGAGCGCGATCGGCGCCAGCACCATCACCAGTCCCGCGGCCGACACGGTCGCCAGCTCCCGCACCCATGCGCGCGGTTCGAAGGTCATCCCCCGTGGCCAGCACGCCAGCGCGACGGCGGCGGTGACGGCGTACGCGGCCGCGTTGTATTTCAGCCAGAACGCCGCGCCCAGCAGGACGCCGATGCCCAGCAGGTGTCCACGCCGGCGATCGTGGGTGGCAGCCAGGGCGAGGGCGCCGGTGATCGCGAGTGCGATGAACGTCTCGCACTGCCCGCGTACGAAGACGCCGCCCAGCCGCTGGGTCAGGGCCGGATTGCCGAAGAACAGATACACGGCGGCCGCGGCGACGCCGGTCGCCTCGTCGAGCCGGCGGCGTCCGATGATGACCAGCAACCAGGCCACGGCGCCCGCCGCCGCCATGTCGGCCGCCGCGACGACCGACTGGTGCGGCCAGACCGCCCACAACACGCCGTAGATGACATGAATGCCCGGCGGCTTCTGATCCCACGCGCCGGCGTACGGCGCGTCGCCCGCCATCAGACGCTGGCCGGCGTAGGCGTACAAGCCCTGGTCGGAGGCCATGGGCTGCGCCAGCGACGGAACCCGCAGGAGCCAGAGCGCCGCCAGCAGCACACACCACGCCAATCGCTGGGTTGACGGCCCCCGTGCGGACACCGGGGAATTATACGTTCCGGTATAGTGCTGGGGTGACGACCGCCCGGCCGGCTGACCTGTCGATGGTCGTGCCCACCTACAACGAACGCGAACGGTTGACCGGGCTGGTGGACGCCGTGTTTGCCGCGGCCTCGGCGTCGGGCCTGCGCCTCGAGCTGATCGTTGTCGACGACAACTCGCCGGACGGCACCGGGGCGCTGGCCGACGACCTCGCCGCGACCCGCCACATGCGCGTGGTGCATCGCGCCGGCAAGCTGGGGCTGGGCACCGCGGTGGTCGAAGGGTTCTCGGTGGCGTCGGCGCCGATCGTCGGCGTCATGGACGCGGACTTCAGCCATCCGCCGGCGCTGATTCCGGTGTTGTATCGCGCCTTCACCGACGCGCAGGCCGATGTGGTGGTCGCGAGCCGGTACGTGCCCGGCGGCTCGACTCCCGACTGGCCGTTCAAGCGCCGGCTGCTGTCACGGGTCGCGTGCCTGCTGGCGCGCGGGTTGTCGCCGATTCGGGATGCCGCCTCGGGGTTCTTCCTGATTCGCGCGGACCTGGCGCGCGCGACCACGATCAAGGCGGGCGGCTTCAAGATCTGTCTCGAACTCATCGTCCGCGGCGGCGCGCGGCGCCTCGTGGAACTGCCGTATCGCTTCGATGACCGTGAGCTGGGCGAAAGCAAGATGAGCCTGCGCGAAGCCGCGGGGTACCTGGTGCAGTTGCGCGACCTGTACGGCGAACGTCTCACCGGCGCGCCGCGTGTGCGGCGCGACTACCGCCGCCTGTCGGTCTCCGACGTCGAGGCGCTGCATCGGCGATGACGGGCCGGGCCGGACGCCTCGTCCTGTTCGGCACCATGGTCGCCGCGCAGTTCGTCGCCCTCGAGGCCGGGATGCGCGTGTGGGGCGGGTCCGAGGCGTCGCCGGCGTTCCAGCAACTGTTCATGCAGGACCCCGCCGTCGGGCACCGGCTCCGGCCGGGCGCCAGCGTCCGCTACACCACGCCCGAGTTCAGCGCGTTCATCAACATTGCGCCCGAGGGCGTGCGCGCCGCTGGGGCTGTGGGACCGAAAGCGCCGGGCGAGACGCGCATCGTCGTCCTCGGCGACTCCCTGGTGCTGTCGGTGCAGGTCGACCTCGAGGCGTGGTTCGGCACCCATCTGGAGCGTGCCCTCAACGCCTCGGCGCCGCCCGGGCGGACGTTCCGTGTCATCAACGCCGGCGTGCAGGGGTACGGGCCGGTCGACGAGTGGCTGTTCTACAAACACGTGGTCGAACCGCTCGAGCCCGACCTGGTCCTGACCGTCGTGTTCGTGGGCAATGACGCGGTGGAGGCCTTCGACAAGGCCGCGTGGATCGAGGCGGACGGCCCGCCGGCCGACACGCGCAGTGCCCAGGCCGCCACGGCGCTGCGCCGGGTGGTGCGATCCAGCATGGTGCTGCAGAACGTGCGCCTGCGCTGGGATCTGCTCAAGGCGTCGTTTGAGGGACCCGGCACCGAACGCCCGTTGACCAGTTACCTCGCGGACCCGCCCGCGGATGTCAACGAGGGTCTGGCGGTGGCGCGCCGCGCGTACGGACTGCTGGCCGCGCGCGCGGCCGATCGGGGCGCGGCCACGGCCCTGGTCCTCATGCCGGCGCGTTTCCAGACCGACGATGCCGACTATGGCCGTCTGCGTGACATCGTGCAGGCCGCGGGGGGCACACTCGTGCGCGATGCGGCCACGGAGCGGTTTGCCGGCGCGCTCGCGCCGCTGGGCCTGCCCACGCTGGACCTGCTGCCCGCGTTGCGCGCCGAGCCGGATCGCATCGAGTTGTTCTTCCAGCAGAACGTGCACCTCACGCCGCGCGGGCATCGGGTTGTGGCCCGGGCGCTCGAGGGGTTCGTGCGGCCGCTCGTGGAGACGGCGCCGGCCGGCCGCGACTGATGGTCTTCACCTCCCTGCACTTCGTCGCGTTTTTCCTCGTCGTCTACACGGCGTACCGCGTGTTGCCGCACCGCGCGCAGAACGGGTTGCTCGTGCTGGCGAGTTACTACTTCTACGCGGCGTGGGACTGGCGGTTCCTGTCACTGCTCGTGGCCTCCACGGTGATCGACTACGCCGTGGCCCGGGTGATCGAGCGGCAGGACGATCCGGTGGCACGGCGGCGGTGGTTGTGGGTGAGCCTGGCGTTCAACTTCGGAATGCTGGGGTTCTTCAAGTACTTCAACTTCTTCGCGGACGGCCTGCGCGACCTGGCCGCGCTGGCGGGCTGGCATCTCGACGCGGTGACGCTGCACGTGATGCTGCCGATCGGCATTTCGTTCTACACGTTCATGACCGTCAGTTACGTCGTCGACGTGTACCGGCGCGAGATACCGGCCACGCGGTCGCTGCTCGATTTCGCGGTGTTCGTGGCGTATTTCCCGCATCTGGTGGCCGGTCCGATTCTCCGCGCCTCGTTGCTGCTGCCGCAGATCAGTCAGCCGCGCCGGATTGCGTCGGCGCAGATCGTCGAGGGCCTGTGGCTGATGGCCTGGGGCGCGTTCCAGAAGCTGTTTGTCGCCGACAACCTCGCCCGTCTGGTCGACACCGTGTATGGCGCCGGCGCGACGCCCACCGGCGGAGACGTGCTGGTGGCCACCTGGGCCTTTGCCTTCCAGATCTACGGCGATTTCGCCGGGTACTCGAACATGGCGCGGGGCATGTCGAAGCTCATGGGCATCGAGCTCAACGTCAATTTCCGGTATCCGTATTTCGTGACCTCGCCGCAGCAGTTCTGGCGGCACTGGCACATCAGCCTGTCCACGTGGCTGCGTGACTATCTCTACATTCCGCTGGGCGGCAATCGCGGGTCCGCCCTGGCCACCAAACGCAATCTGTTCCTCACCATGGTGCTGGGCGGCTTGTGGCATGGGGCCGCGTGGACGTTCGTGATCTGGGGCGTCTATCAGGGGCTCGTGCTGGCGGCCGGCCGCGCGATTGCCGATCTCGGAATTCCTCTGCGCGCCGCCTGGCAGCGGGTCCTGCTGGCGCTGGTCATGTTCCAGGTCACCTGTTACGGCTGGCTCATCTTCCGCGCACAGTCAGCCGGTCAGATCAGTGACTTCACGCGCCGCCTCGTCACGGATCTCACCTTCACGCCCACGACGCTGTACGCGCTGCTCGTGCCGCTGCTGCTGGTGGTGCTGCCGCTGCTCATCGTTCACAGCTGGCAGGCCCGTCAGGATGACGACGGGGCGGTGGTGCGGCTGCCCCTCGTGCCGCGGTACGCGGTGTATGCGGGGGTGTTCTGGCTGACGCTGGTGTTCGGCAACTTCGAAGGCGCCGAGTTCATCTACTTCCAGTTCTGAGCCAGCAGACCCCGCCGGGGTGTCAGCGCGTGGCCGGCGGCCGGCTGCCGAAGATCATCCGCGTCCCGATCTCCCAGGCCACCGGGAACTTCGTGGTCGCCAGACGGACCACGTCGCCGAAGTGGGTCGCCAGGTACCGCGGCCGCAGGAAGAAGCGCCGTTTCGCCCGGTTGATCGCATCCATGACCACCCGCTCGTTCAGGCCGTTGCCCTCGAGCAGGTAGTACGAATACTCCATCTTCGACCAGTCCTCGCTGGCGAGCAGACCCTCGCGCTTGGCCTTGGCGTACAGATCCGTGCCGGGATAGGGCACGGCCGGGTAGAAGTTGGCGAAGTCGGGATTGAGGTCGATCGCGTACGCAATCGTTCGGTCGAGCGCCTGGGCATCTTCGCCCGGGTACCCCAGGATGAAGAAGCCGAACGACTTGATGCCGGCCTGGCGCATGTTGACCAGCGCCGTGCGGATCTTCTCGCCTTCGAGCCGCTTCATCATGTCCTTGCGCGTGTCGTCCGATTCGGTTTCGATGCCCAGCGCCAGCATCCAGCAGCCGGACTTCTTCAGCCGCGCGACAAACGCCGGATCCTGCAGATTGTCCGCGCGCGCGTTGCCGAACCACTGGATGTCCAGCCCGCGCGTGATGATTTCCTCGCAGATGGCGCTGAACGACTTCACGTTGAGCGTGACCGTGTCGCCCCAGAGGTAGAAAAACTTCACGCCGTGTTGCCGCACCATGTGCGCCATCTCGTCGACGATGGCCGCCGCCGAGCGCTCGCGGAACTTGTGGCCCTGATGAATCGGCGCCACACAGAAGTCACAGGTGTACGGACACCCGCGTGACGTCTCGACGATGACGTAGGACTGGTTGACGAGCGGCAGCGAATACTGCGACAGGTCTAGCAGGTCCCACGCCGGCACGGGCGCCGTCAGGAATCCCGTGAAGCTGCCGTGGGCGCGGTGTGGCACCACCGCGCCGCCGCGCCGGAAGGTGAGCGACGGCACGGAGTCCAGCTCGTCGACCGAGGCCAGCGCCCCCAGCGCGAGCGCGCCGTCCTCGGGCTCGCCCACGAACATGCCGTCGACCTCCGGCACCCGCGCCATGGACTCGGCCGGCGTCGTCGAGGCATGCGGCCCGAAGCAGAACATGGGCGCGCCGTAGCGCGCCTTGAGCCGGGCGATGGCCGCCACGTCCGCGTCGAGTGTGGGGGTGGTGCTGGGGAACAGGATGAGCGTCGGGACGAACCCTTCGCGATCGAGGTCGGCGATGAGGTCGTCCACGCTGCGGCGGCTGGCGGTCAGATCGACCAGGCGCACCTGCTGCCCGCGCTGCCGCAGCAGGGCCGCGATCAACGCCAGCGTCAGCGGCGGCTTGGTGGTCCCCAGGACTTCTTCGCGCTCCTGGCAGCGTCCCTGCCGCGTGAACGCAATGCCGCCCACGAGGGGCGGGTTCACGAGCAGTGTGCGGTCACCCAGCATCACAGTGCACTCCCGGCCGGCTGGCCGTCCAACTCCACCTTGCAGCAGCGGCGGCACACCGGGAACAGGCGGGCCTCCACCAGCTTCTTGCGCAGGGCCACGTACCGTGGCCCCGTCCACACCTCTTCCAGCGACTGCTGAGTCAGGTCGCCCACTTCCAGGCGGATGAAGGGGCAGAAGTACGCCTTGCCGGAGAACGACACCCGCGCGTAGAGGAACGGATACAGGCAGCGGCCGGCCAGCGGTGTGCCCGGCGTGTAGTACTCATCGAGGATCGCGGGCTTGACCTTGGGCCGCATGTCGAACCGGATCCCCCGATCGCGGCACTTCGCGATGAGCGCGTCCACCTGCGCGCGGACCCGCGCGGCGTCCAGCCCGGGGTCGTCGGTCACATACGTCGAGATCACCTTCGGGTCGTCGGTGCCCAGCTGGCGAATCGTGTCCTGCACCTCGGCCGGGGTGCTGAACATCAGGTGATTGAGGCCGATGGCGTCCACGCCCAGTTCCGCGGCCACGTCGACCATCTGGTCGAGCACCTCGAGCGTCTCGTGCGCGACCGTCGTGTTGATGCTGACGCGCAGGGGCGCGTGTGTGCGCCGCGCGGCCTCCTGCAGCCGCCGCAGGCCCGCCGACGTCCGCTCGAACGTGCCTTTGACGCCCCGGGCCTTGTCATGCATCTCGCCGGGGCCGTCAATCGACACACTGATGTGTTTGAGGAATCCGCGCGACGCCAGGTCGGCCAGCGCGTCGGCGCGTTCATCGGTGATGATCGTGCCGTTGGTGGTGAGGTAGCCGCAGACGTAGCCCTTGCCCTGAAAGACCTCCATCACGTCGAGGATGTCTTTCCGCATGAAGATTTCGCCGCCGGTGAGGCTGACCTGCAGCCCGTCCTGATCCGGAAACGCGCGGCGCAACGTGTCCATCGGCAGCTCCTGCCGCCATTCGCCCTCGATGTTGAGCAGGTCGCCGACGTAGCAGAACTCACACGTCAGGTTGCACCGCATCGTCGCTTCGTACACCACGCCCATGGGCAGGCGGCCGGCGTCGCCGGTGCGCTCGCGCTCGAAGCGTTCGACCTGCCGCGCGTACTTCCGTTTGCGGTACTTCGCCCACAGGCTGGTGAGGGCCGGCACGCCCCGGGCGCGGCGCGCAACGGCTTCACGGAGGTGGGCTGTCAGGGACATGTGGGTCAGTGGATGCGCCAGACTTCGATGACCGGACCGGGCCGCGCCAGCGCCGGATGCCGAAGGGCATCCTCGTTGTGCTCGAACGGCGCCACCATGGCGCGCGCCTCTTCCCCGGCCTCGAGGCGATAGGGCAGAACCGTGGTGATCAGCTGCCCTTCACGCGCCAGCGCCCGGTCAAAGGACGTCAGCGACGGATTCGGGACATTGTACCGCTTCATCGCCACCCACTGCACGCCGCGGGCGCGCAACGGCGCCAGGCCGGAGGCATCGGTCACCTCTGAGGGCGACAGGTAGATCTTGTCGGCGTCCAGGCCGCCATCGCCCAGGTACAGCAGCCGGTAGGCCGGCGCCGGATACGGCTCCAGCGCCAGCTGCTTCTGGAACCGGACGGAAGCCCGCGCCGCATCCCCGAGCCGCGCGCGCAGCGCCTCCAGCAGGCCGTCACGCGACTGTCTGAGCGGGACGCTGTAGGGCTGCACCAGCACGGTGGCGCCCGGTGCCACGTTCGCTTCGATCCAGCGTTGCGCCAGCGTCCGGGTGTCGTCCTGCCGGAAGAACTGGCCCAGGTGGACACTCTCGCGCGCCGCGCCCACCACCACCAGCACTCCCGCCATGACCAGGGCGCCCAGCCGGCTGAGTTGAGCGGCCCAGGCGAGTGAGGCGCCGGCCAGCACGGCCAGGAACGGCAGCACCGGATTCAGATACCGCGTCGCGGGCACGGTGTTGGCGAGGAACAGCAGAAACGCCACGGGGAAAACCACGAGCAGCAGGCCGCGGCGCCACGTCTGATGAAAGGTCAGGACACCCACGGCGGCCAGCCACGTGGTGATGCCGCTGCCCAGCGCGTGATCGCTGGTGAGCCACCGCAGGTAGGTGCCGAGGTAGCCAAAGGCGCCGGCGGAGGACGTCGCGCGGTCCATCACGATCGCCCGGTTCTGCGTGATGTCCACCCACGCGGTGCGCCACTCCGGCAGCAGAAACGGCGAGGCCGCCAGGAAGACCACGGCCGCCGCCACCCCCGCCTGCATCAGGCCCGTCACCCGCGCCCGCCACGATTCCTCGGCCGTCAGGCGTTCGGCAGTGATGACGAGCGCGGCGAACACCGCGTAGTAATGCGTCGACATCGCCAGACCGGCGGCCGCGCCCGCCCACCACAGCCGCCGCGGCGACGAGGAGGTGAGCGCCAGCGGGACGAGCATGATCAGCAGCGTGACCGGCACGTCATGTTTGACGTAGTGCGCATCCTGCACCGCAAACGGCGCCACGGCCAGCAGCGCCGCGCCGATGAGGCCCGCTGTGGCGCCGCGCAGCCGCGCGCCGATCAGGTAGACCACGACGATCGTCAGCGTGCCGCACAGCGCCGAGAGCAGGCGGCCCGACAGATACAGCGGTGTGGGGTCCACGAAGAACTGGCGCTCGAAGTCCGCCAGCGACCCCCACCAGCCCAGGGCCAGGCCGGCCAGCGCCGTGAGGCCCTCCCAGGCGAACAACGCGTAGAAGTAAAACGTGGGATACAGGAAGTTGCCGGGATTGAGCGTGCCGGTGCCGAACGTCAGGGCGCGATTCATGATCGCGACCTCGTCCATGTTGTAGACCGCGGGCAGTCCGTAGCCAATCGCCTGAATCCTGAGCCAGAAACCGACTGCGACGATGGCCGCCAGGGCGATTCGGGTCATCGCCGCATCACCTGCAACAGCAGCGCGCGCTCGGTCGGCCGCAGAAAGCCGGTGACCGCGAGCCAGCCGCCGAAGATCGCGCACACGGTGGCCCCCCGCAGGAGCACACCGGTCAGGGGCGTCACGTCGGGGATCCACCGACCCGCCGTGGCCGCGATCACCCCCGCCAGGACGACCTGCGCCAGCCGCCGCCACTCATACGTCATCGGATATTGCCGGCGCGAGAACCACCCGGCCACCAGCGCCAGGGTCACGTACGACAACACAAACGCGACGGCGGCGCCGACGGTGCCCCACGCGGGCATCAGCACCGCGCCGCTGCCCAGGCCCACTGCGGCTGAGGCAAACGTGGCCACCGGGTAGTACTGCGTCTGACTGGTGAGATTGAGGCCGATCGAGGTCAGCAGATACACGCCCTGCCACACCAGGCCGGCCGCAATCAGGGGGACGACAATGCCCGCCTGGGTATAGGCCGTCTCGCTCCACGGTGTGGCGGTCGTGAGCAGGCGCACCAGGTCCTCGGCAATCGCGGTCAGGCCGGCGGCCAGCAGCACCAGCACCGCCACGCCGTAGGTCGTGATCTTGCGGAAGACCTCCCGGGCGTCCGGTTGTTTCGCCGTGGCGTAATAAAACGGCGCCCAGCCGGTCTCGAAGGCCGACAGGAACAGTTTGACCGCCTGGCCGATCGTCCCGCTGATCTGATACACGCCCAGGCTGCTGAGCGGCACGAACAGGTTGAGCAGCACCTTGTTGCCGCCGTCGAGCGCCTGCTGCGCCAGGCCGTGCGGCAACCTCGGCAGCCCGAAGCGCAGGCAGCGCCGCAGCACCTCGGCCGACCAGCGTCCCCCGATGACCCGCCGCGTCCACGGCCAGAGCAGCGGCAACACGCCCACCGTGACGATCAGGTCGGCTACGAACAGGCCCGTGACGCCCCACTGCCACCACAACACCAGCAGAATGCGCAGCAGCAGCGTGCCGATCGACCGGCCGAACGTGAAGGCCGCAAACGTGGGGGCCGCCTTCTCCATCCGCATGACGTGGAACGGGATGAACGTGAAGGTCAGCAGGAAGATGTTGAGCAGCACGAGCCGCAGCGCGGGCAGATACCGGGCGGCGAGATCGCCGAAGAGCCAGCCCGCGATCGCCGGCGCGGCCAGTTGCCCGGCCGCCAGCAACGCGCCGCTGGCGACCAGAAGGAACCCGGCGAGCGTCCCGCCCAGCACCCGACGGGACGCCTCGTCGGCGCAGTCCAGGTAGAACCGCATGAACGCGCCGTCCAGGCCGAACCGGAAGAGGATCTTCGCGATCGTCTCCACGGCCAGCAGCAGCGCCAGCGCGCCGTAGTCCTCCTGCGTCAGGACGCGGAAGTAGAGCGGCAGCAGCAGATAACTGACGGCCGTGACACCGATGTCGCCCGCGCCGTAGATGGCGACGTCCCTGGACAGCGATCCGAGCGGTTTGCGCACGGCGAGGTGTCAGGGGCGCTCGAAGCGCATCAGGTTCAGGAAACACCAGCCCGGGATGGGCAACAGGCGCGTGAGCGCGCGGTGCAGCGGCCGGAGCCGGGCCGGATGCCGGCGGATGTATTTCGTCAGCACCGGCACGGTCGGAAAGATGCCGCGCCGCTCCACCAACCGGAATCCCGCGCGCCGGGCGAGATCGATGTAGTCACCGGCCGGCCGGTCGCCAGGGTGTTTCTCCAGGCTCGCCGTGTGAATCAGCCGGCCCGTCAGGATGAAGTGCACCCGCGACTGCAGGTGCGCCAGGTTCGGCACCGAGACATACAGCTGTCCGCCGGGGCGAATCACGCGGAACAGCTCGCGCAACGCCTTTGGCTGATCGTCGAACGTGAGATGTTCAAGCACGTCCAGGCACGTCGCGCAGTCGAACGCGCCGTCCGGATACGGCAGCGGAATGAGTGAGCCCCGCTTGACGAAACGCGACTCGTAATTGGGGTCGACGCCTTCAATGGCCAGTCGCGGGTGGAATTCCTCGACGAGCACGCCTTCACCGCACCCGGCGTCGAGCACCCGCGTCCCGTCAGGCAGCGACCGCAGGAACGCGCGCACACGCTCGAGCTTGGCGAGATACGTCGGATAGAACTCCCAGTCCGGAGAGAGGTTCCGGTGGTAGTCGCCGCGCAGCGCGTATTCCCCGGTTGCGTCAGCGCCCATCGGGCCGAAATTGTATCAGCGCGGGTATACACTTCGCCGATGCCCGCCACCGCCACGTCACGAGCCGTGTACGGGGCGGTGACCGCGGTGCTGGCGGCCCTGGCCGTGATGGCGACCCGGCCCGCGCAGGCCGGCTTCGACTTTGGCACCCTGCTGCCGCCCGGGTTGGTCGACGGAGTCTACGACGTCGAGCGCGGCCCGGACGGGCTGACCTACGCGTGGACCCGGCCGGTGTTCACGGTGCGGCTCGACGCGATTGACCGCGCCGGCCCCTGGGGCTTGAGGCTCAGGATGCGTGCCGCGAGGCCGGACGGATCCGAACCCGAACTGACCACGGCCGTCGACGGCATTGTCGTCGATCGCAGCCGCCTGTCCGCCGAGTTCGAGACGCGCCGCGTGCCGTTGCCGCCGCGCGCCAGCCCCGGCCCGACGCACATTACGTTCACGGTGACACCGGCCTATGTCCCAGCCGGTGATCCGCGACCGCTGGGCGCGATGGTGGACTGGCTGGCCGTCGAGCGTCCGCCGGGCGTGTGGTGGGCGGCGTCGTTTCGCGGCTGGGTGGTGCTCGTGCCCGTCGTGCTCCTCGCCGCGCTGACGGCGCTGGTGTTCGGCGCGCCCGGCATCCTCGGTGGCGCGGCGCTGTCGGGGCTGGCGGCGTGGAGCCTCACCCGTGGACTGGGGCCGCTGGTCGACTGGCCCGTGGTCAGTCTGACCGCCGCGGCAGTTGCGGCCGGGGGAGCCGTTGCGCTCGTCAGCGCCGGCCGCCGGCTGGGTGCAATGCTGGGCGTCGTGGCCGCCGTGGCCGTGATGCTCAAGTTGCTGATCCTCGCGCATCCGGACACGCCCATCGGCGATGCGATGTTCCATGCCCATCGATTCCAGACGGTGCTGGCCGGCAATCTGCTCTTCACTTCGATCACGCCAGGCAACTACGACTTTCCGTACGCCCCCGGGTTGTACGTCCTGTCGACGCCGCTGGCGTTCCTGACCGAGACGTCACTCGACAAGGTCTGGCTCCTGCGCATCGTCACCACGGTGGCCGAGGCGGTGGCCGCCGGCGCGGTCGGCTGGTGGGTGGGCCGCGGCGGGCAGACGGGACTGGCGGTGACGACCGCCGCGGTGTGCCATCTGCTGCCGTTGTCGATGACCGTGCTCGTCGTGGGGAACCTCACCAACGCCTTCGCGCAGGCGGCGGCGGCTCTGGCGCTGGCCGTGATGGCCCGGAGCACCGGCTCGCGCGGGTCCACCGTGGCGGCGGTGGCGCTTGTGTTGACGGCCCTGCTCTCACACACCGGGACCGCCGTGTTGTTGACGACCCAGCTGCTGGCGATTGGGGCGTGGCTCGCGTGGAAGGGCGCAGACGGCAGCGGCCCCAGCGGCCGCTGGTGGATGGGCGTGGCCACGGTCTGCGCCTTGATCGCGACGGTGGCGTACTACGCGCACTTCTGGCCGGTGTACGAGACCGCGTTGACGCGCGCGGCGGCGGAAACAGGCGCGGCCGCCTCCACCGCGGGCTTTCGCACGCCGGGGCAGCGGCTGCGCGACATTCCGGTGCTGCTGTCGCTGTACTACAGCACCGCCGGTGTGGTGCTGGGCATGGCCGGTGTGTGGTGGTGGCGCCGCTCCGGCCTCGCGAGCAGCGACCGTGTGGTCGTGGCGGCCGGCGGCCTGGTGCTCGCGGGGTTTCTCCTCGTCGGCGTGATCACGCCGATCGACTTCCGGCACTACCTGGCGGCCATTCCCCTGGTGGCGATTGTCATCGCGATCGGGACACACGCGCTGTGGTCGACGGGCCGCCTGGGGCAGGTGGCCGTGGCGTGTGTGTGGTCGGTTCTGGTGTGGTCAGCGCTGCGCAACGCGCTTCAGGGAATCGGGGCGACGGACTAACGCTGGTTGCCGCCGCCACCGCCGCCGCCGCCGCGACCTGGCCGCGGACCCGTGCCGCCCGGCCCTGCGGGAGGCCCACCGGCGCGTCCGGCGTCCGGCCCGGGAATGACCACGCCCGGGATCGTCGACGTCACCGTGCCGCCGGGGCCTGAGCGCAGATTCGGATTCGTCGAACCCGATCCCCCCGGGGTCGACGGCGGCAACTCGCCAATCTGACGCGCCGGCGGAATTTCGGAATCCGGCGACGGCGCGGGAGGCGGCACCAGCTGCGGCGGCTGAGGCGGTGGTGCCTGCTGTGGCGCCTGTGGAACCGGCGTCGAGGCGGCCGGCCCGCTGGCCACCGGCACGGTGCGCGAGGCCAGGATGAACACCGCGGCAATGGTGGAGGACGAGGCGTCGGGGGCGATTCGCGGAGCCGCGCCGTAACCGGGCACGTCCCGCAGCAGGCTGCGCAACACCGCGGCCTCAGGCTCGTCGCGGAACTCCAGCACGGGCACCGGCGCGCCGCTCAGCTTGTCCGCGTTCACGATCCGGGATCCGCCCTTGCGGCCCCATTCCTGCAGCACTTCCCGCACCGTGACGTTTTCGGCAACGATCGTCACCTTGCCGTCCTGGAAGCTGACTTCAAGCTTGCGCGGGCCCTGTGCCAGGGTGGGCCACGAGCCCGCCAGCACGATCGCAGCACTCACGCCGACGACGAATCCGGATCGGGTCAGGGACATCACAGGCCTCCAGAGGGGACGATTTCAGTATACGCCCCGTCGGCTTGCTCCGCACTGCGCACTGCGCACTCCGCACTGGGCACTGCGCACTGGGCACTCCGCACTGCTTATGACGCTCGTCAGCGCAGTTTGGTCACCCAGAGCGGCGAATCTTTCTTGGGCAGGTCGCAGGACCGGCAAATCTCGGGTCCGCCGCTTTCCAGGTGCTGGCGCCGCACGTCGAGATAGGCCGGCGAGTTCCACACCTGCGCGATGGACTGCGTCCGCAGGTCGCCGAGGATGTGCCGGCCGTCGAAATCCGCGCAGCACAGCGACACCCGGCCGTCCCACAACACCGTGAACGTCTGCCACATCCGGTAACACGGATAGGTCACGTTCGACGTGGCATTCAGCGTCCCGGCCCAGTTGTGCAGGTCGGTGATGTGAATCTTGTCGGCCACCTGCCGCCAGTGATCGATGAAGGCCTGTTCGTCGGCGGAGTTGTCCTGGCGCACGAACGACAGGATGAGTTTGGGCCGCACCTTGCCGGCGGCCTTGCGCAGCCGCACCAGCGTCTCGATGTTCCGGATCACATCGTCGTAGCTGAGGTTGAGGCGGGTGCTCTCGAAGACCTCCTTGCCCGACGCATCGACGCTGATGTTGATGGCGTCCAGGCCCGCGTCGATCATCCCCTGCGCGATCTCCTCGGTGATGAGCGACCCGTTGCTGATCATGCCGACCTCGGCGATGCCGCGCTGCTTCGCATAGCGCACCTTCTCGACCAGCTGACGGTCGAGGAACGGTTCGCCGTAGTTGTGCACGCGGACGTGGGTGATCCCCAGCGCGGCGCATTCATCCACGACCTTGCGGAACAGGTCCATGTCCATGACGCCCTGCCGCCGGTACATGTCGTCGCGCGGGCAGAACACACACTTGGCGTTGCAGAGATTCGTGCTCTCGATCTGGACGATGTCGGGCCAGCGCACCGCCTTCGTGCGGCCGGTGGCCAGCATGACCTTGCGGACCGTGCGGGCGTGCCGCAGCAGGACCCGTTCGGCCGCCTTGCGCGCGCGGGTGGACAGTCCGGGCACGGCTCAGGCGCCCTGCGCCGCCGCGGCGCGTTCGTGCGCGATGACGCGCTGCAGAATCTCGTCGAGCGTGACGGTGGGCCGGTACCCCACCGCGGCTGCGATCTTGCCCAGCGCCGGCACCCGGCGGGGCATGTCCTCGAACCCGGCCTCGTACGCCTCGTCGTACGGAATCGTCACGATGTCCGACGTCGACCCCGTCAGGGTCTTCACGCGCGCGGCCAGGTCCAGAATGCTGATTTCCTCGTCGTTGCCGATGTTGAACACCTCGCCGACGGCCGCCGGCGATCGCATCAGTCCCAGCAGCCCGGAAACGACATCGCCGACATACGTGAACGAGCGCGTCTGCGTGCCGTCGCCATACACCGTGATGGGGTCGCCGGCCAGCGCCTGCCGGATGAAGTTCGGAATCACCATGCCGTAGCGCCCGGTCTGCCGCGGTCCCACCGTGTTGAACAGGCGGACGATGATGACGGGCTGGCGGAATTCCTTGTGATAGGCCAGCGCCAGGAACTCGTCGAGGGCCTTGCTGCACGCGTACGCCCAGCGATGTTTCATCGTGGGGCCCATGACCAGGTCCGCGTCCTCGCTGAACGGCACCGCGGTGCTCTTGCCGTAGACCTCCGACGTCGAGAAGATGACCACCGGCGTCCGGCGGCGGCGGGCCTGCCGCAGGACGACTTCGGTGCCATGCACGTTCGTTTCGATCGTGCGGACCGGCGCCTCGACGATGAGTTTGACGCCGACGGCGGCGGCCAGATGGAAGACGAAGTCCGCGCGGTCCACCAGCGGGCCGACCACGGCTTCGTCCATGACCGAGCCGATCGTGACGTGCAGGCCGGGGTGTCCCGCCGCGCCGGCCAGGTTGTCGAGTGATCCGGTGGACAGATCATCGAGCACCTCGACGTGGTGCCCGTCGGCCAGCAACGCGTCGCACAGGTGCGAGCCCACGAATCCGGCGCCGCCGGTCAACAACACACGCATCGATTCACTGACTCGCTTTCCCGTCGCGCAGGATCAGGGCGGCCGCCTCACGCGCCGCCGTCCCGGCAGGCCGGAGGCCGTGGGCGTCGACAAACGCCCGTGCCGCCTCGCGCAGACGGATCCGAACCTCTCGATCATACAGGACGGCGGTGAGGGCCGGTCCGACCCGGTCGGGCGTCTCGGCCCCGCACATCACGCCGGCGTCCACGAACGGGGTCAGGTTGTTCGGCAGCCCGAGCACCAGCGCGGGAATGCCCAACGGCAGGCCGTCGATGGCCACCGTCGAGTTTTTCGTGAGGATCAGATCCGCGGCGGCGAGCAGGCGGGCCAGGTCGGCCTGGGCGTCGGCCACGATCACGTTGGCGTGTCCGGCGGCCAGCGGCGCGTACGCGCCCGCGGCGTCGGCCGGATGCGGCTTGATGACGAGGCGGACCCGCGGGTCGGCGGCCACGGCGGCGATGAGCGGCGGCAGGTCGTCGCGCACTTCGGTGAACTTGGCCGCGAGGACGGCCAGTCGATCCGTGTCGGCCGTCACGCCGAACCCAGCGCGCGTGGCCTCGCGGTCGGCCGGTGTCAGCGCGGTCAGCGTCGCGGCCAGCGCATCGAGCCGGGCGCTGCCGGTGACCGCGAGACGATCGGCCGGGAAGTGGCCCGCGTCGCGGAGAAACGCCTCGGCGTACCGGTCGAACAGCAGCGTCAGATCGGGAATCGGGCAGCCGCGGTCGCCGGCCAGATCGCGAAGTTCGTCGGGTTCGTGACGGTAGTTGAGCCAGTGCCGGTAGATGAAGCCGTGCTGCAGGCCGATGGAGCGGATGCCGCGCCGGCGCGCTTCGAGGACCAGCGCGCGGCCGACGCCGCCCGCCTCGGCGTAGGTCACCGCCGTGTGCGGGGCGAGCAGGTCGAGGGCGGCCCCGGCTTCGTCCATGGTGCGCGCCGACCACGGCCACTGGACGGTCGCCGCGCCGCGCAGGTCCTCGGCGAGGACGTCCCAGAGGTCGACGCCGTCCACCCGCGCGGCGTCGCGAATCGCGTCGCCGCGCGTGAGCGCGCCGGCCAGCGCCTCGCGTTGGCGCCACAGTGCAAACGCGCCGCGCAGCGCGCGCAGGGGGGTGAGGGCCACCAGGGTGTCCAGCGGGGCCGCGGTCCGGGCCGCGGCCGGGGCCTTGCCCACGCCGACGAGCGTGAGCGCGCCGGGGC
>CAYYFE010000016.1:0-76770 GCA_964471115.1 uncultured Solibacteraceae bacterium
GCGCCCGAGCTGCCGCCGATGAATCCGCCCACCGAGACCGACGGGCGGGGCTTCTACAAGTCCGACGACAACGGCGCCACGTGGGAGCGCATGTCGCGCGAGCGCGGCGGCGGCCCGGCCTACTACTCGGAGATCTTCGTCGACCCGCGCCACGCCGACACGGTGTGGGTGATCAACACGAACATGATCTGGACGCGCGACGCGGGCAAGACCTTCACGCAGGTCGGCATCGAGCGCGGCAGCGGGCCGTGGGCCGTGCACGTCGACCACCACGAGGTCGAGTTCGACCCGAACGACCCCAATCACATCATCATCGGCAACGACGGCGGCATCTACGAAACGTACGATGACGGTCAGACGTGGCGGTTCTTCTCGAACCTGCCGATCACCCAGTTCTACCGCGTGGGCATCGGCAACGAGGCGCCCTTCTACACGGTGTGCGGCGGCACCCAGGACAACTTCTCGTTGTGTGGTCCCTCGGGCACCAGCAACACGTGGGGCATCCGCACCAGCGACTGGTACATCGTGAACGGCGGCGACGGCTTCCAGCCGATTCCCGATCCCGTGGATCACCGGTACATCTACGCCACGTCGCAGACCGGCGGTCTGACGCGGTTCGACCGCACCACCGGCCGCGGACAGGCCATCCGGCCGCCGGCCGGCGGCACGCTGGCGGCGGCGCAGTCGGGCGCGGCCGGCGGGCGCGGGGGTGGCGGCGGCGAGCGCGTCAACTGGGACGCGCCGTACATCATCAGCCCGCACCTCAACACGCGTCTCTACTGGGGCAACAACTTCCTCTACAAGAGCGACGATCGCGGCGCCAGCTGGGCGCGCGTCAGCCCGGACCTCACGCGCAACCTCGACCCGCGCGAGATTCCGATCATGGGCAAGTTGTGGCCGCCCGACGCCATCGCCTTCCGTGAGTCGACGACCGACCTGAGCACGATCGTCTCGGTCGACGAGTCCCCGCTCATCCCCGGCCTGCTCTACGTCGGCACCGACGACGGCCTGCTGCAGGTGTCGGAGGACGACGGGAAGAACTGGCGGCGGGTGGAGGACTTCCCGGGCGTGCCGAAGTGGGCGTACGTGAGCGACGTCTTCGCGTCGCCCCTCGACCAGAACACCGTGTTCGTGACGCTCAACAACTGGCAGTTCGGCGACTACAAGCCCTATGTCGTCAAGAGCACGGATCGCGGCCGGACGTTCACCAACATCACCGGGAACCTGCCGCCGAAGCACAACGTGTGGTCCATCATCCAGGATCACGTCAATCCGAACCTGCTGTTCGTCGGCACGGAGTTCGCCGTGTTCACCTCGGTGGACGGCGGCCGGACCTGGGTGAAGCTGCAGGGCGGCATTCCGACCATGCAGGCGCGCGACATGCAGGTGCAGAAGCGCGAGAACGACCTGGTCATCGGCACGTTCGGGCGCAGCTTCTACATCCTCGACGACTACAGCCCGCTGCGTGAGATCACGCCGCAGGCGCTGGCCGAGGAGGCGCGGCTGTATCCCGTGAAGAACCCGTGGCTCGTGCAGCCGGGCGGCCTCGCGCCGGACGGGTCGGCGGGTGTCGCCACGCTGGGCGGCAACATGACGAGCCCGAACCCGCCGATTGGCGCCAACTTCGCCTACTCGGTGGGCCAGGCGATTCCCGACGGGACCGAACTGGTGTTGACGATCACGGATGCGCGCGGGCAGCGCGTGCGTGAGATGACGGTCGACAAGGCGGTGGGACTGAGGCGCGTGCTGTGGAACCTGCGTGGCGATCCGCCGCAGGGCCAGGGCGGCGGCCAGGGGCCGGCCCGTGGCGCCGGTCCTGCCGGGGCGCCGGGTGTGCAGTTCGGTCGCGGCGGCGGCGGTGGCGCGCCGCTGGTGGCGCCGGGCTCGTACCGCGCGCAGCTGGGCAAGAAGACCGGCGACACTGTGACGCCCGTCGGCCCGGCGCAGACCTTCCGAGTCCTGGAAGTGCAGTAGTAGATGGCGAGATGACGAGATGACGAGATGACGAGGTGGCGAGGTGGCCGCCTCGTCATCTCGCCACCGACGTCAGCCCAGCAAGAAC
Source organism: uncultured Solibacteraceae bacterium (assembly GCA_964471115.1). Taxonomy (GTDB): domain Bacteria; phylum Acidobacteriota; class Vicinamibacteria; order Vicinamibacterales; family SCN-69-37; genus SYFT01. The sequence continues at coordinate 2,063 of CAYYFE010000016.1, forward strand.
TCCAGATCGTCGGTCGACAGCCCGGCCAGGCCGACGGGGTTGGCTGACAACACGGCTTCGGCCAGCGCGCGTTTGCTGTCCTGCAGCGCCAGCACCTTTTCCTCCACCGTATCCTCGGCAATCAACCGATACGCAAACACCTCGCGCGTCTGCCCGATGCGGTGCGTGCGGTCGATGGCCTGCGCTTCGACGGCGGGGTTCCACCAGGGGTCGAGCAGGAACACGTAGTCGGCCGCCGTCAGGTTGAGGCCCACGCCGCCGGCCTTGAGACTCATCAGGAAGACGGGGCAGTGTGGGTCGGTCTGGAACCGCTCGACGCGCGGCGCGCGGTCGCGGGTGCGGCCGTCGAGGTATTCGTACTTGATCTTCGCGCGGTCCAGCGCCGGCTTGACGAGCGCCAGCAGGCTGGTGAATTGCGAGAACACCAGCGCCTTGTGGCCTTCGTCGATCACCTCGGTCAGCCGCTCGAGCAGCAGATCGATCTTCGACGAGGGTTCGTGCTGACGGGCCGGGGCGATGAGTCCCGGATGACAGGCGGCCTGGCGCAGGCGCAACAACGCTTCGAGCACCTGCAGGCCCGCGCGGCCCACGCCGACCTTTTTCACATGGGCGAACAGCGACGCGCGATAGTGGCGCCGGAGCGCGTCGTAGAAGCTGCGTTCGCGCGTCGTGAGTTCACACGTCAGCGTCTGCTCGGTGCGCGCCGGCAGTTCCTGCGCGACCTGGGCCTTGGTGCGGCGCAGCAGGAACGGCCGCAGGCCGCGGGCCACCAGCGCCAGCGCCTCGTCGCCGTCGCCACCGTCGGCCGCGCGCGTCGACCGCCGGGTCGCCTTGCGGAAGTGGGACGACCGTCCGAGCAGGCCGGGGTTGAGGAACTCGAAGAGGCTCCACAGTTCGCCCAGGTGATTTTCGAGCGGGGTGCCCGACAGGGCGAGCCGGTGACGCGCGTTGAGCAGCCGCACGGCCTTGGCGGCTTCGGTCGACGCGTTTTTGATGGCCTGCGCTTCATCGAGGAACACGTATTCGAACTCCACCTCGCGCAGGTGCGCGATGTCGCGCCGCACGGTGCCGTACGTGACCAGTACCAGATCGGCGCGCGTGAGTTCGTGGTCGGAGGTCCGGCGCTCGAGCGACGAATAGTCGAGCACCCGCAGCTGCGGCGTGAACCGCGCGGCTTCCGCCTGCCAGTTGTGCACGACCGACCGCGGGACCACGGCCAATGACGGCCGCGGGTCGGTGGCCGCCACACGCGCCAGTTCCGCCAGCACCGTCACCGTCTTGCCCAGGCCCATGTCGTCGGCCAGGCAGCCGCCGAAGGAGAAGTGCCGGAGAAACTGCAGCCAGCCAAGCGCCTCGCGCTGGTACGTCCGCAGGTCCCCCTGAAACGTGGGGGGCGGATCGACCGGCGCCGGCGTGACCGCCGTGGCCAGGCGATCCCGCAACGCCTCGAACGCGTCGTCGACGAGGACCTCGGCCTCGGTTTGCGCGTCCAGCAGCGCGTCGAGCAGCGCGGCCTGATGGGCCCGGTACCGCACGGTGCCATCGGGCCGCGTCACGCCGATGGCCAGCAGCGGCGTGTACCGGCGCAGCCATTCGTCAGGAATCACGCCGATCGACCCGTCGCCCAGGCGCACCGTCTGTTCGCCGCGATCGAGGGCGGTCAGCAGTTCGGGCAGCGTGGCGGTGGTGTCGCCGTAGGCGACCGTCGCGTTGAGGTCGAACCAGTCGATGCCCGATGTCACCGACAGCCGCAGCGTGCCTGCCGGACGGTACGGCACGCCGTCGGCCTCCACCGTCCACCCCTGCGTCGTCAGGTCGCGGACGATCGCGTCAAGGGATCGCACCGGCACCTGCCACCGGCCGGCGTCCGCGGTCACGCCGCTGCCGACCATCTGCGTCTCGGCGGCCTGTTCTTCACCGGCCACGCGATGGATGAACCGCTGCCGCACGGCGTCGAACCACGGTGACGGCCCGTCGGCCGGCACCAGGGTGCCGTCGTACATGAATGACAACGTGGCGTCGAGACGGTCGGAGGGCGACGAGGCCGAGGGTGTCGACAGCCGGAGGTACGGCACCGGTGAGGTGTGGACCGGTTCGATGCGCAGCGCCTCGGGCAGCGTGTCGGGGTTGGCGCCAAACCGCGAAAGCCACTGCGCCAGTCGAGGCACGTCGGGCGCGGACACCACGAACGGCCCTGACGCCCGCAGCGCGGCGACCACCGCCGCGGCCGGGCCGGGGTCAAACAGGGCCAGCCGTTCGTGCGTGAGGAACAGTCCATCGAGCACCAGGACCGGCCCGGTGATGGGCAGCCGGTCGTGGGCCCGCACGAGTTGGCCGCTGACGATGAAGTCGTCGTCGTCGGGGGCCGCCTCGACCTCGAACCGCCACTCAGGCCCATCGTCCCAGACGAGCAGGCGGGTGGTCGGATCGTCGGCGTGTTCGCGCAGGATCAGGCGGCTCACGCGGGCGGCCAGCGGCGCCCACTCGAGCGCCACAGCCATCGGCAGCGTCACGAGGCCCGGGGCGGCACCGGCGCGCGTTGCCCCCGACAGAAACGGCGCCAGCAGGCGCCGGTCGGTGGGTGACGTGCGCAGCGCGGCGCTGTCGGTGATCGTGGCGGGGACGGGCCGATCCCACGTGCCGTCCGGGCGGCGCACGCGGGCCAGCAGATGGACGACCAGCGCCTGGGCGGCGCGGCTGGCCCGGGCATCAATCGCATACAGGTACTCGGCGCGATGGCCGGCCGGACCGGCCGGCGGGGCCGCATCGGCCGCGAGGGCCTGTTCAAGGGCGAGCAGGGGAGAACGGTTCGCGTCCAAACGACCATGATACAGTGGCTAGGCAGTGCGCAGTGCGCAGTGCGCAGTGCGCGGTGCGGAGTGCGCAGTGCGCTCGCACCTGGCTCCTGCACACCGAACGCTACGCACCTCGCACTTTTGCACTCGGCACTCTTGCCCTTCGCACTCCGCACTTTTCGCACTTCGCACTCCGCACTCCGCACTGATTTGACTCATGTCTGACCGTCTCCGTATTGCCGTATTCATCGACTTCGACAACATCGAAATTGGCGTCAAGAACACCCTGGGGGCGTCCTTTGACGCCGGCCTCGTCCTGGAAGCGCTCAAGGAGCGCGGCGAGGTGGTGTCCAAGATGGCCTACTCCGACTGGCAGCGCGCCGGCGGGTATTCCCGCGCGCTGACCCAGCACGCCATCCGCATGGTCCAGCGGAATCTCACGCCCGGCGGCGACAAAAACGGCGCCGACATCAACCTCGCGCTCGATGCGCTCGAGATGGCGTTCACGCATCCGCACATCAACGCCTTCGTCATCGTGGGCGGCGACTCCGACTTCATCAGCCTCGTCGAAAAACTCAAGCAGTACGACAAGAAGGTGTTCGTCGTCGGCGGACGCCAGTTCACCAGCGCGATCATGCAGCGCAACTGTCATGAGTTCATCGCGTACGAAAACCTGATTGGCAGCAGCCGTCGCAGCGCGGGCGGCCCCCGCGAGTCGCGCGCGGAACGCGCCGACGTGAGTCAGGCCGTGCCGCTGGTGACCCGCGCACTCAAGGTGCTGCTCGAGCGCGACGTGGACCCGCAGCTGGGCCTGCTCAAGAGCACGCTGCTGCAGCTGGACTCGACCTTCTCCGAACGCACCTATGGCGCGGGCACGTTCCGCGACTTCGCGCAGAAGCTGCAGCAGGCGGGCGCCCTGCGCCTGTATCAGGGCAAGGGTGGCTGGCTGGTGGGACCGGCCGACGGCGAACTGCCGGTGGCCGAGGCTGCCGCGCCCGTCGACGTCGCGCCGAAGGGCGAGCCGCGGGCGGCCGAGGCCGTCGAGGCGCTGTATCGCATCATCTCGGCCGCCGAGATCAAGAAGTGGCCGCTGTACCTGCGGCACGTCAAACAAATCGTGCGCGCGCAGACGCCGCCGTTTGACGAACGTGACTACGGGTTTGCGTCGCTGGCCGACCTGCTGCGGGCCGCGCACAAACAGGGCGCGTTCCGCGTCGAGCGCGATCGCCAGGGTGTGATTCGCGTGTTCCAGGGCGGCAGTGTGGCGCCCGAGCGCGACACGACCGCCGGGCCGGCCGCCGGGGCCGACGAGACGGCGCCGGCCGAGGTCGTCGACCTCCCGGTGGAGACCGCCACCCCGGAGCCGGCGGCCGCCGAGGCTGACGCCGAGGTCGAGGCCACCGAGCCGCCGGCCACCAAGCGGCGGCGGACGCGCGCCCCCAGACGGACCCCGAAAGCCGTCGCTTCGCCCCGCAAGCCACGCAAGAAGGCCTGACCGGAGTAAGCTCGCCGGCGGAGGTTTCCTCATGAGGATTCGTTCGTTCGGCGTGCTGATGCTCGCGCTGCTCCCGGCCACGCTCACCGCGCAGGCACAGGCGCCCGCGCCGGCACCGCCCCCCACGTGGGAGTCGATGACGGCGACCACGTGGAAGAACCTGCACAACAAGATCCTGGCGATGGCCAGGGACACGGAATTTCCGGACGCCAAGCTGGAGTGGAAGCCGCATCCTGATTCGCGCAGCGTGCTGGATGAGTACCGGCACGTAACGATCGGACTCGAGATGTCGACGGCGCAGTTGACGGGGCAGCCCTTCGACTATGCCGCGCGCCTGAAGGCCGACGAAGGCAAACCGCGCACGCGCGCCTCCGTCGTGGCCGAGATGGAAGCCGCCATCGCGGCGTCGTATCCCGTGGTGGAGCAGTCACCGACCCCGCGCCTGATCTTCTGGATCGATCATCAGGGCGAGCACTACGGCAAGCTGGTGTCGAACTACCGGATGAACGGCATCGTGCCGCCGGTGTCGCGCCCGCGGCGGTAGGCCCCGCGGCTGACATAAAATGCCCTTCACCTGGAGGGCAGAGCATGCGGGATCTACGAGCCTCGATCGGACGTCGTGTGTGTGTGGCCGTGCTGGCGATCGTCGCCGGGCTGGCCGCGCCGGTTCACACGCAGCAGCAGCTGCGCACGCAGGCGGAGGAGTCCAACTGGACGGCCTACACCCGCCACGAGAACATGCTGGCCTACATGCGCGCGCTGCAGGCCACCACGCGCGACATGCGGACGACGTCGTACGGCCGGTCACATGAAGGCCGCGACCTGCCGCTGGCGATCTTCGCGCGGCCGATGGTCACGCAGCCGTGGGAAGCCATGGCCTCGGGCAAACCCATCATCATGTTCCAGACCAACGTGCACGGCGGCGAACGCACGCAGCGCGAGTCGATCCTGCAGCTCATGCGCGAACTGGTCACGCCGGGCACCGAGCCGAACAAGGCGCTGGATCACGTCATCCTGCTCATCGCGCCGCAGATCAATCCGGATGGCTTTGAAGCCAGTCAGAACGGCCAGCGCGGCAACGCGTGGGGCATCGACCTCAATCGCGACTACATCAAGCTGGAACAGCCCGAAATCGCCAATGTGGTCACCAACGTGTACCACCAGTGGTATCCGCACCTGATCATCGACGGCCACAACGGCGGCGCGCGGCCCTACAACATCAACTACGTCACGACCGCGAATGCCTCGGTCGATCAGGCGCTGGTCACCATCGCCAACAACGAGATCTTCCAGCACGTGCGCACGCGCAACGAGGAAGCCGGGCTGAAGGCCTTCTTCTACCCGGGCGGCAACGCCGAGTTCTGGCAGGGGGTGCCGGCGTATCCCCGCATCGGCATGACCTACGCGACGTTCCTCAACAGCTTCGGCATCACGTTCGAGTCACCGGCGCAGCCGATGGAAACGGGCGTGCGGTCGGGCCTCATCAGCTACAAGGCCGTGCTCGAGTGGGTGGTGGCCAACCGGCGGAAGGTGCTCGACACGGTGACGGCCGCGCGTCAGAAAACCGTCGAGATGGGGCTGACCGCCGACGGCGAAGTCATGGTGGCGATGGAGCAGGTGGACCACGACTTCACGGTGAGCTACGAGATTCCCGATCCGCAGAACCAGGGCCAGTTCATCACCATTCCCAACGGCAAGCTGCGCACCAAGCCGAACGTGCTGGCCGCGCGCCCGCGCCCGTACGCCTACATCCTGCCGAGGGAGGCGGTGCAGGCCGTGGCGCTGCTGCGCCAGCACAACATCACCGTGGAGGTGCTGCGCGAACCGAAGGCGCTGACCGTGCAGGCCTATGAACTGGGCGACGTCTTCTATCGCACCGAATACGACCATCAGGGCGCGACCACCGTCACCGTCAAGGCCGTGCACACGGTGGAGCGCACGTTCCCGGCCGGCACCTACGTCGTGTCGACGGCGCAGATGCTGGGACGCCTGGTGGCGCATCTGCTTGAACCGGAGAGTGACGACAACGTCGTGCTCTGGAATCGCATGGACGCGTGGCTGCCGACGTCGCGCATCCGTCCCGCGCCGGCGAATCTGATTCCCGAAGCGTGGCCCGGCCGCGGCCAGGGCGCGGGCCCCGCCGGTGCCGCAGCCGCAGGCGCGGGCGCGGCTCAGGGCCGCGGGGCCGGCCGTGGCGCCGGTGCCGGCGATCCCGAAGCCCAGCCGCCCGCTCGCGGCGGCCGCGGTGGCGCACCTCAGCCGCCGCTGATTCCGATCTTCAAGCTGATGAACCGCACGCCGCTGCCGGCGGTGTTGGTGAAATGATGAAGTGATGAAGTGCTGACGTGCTGGGGTGCTGAGGTGCTCAGGTGCGCTTGTGGCGGAGGCGCTCCTTTGGAGTTGGCGTGTTCTGAAGGTATCGACGCAGCCGATTGGTGACATCGATGGTCTCGGCGATCTGCGCCGTGAGACTACCGTGTTCCTCCGAGCTGATGTAGCCCTTCGCGGACGCTTCTTCACAGAGATCGAGTAGTTCGTTGAGCGAACCCAGACTGATCACGGTGAATCGCGCGAAGTCGGGATGCCGATACCGTCCGAAGCCCTCCGCCAGATTGCGGCAGGCGGAACTGCTGGCTGAATCGAACTGGTCACGAAACTTCAGATCGCCCGCGATCGCCCTGCGCTGACACAAGCTGATGACGGCCTTCCGCACGGCGGAAGCCGACTGCCACGCCCTAAGGTCCTTGAAGCTTGAGACTCCCATGCCGACGGACGTTGCAGGCGCTATGCCAGCGCCAAGCCACGTCTGACGCCGCCAGTACGCGATTTCTGCCACCCTGTCTGCTATTGGCGCCCCCCCGCCCCCCCGCCCCCCAGCACCCCAGCACCCCAGCACCCCAGCACCCCAGCACCCCAGCACCCCAGCATCACCTGATCCGTATGTCCTGCCTCGTCTCGGTGCCCGTCGCGATCGTGACCCGGATGGCCGTGTCGTAGATCGTCGCCAGGAACTCGGGCCGTCGATGGTCATCGTTGTCGATGTCGTCGACGGCGGCCAGACGGTAGTCGCCGGGCGGAAGGCCGGTGAAGGTGAACCGGCCGTCGGCCGCGGGCCGCAGGACGCGCTGGCGCGGCGACCCTGCGTGCCACAGCGCGCGGTCGTCGGGAAAAACGACCAGGAAATAGTCGGAGACCGGCGCGCCCGATTCGGTGGAGAAGTGGCCGCTCAGTGAGGCCTGTGCGCGCGAGAGCACGATCTCGACACCGCTGATGGACCCGGTCGTGAACGTCAGCGGCCGATCGCGCAGGTCGCGCCCGTCGTGCATGACGCCTGACAGATGCCAGCCCGCCAGCGCGGGGGGCAGGGTCGCGATGACCTCGAACTCGCCGGACGTCAGGCCGTCCACCCGAAACGTGGCGTCCGCTTCCACCGCCACACTGCGCGTCGCGCCGGCCAGAACGGCCGTGCGCACCTGATGCCCGGGTGGCGTGATCGGCCGCACCTGCACACGAGCGCGCGTCCACGCGTCCGGTTCGAGCGTCGCGCCGGCGGCCACCAGGCGGCCGCTGAAGGTCTCGCCCTCGCGCAGTTGCAGGGTGACGCCCTCAATGTCGTGCCCCCCGACGATGAACTCGGTGGTGGCCCATTGGGTGTTGCGGATGGAGTTGATCGAATATCCGCCGCCTGGAGCGGTCGTCACGCCACCGGCTCGCGCGGTCACCCGGTACGACCCCGGTGGGACATTGCGAATCCTGAACCGGCCGGCGGCATCCGGCATGTCCGTGCGCAGGGCCATCGAGGCGGCGATCGGGACGGGTGGCCCCAGGGCCTCGATCGACAACTGCGCGGCCGGTGTCGGCTGGCCATCAACACCCAGGACCACGCCGCTGATGGTGGATGAGGCGACCGCCGTGATGGTGAAGTCCACGCCCAGCCGTTCTTCACTCAGGCCCAGCGACACCGGCACGGCCAGTGCGGGCACGGCGGTACCGGGGAAGTACGTCGGCGCAAACGCTGCGAGCGGCCGGGACGCCGGCGACGCGCTGCCGGCGGGCGCGGTCCCCGTCACCGAGCGCGTGAGGGTGGCGGCGACGGCGTCGTACTCGCCCGCGCTGGCCGGGTCGAAATCACCGCGACCAATGGCCGGGTACGCGGCCACCAGGTAGCGATCGGGCGGCAGACCGTAGATCCGGTATCGCCCCTCATCGTCGGTTCGAATCGGCACGCTCGCGTCGATGATGGTGCCGCCGGCCTCGGCCATGCCCATCGGGACGACGCGCACTTCCGTGTCGGTCAGCGGTTGGCCGTTGGGCAATGTCAGCTGTCCCGCGATGACGCCGCCCCTGGGCAAGGTGATGGCCAGGTTCGTGACGCGCTGGCCTTCCGCAAGCACCAGTGTCGTGCCCTGCCGTCCGGGCCGCTTCGCCCCCCACGCGGTCGTCAGGTGCGCGGGTTTGGTCGCCGTCACCGTGTACCGTCCCGCGCCAACACCGGCGATGGCGAACTCGCCGTTGTCGCCGGTGACGACACTGCGGTTGGCGCCGGTGCCGACGTCGGTCAACGTGATGATGGCGCGACGCACCGCAGCGGGGGAGTCACCCGGTGTGGTCACTCGTCCGGCCACCACGGACGTGCCACGGGTGATTTGGGCAGGGATCGCGTCGCGTGCCGCCGATGTCGACACCGGAGGCGGTGGCGGAGGCGGGGGTGGAGGCGGGGGCGGCGGCACCTGCGCGAGTGCGGTGCCGGCCACGCCGCCACACAGCAGGGCCACCTGGAAAATCAGCAGCCACGCGCGACGGGTCATCGCTGGTCTCCAGTCAGCCGCACGGTCACCGTGACCGTCGCGCCGGCGGTGAGGCGCGCGGCGGTCGCCTGGCGGGCCGCCGCCTCGATGAAGCGGTCATCCCCCAACCGGATCCGGTCTGCGGCCGGCACGGCGATGGCCAGATACTCGCCGGGCGGCAAACCCGTCATCCGCCACTGGCCGCGCGTGTCCGCCCCGGTGGTGCGGAACCGCAGTGAGGCCGCCGCCGCATACGGCCACAGCGCTCGCGCTTCGGGAAACACCAGCACGACCGCGTCTTCCGCCGGCGTTCCGTCCGCGTGCACCACCGTGCCGGTCAGCGTGGTCGTCGCACGGGTCAGGGTGATGGTCACGCCGGTCACCGGCGTGCCGGGTTCCACCTCGAGTGGGGCGTTGAGCAGGTCGCGGCCGTTCCATTCGGCTCGGGCGATGCCGAACTGGGTGCCAATCAGGCCCGCCAGCATGTAGCGGCCGGGCAGCACGTTGGTCACCGTGAACGGGAGGGTCTCGGCGGTGACTGCCTTCGGTCGCTCGAGCGCGCTGATGCGCGGTCCGCCGAACGGCGAGAGGTCCACCGGTTCAAGCCGCACGGCGGGGACCAGCGGGCCCTCGCCGGCGACCGGCCCCGGGGTGTCGAGCTGCAACGTCCCAGAGACGGTCGTGGCCGGCTGAATCGGGACCATCAGATCTGCGATGGGCTCGCGGCCCACACTGACGGGCAGCGTGCCGACGCCATCGGGACCGGACATCGTGTGGGTGGAGAGCATGACGCCGTTGCCGGCACTCTGGTTGATGAACCCGCTGTTGACGTTCGCGGGCAGCCACCGTCGCACCGAGGAGGCCAGCTGCGCCGCAAGATACGACGCCGTGCGGCCGGCAATGAGCAGATAGTCGCCTTCCGGGACGGCGTCGAATGTGAACACACCTTCGGCGTTTGTCTGCGTGAGCGCCGCATCAGTGCCTGCGACCAGTGCGGTGTCGCCCGAGGGCACGAGGCGTACGGTCATGCGCGTGACCGTGTCGGCAGGACCCACGAGCCGCCCGGTCACCCGCACCGTCGACACCAGGAGCAGTTGGACATCAATGCCTGCCCGTCGTTCCCCGGCCTTCAGCGTGAGCACGGTGCCGTCCTCGATCCGGCGCGCCGAGGGGTAAAACGCCCCGGCGAATGCCCGGCCGCTGCTGCCGTCGCCGATGGCGCCGAAGAGGGTGGATCCCACGCCGTCCTCGCCGCGAATGACGGGAGGCGTCGGCGCCGGCACCAGCGCGCTGCTGGTGGTGCCGCCCACCGAGGTGGTCCGCGCGGGCGTGCCCACCGCCGCGGCATCGGCCGGGACGGTCAGGGCGATGTGCGGCGCGTGCACGAGGTAGTCGCCGGGGGGCAGTTCTCCGAAGCGCCAGGCCCCGCGGTCGTCCGTCTGCGTCGACGCGACGTACGCCCAGCGCGCGGCGCGGCCCACGATGGCCCGTCTGAGCAGTTGCACCGGGCCTTCGACGATCGCTTCGCCGCGGTCGTCGATGAGTGACCCGGACAGCGACGCCGTGCGCCACATCCGCACGTTGATGTCGGTGCGCCACTCGCCGTCCTTCAGCGACACGCGGCCCGGCAGCGGGTCACCGGGCCGTCGGCCGTATCCGCCGTCGAGATACCCGGCCGATGCGGTTGACACGATGTACGCATCGCCGGCCGGCAGTCCGGTGAAGATGAACCGGCCGGAGGCATCCGTCACCTTGCGCGGCAAGCCCTGGACCTGCACGAAGACCCCGGACAGCGCCGCCCCGGTCTCGCCGTCGGTCACCACGCCGCTGATGGCGCCGGTGGCCGGCGGTGACGGCTGGGGCGCTTGTGCCGAGACGCCCACGGCCGCCGCCAGCACACACACTGCAATGAGTCGCATCCCGAGGGCATTAGACACCGCCCGGGGCGGGATGGCCCACCTCCGCCAAGGCTTCGGCGGGGCAAGCCCCAGCACCACTACAATCGCCCGTATGCGCGCACTCACTCTGCTGGTGGCCGGTGTCTTCCTCCTGCTGATCGCTCCTGTGACGGCCCAGCGGCCGCCGGTGATGGGCCGCAATGCGGCGGTGTCCGCCGGACATCCACTGGTGACGTCAGCCGCCATGGAGATCCTGCAGGCAGGCGGCAACGCGTTTGACGCGGGGGTCGCCGCCATGTTCGTCGGCGGCGTGGTGGAACAGGATCTGTACGGCCTGGGCGGCGAAGGACTCGTGCTGGTGTACCCGAAGTCGGAGGGCACGGTGACCTCGGTCGTGGGGCAGGGCTGGGCGCCGAGAGGCGCCACCATCGACTGGTACACCTCGCGCGGTCGCACGCTGGAAGGTGAGGGGCTGGACCCGGTCGTTGTCCCCGGCGCCATTCATGCCGCGCTGACCGTACTCGAACGGTGGGGCACCATGACGGTCGCGCAGGTCACGCGACGAGCCGTGGAATATGCGCGCGACGGCTTTGCCCTGCGCCCGCGCACCGCCCGCGCCATCGTGGGCCAGCGGCGCTTCATCGATCGGTGGCCCACCAATCAGCAGATGTGGCGCAAGAGTGACGGCAGCGACTACGAGGCCGGTGACACGATCACCATGCCCGACCTGGCGGCCACCCTGCAGAAGCTCGTGGACGCCGAGCGGCAGGCGTCCGCCGCGGGCCGCGCGGCCGGCATCACCGCGGCGCGCGACCGGTTCTACAAGGGCGACATCGCCAAGGAAATCGTCGCGTTCCTCCAGCAACACGGGATGCCGTGGGATGTCAGTGACTTCGCCGAGTTCTACTCACGCGTCGAGCCGGCCACCTCGATCACCTATCGCGGGTATCAGGTCTACAAGCAGGGCTTCAATTCGCAGGGCCCCTCCATGTTGCAGGCCCTGAACATCCTCGAGACCTACGACCTGCGGCAGCTGGGCCACAACTCCGCGGATTACCTGCACGTGGTGACCGAAGCGCTCAAGATGGGCTACGCGGATCGGGACACGTACTATGCCGATCCGCAGTTCGTGGACGTTCCCGCTACGGGACTGTTGTCGAAGGGGTACGCGAAGCAGCGGGCGTCGCAGATCGACATGGCGCGCGCGCAGACCGAGCAGGTGGCCGGCGATCCGCTGCCGTTTGACGACAAGGTCAAGTCCTGGGGGTATTGGCGGGCAGGGCACGTGGCGGCGGGTGGCGGCGAGTGGCAGCAAATGGCGGCGAGTGGCGGGGAGTTGCGGCAAGTGGCGGCGAGTGGCGGCGAGGGTGGAGCAGTGCGGCCGGGGGACGCGGACCCGTCGCTCAAGGACACGACGCACATTGCGATCATCGACAGGGACGGCAACGTGTTTGATGCGACGCCGTCGGGCGGCTGGATCACGGGCGGTGTGGTCGCCGGCAACACCGGCATCGGATTGTCGACCCGCGGGGAGCAGTTCTGGCTCGATCGCACGCGCGCGGCCCAGCTGCGCCCGCGGTCCCGGCCGCGCTACACCCTGACACCCAGCCTCGTGCTGCGCAACGGCCAGCCCGTGATGGCCATCGGCACCCCCGGTGGCGACAACCAGGAGCAGACCATTCTGCAGACGCTGCTCAACGTCCTGGAATTCCAGGACCGCTGGTATCCCAACCTGCACACGGCGTTCGAACTGCCGCGCCTGCAGACGTTCCACTTCCTCGGGTCATTCTGGCCGCACCGGATCGACGCCAACCGGCTCGACCTGGAAACGGGCATCGCACCCGACGTGCTGGAATCCCTCAAGGCGCGCGGGCACAACGTGCGTTTCGTGCCCGCGCTGTCGATCAGCGGTTGCGCGACCGCCGTGTGGATCGATCCGCGCACCGGCACTCGCATCGCCGGCGCCGACCCGCGCCGCGACTGCTACGCGGCAGCGTATTGACGGATCAGCACAGTAGGCATGGAGGCATGGAGAAATGCCAGCGGGCAGGTCACGCCGGCCGACCGCTGGCGCCGCCGCAGGCGGCGACGTGCGAGGAGCGCACCCACGGGTGAATGACGTGGTCAGTTGACGCAGTCGTCATTCACCCGCGGGTGCGCTCCTCGCACGAGGCCCGACTAAGTCGGGCTCCAGCGGTCGGCCGGCGTGACCCTCCCAGCCCTCCAATGCTCCTGTGAAATTGCTCTTACCGCCCCCGGTACTGCCACAGCCCTTCCTTCAGCATCTTGAGGGCTTCGTCGACCGCGGTCTGCAGTTCGCGGTCGAAGCCCTTGAGTTCGTCCTCGGGCGTGTTCTCGACCCACACGTCGGGCGCCACGCCGAAGTTCTCGAGGTTGATGCCGTAGTTGTTGGGCCGCTCGGGGTCGTAGGTCACCACGAGTGAGCCGGGCGTGCGGATCGATCCGCCGTTGATGAGCGCGTACGACCCGGTCGCGATGACCGCGGCCGACGTGGGATTGCCCACGATACGGCCGAGCCCGAGGTCGCGGAACGCCTGGGGCGTCACCTCCGAGTCCGACGCCGATCGCCAGTTGATCATCATGACCTTCGGTCCCGCGATGGCCTGGCGCGGCCGTCGTCCCCACTCGGGCGCGCCCCAGCGGTTGTTCCAGTATTCGTACGGGCGCCGCTCGAGGATGTCGATGATTTCCTGGTCGGTGTTGCCGCCGCCGTTGTACCGGATGTCGACGATGATGCCCTTGGCGTTCCAGAACTGATTGATCTCGTTGCGGAACTTCTCGAGCGAGGGCTGGTTCATCGCCTGGATGTGCACGTAGGCGATTTCGCCGTTGGTGGCCTTGGTCACGAACTCGCGGTTCTTCGCCACCCACGCGTCGTATTTCAGGGTGTTGAGCGAGGAGACCGACTGGATGCGCAGGTCGCGCGTGTTGGCGCCGGCCGCCGTGTCGGCCACCGTCACCTGCACGTACTCGTTGAGCGGCGAGTTGAGCAGCGTCCAGTAGTTGTCGCCCGCGCGCACCGGCGTGCCGTCAATCGCCAGCACGAAGTCGCCCACCTTGACGTTCAGCCATTCCTTGTCGGCCGGGCCGTTCGGGTAGATGTGCGTGACCTTGTACCGTCCGCCTTCGGGCGCGAGTTCGAGGCCCAGATACCGCGTCTGATATTCGGACGGCTGCGGGTCACTGTCGGGGCCGCTCACGCCGGTGTGGGACGCGTTGAGTTCGCCAATCATCTCGTTGGCCAGGTCGTACACGTCTTCGTTGGCGCCCACGTACTTGAGCAGCGGCTCGTATTTCGCCTTGATGGCGTTCCAGTCCTTGCCGTGCATCTTTTCGTCGTAGAAGCGGTACTTCATCACCCGCCACGACTCGTCGAGGATCTGGGCCCATTCCTGGCGCTGATCCACACGCACGTTCACCGTGAACGGCACGCGTGTGCGCCGCCGCTGGCCGGTCATTTCCATGTGCCAGAGTTCGTTGTTCTCGGTGAAGAACACACGCCGCCGATCGGCGGTGGGCGTCAGCCCGGCAAAGGCGCCTGCCGCCAGGCGCTGGCGATCCTGCCCGTCGATCCCCACAGAGAAGAGCGCGGGACCCTGATCGTCACGTGACCGGAAGTACACCGTGCGTCCGTCCGTCGACAGGAAGAAGCCCTGGACCGGGTTCGTGCCCGACGTGATGGCCACCGCCCGACGGTCGATGCGTGTCAGGTTCGGCGTCGTCAACGGCGCCGCCGCAGCCGCCGCGCCGGCGCCTCCGCCCCCGCCGCCGCGACCAGCCGACGCCCGTCGCAGGCGTTCCTTGACGACCGGGTCGTTGGGATCCTCGGTCAGGCGTGCCAGCGGCAGGACGAACAACTGCGCCGTTCCGGCATTGCGGTCGCTCACGAAGACCACGCGGCTGCCGTCCGGGGTGACAACGCCCTGGGTGTCGGTCCACGGGTTCTGCGTCACGTTCAGTTCGCGGCGCGTGGCCACCTCCATGAGGAAGACATCCGCGTTCTGGTCGCGATCGCGCTTCGTGTACACCAGCCAGTTCCCGTCGGGCGACCACCCGCTCACCTGATACCCGCCGGCGATGTTGTAGCCCAGCTCGGTGGTCGCGCCCGTCTCGACCACGGTGACGAACAGGCGGTTGTTGGCCACCCACGCCAGGCGCGACGAGTCGGGCGAGAACCCGGCAATGGTCTTGAACGATTCGTGGGTGGTCAGCTTGCGGTTGGTCCGCGCCTCACGGTCGTACACCCAGATCTCTTCTTCCTTCGATTCATCGGAGGTGTAGGCCAGCCAGCGGCCGTTGGGCGCAAACGTCTGATTGCGCTGCCGCCACGAGTTGGAGGTGACCTGCTGCTTCTCGCCGAACTCCGGATCGGACGGCACGATGAAGACTTCGCCGCGGCTGTCGATGGCCGCGTAGTCGCCGTCGGGGGTGATGGAGAAGCCATCGGGACGATTCTGGACCTGCACGGTGCGCGTCAGGTTGCGCTGCCGGTCGAACGCGATGTCGATGACCACGCGCGTGGGCGTCCGCTGACCAACCTTCAGCGTCCAGACCTCGAAGTCGTTCTCGTAGGCGATGGTCGTCCCATCCGGGCTCATCGACGGGAACTGCACCCCATCGTCGCTGTGGGAGGTGACCTGCGCGGGGGCGCCGCCGGTGGGCGCGATTCGCCAGATGTTGAAGTGGCCGCTGCGCTCGGAGGCGAAGTAGATCTGGCCGTCCGATCCCCACATCGGATACACGTCCTGCGTGAAGTTCCGGTATTCCTTCAGATTGGTGTCGGTCAGCCGCGTGATGCGCTGGGTCTTGAGGTCCTGAATCCAGATGTCGTCCGAGCGATTCCCGCGATAACCCTTGCGCCAGTAGCTGCCGCCCATCCGGTTGAAGGCCAGCATCGTGCCGTCGCGGTTCAGCATGCCCTGCACGCCGCCGTCGATGGGCAGGGGCGTCGGCAGACCGCCGTCGACCGGCACGATGTGCAGCGGACTGCGCCACGGACTCACCGACTGGTTCGTCGCCACGATGACGCCCTTGCCGTCCGGCGTCCAGTTGAGCACCGTCTCCGGCGTCGTGGCTAAGGTGAGCTGGCGGGGTTCACCGCCCGTCGCCGGGATCAGAAACACGTCGGTGTTGCCGAAGCGATCCGACGTAAACGCGACCCACCGGCCGTCGGGGGACAGTCGCGGGAACACGTCGCGGGCGACGTGCGCCGTCAGCCGCTGCGGACTGGACCCGTTCTCGTTCGCGATCCAGATGTCGCCGTGATAGCTGAACACCAGCTTGCCCTGCGACACATGGGGATAACGCGCGAACTTGATCGGTTCGGCCCACGCCGTGGCGGTGACCAGGAGGGCGGCGATGAGAAGCGTCAGGGGTCGAGTCATGGCAGGTCTCTCCGTCTACTGCAGCAACAGGCCGGCGCCGGGTCCCAGCGGCAGGCCGAAGGTGAACCAGAGCGCCAGCAGCGCGCTCCAGATGGTGAGGAAGACGACCGAATACGGCAGCATCGTGGCGATGACGGTGCCCATGCCGGCCTTCTTGTCGTACTTCTCGAAGAACGCGACGATCAGCGCGAAGTAGGACATCATCGGCGAAATGATGTTGGTCGTGCTGTCGCCCACGCGGAAGGCGGCCTGCGTCAGTTCAGGCGTGTAGCCGAGCAGCATGAACATCGGCACGAACACCGGGGCCATGATCGCCCACTTCGCCGAGGCGCTGCCCATGAAGAGGTTGATGAACGCCGTGAGCAGGATGAACATCACCATCAGCGGCGCGCCGCCCAGCGCGGATTCGCGCAGGACGTCGGCGCCCTTCACGGCGAAGATCAGTCCCAGGTTGCTCCAGTTGAAGAACGCGACGAACTGCGCCGCGAAGAACACCAGCACCAGGTAGCCACCCAGGCCGCTGATCGACTTGCCCATGCCGGACATCACGTCCGCGTCGTTCTTGAAGGTGCCCGCCCCGAACCCGTACGCGGCGCCGGCCACGACGCCGAGCAGGAAGATCAGCGCGACGATGCCCGACATGAACGGCGACCGGAGGAGATCGCCCGTCTGTGGATCGCGCAGGAAGCCGTCGCCCGGCACCGTGCCCCACAACACGATGGCCGCCAGCACCAGCGTGGCGATGCCGGCCCAGCGCAGGCCGCGCCGTTCCAGATCATTGAGGCCCTCAATCGCCTCCGCCTTCGACGCGCCGGCGTATTCGCCCAGCCGGGGGACGACGATGCGTTCGGTGACCCACGTGCCGGCAATCGTGAGCAGCGGCGTCGACACCGCCATGAAGTAGTAATTGGCCGCCGCGTTGACGGCATAGTCGGGACGCACGATGCGCGCGGCCTCTTCCGACAGGCCCGCCAGCAGCGGGTCCACGGTGCCCAGCAGCAGGTTGGCGCTGTAGCCGCCCGACACACCCGCAAACGCGGCCGCCATGCCCGCGATGGGATGCCGCCTGGCGCCGAGGAAGATGAGGCCCGCCAGCGGCACCAGAAGGACGTACCCGAGTTCGCTGGCCATGTTCGACATGACACCCGCGAACACCAGCACCGAGGTCAGCAGCCGCGGCGGTGCCGAGAGCACGAGCAGCCGCAGGCTGGCGCTCATCAGGCCCGACGCTTCCATCGCGCCGATGCCCAGCATCGCCACCAGCACCGTGCCCAGCGGCGCGAAGCCCGTGAAGTTGGTGACCAGGTTGGTGAGAATGCGATGCAGGCCCGAGAGGCTCAGCAGGTCGACCGGCGTAATCGTCGCGCCCGTGCCGGGGTGGACGGCCGAGATGCCCGACATCGCGGCAAACGACGACACCACCACGACGCCCAGCGCGAACAGGGCAAACAGCGAGGCGGGATGGGGCAGCGCGTTGCCGCCCTTCTCCACGACGTTCAGGAAGACGGTCAGCCAGCTCCGGCGTGCAGTCATGCGGGGACTCTACCACCAACCCGCGAGCCCACCAGCCCACGAACCCACGAACCCACGAGCCCACGAGCCCACGAGCCCACGAACCCACAAGCCCACGAGCCCACGAACCCACAAGCCCACGAGCCCACGATGACTATTCCCGATAGTGCTTGAAGAACGCCTCTTCCCCCTTGTGGTCGCCGATGAGGATGAGGTCCGTGCCTGCCGCCAGCGGTTCGTTCGCGGCGGGGCTGACAACGGTGCGGCCGCCGGTGATGACGGCCAGCACGTTGCAGCCGGAGGTTTCGCGGATGCCGGCCTCCGCCAGCGTCTTGCCGACGAGTTTCGAGGGAAGGGCCACCTGGAAGACGTCGAGGCCCTCGCCAATCAGCAGCATCTCGCGCTTGCGCAGCAGATTGACGATCGCGTTGGCGCCCATTGAGGCGTACGAGAGGACGATGTCCGCGCCGGCGCGGTAGAGCGTGGAGACGTTGCGGTCCAGCGTGGCCCGGCTGAGGATCTGCAGCGACGGCTTGAGCCGCCGGCAGTACAACGTCAGATACACGTTCATGTCATCGTCATGCGTCGTGACGGCGACGGTGGTGGCGCGGTCGAGGCCGGCCTCCTTGAGGACGTCGAGGTCGGCGGCGTCGCCGATGACGGTGCGCGACGCGCTGCGCGCCCGATCCGGCAGCTTCTCGACAATGCAGTGGTCGATCCCGGCGGCGGTCAGCTGTTCGGCCGTCGCGCGGCCGACGCGGCCGCCGCCCAGCAGCACCACGTACGCGCCGGCGGCGTCCTGCACACCGAATGCGGCATCGTAGGCGGCCAGTTGCTCGCGGGTGCCGGCCAGGAACAACACGCTGGTGTCGGTCAGCAGAGTATCCGGCAGGCCGACCTGGAAGTAGCCGCGCTCCCACACGCCGGCCACGTTGAGTCCGAATCGCGCGCGCAGGCCGGCCTGCTTCAGCGTCAGGTTGGCCAGATCGGTGCCGGCCACCGAGGCTTCCGCCACGCAGAGATGATCGAGTTCACCGATGATGTGCGCCTTGCGGTCGCGTCCGGCCACGCGCCGGGCGAGGAATCGTCCCAGCAACTTGCCCAGCTGCAGCACCTGCTGCGCGCCGGCCAGTTGCAGGATGTCCACCGACGCCGGTGAGGAGGCGGTGACGACGATGGGGACCCCCATCGCGATTTCGCGCACGGTGAAGGCGACGTTCGTGTTGCTGGTATCGGACCGCGTGGACGCCACCAGCGCGGCCTGATCGGCGCGCGCCGCGCGATACGTCTCGGGGTCGTCCAGGTCACCCACCATCACGTTGACGCCCTGGTCGTGCAGGGCCAGGGCCTCGGTGACGTCCGGCACGACCACGACGTACGGGGTGTTGAACGGCTCGAGCCGTCGCACCAGCGCGGCATCCACCGGGCCGTATTGCGTGAGGATCACGTGCCCCTTCATCGTGTCCGGCAGGCTGCGCGGCGCCCGGGCGGCGTTCCGCGCCTCGAGCCACGGCGCGTAGAAGAACTGGATGAACGTGAAGGGCAGCAGGATCAACATGAAGACCGTGCCCGACATCACCACGACCACCGAAAACACCCGGCCCAGGTCCGAATGGAACGTGACGTCGCCGAACCCCAGCGTCGACATCGTCACCATCGTCCAGTAGAAGCCGGAGATCCAGCTGAACTCGCGTCCCTCGCGCGCCATCAGCACGTGAAACAGCACGGTGTACAACGCGACGATGGCCGTCAGGAACAGGAGCAGATTGAGGAGCACGCGCAGGTTGGTGCGCTGCTGCCGGCCGGCGAGCGAGGAGCTCACCAGCGCGCCAAGGGTCTTCACAGTGGAAGGATCATGAAGGGATCAGGGACGAGGGACAAGGGAAAATGGAGGGGCCGAGGGAGCAATCGATGGATCAATGGATCAATGGATCGATGGATCGATGGATCGATGGATCGATGGGGGGCACGATGAAGGTGACCGAGGCGCAGGACGAGCGGATTGCGGGGATGACGTTGGCGTCGGTGTACCCGCACTACGTGGCGAAGGTGGAGAAAAAGGGGCGGACCAGGGTGGAACTGCATCAGGTCATCACCTGGCTGACCGGGTATGACGAGGCCCAGTTGCGGGCGTGTCTCGACCGGAAGGTGACGTTCAGGACGTTCTTCGAGGAGGCGACGCTCAACCCGAACGCGCGGCTGATCACCGGCGTCATCTGCGGGTACCGCGTGGAGGACATCCCGTTCCCGCTGACCCGGCAGGTGCGGTATCTCGACAAGCTGGTGGACGAGCTGGCGAAGGGCCGGCCACTCGAAAAGATCCTTCGGACCGCAGCGAAATGAGCTCGGAGGTCATTGACCTCCGAGCTCAGGACTCGCTCATGGTGTCCCTCGGCGACACGCGGGTGGCGCGCAGGGCCGGGGACCAGCTGGCCAGGAGCGTGACCGCCAGCTGCAGGACCAACGCGGCGGCGTAGAGGCGTGGATCGAAGGGCGAGACGCCGGGCAGCAGTGCGCGGGCGGTGGAGGCGGCGGCGAAGGCGACGAGCAGGCCGACCACCAGGGCAGGCCCGGCCAGGCGCAGGGATTCGCCGATGATCAGGCGGCGCAGGTCGGCGGGCGTGGCGCCAAGCGCGAGCCGCACCCCGAATTCACGCGTGCGCTGGCTGACCAATTGCCAGGTGACGCCGAACAACCCGACCGTGACCAGAATCACGGCCACGGCGCCGCACGTGGCGAAAAACGCGGCGGCCACGCGGGCCGGCCAGAGGGGCAGCGCCATGCGCTCCTGCATGGTCTGCACGGCCGCCGGCGGCAGCGTGTCGCCCAGTTCACGCCAGGCCTCGCGCATCGCGCGGGCGCCCGCGACGCCGTCGGTGTGCGCGCGGACGACCAGCGTCAGCGCGTCACCCAGCCCCGACGGCTGGAGCGGAACGTACACCATCGGGCGCGCCGTTTCCTGCAGCTGTGAGACCGAGACGTCCGCCGCAATCCCGATGACCTGCCGCGGCCGGCGCTGATCGTCGTACAGCCATTGACCCACCGCGAGGGCGCCAGGCCACAACGCCCGGGCGGCCGCGTCGTTGACCATCACCACGTCGGTGTCGCGGCCCAGTGGGGCCGCAAACGCGCGGCCTGCCCGCAGGGTGATCCCCATCGCGTCAAAGTAGGCGGGTGACACCGCCACGGCGGCGGCCGTGACGCAGCCGCCCGCAGCGCAATCACGGCCATCCGCCGAGGCCGTCATCGACCGGCCCACACCGAGCTGGAACGGCACTCGCTCGGCAATGCCGACCGCCGCGATGTCGGGTCGCGACGCGAGACGGTCCGTCAACTCGCGCACCAGTTCCGCCTGCCGTTCCGGAGACGCCAGCGTCCTCGACGGGCTGATCTGCATCGTCGCCGTCTGCGTGAGGTTGAAGCCCGGGTCGCGCCGATCGAGCGCCACGAAGCTCGCGACAAAGAGCAGCGCCAGTGTCATGAAGGTGGTGGCGCCCACCACCTGAAGCCGGACGAACAGGCGGCGCGCCGTGGCCGGCGCGAGGGCGCCCGACGCCGGACCCGAGCCGCTGCCCTTGAGCCAGCGAATGGGATCGACACGCGCGATGCGCCACGCGGGCGTGAGCGTGGGGACGGCCGCGGCGACCAGCACGAGCGCCGCCGTGAACGCGATCATCCGCCAGTCGACCGAGAAGTGCAGCCGCTGCGGAATCGGCGCCGGCAGACTGAGGCCGCCCAGCAGCGACTCGCTCCACGCGGCGACGAGCAGCGCGGCCGTGCCCGCCAGCGTGGCCAACACGAGGCCTTCGGCCAGCAACAGGCGCGTGAGCCGGTGACGGCCCGCACCAAGTGCCGCGCGAATACCCAGTTCGCGCTGGCGCTCCACCGACCGAGCGAGGATCAGACCGGCGACGTTGAAACACGCGATCAGCAGCACCAGTCCCACCGCCGCCAGGCCCAGCAGCGCCGCGCTGCCCAGCTGGCGCGCTTCGGGGTGCCCCTCGCGAATGGGGATGTACTGCGCGCGCACGCGATCGCGCTCGCCGGTCTCGGCGAGTCCGCGCGCCAGCGCCAGCATCTCCGCGTCAATTTGCGCCCGGGTCGCCTCCGCCTTCGGTCGCGCCACCATCGTCAGCCATTCGGCGTTGCCGTCGGCCGCCGGGTCGAGGCGCAGCGCGGGCAAGGCGTCAAAGGTGAACCAGACGTGGGGTTCGAACAGGCCGCCAGGGCCCTGGAAGTCGTCGGCCACGATGCCGATGACCGAGGCGAGTTGTCCGTTGAGCACCGGTGTGATCGTCGTCAGGTCTGCGGCGCCCCAGCGCGCGCGCCAGTACCGCTCGCTCATCAGGATGGGCACGGCGCCTGACGGCACATCACGGCTGCTGAGCACGCGCCCGGCCACTGTGGGCGCGGGGACAATCGTGAAGTAGTCGGAGGAGACGGCCAGCGCCCAGATCTGTTCGGGCCCGGCCGCGCTGACGGCCGTCAGCGGCAGCCGGCCCTCAGCCGCGGCCACGTCCAGCGTGGACGCCGCACGCACCGCGTCGAACGTGGTTCGGCTCACCGACGCGTGGGGATCGGCCGTCGTGCCGACAAACACCCAGCCGTACGTGTCTGAGCCGGCGACGGCAAACGGCCGGAACACCAGGGCGTTGACGCTGGAGAAGGCCACCGTATTGACGCCCAGTCCGAGGGCCAGGGTGAACACCACCAGAGCGGCGTGGGCCGGCCGTCGACTCAGACTGCGCAGGGCGTACTGCAGGTCAGCGAACATGCACTGCCGTTACGAGACATCCGGGGGTGTGGTTCGGTTCCGCGCGTGGAGCAGGCCCACCGCCAGCACCCCCGACCACAGCAGGAACGCGTAGAGGAAGACGCGTTCGACCACGCCGACCCCCGGTGTGGGCCGCTGCCAGATCATGAGCGGGACGTACACAAACGTGCCGAGGCCGAACAGGAACGCGACGGGAGTCACCAGTCGCGAGAATCGACGGAACCGGTTCCCCAGCGCGTTCGTGCCGGCGAACATGGTCGCGGTCAGCAACAGCACCATCAGCGCGCCCATCGCGATGTGACCGGCGTCAGTCACCGCGAAGGCGTCGCCGCGTTGATGCATCGGCACGAACGACCACAGCGGCCCCGAGAGGACAAACGCGACCATCAGCCAGCCGAGCACCCGCACCTGCGGGCGCGTGCGGCCTTCAAGGACGATGGCGGTGGTGAAGGCGGTGAAGAGGAAGGCGTAGACCTGCAGAAACGCGCCCCACAACGCCGCGGTCGGCGCGCCAACGGCCGACAGTTCGCTGATGACCTGATGCGCGAAGCTGTAGTTGGGATAGCGGAGTCCGCAGACGACATCCGCGGCGATGTAGACGACCGGCGACAACGCGCCCAAGACGAGCAGCAGGGTTCGAACCACGGCAGTGGTGCTCCCGGCCCCGGGCGGAGAGGCCCTGCTCTGAGCATACATGGTGCCGGGGGTGGGAATCGAACCCACACGTCCCTGTGGGGGACTCGGGATTTTAAGTCCCGTGCGTCTGCCAGTTTCGCCACCCCGGCAGGGGGCTGAGTGAAGGTAGCACGGGGGGATGGGAGTTATTTGGGATTGAGGATTGAGGATTGAGGATTTGTCCGCACTTCGCACTTCGCACTCCGCACTCCGCACCGATCGATCCTCAATTCGAATAGAATCTCCCCCAGGAGCGTCCCATGGAAATCCTCTGGTGGCATTGGCTCGTGATTGGCCTGCTGCTGGTATTGGCGGAACTGGCCACGGCCGGCGGGTTCTACGTGATCTTCTTCGGCGTGTCGGCGCTGATCGTCGGCGTGCTGGCGGGTTTTGGCGCGGCCGGCCCGATGTGGGTGCAACTGCTGCTGTTCTCCGTCCTGTCGGTCGCGTCGCTCGTGCTGTTCCGCGCGCGGCTGCTGCAGTGGGTGCAGCACGACCCGCAGCAGCCCGAGATTGACACGCTGGTCGGCGAGATCGGCGTCGCCAGCTCCGAACTGACGCCCGGCACGGTGGGCCGCGTGGAAGTGCGCGGCGCGGCCTGGTCGGCGCGCAACATCGGCGCGGCCGCGGTCACCCCCGGCACGCGCATCCGCGTCGTCCGCGTGGACGGCCTCATGTTGGATATCGAACCGGAAGGAGCCCGCTCGTGAACGAAGGCGCCGTCGTTGCCATTGTCCTGGCCGTCCTGGTCCTCATCATCATCGCCAAGACGGCGGTGGTGGTGCCGCAGCAGAGCGCGTATGTCGTCGAACGACTGGGCCGCTACAGCGGCACGCTGTCGGCCGGGTTCCACATCCTGATCCCGTTCCTGGATGTCATCCGGTACAAACACTCGCTGAAAGAAGCCGCGCTCGACATCCCGGCGCAGGTCTGCATCACCCGCGACAACGTGCAGGTGGGCGTCGACGGCATCCTGTACCTGAAGGTGCTGAACCCGGAGCGCGCGTCCTACGGCATCTCGGACTTCGTGTTTGCCATCAGCCAGCTGGCGCAGACCACGCTGCGTTCGGAAGTCGGCAAGATCGACCTCGACCGCACGTTCGAGGAACGCATGAACATCAACGCCTCGATCGTCTCCGAACTCGACAAGGCGAGTGAGGCGTGGGGCGTGAAGGTGCTGCGCTACGAGATCAAGAACATCACGCCGCCGCACGACGTGCTGGCCGCGATGGAAAAACAGATGCGCGCCGAGCGCGAAAAGCGCGCGGTGATCCTGACGTCGGAAGGCTCGCGCGATGCGGCCATCAACACGGCTGAAGGCGAAAAACAGCAGGTCATCAAGGCGTCGGAAGCCAACAAGCAGCAGCAGATCAATGAAGCCGAAGGTCAGGCCGCCGCGATCCTCGCCGTCGCCTCCGCGACGGCCGAAGGCATCCGCAAGGTGGCCGAAGCCATCCGTCAGCCGGGCGGCATGGAAGCCACCCAGCTGCGCGTGGCCGAGCAGTACGTGGAGCAGTTCGGCCAGCTGGCCAAGGTGGGGAACACGATGATCCTGCCCACCAACGCCGCCGACGTGGCGTCCATGGTGGCGTTGGCCTCGAAGGTGTTCAAAGACACGAAATAAAGGTCACAGGGCGCAGGGCGCAGGGCACAGGGCACAGGGATCAGGGAACAGGGATCAGGGTGAACCCGCCCACGCCGAGCACGAGGGCCATGGCCAGCAGGCCGGCGAAGGCCAGGCCGCGATACACGCCCTGACCGAGCACCAGGGCGAGTCCGGCCTTGAAGATCGTGTTCGAGAGGATGCCCAGCGTCAGCGCGGCGGCGGCCGCGCGCAGATCCGCGCCGTCAGCCGCGCGCTGCGCCATCGACACCGTCAACGCGTCCACGTCCGTCAGGCCCAGCACGGCGGCCGAGCCGAACAGGCCGGCCGCCCCGAAGCGGTCCTCGGCCAGCGCCACGATGATCAGCACGATCTGAAACGCCACGGCCATCTGCAGCGCGGCCGAGACCTGCAGCGGGTTGTCCTGTGCCGGCGCCTTGTGCGCCGTGTCCGACGTCCGGATGCCGCGCGCCAGCAGCAGCAAACCGATGGCCACCGGTCCAAGGAAGACGGGCCAGATGGCCGCCGCCAGCGACGGCGCCAGCACCGCGGCGGCGACCAGCACCCGAGGAAACAGCGTGACGTTGGCGCCCATCACTCCGGCGGCCAGCGCCAGTCCCGCTTCGGGATGCGCGCGGCTCAACCGCGAGAACGTCAGCGTCACCGAGGTGGACGACACCAGGCCGCCCAGCGCGCCCGCCACGGCGTACCCGCGGCGGGCTCCCCAGGCGCGGCGGGCGAGGAACCCGAGAAAACTCAATCCCGAGAAAAAGAGCACCAGCATCCACAGCTGACGCAGACGGATGCCCTCGAACGATCCGACGGGCCAGATCGGATCGGCGGGCAGCAACGGCAGAATCACGGTGGCCATCACCGCAAATCGCGCCGCCGAGATGAGTTCGGTTTCGCCCAGCCGGCTGACCAGGCCGTGCAGGCGGGATTTCTCGGCCAGCAGCAGCACCGTGACGGCCGTGATGGCCGACGCCACCGTCGGCTGGCCATACCCGGCCAGCACCCCCGCCACGACGACCACCAGCGCGGCGACTTCGGTCGTGGCGTCGACATCGCCACGGCTGGCCGACACGTACGCGGCGATCACAATGCCGACCAGGCCGGCCAGAAGCACCGTCGCCGGTCCCTCCATGCCGGTGCCCAGCCACCAGCCCGCGATGCCGGCGACCAGGCCCATCATCGTGAACGTGCGCAGCCCGCCGAACCGGGCGTTCACGCCGGTGGCGTGGCCGCTCCATTGCCGTTCCACGCCGACGGCCAGGCCGGTCAGCGTGGCGATGACGAGCGCGTCGAGGGGCATGTCACTTCCCGAACGGCAGACCCTCGTCGAACGTCCGAATCGCCACCGCCATCGTCTGCACGACCCGGTAGAAGAAGTCGTGGGTCATCGTCTCGTAGTCGTCACTGGCCTTGTGGTGGTTCTCGAAATCCTCGACGCCGAAGTAGAGGCACGGAATCTTCGCCTCGCAGAACGGGAAGTGGTCGGAGGCCCGTGTCCAGTCCTCCACACCTTTTTCGTCCGGGTTGTCGTGGCCCATGCGCAGCGTGATGTTGGCCGCCGCGGCGATGCGTTCGATGTACGGCTTGAGGAACGGCTGCTGGTGTGTGCCGACGACGTACAGCAGGTCCTTGGCGTCACGGCCGATCATGTCCATGTTGATGTTCAGCGCCAGCTGGGCGAGCGGCACCGGCGGCTCGGCGACGAACCGGCGCGCGCCCTGCAGGCCCGACTCTTCCGCATCGAGCGCCGCAAAGATGATCGTGTTGGCCGGGCGATTCGCCGAGAAGTACTTGGCCAGCGCGAAGAGCGCCGCGGTGCCCGAGGCGTTGTCGTCGGCGCCATTGAACACCACGCCGTTGCGCACGCCGAGATGGTCGTAGTGGGCGGTCACGACAATGGCGCGATCCGGCGTGCGTGTGCCGGTGATACGGCCCAGCACATTGACGCCGGTGCGCGTCGCGCCGCCGGCGCCGCGGCCCGACGTGAACTCGAAGGGATGTTCAAACGACGCGCCCAAGGGCTCGAGGCCCGACGCCTTGAACCGTTCGATCACGTACGCCCGCGCCTTGGCGCCGCCCGGGGTGCCGACCAGCCGGCCTTCCATGTCGTCGGCCGAGAGAATCTGCAGATCCTTGAGCAACTGCGCGCGGTCGATGGGGATGGCGCCGGCCGGCGATTGCGCCGTGACGGCTGTGAGGGCGAAGAGCAGAATCGGGAGAAGTCGCAACATGGGTTGATTATCTCGTGTCACGGAGGCGGGTGATGAGGGCGGTGACGTCGCTTTCCACCCGCGGCCAGAGGCTCTCCGCCTGCTCGAGGCGGTGTTCGCGGGCCAGGGTCTCGAGCTTCTCGATGCGCGCCGTCTCGGCGCCGCGGAAGTTCGACATGGCGCCGCGCAGGGCATGGGCGACGGTGGCCACCTCGGCCGCGTCCTGGGCGCGCACCGCGGCGGCGAGCCGGGCCAGCTGGGCCGGCGCCGTCTCGACGAACAGCCCGGCCACATGCCGGCTCGTGTCCGGATCCGAGATGAGCGGCGTCAGCGTCGCGTCGGCCGGCGCCGGGCCGGGCGCGTCGGTCTCGGGCCGCGTCCGCCCGATCACCTCGAGCACCTCGAACAACTCCTGCTGATCGATCGGCTTGGCGATGAACCCGTCCATGCCGGCCTCCCGGCACTGCGCGCGATCTTCGTGCATGGCGCGCGCCGTCATCGCGATGATGGGCACGCGCGCATGACCGTCCGTCAGTTCGCGCGCCCGGATCAGCCGCGTCGCCTGCAGGCCGTCCATCGTGGGCATCTGCAGGTCCATCAGGATGGCGTCGAAGGGTTCGCGGGCGCTCTTGTCCACCGCGTCCTGCCCGTCCATCGCCGTGGCGATCGCATGGCCCCACTTGCGCAACATCGCCGACACCACCGCCTGGTTGACGACGTGATCGTCCACGACCAGGACGCGCAGCGCGCGGCGTGTGCTGCGCGGACCCGCCTGGGCGGGTTCGGCGGGGCGGCCGCTGCCGATCGCCGTCAGCAGGTCGAGCAGCGCGGGCCAGATCACCGGCGTGGTGAGGTAGCGCGCGCCCAGGGAGGTCGCGCGCTCGGCGCCGGTGGTCAGTTGTGTGGTCGGCAGCAACACGACCACCGCGCGACACAGGCCGGGTGTGGCGTTGATGCGCGCGGTCAGTTCGAAGCCATCGAGGCCGGGCAGGTTCGCGTCGACGAACGCCACATCCACGCCGCCCGCCGCGCGGGTCACGTCGAGCGCGCTCAGGGCCGCCCGGCCGCCGGCGGCTTCCGTGACCCGGACGTCCGGCCACTGCGCCAGCAACTCCACCAGCGACTCCCGCGTATGCGCATGCCCGTGCGCGATGAGCACCTGCCGCACGGTGCCCGGCAGCGGCGGCCGCGTCTGCGCCACCGGCGGCAGGCCGAACCAGGCGATGAACCGGAACGTGGCGCCCTGGCCTTCGTCGCTCTCCACCCACAGCCGGCCGTGCATCAGGCCGACCAGCTGCGCCGCGATGGTCAGCCCCAGACCGGTGCCGCCGTACCGCCGTGTGTCGGACCCATCCGCCTGTGTGAAGGCGTCGAAGATGGCGCGTTGCCGGGCCTTCGGGATGCCGATGCCCGTGTCCTGCACGGAGAACCGCAGGCCGATCAATCCGCCGCGCGAATCGTCGCAGTCGACGCGGACCGCCACTTCGCCCTCGGTCGTGAACTTCACCGCGTTGTTGATCAGGTTCGTCAGCACCTGCCGCAACCGGTGGGGATCACCGATCACCACCTCCGGCACGTCACGGTGCACGGTACACGACAGCGCCAGGCCCTTCTGATGCGCCCGCGCGGCGAACATCCGCAGCGTCAACCCGGTGACCTCGCGGATGCGCAGCGGGATGGCTTCCAGCGGCAGCCGCTGGGCCTCCATCTTCGACAGGTCGAGGATGTCGTCGACGATGCGGGTCAGCGATTCGGCCGAGTCGCGCATCACGCCCAGCATGTCGCGTTGGTCGGTGGTGAGCGGCGTGTCGAGCAGCAGGTCGGCGTTGCCAATCACGCTGTTGAGCGGCGTGCGGATTTCGTGGCTGACATTGGCGAGAAACTCGCTCTTGGTCCGGTTGGCGGCTTCCAGCCGGCCCAGCGCATGTTCCAGGTCGCGCCGGCGATCCTCGGCGTCACGGACCGCCTGCTCGGCCATCCGGCGCGCGGTGTCGAACTTCTGCCGCCGATCCGCCACCGCGCGCGCCGACAGCGTGATGTACAGGCACAGGATGTACAGGAAGACGATCTTGGCGATCTCCACCGGCCAGGCCACCGGCCGGCCCTCGCCGATGGCCACCCACAGGATCAGCCCCGCGTAGGTCGCCGTCGACAGGTGCGAGAACACCAGCGCGTGGCGGAACGAAATCGCCACCTGATCGGCGGCGCGCGCCGCGAACACGAACCACATGAAACTCTGGTCCGCCCCCGTCACGTACACGACGTACGCCATGGGGATCAAATCCAGCGCGAAGAACACATCGCCAAGGTTGACGGCGCGGACGCGATGCCACGTGTGGGCCAGCACGAACCAGGCCACCACGCTGTACCCCAGCAGGACCGCGGCGTGTTGGCCCGCGGCCACCCAGTCGACGTGGCCGGCGATCAGCCAGTTGTGCACGATCACGCCGAGGGTGTTGAACGCGAAGCCGATGACGCGCAGGCGCGGCACGTCCTCGGTGTGGAACCGGTGCCGGCGCGCGCGGCGCGCGGCCTCGGCTTCCGCCGGGTTCAAGTAGACCGACGCGTCGCGGCGGCTCATGGCAGGTCGCGCAGGGCGATCGACAGGCGGCGCAGGCCTTCCGCCAGCGGCGCGGTGGCGCCGGCCAGGCTGATGCGGATGTGCGACGGCGCGTCGAAGAACCGGCCGGGCACCACGGCCACGCCGTGCCGTGCCGCCAGGTCGTCCACAAACGCGTCGGCTGACGTGAGCCCGCGCACCTGGGGAAACATCACCGTGGCGCCGACCGGGCCGCCCAACGCCAGCCGTGTCTCGGCGAGCGCGAACCCGCGCGCCAGCTCGAGATTGGCCGACACGATCACGCGGGTCCGTTCCTGCAGGCGCGGCATCCTCGAGAACGCGAATGCGCCAAGGCGGTCCGACACCGCGCTGCCGACCGCTTCCACCAGGTCGCGCACGCGCCACAGGCGCGTCACCAGCGCCGGCGGCGCAATCGCCCACCCGCACCGCAGACCGTTGAGGCCGTACGCCTTGGTGAGGCTGCTGGTCACCACCACCGGACCATCGAGCCGCGTGGCCGAGACGACCGGCGCCGCGTGGCCCGCGGCCAGGTTCACCGCATCCAGATACACCTCGTCCACCAGCAGATACGCGCCCGCGGCATCGGCCAGCGCCACCAGGCCCTTCAGCGTGTCCTGATCGAGGCACGTGCCCGACGGATTGTGGGGCGTGGTGACGATGATCAGGCGCGTGCGGATCGTGAGTTTGGCGCGCACCTCGTCGAGGTCGATGCCGAACCGCCGGCTGAGCGGCCGGCCGAAGCGCTGGACGCGCGCGCCCAGCAGGGTGCAGGCGCCGACCAGCGGGTCGTATCCCGGTTGCTCAATCAGCACCTCGTCACCCGGCCCGACCAGCGCCGCGATGGTGAGGAAGTTCGCGCCTGAACAGCCCGTGGCCGTGACGACGCGCGAGGCGGGCACGCCGGCGTGGGCCGCGATGGCCTCGCGCAGCGGCGCATAGCCGTTGTCGTTGGGCGCCGTCAGCTCGAGGGCGTCGGCCGCGCCGGGCAGGTCGTCGAGCCGGCAGGGCAGCAGGTTGCTGCCGGCCAGATCGATCTCGGCCGGCGTCCGCGTTTTCGCCCAGAGCATGTATGGCGCAAGGGATTCGGTGAGCATGGGGAGGCGCTCAGTCCTGAGTCAGGGTGCGTCGCAGGTCCGTGATGGCCGCTTCCAGGGCGCGCCGACGGGCGGGGTGGGTGGTGGCGGCCAGCGCCTGTTCGGCCTGCGCCAGCGCCATCACCACGCGCTGCCGCGCCTGGGTGCGCTGCGCGTCCTCCGGCGTGATCGGACGCACCCGCGTCCGCGCCGCCGCGCGCTCCTCCTGCTGGGCTTCGACCGACTTGCTCTCCCACCCTCTGGCCATCGTGTGACCTCGACGAATCCTGGACCCCGCCGGACCTCGGACCCTGGACCATACAATATCCGTAAGGCTGTCTGTGATGTTGCTCCTGAATCGTCGTCGATCGTGGTGGTCCCCGCTGTTGTTGCTGCTCGCGGCCGGCTGTTCGGTGCGTGACGCCGCCTGCGGCCGGCAACCTGAAGCGCCCGTGGTCATCTCCGAGCAGCAGGCCGCGGCGATCAAGGGTGAGGCGCCGCCGACCGTCCAGATCGCGGTGCTGGGTGACAGCCTCACGGCTGGCTTCGGCCTGCTGCAGTCCGAGGCGTTTCCCGCGTTGCTCGGCGAGGAGTTCGCCACCGACGGCTACGCGCAGGTCGAGATGGTGAACGCCGGCGTGAGCGGCGACACGACGGCCGGCGGGTTGTCGCGGCTCGAGTGGGTGCTGGAGCCGAACGTCCGTGTGCTGGTCGTGGCGCTGGGCGGCAACGACGCGCTGCGCGGGGTGCCCGCCAGCGCGACCCGCGACAATCTGTCGAAGATCGTCGGCACGGCCAAGAGCCGCGGCGTCATGGTCCTGCTGGCCGGCATGGAGGCCCCGCCCAACCTGGGCGAGGACTATCGCGCGGCGTTCCGCGCGGTCTTCCCGCAGGTGGCGGCGGAACACGACGTCCCGCTGGTGCCGTTCCTGCTCGAAGGCGTGGCGGGGCAGCCGCACCTCAATCAAGCCGATGGCATCCATCCCACCGCCGAGGGCCAGCGCATCATCGCATCGCTGATCTACCCGCGCCTGCAGCCCATCGTCGACGACCTGCTGAGCCGCTGATGATTGAACTTGTCGAGGTGTCCCGCACCGTCACCGGCGGTGCCGGGCCGCTCACCATCCTGCATCCCACGTCGCTGACGATCGCCGCG
This sequence comes from uncultured Solibacteraceae bacterium, assembly GCA_964471115.1. Classification (GTDB taxonomy): domain Bacteria; phylum Acidobacteriota; class Vicinamibacteria; order Vicinamibacterales; family SCN-69-37; genus SYFT01. The sequence continues at coordinate 34,039 of CAYYFE010000016.1, forward strand.
GGCCGCATTGTCGCGATCACCGGGCCGTCGGGCAGCGGCAAGTCGACGCTGCTCGGGCTGCTGGCCGGCCTCGACACCCCGACCACCGGCCGCGTGGTCATCGACGGCGTCAACATCACCGCGCTGGGCGAAGAGGCGCTGGCCGCGTTGCGCGGCGAGAAGATCGGCATCGTCTTTCAGTTCTTCCACCTGATTCCCTCGCTGACTGCGCGCGAGAACGTGATGGTGCCGATGGAACTGGCCGGCGTGGCGGATGCGCGCGCGCGCGCCGAGGCGCTGCTCGCGGAAGTCGGGCTCTCCGAACGCGGCCACCACTATCCGTCGCAACTGTCGGGCGGCGAACAGCAACGCGTGGCCATCGCCCGCGCGCTGGCCAACGATCCGCCGATCCTGCTGGCCGACGAACCCACCGGCAATCTGGACTCCGCCACCGGCCACCATGTCATCGACCTGCTGCTCTCGGTGAACCGCCGGCAGGGCCGCACGCTGGTGCTCGTGACACACGATCCCGAACTGGCCGCGCGCGCCGATGAGGTCATCGCCCTGCGCGATGGGAGGGTGCAAGTGGCGGCAAGTGGCGGCGAGTAGCGGCGAGTGGCGGCGAGTAGCGGCATGAGTTTTGTCCTCAAAATGGCGTGGCGCGAGGTGCGGTCGTCGTGGACGCGCCTGGTGTTCTTCTTCCTGTGCGTCGCCATCGGCGTGGCGGCCATCGTGGCCGTGCGCAGCGTGATTCAGCAGGTGCGTGACGCGCTCACCAGTGAAGCGCGCGCGCTGGTGGGGGCCGATCTCGTCGTACAGACCGGGCGGCCGTGGACCGACGATGTGGCGGCGCGGCTGGCCGATGTCTTCAGGTCCGGCGCCGTGCAGGAGGCCATCGAGGTCATCGAGACGGCGACGATGGCCGCGTCCGGCGAGGGGCAGGCCCGGCTCGTGGAGTTGCGCGCCGTGCCGGATCGTTTCCCGTTTTACGGCACCCTCACCCTCGGGTCCGGGCAGCCGTACACCCATGGCCTGCTGCGCGGCGGCGGCATCGTCGTGCAGCCGGAACTGCTGCTGCAGCTGGGCGTCGCCGTGGGCGACACGATTACCCTGGCCGGCCGTCCGTTCGTGATTCGCGACACCGTGGCGCGCGATCGCGTGCAGGGCCGCGGCGGCTTCGCGTTCGGCCCGCGCGTGTACCTCGACCTGGCGGATCTGCGACAGACGACGGTGCTGCAGTTCGGCAGCCGGGTGACCTATCAGTGGTATCTGCGGGTGAATGACAACGACCTCGCGCCGCTGACCCGCGCGCTGCGGCAGCAGTTCCGGCGCGACTCGGTCGGCATCCGCAGCTGGCGCGCGCTCGAGGATCGACTGGGGCGGAACCTGACGCTGGCGGAGAACTACCTCAGCCTGGTCGGGTTTGCGATGGTCGTGCTGGGCGGCATCGGCGTGTGGAGCGTGACGCGGGTGTTCATCCAGCAGAAGATTCGCAGCGTCGCCGTCCTCAAGTGTGTCGGCGCTTCGTCGCGCACGATTCTGGCGACGTACGTGCTGCAGACCACGGCGCTCGCGCTGGCGGGCGGAGTGGCCGGGGTCGCCATGGCCGCGTCGGTGGTGGCGGCCATTCCGGCCGATGTCGTCGCGCTGGCCGGCCTGGAATCGGTGGGCGTGACGTGGTCGGCCGCGTTGCAGGGATTGGCCGTCGGCGCGCTGGTGTCGATGTTGTTCGCGCTGGTGCCGCTGCTCGAACTGCGCGAGGTGAAGCCGCTGTTGCTGCTGCGCGCCGACACCGCCACCTCGGCGCGCCGGCGCGGCTGGCAGAGCGTGGCGATGGGCGCGGGCATCGGCCTGGCGCTCACGGCGGTGGCGGTGTGGCAGGCCGACGCGGTGGAGGCCGGCGTGTATGTGTCGTTGGGGCTGGGCGCGGTGGCGGCGGCGCTGGCCGGTGCGTCGGCGGCCCTGCTGCGGCTGGTCCGGCCCCTGGCGGCATCGCGGGTGTTCGCGCTGCGGCACGCCATCGTCAGCCTCGGCCGGCCGGGCAACCAGACGCGCGTGATTCTCACGGCCGTCGGGCTCGGGTGTTTTTTCATCCTCGGTGTGCGCGCGCTGCAGACGAACCTACTGGCGGAGTTCTCGCTCGATCTGGGGGAGTCGACGCCGGACCTGGTGCTGATTGACATCCAGCGCGACCAGGTCGACGGCGTGCGCGCGGTTCTGGCGCCGTATCAGCAGACCGAGCCGCCCATGTTGCCACTGATGCGCGGACGGGTGGCGGGCGTGGATGGCGCGCGTGTCCAGCTGGCCACGCCGGAGGACGTGCGGCGCGAGGGGGAACTGGCGCGCGAGTACGGCCTGACGTTCCGCAACGGCCTGGCCGACAACGAGCGGCTGGTGGAAGGGGAGTTCTGGTCCGGCCCCGCCACCGACCCCGACGCGCCGCTCGAGGTGTCGATCGAGCAGGAGATCCGCGACGAACACGGCATCGGGCTGGGCGACCTCATGCGCTTCGACATCGCGGGCCGCGTCATCGAGGCGCGCGTGACCAGCGTCCGCGAGGTCGAGTGGGACCAGACGGTGAACGGCGGGTTCATCTTCGTCTTCCGGCCCGGTCCCGTGATTGAACGCGCGCCGTACAGCGTGGTGGGGTTCGTCCAGGTGCGCGATGACCCGGACGCCCGCGGCGCGGCGCAGCGCGACCTCGTGCGCGCCTTTCCGAACGTGTCGGTGATCGACGTCAGCGCCGTCCTGGATTCGGTGCGCGGCGTGGTCGAGGACGTCACGTCCGCCATCACCATCGTCGGGGCGGTGACCGTGGCGGCCGGCCTGCTGATTCTGGTGGGGGCCGTGGCGATGACCAAGTTCCAGCGCCTGTATGACGCGGCGATCTACCGGACCCTGGGCGCCAGCACCCGGCGCCTGCTGGCCATGGCGGCCATCGAATACAGCCTGTTGGGCGCGCTGGCGGGCCTGCTGGGGGCGGCCGGCGCCCTGGGCCTGTCGTGGGCGGTCGCCACACGCCTGTTCGAGATCGACTGGCGGCCGGACTGGGCCGGTCTGCTGGTCGGGATGGCCGTGTCCACGGTCGTCGTGGCGGCGGTGGGCCTGCTGTCGGGTGTCGACGTGCTGGTCAGAAAGCCCCTCGGCACGCTGCGCGGCGCCTGAGTACAATAGGGAATTGCCGAATCGGCCTGTGGGCCGGACGAGGGAGCAATGACCCAGACCATCCTCGACGAGACGCGCCTGACGGCGCTCAAAGACACCTTGATGAAGCGGCGGGCCGACATTCTGGCCGCCTCCACCGGGACGCGGCCGTTGCCCGAGTCGGCCGACGTCAATTCGCGCCAGGGCGACCTGGCCGACCAGGCCGCCGGCAACAACGAGGTGCACATCGCCCTCAAGCTCAAGCAGACCGACGCGAAGATCCTGCAGGCCACCGAAGAAGCGCTGCACCGGATTGAGAAGGGCACCTACGGCATCTGCCGCGACTGCGGCGAACCCATCGCGCCGGCCCGGCTGGAAGCGATTCCCTGGACCCGCGTGTGCATCGAGTGCAAGCAGAAGCAGAGTGCGTGATGGCTCAATCCCAGGCTGACCAGTTGTCCACCCTCACGGCGCTGCACCGCGACAAGCTCACGCTGCGCGAGCGCCACGTCGCCGTGGCCCGCCACGTCGATCACTACGAGTTCAACAACACGTACCAGTACGTGATCAACCGCGAAGACGCCCACCTGGCGTGGCTCGAGTCGGCGATTCGCGAACTCGGCGGCACGCCCCACGAGGTGCCCCCGATGACCGTGCCGGCGCCGGGCCGCAAGGCCACGTTCACGCCGCTGGTGGCGCAGGACGCGGCGGAGGCCGCCGCGCTGGTCGCCACCTGGCGCGGCCGCGCCGAGGCCATCACCAACGTGCGGCACCGCAAGCTGGTGGACGTGATTCTGGGTGAGACGATTGAACACGAGCGGTTCTTCGCCCAGATCGCCGACGGCAACGAACTGGTGCTGGGCCGGCGGTTGCCCGGGGCCAGCACCGGACACGGTGTGTTGCCCGAACGCTGGATGGAGTAGCCGACGTGGCGCCCGTCAGGGTGGCCATTGCCCTCGGCAGCAACCTGGGCGACCGCGACGCGCACCTGCGGTTCGCCATCACCCGCCTGCGCAGCGTCCTGTCCGACATGCGCGTCTCGTCGTTCCACAACACCCCGGCCGAAGGCGTCGACGAGCCGCAGCCGGACTACCTCAACGCCGCCGTGTCCGGCACCACGACGCTGTCGCCGCGCGAGCTGCTCACGTTCATGCTCGACGTGGAACGGCAGCGCGGCCGCACCCGCCTCTCCCCGCGGGCCTCACGCACGCTCGATCTCGACCTGATTTTTTACGGGGACCAGACGATCGACGAACCCGACCTGACCGTGCCGCACCCGCGCTGGCACACACGCGACTTCGTCACGCGGCCGTTGGGGGAAGTGTGGGATTGAGGAGTGCGGAGTGCCGAGTGCGGAGTGCGAAGTGCGAAGTGCGGGGATTGAGGAGTGGGGAAGTCCTCAATCCCCAATCCTCAATCCTCAATAACAACTACTGCTTCTTGAAGTACTGCGACGTCGTCATCGCCGGGCCGCCTTCGCGGCCGGGGCGCGTCGTCGAGACCACGAGCCAGGCGCCGTCCATGGCGTAGGTGATGGTCTGGCCGTTGTCGGAGGTGACCACCAGCTTGGCGCCGTCCCACTTGGCCGTCGACGTGACTTCCGTCTGGCCGCCGCGGGCCATCATGCTGTTCTTGCTGGGCGACCCATCCAGGTTGTAGGTCGTGGTGATCGTGTTTTCGCCCATCGTCCGGGCGATCACGAGCTTGGTCGCGTCCTGGGTGAGCGTCATCGGCCCGCCCATGCGTCCACCACCGCCGCCCATCCGGCCGCCGCCACCGCCGGCGTTCGGGTTCGCCGCGGCGGTCTTCTCCGCGTCGAGCGTCCACGTGCCCGCGAAGTTCGGGGCCTGCGCATACACGCTGGTCGCCAACAGGACGACCGCTGCCGTTCCAAGTGCCATTGCCACACGTCGCATAAAGACTGCTCCTGCCAATGACGACTCCGGCGAAACGCCGGAATCGAACCCGTTACTCGAAGCGCAGCGCTTCGATGGGGTCCAGCCCGGCGGCCTTGCGCGCCGGGTAGAACCCGAAAAACACGCCGACGAATCCGGCGAACCCGAAGGCCACCAGGATCGAATCCATCGGGACGACGGCCGGCCAGTTGTTGGCCCACTTGGCCAGTTCCGCCAGGCCAAAGCCCAGGGCGATGCCCAGGCCGCCTCCCACCAGCGAAATGACGATGGCTTCGACGAGGAACTGCATGAGCACGTCGCGGCCGCGCGCGCCAATCGCCATGCGCAGGCCGATCTCACGGGTGCGCTCGGTGACCGACACCAGCATGATGTTCATGATGCCGATGCCGCCGACCATCAACGAAACGGCGGCGATGCCGGCCAGCAGGGAGGTCATCGTGCTGGTGGTCTGCGTGCGGAAGGCCACCATGTCTTCGAGCGTCTGGACGCGGAAGGTGTCTTCCTCCCCCTGCGCGAGGCCCTGCGTGATGCGGAGCGAGCCCTTGACCGCCTCCGCCGTGGTGGCGATGCCGTCGGCCGAGAAGGCCGACAACGTGATGTTGTTGAGGTGCTGGATGCCCTGCAGTTTCTTCTGCACCGTCGTGAACGGCACGAAGACCTGGTCGTCCTGGTTCTGGCCGCCCGACGAGGCGCCCTTCGACGTGAAGACGCCAATCACCTTGAACACGTGGTTGCGCACGCGCAGGTTCTGTCCGGTGGGATCGACGCCCTCGCCGTAGAGCAGATCGGAGACGTTTTTGCCGAGGACCACCACCTTGGCGGCCGCCTGGACGTCCTGCTCGGTGAAGAACTGGCCGTAGAGCAGCGGCCACGCCTTGATGAGCGGCCAGTCGACGTTGGTGCCCTGCACCTGGGTGTTCCAGTTCTGGTTGCCCGCGATGAGCTGCTGGCGCGTGCTGACGCCTTCGGCCACCCACTGCACCTGCGGCAGCTGCCGCAGCGCGTTGGCGTCGGCGGCCATGAGCCGGCTCGAGTTGCCTTCACCCATGCGGGCCCCGCCCTGCGTGAAGTTGCCCGACATGACCGTGATCATGTTGGTGCCGGTCGCCTTGACCTGCTCTTCGATCATGACCTGCGCGCCGGTGCCGAGCGCGACCATGGTGATGACCGCGCCGACCCCGATGATCATGCCGAGCATCGTGAGCGCGGTCCGCAGCTTGTTGCGCCCGAGCGCCTTGAGCGCGATTCGAAAGACCATGAACACTGACATTGTGTGACCTCGTTCGTCGTTCCGGGAATGGCCTAGTGCGCGTCCGCTGACTCCGGGTGCGGAATCTGATCCGGTTCGGGCGGCGGCAGCGCCGCCAGCGCCTCTTCGGCGTTGCGCCGGTGCGCAATTTTCTGGTCGGCCACCACGCGTCCGTCACGGAAGCGGATGAGCCGCGTGCCGTATTCGGCGATGTCCATTTCGTGCGTGATCAGCATCACGGTGATGCCGCGTTCGACGTTGAGCCGCTGGAAGATGCCCATGACCTCGATGCTCGTGCGGGTATCGAGGTTGCCCGTCGGTTCGTCGGCCAGGATGATGGACGGTTCGTTGATGAGCGCGCGGGCGATGGCCACCCGCTGCTGCTGGCCGCCCGACAACTGGTTGGGCATGTGGTGGAACCGCTGGCCGAGGCCGACGATTTCCAGCGCGGCCATGGCGCGTTTGTGCCGCTCGGCGGCCTTCATCTTCTGCACGCCGTTGTAGAGCAGCGGCAACTCGACGTTGTCGAGCGCCGTGGTGCGCGTCAGCAGGTTGAAGCCCTGAAACACGAAGCCGATCTTCGTGTTGCGGACGCCCGCCAGTTCGTCCTTCGACAGCTTCGACACGTCCTTGCCGTCGAGGATGTACTGGCCGCTCGAGGGTTTGTCGAGGCAGCCGATGATGTGCATGAACGTCGACTTGCCCGAGCCGGAGGGGCCCGTCACACAGACGAACTCCCCGGGCTCGACGTCGAGCGACACGCCCCGCAGCGCGCGCACCTCATGGTCGCCCATGTGGTAGACCCGCATCAGATCGCGAACAGAAATCACCGGCACGAATTCAACTCCTCAACTCGCCGCTACTGGCCGACACTCGCCGCCACTTGCCGCCACTTGCCGCCACTCGCCGCTACTCGCTACCGCCCGCCGCCGCGGCCACCGCCGCCGGTGGGGCCGCCCATGCCGCCCATGCCGGGCATGCCGCCGCGGCCCTGCTGGCCCGAGAACGGGTTGCCCTGCGTCGAGCCGGTGGTGGCCGTGGCCTGCAGCCACGGCATCAGGATGTTGGTGATGAGCTCGGTGCCCACCGCCAGCTCGGGCGGGCCCGAGACCAGTTCGGTGAACGTGCCGTCGGTGATGCCCTGCATCACGTCCAGGCGCTCGAGCGTGCCGAACGGATGGGTGGCATCGGCCGGACGCAACACGTACACCTGGCCGCGCGTGGGATTGCGCACGAGCGGCGGGAACAACTCATCGATGTTCTGCACGCCGCGCTGGGTGAGCGGCGCGACCGGGCCGGTCTGGCCGTTGTTGCCGGCGCGTCCGCCTCGTCCGGCCCCGCCGCCGCGGCCGCCTTCACGACCGCCGAACGTGATGCCCGCGCGGCGCATCGCTTCCGCGCGCTGTTCCTGCGGCAGCTGACGGATGGCCTCCATCGCCTTCTGCTGTTCGGGCGTGAGGTTCATCCCCATGCCGCCCCCCTGGCGTCCACCGTCGCGGCCACCACGGGCGAAGGGGTTGTCACCCGAGGCCTGGCCGCCCTGGCGTCCCGGCGTCGCGGCCGCCGGCTGGGGCGCGCCGCTCTGCGGCTGGCCCGACCCGGAGCCGGCCTGCGGCGCCGCGGATCCCTGACCCGAGGGCGCGCCGCCGTTGCGGCCCGGACCCGCGCCGCGGCCGGGCGGCGTCGGCGGCTCCTGCTTGAGCGTCGTCCACATGTCGTTGTTGGGACGGAAGCGGAGGGCCGCGTTCGGAATGCGCAGCACGTTGTCGCGCCGCGCCACTTCGATGCGCATCTGCGCGGTCTGGCCGGGCTTGAGCCGCAGGTCGTTGTTCTGCACCTCGACCACCGTCGTGTACGTCACGACGTTGGACTGGACCGTCGGATTGAGGCGCACCCGCGTCACCGTCCCGAAGAAGTCCTGGTTCGGATACGCGTCCACGTTGAAGCGCACGGTCATGCCCGTGCGCACCTTCCCGATTTCGGATTCGTCCACGCCGCCTTCCAGGCGCAGCTTCGTCAGGTCCGTCGCCACGTCGAAAAACGGCGTGGCCGTCTGCGAGCCGACGATCGTCTGGCCGCGGTCCACGCGCCGGTTGATGATGACGCCGTCGATGGGGGAGACGATGGTCGCTTCCTTGACGTTGAGTTCCGCCTGGGCGAGGTTGGCCTCCGACTGCACCTTCGACTTCTCGGCCGAGGCAATCTGGGCTTCGCGGCTGCTCACCTGCAGCTTCGCGGCCTCGAGCTGCTGTTCGGTCACCAGCTTGGCGGCATACAGCTTCTCGGTGCGGGCCAGGTTGGCCTTCGAGTCGGCCAGCTGCACGCGCTGGTTCTCGAGGTCGACCTCCTGCCGGGCGATGTTCGCCTTCTGGATTTCCACCTGCGTCTGCAGCTGGTCGGTGTTGATCTGCGCCAGCACCTGGCCGGCGCGCACCACCTGGTTGAAGTCGGCGTTGAGCTGTTCGATGACGCCCGACACCTTCGAGCCGACCACCACCATGCGGTCGGGCTGCAGCGTGCCCGTGGCGCTCACGATTTCGACCACATCCCCCTGCGAGATGGTGGCCTTCATGAACTCCGGCACCTGCGGCGCCTGCTGGCTCTGGTAGTAGTAATACCCGCCGCCCGCGGCGGCAAGGACAACGACGAGGTAAATCAGCTTTTTCATCTCAGCTATGCCTGTTCCGGAGTTGACCGCGCCGCTCCGCGCCGCAGTCCAGCCCAACCCTCTTCAAACAACGTGTAGACCGTCGGCACCAGCACCAGCGTGACCAGTGTCGAGGCCGTCAAACCGCCGATGACCACCCGCGCCAGCGGCGCCTGCAGTTCCGCGCCTTCGCCGATGCCCAGCGCCATGGGCATCAGGCCCAGGATGGTCGTGAGCGTCGTCATCAGGATCGGCCGCAGCCGGGTCCGTCCCGCCTCTTCGACCGCCTCCCGCAGCGCCTTGCCGTCGCGCCGCCGCAGGATGTTCGTGTAATCCACCAGCAGAATCGCGTTACTGACCACGATGCCCGCCAGCATGATTACCCCGATATACGCCTGAAGACTGAAAGACGTTGACGTCAGCTTGAGCGCCGCGACCACGCCGATGATGGCGACCGGCACGGCGAACATGACGATGAACGGGTCCCGCAGGGATTCGTACTGCGACGCCATCACGGCGTAGACCAGCAACACGGCCAGCAGCAGCAGGATCTGGAGCTGGCCGAAGGCCTGGGCCTGCGCTTCGACCTCGGCGCCGAAGCCGACGGTGAAGTCGCGCGGCACGTCCAGTTCGCCCAGCCGGGCCTGCACCCGCCGGACGGCGTCGCCGAGGGGCACGCCCGCCTCCAGTTCGGCATTCACGCGCGCGATCCGCTCCTGGTTCTTGCGTTCAATCTGCGTCGGGCCCCGCTGCGTGTCCACGGTCAGCAGGTTCTTGGCCGGCAGCACCAGGCCCGACGGGGTGCTGATGAGGACGTCGCTCACCGACTCGGTCTGGGCGCGGTCTTCTTCGCGCAGTCGCACGATGATGGGGAACTCCTTGCCGCGCTCGCGGAAGACCGCGGCCTGGGTGCCGGCCATGTTGGTGCGGATGGCGTTGGCGACGTTGCTCACCGACAGGCCCAGCAGGGCCGCCTTGGGCCGGTCGACGCGAATGGCCAGTTCCGGACGGCCCTCCTGACGGCCAATCTGCGGATTGGCCACGCCCGGCGTCGTCTGCAACAGGGCGAGGACGTCGCGCTGCAGCCGGTCGGAGTCCTCCAGCGAGAACCCGCGCACTTCCACGGCCAGGCGGCTGTCCGAGTTGAGGTTGCCCAGCACGCGGTTGAGCGACTGGTTGCCGCCCGAGGCGCGCGTGGTGATGCTGACGCCGGGAATGCCGACCAGCACACGGCGCAGGTCCGTCGCGATCTGGTCGCTGCTGCGCGTGCGCTGATCCTTGGCCGTCAGCTTGACGGTGACCGAGACGTTGCCGCCGCCGCCCCCCATGAACCCGCCGCCGCCGGCCGACGTGATGACGTCGACCGCCTCGGGCACGTGCTCGGCGATCATCGTCTCCAGCTGCAGCGCGATCGACTCGCTGCGTTCGATGCGGCTGCCCACGGCCATGCGCGCGTTGACCGAGACTTCGCCTTCGTCGGTGGTCGGCATCAGCTCGGCGGGAATGGTGGGCAGGATCAGGATGGCGGCCGCCGTCAGCCCCGTGGCCGTCATGAGGATCGTCGGCCGATGCTGCAGCGCCGTGTGCAACACGCGGCGGTAACCGTTGTCCAGGCCGTTCAGCGCCCGTTCACTCCAGGTGAACAACGTGCCGGACACCCCGGACCGCTCGCTCTCGGGCTTGGGCAGCACAAGCAGCCGCGAGCAGAGCACCGGCACGATGGTGACCGCCACGAACAGCGACATCGACAGCGAGAAGATGACGACGATGGCCAGCTGCGTGAAGATGATGCTGGAGACGCCCGACAGGAAGAGCAGCGGCACGAACACGGCCACGTGGGTCAGCGTCGACGCCAGGATCGCCGACCACACCTCCTCGGCGCCTTCGATGGCGGCCTGCATGCGCGGTTTGCCCATCTCCATGTGCCGGAAGGTGTTCTCCAGCACGACGATGGACGCGTCGACGATCATGCCGACGCCCAGCGCCAGGCCGCCGAAGGTCATCGTGTTGAGCGTGAACCCGGCGAAGTAGAGCAGTGCGAACGTGCCGATGATCGAGATGGGAATCGACGTGCAGATGATGAACGTCGACCGCAGGTTCCGCAGGAAGCTGAAGATGACGATGATGACGAGGATGGCGCCGAGGATGGCCGCTTCGCGCACCGACGCGATGGACTGCTCGATGAAGCGGGACTGATCCTCGAGGACCGTCAGCCGGACACCCTGGACCTCGCGGTTGATCCGCTCGATTTCCGCCTTCACGTCCTCGGCGATGGCCACCGTGTTCTTGCCGGACTGCTTCGTGACGCGCATGCGCACGCCGGGTTTGCCGTTGATGCGGGTGAACGACCGGAAGTCCTCGGTGGTGTCGCGCACCTCGGCGACGTCGCGCAGGTAGATGGGCACGCCGCCGCGCGTGAAGACGATCAGGTTGCGCAGCGCGTCGAGCGAATCGAACTGGCTCGATGACCGCAGCAGGAAGGTGGTGTCACCCTCGTTGACCTCCCCCAGCGGGACGTTCTGGTTCTCCGTCCGGATCGTCTGGATGATGCGATCGACCGGCAGGTCGAGCGCCGTGATCTTCTCACGCGACAGTTCCACGCGAATCTGCCGGCGCAGGCCGCCGTCGACGGTCACGGCGGCGACGCCTTCGACACGTTCGAGGCGTGGCACCAGGTCGACCTCGGCCAGTTCACGCAGCGTCACGCGGTCGAAGTCGCCTTCGACGCCGATGCCGACGATGGGCTGCGAGTTGGAGTCGAACTTGAAGATGGTCGGCGAGTCGGCGTCTTCGGGCAGCCGCCCGCGCACGCGATCGACGCGGGTGCGGACTTCATCGGCCGCTTCGTTGAGGTCGGTGCCCCACACGAAGTTGAGCCGCACCATGCCCGAGCCTTCCGAGGCCGTCGAGTTGACCTGTTCGAGCCCCGGCACCGCGGCCAGCGACTGCTCCAGCGGGCGGACGACGAGTTCCTCGATTTCCACCGGGCCGACGCCGCCGTAACCCACGCGCACCGTGATGCTCGGGTAGGTCACGTCGGGCATCAGGTCGACCGGCAGCCGCGTGAGCGAGAGGGCGCCCAGCAGGATCACGATCGACGAGATCATGAACATGGTGATGGGCCGGTGAATCGCGATTCGGGGAATGCTCATCGTCGTGTGCTCCGCGGGAAGTGCGCGTCGTTATTGGCCGCCGCGGCCGCCCCGCGCGGGTCCCTGCGCGGGGGCCTGGCCCTCGCGTCCGCCGCCGGGCATGTTCATCGGCGTGATGCGGTCGCCATCACGCAGCGCCAGGACGCCGGTGGTGATGACCCGCTGGCCTTCGGTCAGGCCCTCGAGAATCTCGATGCGCTCGGCATCCTGAATGCCGGTGACGACCGGCTGGAACTTCGCCGTCTGGCCGTCGGGCAGGAACACGCCGCGCCGGCCGTCGCTGTCGACCACCGAGCCGCGCGGCACGGTGAGCACCCCGGTCTTGCGTTCCGCGGTGAGCCGCACGCGCGCGTACATGCCCGGCTTGAGGCGGAAGCCCGGGTTGGGCACTTCGATTTCCATCGACGCCGTGCGCGTGGCCGCGTCAAACACCGGCGCCACGCGGCTGACCGTGCCCGAGAATTTTTCGCCGGGGAAGGCGTCCACTTCGACTTCCGCCTCCACGCCCTGCGTGATGCGCTTGAAGTCCTTCTCGACGAGGTTGGCCACCATGCGCACGGTGGAGATGTCGACCACCTGCAGGATGACGGTGTTGGCGCCGGCGAAGGCGCCGGGGTCGAGGTTGCGGCGGCCGACGAAGCCGTCGACCGGCGACAGGATGTTGGTGTTGCCCAGGGTGATGCGCAGTTCCTCGATGCGCGCCTGGGTCTGCGTCAGCTGCGCCTGGGCCAGGTCGACCGCCGCGAGCGCCGAGTTGTAGGCGGCTTCGGCGTCTTCCACGGTCTGGCGCGTCGACAGCTTGGCCTCGAACAGCGCCTGCTGCCGGCCCAGCGTCGTCTTGCGCAGCTGCAGGTCGCTTTCGCGCTGCTTGAGCGTGGCGCGGTTGACCTCGAGACTCTGTTCGGCCTGCTTGACCTGCTGCTGCAGCTCGCGGTCCTCGACCTTGGCGATCTGCTGGCCGCGGGTGACGCGGTCGCCCAGCTTCGCGGTGATGGTCTCGATGCGGCCGGCCACACGCGGGACGACATCGACCGTGGCCTGTCCGATGAGGTTGCCGACGACGGTGATGTACTCGACGACTTCCGCGCGCGCCACCGGGGCGGTGTCGACCGTGAGCGCCGGCCGGCCGGTGCCGCCCCGGCCGCCCATCGCGCCGCCGCGTCCGCCCGGCGCTGCCGTACCCGCCGCGGGGGCCGAGGTGGTCGCCTCGGCCCCCGAACGGGTCATGTACCAATAACCGCCGCCGGCACCGGCCAGCAGGACGACGGCGATGAGGAGCTTCTTCATTACTGAATCTTCTGGACGCGCTCGAATTCCGCGACCGCGTTGATGTATCGAATCGTGGCCGACAGCTCGTTGTTGCGGGCGGACGTCAGCCGGTTCTGGAAGTCGATGACCTGGAAGTTGGTGGACATGCCGACCTGGAAGCGGGTGAGTTCCGCCTCCAGCGTGCGTTCGGCCGCCTCACGCGACTTCTGCGCCGCCAGCAGCTGCTTGTAGGTGCTCTGCACGTCGAGGCCGGCCGTGGTCACCGCCGTGGCGATGGTCAGCTCCGTGTTCTTGAGCGACGTGCGCTGCTGTTCGAGCGACAGCTCCGAGCGCAGGTGGTTGGCCTTGGCGGCCGACAGCCCCAGCGGCTTGCTGAAGTTGAGCGAGAGCTGCCAGGTGGGCGTATCGAAGTTGCCGATCGACCGCAGCGCGTCGAAGTAGCCGCTTTCGTTGATCAGCTCGGGCGCGCCGCCCAGGCCCGACCGGCGGTATTCGTTGCCGCCGACGCCGGCCAGCTGATACGACGCGGTGAACCCGAGGCTGGGCATGATGCCGTTCTTCGACAGCTCCAGGTTCATCTCGGAGACGCGGATCTGCTGGCGGGCCGTGACGATGTCGGTGCGCTGGTCGAGCGCGCGCTGCACGGCTTCGGGGATGTTCGGATCCTGAATCGTGAACGACGCCTGGTCGACCGGGTTGATCGTGGACGAGAAAAACGCATCGCTCGCGCTGTCGACCAGCAGACGCTTGAACGCCAGTTCGGCGTTGCGCCACGCCACTTCCGCCGCGAGCAGGCTCTGCTCGCCCTGGGCGATCTGCAGCTCGAGCTGCACCAGGTCGATTTCCGCCATGGTGCCGATTTCGACCTTGATCTTGTTGTCGGCGAGCTGCCGGTTCGACAGGTCCAGCGACCGGCGCTGGATTTCGATGGCCTCAATCGCCTGGCGCAGCGCCCAGTACCGCGTGCGCACCTGGTTCTTGATGCTCTCGACCTGGGCTTCCAGCTGCAGGTCGACGATCTGCTTCTGGATTTCACCCGTGCGCAGCGAGTTGCGCTGGTTGTCGATCGTGCGGCCGGCCAGCAGCGGCTGCGTGTACTGGAAGCTCAGGTTCGACGAGTAGCTGGGGTTGCGCGTCGAAAACGCGCTGTCGGTCGACGTCCGGTTGTTGTTGAAGTTGAACGACACCTGGCCGCCCTGCCAGGGCAGCCGCTGGCTCATCGACGTCCCCAGCGAGTTGTTCTGGCTGGTCACCCGGGCGCCGCCGTCGAGCTGGGAGGTCGACTGCTGCGAGGAGTTGCGATAGCTGTAGTTGGCGTTGAGCGTCGGCCGGAAGTTGGCCCGCGCCGCCTGCAGCGTGTAGTCCTGCATCTGCGGATCCAGCCGCGCGCGCTGGATGTCGAGGTTCTTTTCGAGCGCGCGTTCGATGGCCTGCTCCAGCGTCAGGTCGATGCGCTGCGCGCCCGGCAGCTCCGGCGGCAGCGCGCGGCCGACCACGTACCGGTCCTGCGGCTGCAACTGCATGCCCCCCGTCGGCGTCACCGCCTGCGGGCCCGCTGCCTGCGCCCACGCCGCGGCCGGCATCACCAGTGCCGCCACGGCCATCCACGCCATTCCGCCGATCCTCTGCTTCATCATCTCTGCTCCGTTCGGGCAGCCGCCTGCGCGGCGCGCTGCGCACCTCTCTGGGGTTGTCGTCTCGTCGTGCCGGCTACCGGTGGGACTCGCCGCGGCCGGCGCGCTGCTGCTCCCAATACGCAATCAGCTTGGCGTACTGTTCCGCCGAGAGCACCTGATACACCTGATACAACATCAACGTGCGTGTCTTGTTGAGCGTGGTTCGCTGCGCCTCGACGCGGTCCAGCTGCACGGCGATGACGTCGCTGCCCACCTTCCGTTCGCGCAGCAACCGGTTGAGTTCGGTCTCCTGCTTGCGGAACTCGCGTTCCTGGGCCCGGGCGTCGGGCAGGCGCTTATGGAACAGATCGTCAATCTGTTTGGACTGGTCGGCCGTGATGCCCACGGCCTGCATGGTCTTGACGTCCTTCCACCAGAACCAGTTGCCCCGGGGCGGCACCGGCAACCCGGGCTGCTGACCGCCGTCGCGGTTGCCCGACTGGCCCTGCCGGTTCTGATCGGCGGCCGGGCGGGCCTGGGTCTGCGCGGGTGAGGCCGGCTCGGGGGCCCCGGCCGTCTGCGCGTCAGCGGCCCGGGGAGTGGGGGCCCACACCGTCACGGCCAGCAGCAGCCCGCCAAGGGTCAGAAGTCTTGTCTTCACACAATCTCTTACGCCGGGGCAAAAACCCCTGTTTACGGGGGAGTTCAGGCGCCCGCCAGCGTTTCCAGGCGGGTGACGACCTGGCCGATGAGGTTATTCGGCGTCGAGGCCCCGGCCGTCAGCCCGATGCGCACCGGTCCGGCCGGCAGCCAGTCGGCCGTCACGATCTCGGCCACGGCGGTGGTGGAAGGCGCGCCAATGGGCCGATGCCGAATCTGACTGGCCGACACCAGGCCCCCGGGCTCGGCAATGTGGTAGGTACGCACGCGGTCGGCACAGATTTTCGCCAGATTGCAGGTATTGCTGGAGTTGTACCCGCCGATCACCACCATCAGGTCGAGCGGTTCCTGGTCGAGCAGGGCCAGCACGGCGTCCTGCCGTTCCTGCGTCGCCGAGCAAATGGTGTCGAACGCCCGGAAGACGTCGGCCAGCGCCGCCTGACCGTACCGAGCCGCCATCGCGCGGCCGAACATCGCGCCAATCTCGAGCGACTCACTCATGAGCATGGTCGTCTGGTTGGCGCAGCCGATGCGCTGCAGGTGCACGTCCGGGTCGAATCCGGGCGACGCGGCCCGGCCGAAACGCTGGAGAAACGCCGCGCGGTCGCCGCCGCGGACGATGTAGTCGCAGACGACCTCGGCTTCGTCCTTGTCGAGGACGATGAGGAAGTGGCCGCCGGGATACTGGGTGGCCTGCGACGCGGTGGCCTGGGTCTCCTCGTGCGACACCTTGCCGTGGATGACCGAGGTGAAGCCGTCCTGGGCGTAACGCTTCACGTTCTTCCAGACGGTCAGCACCGAGCCACACGTCGTGTCGACCAGCGTGCACCCCAGCCGATCGAGGCGCGCCATCTCGCTTACCGACACGCCAAACGCCGGCAGAATCACGACGTCGTCGCCGTCCAGCGTGGTCGCGGCCTCGGCCGTGTCGGACAGGAACCGGATGCCCTGCGCGCGCAACTGGTCGTTCACGTGGGGGTTGTGGATGATTTCGCCGGTCAGGAACACCCGCTTCTCGGGAAACCGCTTGCGGGTCTGATACGCGTAGTCCACGGCGCGGTCGACGCCGTAACAGAACCCGAATTCGCGCGCGAGATGCAGGGTGAGCCGCCCGCTGGTCCGCACGAATCCCGCGGCGCGGATGTCATCAACGATGGCCGAGTCGTACGCGACGGCCAGTTCGCCCGCCACCGCGGCCTTCATGTCCAGACCTTTGCGGAAGACCAGTGAGGGCACAGGGAAATTGTACAGGGTCCAACGGGTCCAACGGGTCCAACAGGTCCAACAGGTCCAACAGGTCCAACAGGTCCAACAGGTCCAACGGGTCCGGACCTGATGGACCTGTAGGACCCGTTGGACCCTGGCTCTTATCGGTTCGACGCCAGGATCAGGTCGGAGACCCGCGGGGTCATGTCTTCGAGCGGCTGCAGCGCGCTGAGCGACGGCCGGTCGTAGGCGCCTTCGAGAATGGCCACGTCTTCGGCGGTCATCTGCGGAGGTGCCGGGGCCGCCGCGGAGATCGCCGGAGGATCGGGCTGGCGGAGCATGTGGCTCAGTTCGATGCCGATGATGCCAATCATGATGCCCGCCGCCGCGGCGGCCGCGGCCACCCAGCCGGCGCTCATCTGACGACGGCCCGATTCACGCGCCGACGCCGTCGCCGCAGGGAAGCTGATGACCTTGGACGGGCGATCGAGCTGCGCCAGCCGATCCAGGACCTGGCTGCGCTGGGCGCGCATCCGGTCGTCGGCACACACCGCGTCGGCCTCGGCCCGGCCGGTGGCCTGCACGTCTTCGAGCCAGCGGCTCATTTCGATGGCCCGGCTGGCGCAGAGCGCGCATTCATCCAGATGGGCCGGATGCAGGCCCGAGGTCCAGACCTCGACCAGTGCATCTTCCGACAAATGCCCGCGCCGCAACACGACGTCAGCGAGCCGCATGATGGGACCTGCCTTTCTCTTCCGTAGATACTGCGCCACCCTCACGGGGTGTTTCACTGCCCGGAGCCAGCAGGCTCCGCAGGCGGCGAATCGCGCGGAACAAATGCACGCGGACCGTCGATTCGTTCAGGCCCGTGACGGCACTGACCTCACGCGACGTCCGCCCTTCAAAGTGACTGAGCACGAACACGAGCCGCTGGCGCTCGGGCAACTCATCCAGGGCCTTGCGGAGCCGGCGACGGCGTTCCTCCTGCAGCAACTGCGCCTCAGGGCTGGGGCCCCGCGACGGCAGGTGCTCGGCCGGATCCCGTTCGACGCCGTCGGCATCCACCGTCGGCCGGGCAATCCAGCGTTCGCGGCGGCGCCGGGCCTTGATCCGGTCCAGGCAGCCATTGATCAAAATGCGCGTAAACCAGACCTCGAACGGCAGCTCCTCACGGAACGTGCCCAGGTGGGTGTACGCCTTCACAAACGCGTCCTGCACCGCCTCGTCGGCGTCGGCGGCATCCCTCAGATAGTGAAACGCGATGCGTGTGGCCCGGCGCTGGTGGCGCTCCACCAGCTCGCCATACCGCTCGCGCGCGGCATCCACACGTCCGGCCGCCTGATGGGCCTTGACGTCGATGGCGGCACGCGTGTCGAGTTCCCGGGTCGTTTCTGCGGAAATGGCAGCCACTCCTGAAGTGAGGATACGGCGAAAGGGTACTATCGTTTACAGGGCACAGGGCGCAGGGCACAGGGCACAGGGCACAGGGCACAGGGCACAGGGCACAGGGCGCCTATTCCAGGGCTGTGCCGGGAAAGTAATGTTCCAGGATTGACCGGAGACTGTCGCCGCGGCGGGCGCGGGCGAGGGCGCCGGCCTGGCAGAGGCCCACCCCGTGGCCGAATCCGGAGCCCGCCAGCCGGAATCCGGCGCTGGTGCGTTCGATGCGGAACGCCGTGCTCCGGAGGGCGCGCGGGCCGCGCGCGGCCGACACGACCGCGCGGAAGACCTCGCCGCTGACCTGCGGGGACCGCGTGCCGTCGATGGCGATGGCCATCGCCCGGTCGCCGGCGCCCGTGCGGGCGACCCGCAGGCCGGTCAGGACATCACCCACGCGGGTGCGCGGATCGCTGTTGAGCAGGGTGCGCCACTCGACCAGGCTCGCCTCGAAGACCCAGTCCCCGGGCAGGTGACCGGGCACGTCATCGGGCCGCGCCGGCAGGTGGGGATGATCCGTGCCGCCCCACGCGGCCGAGGGCGTCGTGGTGTGTCCGCCGCAGTTGGCGTGAAAGACCGCTTCAATCGGCACGCCGTTGCGCCGCACGGTGATCCCCCGCGTGCGGCGCGCCGCCGCGGCGGCGTCCGCCGCGAATCGCGACGTCCTGAGCCGCGCCGGCTGATACAGCTGGCAGTGCGTGTCGTCGCAGAGGTCAAAGCCGTCGGCGCCGTGGCGCCCGAGATGTGACAGCGCGTACGTCCGCGCGATCACGGCCTGCACCTCGTACACGCGCGCGACGACGTCGCCGGACACGCCGGTGGGCGTGACCTCGGACAGCGCGGCCACCGTGACGTAGTCGTCGATGGGAATCCGCTGCACGCGTCCGGAGACGCGCACCCGCACCACGCGCGCATCGTCGCGCGCCGCCGGGGCGATGGCGCCGGGCAGCGACACGCGGCCCGGCGCGCAGCCGGTCCACGCGACGGCCAGCGCGACGAGGCCGATTCGAGAGATTGCCGCAGCCCGCGCTCGCATTTGAAGTATTTTAGAGCCGCGGCTGCGATGACCACCGAACCCATTCTGGTCGTGGATGATGATCCGTTCGTGTTGGGCATGTTGTCGCATGTCGGCCGCGCTCGTGGACTCGAGGTGGTCGGCGTCCAGTCCGCCGAAGAAGCGACCACGGCCGTCACGACGCGACGCTTCGGCGTGGTCGTGGTCGACCTGCGGCTCGGCGCCGGGTCCGGACTGGACGTGATTCGCGAGGTGCGGGCCCGCGACGTCGCGGCCGAAGCCATTGTCATCTCCGCCGACCGCCGGTTGTCGAGCGCGCTCGAAAGTTACGCGCAGGACGTCTTTGCGTTCGTCCCCAAGCCGTTTGATCCCGCCCAGTTGTTTGCCACGGTCGATCGCGCGCTGGAGCGCCGCCGCGGCGCGGTCGAGCGCCAGCGGCTGACGCGTGAACTGCGGCTGCTCAACGACGTGGCGACGACGGTCTCGTCATCGATTGAAGCGCGTGAAGCCCTGCAGCGCGGATTGGATCTGGTCGTCGAGGCGTTCCAGGTGCCGTGGGCCGTCCTGCGCCTGAGGCCGATCGACGGGGGCCCGCTGGTGGTGCGGGCCGTGCACGGCGCGACGCTCGAGCAGGCGGCCACCGTCTACGCGACCCGCGTCGACTGGCCGTCCGATGCCATCCTGACCGATCCGGTGCCGGTCCGGCAGGACGATGTCTCGACCGCGGATCTGGGCACGTATCGCGATCAGTTTCCGGTGGCCAGTTCCCTGTCGGTGCCGGTGATGGCCGGGGCCGACGTCCTCGGGGTGCTCACGCTGGCCTCGCCCGCCGTGGGTCGCTTCGGCGCCGATGACGAGCGCGTGCTCATCACCATCGGCCGCCAGATGGGCGCCGCGGTGGCCAACGCGCAGCTGTACGAACGGGTGCATCGCGCCAAGGTGCAGTGGGAGCGGACGTTTGACGCCATCAGCGATCCCATCGCGTTGTTCGACGGCCAGGCGCGGACCATGCGCGCCAATGCGGCGTTGGCCGCCATGCGTGGATGGGATGTGCGCGAGACGCAGGGCCGCACGTGCGCGGAGGTCGGTCTGTGCGGCGGCGGGTGTCCGAACTGCCTGGTGGGGCGCGCCATTCGACACGGCGAACGGCTCGATCAGGAAGTGACCTCCGCCGAGGGCCGCATCTTCGCCGTGACGACGCTGCCGGTGCCGGACGCGTCGGGCGCCGCCGTGCAGTTTGCGAAGGAGATGACCGAGGAACGCCTGCGCGCGCGCCAGTTGCGGGCCCTCAGCCAGGAAGTCTCCGCCACCAACGCCGAACTGGTGGCGACGGTCGATCGCCTCAGGAACACCCAGGCCCAGCTGGTGCAGGCCGAAAAACTGTCGGCCATCGGGCAGCTCGTGGCCGGCGTCGCGCACGAGCTGAACAACCCGCTGACCAGCGTGATCGGGTACGCGCAGCTGGTGCAGGAAGAGGTCACGGCGCAGCCCGCGCTGGCGGCCATCAGTCAGGCGCTGCTCGACGATGTGGGGCGCATCGTGTCGGAATCGGACCGCGCCGCGCGCATCGTGCGCAACCTGCTGACCTTCGCGCGCCGGCAGTCGGCGGAGCGATCGGAGCAGGACATCTCCGAGATGTGCCGCCGCGTCGTGGACCTGCGGGCGTACGATTCGCGCCTGAAGGGCATCGAGGTGGTCACGCACTACGCCGCCGATCTGCCGAAGGTGCACGTCGACGGGGGGCAGCTGCAGCAGGCGCTGCTCAATCTGGTGCTCAACGCCGAGCAGGCGATGAAGGGCAGTGACACGCGCCGCCTGGAGATCGCGGTGACCTCCGATCCGTCGTGCGGCGCCGTGCGGATTGACGTCAGCGACACGGGCCACGGCATCGAAAAGGCCAACGTCGCGCGCGTCTTCGACCCGTTTTTCACCACTCGGCCGGTGGGCGAGGGGACGGGACTGGGCCTGAGCATCGTGTATGGCATCGTGCGCGACCACGGCGGGCAGATCTGGGTCGGGTCGGAGGTGGGCAAAGGCACGACCTTCTCGATGCGGCTGCCGGTGCGCATCGTGCCGGACACGGCCGAGCCCGTGGCGCTGGTCGCGCACGGCGACAGTGTGATCCGCGACTTCGTGGCCGCCGCGTTGACCGGCTGGGGCTGCGTGGTGCGGACCGCGCCGACGGCACGCGAAGCGCTCGAGAGCCTGCGGGAGGATCCGGTGACGCTGGCGGTCGTGGACCGGTCGGTCGCCGACGGCGACGTCCCCGCCTGGCTGGAGGCCTGGGGCCGGCTGGCGGGTCAGGTGCGGCTGCTGGCGCTGGATTCGGGGGGTGACGATGAGCCGGCCCGGGTGATCCGGGAGTCGGCGGCGGTCACCCTGCCGCCCCCGTACGAGCTGTGTGCCCTGTTCCGCGCCTTCCAGGCAGTGACTCAATGGTAAAATTGGTCGTTTGTTTGCGCTCCAAAGGAGTCATTCATGTCGGGAACAGGTCGGAAAGTCGGGTTGGACGCGGTCGGCATCCAGAACCCGGGCAAGGTGCACTGGAGTCTTGGCGTTGCGGCGCTGTATGAAGAGGCGATTCGGCGTGGCGAAGGCCAGCTGACGGCCGACGGCCCCATCGTCTGTATCACGTCCCCCCACACGGGCCGGTCCCCGAACGACAAGTTCGTGGTGAAGGAGCCGTCGAGCGAGGCCCACGTGGACTGGGGCAAGGTCAACCGGCCCATCGCGCCCGAGAAGTTCGACGCGCTGCACGCGCGCATGGTGAAGGCCCTCGAGGGCAAGGAACTGTTCGTGCAGGACGTCTACGCCGGCGCCGATCCCGCGTATCGGCTGCCCGTGCGGCTGATCACCGAAAAGGCGTGGCACAGCCTGTTCGTGCACCACATGTTCATCAACGAGCCGAATGACGAGGTGCGCCTGCAGCACGATCCGCAGTTCACCGTCATCGACGTCCCGAGCTTCAAGGCGGACCCCGCGGTGGATGGGACGCGCAGCGAGACGTTCATCCTGCTGAACTTCGCGAAGAAGCTCGTCCTGATCGGCGGCACCAACTACGCCGGTGAAATGAAGAAGTCGATCTTCACCGTCATGAACTACCTGCTGCCGCTGCGCGACACGATGCCGATGCACTGTTCGGCGAACGTGGGCGAGAAGGGCGACGTCGCGTTGTTCTTCGGGCTGTCGGGCACGGGCAAGACGACGCTCTCGAGCGATCCGCACCGCGGCCTCATCGGCGACGACGAACACGGGTGGAGCGCGCACGGGGTGTTCAACTTCGAGGGCGGCTGCTACGCCAAGACCATCCGCCTGTCGCGGGAGGCCGAGCCGCAGATCTTCGCCACCACCGAACGGTTCGGGACGTTGATTGAAAACGTGGTCATCGACCCGGTGACCCGCAAGCCGGATTTCGACAGCGATGCCATCACCGAGAACACGCGCTGCGCGTATCCGCTGACGTTCATCGACAACGCCGTGCCGGAGGGACGCGCCGGGCATCCCACCAACATCGTGATGCTCACGGCGGACGCGTACGGCGTGTTGCCGCCGATCGCGCGCCTCTCGCCGGAAGCCGCGATGTTCCACTTCCTGTCGGGGTACACCGCGAAGGTGGCCGGCACCGAGCGGGGCGTGAAGGAACCGAGCGCCACGTTCAGCACCTGCTTCGGCGCGCCGTTCATGGTGTGGGACCCCAACGTCTACGCCAAGTTGCTCGGCGAGCGCATCGCGAAGCACAACGCGCGGGTGTGGCTGGTGAACACCGGCTGGACCGGCGGGCCGTACGGCGTGGGCACCCGCATGAAGATCGCGCACACGCGCGCGATGATCAACGCGGCGCTGTCGGGCGCGCTCGACCACGTCGGCTACGATCGGGACCCGATCTTCAACCTCGACGTGCCGTCGAGCTGCCCGGGCGTGCCGCCCGAGGTGCTCAAGCCGCGCAACACCTGGAAGGACCCGGCGGCGTACGACGCGCAGGCGAAGAAGCTGGCCCAGATGTTCGTCGACAACTTCAAGACGTTTGAAGCCACGGCGTCGCCGGCCGTGAAGGCGGCCGGGCCCATTGCGGGATAACTTCGAGCCGGTCATCGGGCTGGAGATCCACTGCCAGCTGCTGACCGACACGAAGATCTTCTGTGGGTGCCGCACCGCGTTTGGTGCGGCACCCAACACCCACGTCTGTCCCGTCTGTCTCGGACTGCCCGGCGCCCTGCCGGTGCTCAACCGGCGCGCCGTCGAGTTCGCGCTGCGCGCGGCCCTCGCGCTCGAGTGCGACATCCAGACCACGTCGGTGTTCGCGCGCAAGAACTACTTCTATCCCGACCTGCCGAAGGGGTATCAGATTTCGCAGTACGACCGGCCGATCGCGCTGGGCGGCCGCGTGCGGCTCAGTGACGGCGAGGTGCGCCTCACGCGCATCCACATGGAAGAGGACGCCGGCAAGTCGCTGCATCACGGCTTTGCCGACTCGGCCCGCAGCACCTATCTGGATTTCAACCGCGCGGGCACGCCGCTCATCGAGATCGTGACGGAGCCTGACCTGCGGTCGGCGGCCGCCGCGGCCGAGTGTTTCAGCCGCCTGCGCGAGATTCTGGTGGCCCTCGGCGTCAACGACGGCAACATGGAGGAAGGCAGCCTCCGGTGTGACGCCAACGTCTCGCTGCGGCCGGCGGGCACGACCGCCTTCGGGGCCAAGGCGGAGGTCAAGAACGTCAATTCGTTCAAGTTCCTGGAGAAGGCGCTCGAGTACGAAATCGCGCGGCAGGCCGAGGTCCTGTCGGGCGGCGGCCGCGTGCGGCAGGAGACGCGCCTCTGGGACAGCGACACGGGGACGACCCAGTCGATGCGGTCGAAGGAAGAAGCCAACGACTACCGGTACTTCCCGGAACCCGATCTGCCGCCGCTCGTGATCGATCCGGCCTGGATTGCCGAGGTGCGGGCGGCGATGCCCGAACTGCCGACGGCGCGCGTCGCGCGGTTCGAGCGCGAGTATGGACTGAGCGCATACGACGCGGATGTGCTGGGCCGGCTGCTGCCCGGCGCGGCGGACTACTTCGAGGCGGCGGTGCGCGCCGGCGCGTCACCCAAGACGGCCAGCAACTGGATTCAGGGCGAGGTGCGGCGGAAGCTCAAAGAGGTGGGCGAGGAGCACGTCACCGCGGTGCCGTTCCCGCCCGAACGCCTGACGGAACTCACGACGCTGGTCGACCGGCAGGTCATCAGTTCGTCCGGCGCGAAGACCGTGTTCGAGGCCCTGTGGTCGTCGGGCCGTTCGCCGCAGGCCATCGTGGACGAACTCGGGCTGGCGCAGACCTCCGACACGGCCGCGTTGACCGCGCTGGTCGATGAGGTCATCGCCGCCAATCCTGGTCCGGTTTCCGAATATCGCGCGGGCCGCACCAAGACCTTTGGTTTTCTGGTGGGCGCGGTGATGAAAGCCTCGAAGGGCAAGGCGAACCCCGCCGTGGTCAGCGACATCCTCAAGGGGCGACTGGAGTCCGAGGCGGGGTAGTTGACACGTTCGTCACACCTGCCTTACTTTTGAGGTGTTCCTTTTCTCGAATGGCTGCCAAGAGTCGTCTGGTAAGCGTCGAAGCCCCGCGGGTCCACTGGCCTCTGGCTGGGGCCTCCTGTCAGTGCCTTGCGGCGTTTTTCCGTGAAGAGTTCGTCAAGCACCACCAGTGCCTCGAAGCGCAGCGCGAGTACTTCTCCGAACTGGCCATCGCGCAGGCCGAAGACGCCCTGCAGCGCATCCTCAGTCAACTCGATCAGCTCTGCCAGCGCGACGATGCGTGTGAGCTGGTGGCGCAGTTGCTGCGGCAGATCGATGCGGTGACCAATCTGTCGGCGTGGACCGAGCCGGAACATCTGCACTAGGCACGGCAAGTTCTCTTGTCAGCACAGTAGACATGTCGGCATGTAGGCTCCGGCGTTGGGCCTACGCCCTGCGTGTGGGCTGCTGCTTTGCGTGCAAGGGCTTCACAGGAGGCACGGAGGCACGGAGAGTTCCTGGCTTGAAACCCTCCGCGTCTCCGCGCCTCCTGTGTCAGGACTGCTTGAGGATGGTCGCCGTGACCTCGAGCGTGACCTTGCGGTCGGTGGCCGGGTCGGCCGACTCGGTGACGATCATCGGCTTGCCGTCGACCAGTGCGACGGTGATGGACTCGTGCAGCGTTGGAGCCAGGCCGAGGCGCTGGCCGGACGGGCCGGTGGGCCGCGGCGGCGTGTATTCAAAGGTCAGCCGCACAGAGACCAGCCCATTCTGATAGGCGCTGGCGAGGGCATCGACGTTCAGCGTGGCCTCCGTCTCCCGATTGTTCGTCCGAATCATCCCGCCGTTGCCGTTGAGCATCACCATCGTCGCGGTCTTCTTGGTGGGCGTGCCACCGTAGTTGTCCGAGAGCGTCAGTTGCAGGCGGATGTTGGTGGAGGCCGGCATGCCCTGGCTGGTCGGCAGACCCAGTGAGGGCGCGCGGTTGACCGGCGGTGCAGGCGTCGGCGCCTGCGCGGGCGGCGTCGCGCCGCGTTGGCCTGGCACGGCTGCGGGCGCCTGCGCGCTGGGCGGCGGCGTCTGCGCCGTCAACGGAGCCGCGACGATCGCGGTGATGAGAACGGTGAATACGAGTTTGCGCATAACGGTTGCTCCTACCTTCGATTCGGGTCGCCGCTGATCGGCGACATCGTCATCGGCGTCACAGTTAATGGAGTGATCGACAGCAGGTCCGGTTGGATCGAATCGAACGTCACCGGCTCAATCGCGATCTGTTCCACCGCCAACGCACCAATGGCGGCCAACGCCGGCACGCGCCGCGCTTCCCAGGCCAGTAGTTCGGGGCTGACGACCGGCTGTGCGGCGGTTCCGCGGTTCCTGGGTTCCTGGGTTCTGGGGTTCCGTGCCTGGGTTCGTGGGTTCGTGGGTTCGTGAGTTCCGAGGTTCGCCGCCACAATCGCACTGCCTGCACCCTGTGCACCTTGTGCACCCTGTGGACCCTGTGCACCCTGTGGACCTTGTGGACCCTGTGGACCCTGTGGACCCTGCAGCCCTTGGATGAGCACGATGACCGTCAGTCCCGCCGCCACGAGTCCGCCCGCCCAGCGCCAGTCGCCGACGCGGCGGCGTCCGGGCGGCGTGGCGGCGTCCAGCCGCGCGCGAATGCGCGACTCGAGATCCGCCGACGGTTCGACCTCGGTGATCGCCCGCGCCGCGCTCAGCATCTCGTCATCTCGCCATGTCGTCATGTCGCCACCTCGCCACCTCGCCACCTCGCCATCTCGCCATCTCGTCATCTCGTCATCTCGTCATGTGCGGGTGCGCAGCACACGTCGTGCTTCGGCGACGCGCCACTTCACGGTGCCGGACGGCACGCTCAGCATCACGGCAATTTCGTCGTACGTGTATTCGCCCGACGCGGCCAGGAGCAGCGTGTCGCGCAGTTTGGGCGTGAGGCCGGCAATCGCGGCGCGCAGGGCCGCGGCCTCGGCGCGGGCGGCGGCCACGCGCTCCGGGTCGGCGGCGTCCGACGCCATCCGGTCCAGTCCATCGCCCGCGGCCTCGTCAGCCGGGGTGACACGGCGCCGCCACCAGCGGTCGCGAGACTTGCGCCGGTCGAGCGCCTGCCGCCAGGTGATGGTCAGCAGCCACGTCTTGAACGTCGAGTCCCCGCGAAAATCCCCGACCTTCCGCCAGGCCAGCACGAACGCGTCCTGCGCCACCTCTTCGGCGTCCTCGGGCCGCTGCAGCGCCGCCATGGCGGTGCGGAAGACCGTGCGGAAGTACAGGGACACCAGCGCGTCGAACGCCGCGCGGTCGCCGGCTTGCGCGGCCCGTACCCAGGCGCGCACCTGCGGCGTTTCTCCCTCCAGGGGCCGGACAACGGGCGACTCGTCAGCGTCGGGCGTGACGGTCATGGCCGGAATGGTCGCAACACGCGGCAGCACCGTCCCAGTAGACCGCCGGGCGGGCCGGATGGTTGGGTCGGCCGGAAGGGCACAGGCAACAGGGCGCAGGGCACAGGGAACAGGGAACAGGGAGACCTTTGGCCAAATGTGGCCTGTGGCCTGTGGCCTGTGGCCTGTGGCTTGCGGCCTTCGGCCTGTGGCCTGTGGCCTGTAGCCTGTAACCTGTAAGCGCTGGTAACCCGATGACTGATGGACAGGTGTTGAATCAAATCCGAGAGCAGGTGGATCACCCCGCCACCGTGAAGGAACTCCTGCAGGTGCTGCGGATTCCTCGGGAGACCCGTGCGACGTTTCGCCGGGCCCTCAAGCGGCTGGTGGAATCGGGGCAGCTGATTGAAATCCGCGGGAACAGATTCGGCCTGCCCGACCGCATGAATCTGGTGGTCGGCCGCGTCACGACCAACCCGCGCGGCTTCGGGTTCGTGGAAGCCGAGCGGTCGGGCGACGAGGGGCCCACCAGCATCTTCATCCCCGGCGTGAACCTGAACCAGGCGATGCACGGCGACCGGGTCGTGGTGCGCGTGGAACGCGCCGGCGACGGCGATCGCGCCGAGGGCCGCATCCTGCGCATCCTGGAACGCGGCACGGCCTCGGTGGTGGGCCGGTACGAACAGGACGATTTGGGACGCGGTTTCGTCGTGCCGTTCGATCGCCGGCTGCTGATGGACGTGCTCATCCCGAAGGGCGAGTCGCGCAACGCCCAGCCGGGGGAAATGGTGACGACCGCCATCACGGCCTGGCCGACGCAGACGCGACCCGCGCAGGGGCGCGTGGTGGAAGTGCTGGGCGACATCAACGCGCCCGGCGTGGACACGGCCGTCATCATCCGCAAGTACAACATCGTCGACGAACACTCCGACGAGGCGGTGAAGGAGGCCACGCGCCTGGGCGCCGCCGTGAAGCCGAAGGACGTCACCGGCCGCACGGACTTCCGGCCGTGGTCGACGGTGACGATCGACGGCGAACACGCCCGCGACTTCGACGATGCGATTTCGCTGGATGTGTTGCCGAACGGCAACTACTGGCTGGCGGTGCACATCGCCGACGTGTCGCACTACGTGACGCCCGGCTCGGCGCTCGATGCGGAAGCGTACGAACGCAGCACGTCCGTGTATTTCCCGGAGCGCGCCGTCCACATGTTTCCGTCGGAACTGTCGACCGGCCTGTGCAGTCTGAATCCCCACGTCGACCGCCTGGTGCAGTCGTGCCTGATGGAAGTGGATCGGCGCAGCGGCGCGGTGGTGCGGTACGAGATGCACGACGGGGTCATCCACAGCGACGCGCGGATGACGTACACGGAAGTGAACCAGATCCTGACCGAACGTGACCCCGAGGTGCGCGCGCGGTACGCCACGCTCGTGCCGCTGTTCGAGCGCATGGAGGCGTTGTTCCACATCCTGAACCGCCGGCGGCGCCAGCGCGGGTCGGTGGACTTCGACCTGAAGGAATCCGAGATCCAGCTGGGGGAAGACGGCGAGATCGAAGCGATTGTCGCCGCGGAGCGCAACGTCGCGCACCGGCTGATCGAAGAGTTCATGTTGCTGGCCAACGAGACGGTGGCCGAACATCTCGAGGCGCACGGGGTGCCCACGCTGTATCGCGTGCACGAGGAGCCGGACCCGCTCAAGGTGGAGGAGTTCGACGAGTTCATCGGCGCGCTGGGGTACACGCTGGCCGGACCGGCGGACCGTGTGGAGCCGAAACACTTCCAGAAACTCGTCGAGAAGATCCACGGGACGCCCGAAGAAAAACCTATCGCGATGCTGATGCTGCGGACCATGCAGAAGGCGCGGTATGACGAGTCGCCGCTCGGCCATTTCGGTCTGGCGACGCGCCATTACACGCACTTCACGTCGCCGATCCGGCGGTATCCCGACCTGGTGGTGCACCGGTCGCTGCGTGAATCGCGGCACGGCATGTCGGAGGAGCGTCGCGCCGAACTCATCGAGGATCTGCCCGACATGGGGCGGCATACCTCCGAACGTGAGCGGCGCGCGGCCGATGCCGAACGCGAGCTGGTGCAGTGGAAGAAGGTGCGCTTCATGGCTGACAAGGTGGGCGATGAGTTCACCGGGTTCGTCACCGGCGTCAGCGCCTTCGGTCTGCACATCGAACTGGTGGAGCACTTCGTCGAGGGCATGGTGCACGTCTCGACCATGGCCGACGATTACTACCGCTTCATCGAGAAGGCGCATCTGCTGAAGGGCGAAAACCACGGCAGGGTGTATCGTCTTGGCGACAAGGTCGCGGTGCAGGTGATTCGCGTGGACCTGGAGAAACGCCTGATCGACCTCGGCCTGTCGGAGATTCTCGAGGCCGTGAGCCGCAGTGACAAGAACCGCGGTCCGCGCCGGAGCCGCGTGGCCCCGCCGCGTGCGTCGCGGCGGCAGCCGCAGGCGAAGGACGAACGCCGCCGGGTGAAGAAGGGCAACCGGCCGGGACGCCGCGAGCGCGCCGCGCACAAGGCCGGCCGGCGCAAGAAGCGGTAGCCGGCGTGCGCACCCTGGTTCTCGGCACGGCCGGGCACATCGATCACGGCAAGAGCGCGCTGGTCGAAGCGCTGACCGGTGTCCACCCCGACCGGCTCAAGGAAGAGCAGGCGCGCGGCATCACCATCGAGCTCGGCTTCGGGCACACCCGCATCGGCGATCTTTCGGTCGCGCTGGTCGACGTGCCGGGGCACGAACGATTCGTGCGTACGATGCTGGCCGGCGCCGGCGGCCTGGACGCGGTGCTGCTGGTCATCGCGGCCGACGAGTCCGTGATGCCGCAGACACGCGAACACCTCGACATCTGCCGGCTGCTCGGCGTCCGTCGCGGACTCATCGTGCTGACCAAGGCCGACCTCGTGGACGCGGACGGCCTGGCGCTGGCCGAACTGGAGGCGCGCGAACTGGTGGCGGGCTCGATGCTGGCCGAGGCGCCGGTCATCGCGACGTCGGCGCGCACGGGCGCGGGCCTCGACAAGCTCCGCGCGGCGATCGCGGCGCTGGCCGGCACCGCCGCCGTGCCGCGCGCGGGCCGCGCGCGGCTGCCGATCGATCGCGTCTTCAGCGTCAAGGGTTTCGGCACCGTGGTCACCGGCACGCTGGTGAGCGGCGCGATGGCCATCGACCAGACGATGGAGGTGGTGCCGGCGGCGCGCACGGTGCGTGTGCGCGGACTGCAGGTGCACGGTGAGGCCGTCTCGTCCACTTCGGCGCCGCGGCGTGTCGCCGTGAACCTGGCCGGCGTCGACGTGCAGGACGTGGCGCGCGGCATGACGTTGTGCGCGCCCGGCAGCCTGCCGCTCACGCGGCGCCTCGACGCGCATCTGACGCTGCTGCCGCACAGCCCGGCGTTGCGCCATGGCGCACGGGTGCGCGTGCATCAGGGGACGACCGATGCGCTGGCGCGCGTCTCGATTTCCGCCGTCCGAGTGTCGGGGGAGTCTGCGTGGGGCGCCGTGAGTCCTGGCGAATCCGACGTGAGCGTGCCCCCGGGCGGCGAGGCGCTGGTCCGCCTGCGCGTGGCGCGCGCGCTGGCCGCCACGCGCGGCGATCGCTTCGTGATTCGCCTCCCGGCGCCGGCCGGCACGGTGGGCGGCGGCACGGTGATCGACCCCGAACCGCCGCGCGGCGGCGTCCGGCGGGCCGGCGCGTCAGCGCGGCTGGCCGCGTTGGCCGCGGCTGATCTCGACGCGCTCGTCGAGACGTGGACGACCGAGGCGGGCGTGGCCGGCGTGTCGACGGCGGCCCTCGCCCGTCGCGCGGGCGTGGCCGACGCGCAGGTGGCCGGCGCGGTGGCCGCCCTGTCCGCGGCCGGCCGCGTGTGTGTCGTCCACGATCGCGTGTGCGCGTCCGCGGTGCTGGCGCGCGCGGCGGCGGCGCTGACCCAGACGCTGACCACGTTCCATCGCGCCCATCCCGACGAGGCCGGCCTGCCGCGGGAAGAAGCGCGCGGTGCGGTGCCGGCCGAGGTCTTCGCCGAGATCCTCACACGTGCCGGCATCGCCAATGCCGAGCGGCTGGCGCTGCCGGGGCATCGGCCCGCGGTGTCCGGTGAAGAGGCCGCGGCGGCGGCCCGTGTGGAGGCCGCGCTGCGCGCCGCCGGACTGCAGCCGCCCGATGCCAACACCCTGGCGGCATCGTCAGGGCTGACGCCGGCCGTGGTCACACGCGTGGTGTTTGCACTGACCAAGGCCGGCCGGCTGATGAAGTTGGGTGATCTGTGGTTTCACCGCGAGGCGCTCGACGCGCTCAAGCGGGAGGTGGCGGCGTTGGGCAGCGGCGCGACGCTGGATGTGGCGGCCGCCAAGGCCCGGTGGGGCCTGAGCCGCAAGTTTGCGATTCCGTTACTCGAACATCTCGACCGCGAGCGGGTGACGCGGCGGGTGGGAGACCGGCGGGTGGTCCTCTGACGTCTTATCCGTTACTTGTCGTCCATGCCACCTTTGGTGGCGTCCTTGAAGTTGCGGATGCCCTTGCCGATGCCCTTGCCCAGTTCCGGCAGCCGGCTGGCGCCGAACACGAGGATGACGATGGCGAGGATGATGAGTAGTTCCGGAATGCCAAGGCTGGGCATGATGTGCTCCTGCCCGCGATTCTAGCACCCTGGACGCGGCGCGGGGCACCGGTCTTGCAGGTAAACCCGGTGTGGGGCGACATGCGTATACTGGAAAGGACACCCTGAGCGCCATGAACGACACCCCTGAGACCCGCAGGACCGCACCGGCCGCCTCCGGCCCGGGTGTGGTGTCGCACGGCTGGCTGGCGGAGACCTCCGAGTTCTCGCACGCCGACCAGCGCAAGATGGGGCGCGCCATGTCGGCCTCCCTGGGGCTGCACGGCGCCGCGGTGCTGCTGATTGCGCTCGTCATCGCGTGGCGGCCGCCGGCGCCCGAACCGGTGTTCACGCCGCGTGAAGATTACGACCTCACGTTCATCCGCATGGAAGGCCCGGGCGGTGGCGGCGGCGGTGGCGGCAATCAGTCGACCGCGCCTCCCGCCAAGCTCGAGATGAAGGCCGAATTGCCCGAAGCGCCGAAAATCGAAGTGCCGAAGGTCGACGTGCCTCCGCCTCCTCCTCCGCCACTGGTGGCGCCGGTGCAGACCAGCGCGGTGCTGCCGGTGCAGACGTCGGGCGTCATCACGGGGCTGACGGCGGCGCCCTCGCTGGGTGCGGGCACGGGCGGCGGTGGCGGCACGGGCCGCGGCACCGGCTCCGGCCCCGGCACGGGATCGGGCATTGGCGACGGCACGGGCGGCGGCTTTGGCGGGGGCGCGATGCGGCCCGGAACCGGCGCGGAAAACCCTGTCCTGATTCGCCAGGTCGATCCGAAGTACACACCCGAGGCGATGCGCGCCAAGATCCAGGGCATCGTCGAACTGGAAGCCGTCGTCGGCACCAACGGCCAGATCACCGACGTGCGCGTGCACAAGTCGCTGGACCGCGGCTTCGGTCTGGATGAAGAAGCGATGCGTGTGGCGCGCCAGTGGCTGTTCCGTCCCGCGCGGTATCAGGGCAAGCCCGTCTCGATGGTCGTGATCATTCAGATGGAGTTCCGGCTGCACTAACTCCTGTTCCTGATGTTGCTGACCGAACCGTCCCTACAAGTCGAGCAGGAAGCCGAACGGCTGCTGCGCCTGCTGATGCATGTCGACTGCGATCCGCAGGGCCGCGTGTGGAACCTCGACACGTGCCGTTCGATTGCGCCCCTGACGCTGGACATCGCCCGGCTCAAGGCTGAACGGCACGCCACGGTGCTGGCGCACTCGTACGTGGAGCCCGAAATCGTCTACGGCGTGGCCGATTATCGCGGGGATTCGTATTACCTGAGCCGCATGGCGCGGGAGTCACGGTCGCCGGTCATCGTGTTTGCCGGCGTGCGGTTCATGGCCGAGACGGCCAAGATTCTCGCGCCCGAGGCCACCGTGTTGGCGCCCGATCGCGAGGCGGGCTGTTCGCTGGCGGATTCATTGACCGGCGCGCAGCTGCGCGCGCTCAAGGCGCAGTATCCCGACGCCGCCGTCGTTTGCTACGTGAACAGCTCGGCCGAGGTGAAGGCCGAGTCCGACGTGTGCGTCACCTCCGCCAACGTGGTGGCCATCGTCAGCCAGCTGCCCGAACACCGCATTCTGTTCGTGCCCGATCGATTGATGGGGCAGAACCTCGAGGCCGACCTGCGGCGCCTGGGGATCACCAAGGAGATCATCACCAGCGACGGCACCTGCATCGTGCACGACCAGTTTGGCGCGGCGGAGATCGAAGCGGCGCGCGCGCGGTTCCCGGGCCTCGCGGTGGTGGCGCATCCGGAGTGTGAACCCGACGTCGCGCGCGCGTCGGACTTCGTCGGCAGCACCGGCGCGATGATGAAGTTCGTCAAGCAGAGTGACGCCGCGTATTACCTCATGCTGACCGAGTGCGGCCTGGTGGGGCGCCTCCAGGTGGAAGCGCCCGACAAGCGCTTCCTGGGCGGCTGCCGCCTGTGTCCACACATGAAGCGCAATTCGCTCGAGAACCTGCGCGACGCGCTGGCGTCGCCGCGGCCCGATCAGATCATCGACGTTCCCGAGGACATCCGCCGGCGCGCTGCCCGCTGCCTGGATCGGATGTTTGAACTTTCGCCGGTCCCCGCGTGATGCGTTCGCCGTTTGTCACCCGCCTCATCGATCTGGCCCTCGAAGAAGACGCCGGTCACGGCGACCTGACGAGCCGGGCGATCTTCCCCGAGGGCCATCGATCGGCGGCCGTGATTGAAGCGGGGGAGCCGCTGGTCGCGACGGGGCTGGACGTGGCCGCCCAGGTGTTCGCGCGTGTGGATTCCACGCTGCGCGTCCAGCGTCATGTCGCCGACGGCGCGCGCGTGCGCGCGGGGCGCCGGCTGATGACCGTGCGCGGCGGGACCGTGTCGCTGCTCACGGCGGAACGTACGGCGCTCAATTTCCTGCAGCGGCTGTCGGGTGTGGCCACACTGGCGCGCCGCTACGCCGACGCGGTGGCCGGCACCGGGGTGCGTGTGGTGGACACCCGCAAGACGACGCCGGGCTGGCGGGTGATCGAAAAAGCCGCGGTGCGGGCCGGGGGCTGCGCGAACCATCGCGCCTCGCTGGGCGAACACATTCTCATCAAGGACAACCACCTGGCCGCGGCCGGGTCGGTGCGGGCGGCCGTCGCGCGGGCGCGGGCCCAGGCGCCGCATCTGGCCCGGGTCCAGGTGGAAGTGGACACGCTGGCTCAGCTGCGCGCCGCGCTGCGGGCCGGGGCCGACGCGGTGTTGCTCGACAACATGCCGCCGGCGCTCGTGCGCCAGGCGGTCGCGATCGTGGCGGGCCGAGCCGTGGTGGAAGTCTCGGGCGGCGTGACGCTGCAGACCCTTCGCGAGTTCGCCCTGCCGGGCGTGGACGTGATCAGTGTGGGCGCGCTGACCCACTCGGCTCCGGCGGTCGACATCGGCATGCGGCTGCTCGTCCCGGGCCGGGCGCGTCGCTGAGCCGCGGCCGCGTCAGCTTCGGCGGCCGGTCAGACGAACGAGCAGCGGCGCCGCCTGCGCGGCGTTGGTGCCGGTGGCGGCAGTCGGACTCCCGAACACCACGTAGCGCGCCAGGTGTGGCGTGATCTCGAACGATCCCAGCAGCAAAGTCGCGTTGGCGCGTTCGGTCCAAGCCGGGCCGGCCGGCACGAGGCTGTCGCGCAGGCCGACGAGTGCGGCGCGCACTTCGGCGTCGAGCACCAGGAGCGCCGCCGTGGGGGCGTCCGTGTAGAGGTGCCACGCCTCGTCAAACGCCGCGTCTCCCGTCGGGACGATCGCCGGGGGCGCCTGCGTGAAGCCTTCGAGGCCGCGGCTCCAGCTGACGGGCTGCAACCGCAGTGTGGCCGGCGGCGGCGTCGGCAACGTGAGGGCCAGCACGGTGAACTGTGTCGCGACGCGGTCCTTGCGCGGGCTGTAGACGTGCGGAATGCTGCGGTTGACGAGCGTGGCGGCCAGGCCCGCGAGGGTGCCGCGCGCCACGTCGCGTTCGTGGCAGGGGCGTCCTTCGGCGGTCGTGTCCTTGCGCGTGGGCGAGTCGGGCACCGGCGACAGGCCCAGCGCCGCGGCGCACTGCGCGAGGTCGCGTGTCTTGAGGCGGCCGAGCGCCATCAGGGCGACGGCAAAGGCGACGAGGCCGGCCAGAACGATCAGCGTTTGCGTGGTCATGGGGTGGTCACCGGGCGGGCGCGCCGATCATCGCGCGCAGGGCGTTCCAGTCGACGCGCCGCACGGCGGATTCCGCGCAGCCGGGTGCGGACTGGCCTTCGGCGACGGCGCTGACCGCGAAGCGGTCGGCCAGCACGATGACGAACTGGCTCTCCCGCCGGGGTTGGTCCCAGCGGTCGTCGATGAACACGTCGCCCTCCGTGCGCATGCGCTGGTAGCCGCGCGCCGTCGTGACATCGCGTGTCGGGAAGAGCCGCCGAATCTGCGACAGCCCGAGCGCGGTGGGGGACCGGTCGCCGATCTCCATGCGGACCGAGCCCTGGCCGCGCCGGCCGAACGTCGCCTTGGCGATGGCCACCTCCCCGCCGCCCGGCAGCCGTGAGAGTGTGCTCTCGATCTCGGTGCGCGCCAGGCCGCAGACCTCCAGGGGCATCAGTTCCCCGAGCGCGGACGGCTCCGCGGGCTTGAACGGGATGTTGGCTTCGACGCGCGGCACCTCGCGCTTGAGCCGCTCGAGCTCCTTCAGCTTCTCCGGGTCGACCATCTCCTTGATGAGTTCATCGATCGACTTGCCGCCCAGGTCATCGAGGTTGAGGGCACCCAGTCCCTTGTCGTCGGCGCCCTCGAGGCGTTCGTCGGGCGAGGTGGCGCCGCGGCCCTGCGTGGTGGGCAGCGGCGCGCCTTCCGGCAGCGGGGCGACGACCGCGGCCATCGGTTCGCCGGCGCCGGGCGCGGCCGGCGCGGCGCAACTGGGGATCAGCAGCGCGAGCAGCGCCAGCAGGATCGCCGCCGCCGTGACGGTGAGCGCGTACGCCGAGGCCCGCGCCTCGGGACACCCCATGACCGGCGGCAGGCCGCGCCGCAGCAGCCAGATTGCCCAGGGCACGCCCGCCCAGACGAGCAGGCCGACGAGCGGCAGCATCGTGAGCAGCGACAACACGAAGAGCGGCGCCAACGCGCCGGTCACCACCGTCAAGGCGCGCCCGTAGCCGCGACGTCCCTCAAAACGCGGGGCGAGCGCGTCGGTCACCCACGCGACGGCCAGCGTCCAGCCCACGAGGAACGCGTACCGTCCGGCCGCGTCGCCCAAGAGCGTCGAGGCCACCGCCACGCTGGCCTGGGCCCCGAAGATGGACGCGAACAGCCAGAAGCGCAGCAGATAGGCCGCAAAGGGGAGCAGCGCCCAGGGAAGGAGCCAGCCGATCAGCACACGGGCGGCGCCGGGCGGCGCCTGCGCGATATCCCTCCAGGCGGCGGACGGCGAAGTCAGCAGAGCACGCAGACGACCGATCACGCGCGCGTCACCCGCGCTGGTAGCGCGCCTGCAGGAACTCGAAGTAGATGAACCCGAAGCGCTCGTACCAGTCCTGGGTCTCGTAATAGAGCTTTTCGCAGAGCGCGATGTCGCGCAGCGTCTGCTGGACGACGGCCAGCATGTCGGCGATCTTGCGATCGTAGGTGGCGTCAAACTGCGCGAGCGACGCGCGGATGCGCGGCTTCTGCATCTCCCAGACGATCGCGGCCTCACGGGTCGACGGCGCGACGTTGTCGCCGTGCGCCTGCGCCGCCGAGGCGAACCGGTGGGTGGCGTCAAACAGCGCCCGCGCGCGCAGCAACAGGAGGCGCGACCGTGCCAGCTGTTCGTACGCGCGGCCGTAACACTCCTCGCAGGCCGCGCCGCGCGCGAGGCAGCCGGCCGGCACCGGCGGGACGTCCGGCTCGGGGTCGTCGAGCGCGCCGTCGAGCTGCCGGTCGAGGTCGGCCAGCGCGTTGTGGCCTTCCATGGCGCCTTCGACGCGTCCGGCTGCGGTGGATGCGGCATCGCCGGCGCCGTCCAGGTCGCCCCGCACACTCTGCACATCATCGGCGTACCCGCGCAGCGCCGAGGCCGCGTGGCTGCCGAGTGACGCCCGGCCCTGGGCCTCGGCCAGCCCGGGACACAAGAGCAGGGCCCCCGCAAGGGTGGCGGTGATACGGGAGAGTGTCATCACGATTTCCTCCGCGCCAGCAGCAATCCGCCCATGGCGATCAGGACCGCCAGCAGGCCGGCGATCACCCACAGGACGACGGGCGTACCGGGCGCCTCGGCCGGCTCGGTGGCCTCGGCCGCCGCGGCTGCCGGCGGGGGGGCTGCGCCACCGGCAGACGAGGGCGCCTGCGTGGCCGGCCCGCGCGCGGCCGCCTGTTCCGGCGTCAGGAAGGGCGTCTGCATCAGCCTGTGCACCGGCACTTCCCGGCCCTGGTAGAACACGATGTCGAACGTGCGGCGCACACCCGGCTCGGGTGTCTGCACCAGAAGCGACGCCGTGCCCTCGGTGCGGTACTTGATCTCCACGAATCCGGACGCGTCGGTGGTCTCCGTGCGATCCCAGCGGTCGGACAGGTCGTTGCGCAGACGCAGCTGGAGCGGACCGTTGCCGCCGGTCACCTTGACGGCGACCCGGCTGGGGCTGAAGACCGTGCTCGGGGGAATCGCGAAGACGACGCCCACGGCATCCGCTTCGCCGGAGTAGAACGCGAACCGGCCCACCTCGGGTCTCGGCTGGCTGGCCGGGAAACTGACCTGCACCGGAGTGGGGACGGGCTCGCGGGACTGGGCCGAGAGCGGGAAAGGGGTCGTCAGAATCAGCGCAACAAACGCCACGAACACGGCCCGGGGGAGCGACATGTGCGCGGGACTATACCGCAGATTTCCGACGAAAATCGGGGGTTCGTGGCAGGGCGACCCGCTGTAGGATTGTCCCGGGTTCTCACGGGGGTGGCATGACGCGGGTCGTACTTGGACTTGGAACGGGAATTCTTGTCGCGGCCATCGGCCTGCGCGCGGGTGTCGTCGCCGGACCGATGCCGCTGTCGGCCAGCCGGCCTGACGCGCCCGCCGAGGCGCCGGCGCCGCCGGCCGCCGTCGACGCCGATCAGCTCATCCAGCAGTACTGCATCAGCTGCCACAACGACGATGACCTGAAGGGGGAGATGTCGCTCGATCCCTTCAAGGTGGCGGCCGCGTCCACCCACGCCGTGCTCGCCGAAAAGATGGTCCGCAAGCTGCGCGCCGGCATGATGCCGCCGGCCGGGTTCGACCAGCCGACGGAGGCCGAGCGCGTGGCGCTTGCCGAAGCCATCGAAAGCTCGCTCGATCGGGCGGCGGCGACGCCGCCGCCGGGCCGACGGTCGTTCCAGCGGCTCAACCGCGCGGAATACGCGGCCGCGATCCGGACGATCTTCGGCGTGGACATCGACGTCGAGGCGTTCCTGCCCGCCGATACGATCAGCGCCAGCTTCGACAACATCGCCGACGTGCAGATGCCCTCGGCCACGGTGCTGCAGGGGTACCTGCGCGCCGCCACGCATGTGAGCCGCGTCGTGCTGGGCGACCCGGTCGCCGAACCGACCTCGGCGATTTACGACGTGCCGCGCACCAAGTCGCAGCGCGATCATGTCGACGGCGCGCCGATGGGCACGCGCGGCGGCACGGCGGTGGTGCACAACTTCCCGGCCGACGGCGAGTACCGCTTCCGGATGCTGCTGCACGGCGCGCCGGAAGGCGAGTTGTACGGCCGGACGATCGGCAACATCCAGCTCGAGGTCTCCATCGACGGCGCGCGGGTGGCGCTGCTCAAGGTCGATCGCTGGATCTCGGAGTCCTCACCCGACGGGCTGTCGGTGTCGACCGAACCCATCCGCGTCACGGCGGGGCCGCATCGGGTGGCGGCGGCCTTCCTCCGCGAGTTCGAAGGCGTCGAAGACGACTACATCAAGCCGGTCGACCACACGCTGGCCGACACGCAGATCGGCCTGGGCTACGGCGTGACGACGTTGCCGCATCTGCGCAACTTCGCGATTACCGGGCCGTTCAAGACGGCGGGGGTGTCCGAGCATCCCATTCGCGCGGCCGTCCTGACGTGCCGGCCGGCCTCGCCCGCCGAGGACGGCCCGTGCGCGCGGCAGATCCTCGAGCGGCTGGCGACGGTGGCGTACCGGCGTCCGGTGACCCGGGCGGACGTCGATGAACTGATGCCGTTCTTCACGCGCGGCGCGCAGGCCGGCGGGTTCGATGGCGGTCTGCGCACCGCCCTGCAGGCGATGTTGTCGAGCCTGCACTTCATCTTCCGCCTCGAAGAAGCGCCGGCGGGCACGTCGGGCGGCGTGTATCGCGTGAGCGACGTCGACCTGGCGTCGCGGTTGTCGTTTTTCCTGTGGGGCACGATTCCCGACCGCGAACTGGTGCAGGTGGCGGGCCGCGGGCAGTTGTCGATCCCCGGCGTGTTCGCGCAGCAGGTGAAGCGCATGGTGGCCGACCCGCGGTCGAAGGCGCTGGCCACACGGTTTGCCGCGCAGTGGCTGCGGCTGCAGGACCTGCACAAGGTCGAACCGGACGCGCTCGACTATCCCTATTTCGACGCGGCGCTGGCCGACGCGATGCAGCACGAGACCGAGGCGTTTTTTGACCACCTCGTGCGCGCCGACCGGCCGCTGCCCGAGTTGCTGACGGCCGACTACACGTTCGTCAACGAGCGCCTGGCGCGGCACTACGGCATCACCGGCGTGGTCGGCCCGGCGTTCCGGCGCGTGACGTATCCCGACCAGATGCGGCGCGGCCTGCTGGGGCACGGCAGCGTGCTCACGTTGACCTCGCACGGCAACCGCACGTCGCCCGTGCTGCGCGGCCGCTGGGTGCTCGAGGTGCTGCTGGGCAGCCCGCCGCCGCCCCCGCCGCCCAACATCCCCGACCTCGAAGAAGCGGGCAGCGCGCGCGAGGGCCGGTTCTTCTCGGTGGCCGAGCAGCTGGCCATGCACCGCGAAAATCCGGCGTGCAGTTCGTGCCACAACGTCATCGACCCGATTGGGCTGGCGCTGGAACACTTCGATGTCGACGGCGGTTGGCGCATCCGGGACCGGGGCAACCTGATTCAGACGTCGAGCGTGTTGTTCGACGGTTCGACGGTCACCGGGCCGGCCGACCTGCGCGCGGCGCTGGTGAAGCGGACCGACGTCATGGTGACGTATTTCACGGAACAGCTAATGGCGTATGCGCTGGGCCGGCGCGTGGAGCCGGCCGACATGCCGACCATCCGCCGCATCGTGCGGGACGCGCGGGCGTCGGGGTACCGGCTGTCGGCGCTGATCAACGGCGTGGTCAACAGTCAGGCGTTCCGCACGGCGCTGGCGGCGCCGGCGCTGGCGCACTGAGCGCGGGACACTTTTGGAGGACGCAACATGTATCTGACGGGCAAACATCTCTCGCGGCGCACGGTGTTGCGCGGACTGGGCGCCACCGTGGCGCTGCCGCTGTTTGACGCGATGATCCCGGCGCGGCGGCTGTTCGCGCAGACGACCGCGGGCCAGCTGGCCGACCGCACGCGCCTGGTCTGCATCGAGCAGGTGCACGGCGCGGCGGGCTGCAGCCCCTTCGGCGCGACCCAGTTCCTGTGGAACCCCGAGAAGGTCGGGCGCGGCTTCGATCTCAGCAAGGGCAGTCTCGCGCCGCTCGAGCCGTTCCGTGACTACCTGACGATCGTCAGCAACACCGACGCGCGGATGGCCGAGGCCCAGTCGCCCGCCGAAGTCGGCGGCGACCACTTCCGGTCGTCGGCCGTCATGTACACCCACGCGCATCCGAAACTCACCCAGGGGTCGGACGTGCGCGTCGGGACCTCGATCGACCAGATCTACGTGAAACGCTTCGGCCAGGACACGCCGATTCCGTCGATGCAGCTGAGCATCGAGCCGGTCGACCAGGCCGGCGGCTGCGCCTACGGCTACGCCTGCGTCTACACCGACACGATCAGCTGGGCGTCGCCCACCGAACCGCTGCCGATGGTGCGCGACCCGCGCGTCGTGTTCGAGCTGCTGTTCGGCGCGGGCGGCACCCCCGAGCAGCGCGCCGAACGCCGCGCCACCGACCGCAGCATTCTCGACCTGCTCGTCACCCAGATGAACGGCCTGCGCCGCGATCTGGGGCCGGCCGATCGCCAGCGGCTCGATCAGTACGCCACCAACCTCCGCGAGATCGAACAGCGCATCCAGCGCATCGAAGCGCGCAACACCAGCGGCGAGACCCGCGAACTGCCCGGCGCGCCGGCCGGGGTGCCCGATTCGTGGGAGGAACACGTCAAGCTGATGTTCGACCTGCAGCTGCAGGCGTTCATCACCGACAGCACGCGCGTGTTTTCGTTCAAGTTCGGGCGCGACGGGTCCGGCCGTGTGTATCCCGGCAGCGGATCGGACACGGGCTTCCACAACGCGTCGCACCACGGCGCGGCCGAAGCGCGCATCCGCGAGTTCGGCGAGATCAACCGGTTCCACGTGGCGGTGTTGCCGTATTTCCTCGAGAAGCTCCAGTCGACCATGGAAGGCGACGCGAGTCTGCTCGACAAGACGCTCATCATGTACGGGTCGCCGATGGCCAACGGCAACGTGCACAACCACCGCAACTGCCCGTTCATCATGCTGGGCAAGGGCAACGGCGCCCTCGAGGGCGGCGTGCACTTCAAGGCCGAGGACAACACGCCGATGGCCAACGTCATGTTGAGCGTCATGCGCCGCATGGGGCTCGACGACCTGCAGTCGTTCGGCGACAGCACCGGCGAGTTCTCCTTCACGGCGCCGGCGGGAGCGTAACGACATGATCGGCAGAAGCAGAGGGCGGTGGGTCGCGCGCACCCTGGGCGCGCTGGTCGTGGCGCTGGCCGCGGGCGCCGGTGTGCGGGCGGCCTGGCAGCAGGCGCCGCTGGCCGACGCCGTGATGCGGGAAGACGCCGCGGCGGTGGACAAGCTGCTGGCGTCGGGCACGGACGTGAACGTCGCGCAGGGCGACGGCATGACCGCGCTGCACTGGGCCGCCCAGCAGGGCCGCCTGCCGCTCGTGGATCGCCTGCTCGCGGCCGGCGCGCAGGTCGACCCCCGCACGCGGCTCGCGTTGTACACGCCGCTGCATCTGGCGAGCGCGCGCGGCCACGCCGACGTCGTCGCGCGCCTGCTCGCGGCGGGTGCGTCCGCGTCGGCCGTGACCGGGACCGGCGTGCAGCCGCTGCATCTGGCGGCGCAGGCGGGCAGTGTCGAAGCCATCGCGGCCCTGCTCGCGCGCAAGGCCGATGTCAACGCGGTGGACGGCACCCACGGGCGCACGCCGCTGGTGTTCGCGGCCTCGCAGAATCGCGTGCCGGCGATGCGCGCGCTGGTGGCCGCCGGCGCCGACATCACCACACCCACGCGTGTGCTCGACTAC
This sequence comes from uncultured Solibacteraceae bacterium, assembly GCA_964471115.1. Lineage (GTDB taxonomy): Bacteria > Acidobacteriota > Vicinamibacteria > Vicinamibacterales > SCN-69-37 > SYFT01. The sequence continues at coordinate 76,695 of CAYYFE010000016.1, forward strand.
GTGGAGCGTTCGCGCCTGGACGGCGTGGAGCGCGCTGAACGCAATCGCGCGATTCAGGCGGCCACCGGCCGTGCCG
>CAYYFE010000017.1:0-75402 GCA_964471115.1 uncultured Solibacteraceae bacterium
GCGGCCGGGTGTACGTAGCGCGGCCGGGTCTGGCGGCCGCGATCGCGGCGGCCCGAAGAGCGGGCCGCCCTACGTACGACGCGCACGGCGGCCCGAAGAGCGGGCCGCCCTACGTACGCGGGCCGCCCTACGTACGACGGACGCCGGTGCTAGCGAATCTGGATGTCCTGTGTCTTCTTCTCGCCGTCGGCGATGACCACGGGGATGGACGCGGCGAGCAGGTCGGTGAGTACGGCCTGGTCGCGCGCTTCCTCGGGGCCGATGTCGGTGACCGCGGCGAGACGATAGGCGCCCGCGGGCAGATTGGCGATCGTGTACCGGCCGTCGGTGCCGGGCCGCGCGGTGCGGATGCGGCGCGTGGAGCCCCACAACGCGCGATCCTCCGGGAAGATGACGATGGTGTAGTCGGGCGCGGGGCGCTGCGAGGCGTCCGAGAGCGTGCCCGACAACTCCTGCGTGCGATTGGTGAACGTCAACACCGCATCGGTGATCGTGTCGGACGGCTCGAGCGTGAAGGGCAGGTCCAGCGCATCCTTGCCCTTGATGATCGCCGACTTGAGCACCCAGTTGGCCTCGGGCGTGTTGAAGTTGGCCGACACACGATACGGACCGGGCGTGAGGCCGGGAATGGCAAACCGGCCATCCGGCGAAATGGTGGTTTGGCCCAGCGCATTGGGCCCGGTCGCCACCATGACGTTGACCGCGCCGCCGGCGGCCGGCAACATCAACAGCCTCGCGCGCGAGAAGTTGTCGGGCGCGTCCACGCCGTCGGCGTCAAATTCGAGCCGGCCGGCCACCGTGAGCCCGTCCTGCAACGCCAGCGTGATGCCGCTGATGGTGGTGCCGTCAACGATCACATCGGCCGACGCCCACAGCGGCACGCCACCCTCGCGATTGGCGCGCGCGTTGAGCGTGTACGACCCCGGCGCGACACCGGCATAGGTGAACGATCCGTCGGGCTGGACACGCCGGTTGGTGGCGCCGCCAGCGAAGCTGGCCGTAAACACCATGCGTGTCTCAGTGGTGCCGGCGATCGACGTGGTGCCGCCGGTCTTCGGCGTGAGGAAAAGCTGCACCGACTCGGGCGGCACACCCCCGGGCGTGATGACGGTGCCCTCGAGCGTTGCTGTGCGCACGAGCGAGACGGTGAAGTCCACGCCGGCGCGTTCTTCGCCCGCGGCCACCGACACGACGGCCGCGTCGTTCACGCCAAGCACGCCGGGGTAATACATCTGGCTGTACCCCAGCGTCTGCGGCCGGCCCGCATCAATCCCGGCCGCGTTGGGCTGCGTGAGGGCCTGCCGCGCGGCCTGCAACTCGGCATCCGTCATGCGGCGAATGTCGCCCGCGCCGCTCGACCTCGGCGTGGCCGACACCAGGTAATCACCGGCCGGCAGTCCGAAGAGCCGGTAGATCCCGCGGTCATCGGTCGCCTCGCCGAGAATGGCGGACACCATGGGCACGGGCGTCAGCGTGCGCTCGCCATTGACGACACGCACCTGCTGCACCGAGACACGCGCGCCGGCTGCCGGCTGCCCGAACTCGTCGACGATGCGCCCGGTGATGACCGAGCCACGCGTCATCTTCATCTGCAGCGTATGTGTGCGGCTGGCGTCAGTCACCGTGACAGGCGTGCCCGCGCGGTCGTACCGCCGCGCGCCGTACGACAACCGCACGTAGCCGGGTTTGTTCGCCTCGATGGTGTAGCGGCCAAAGGGAAGATTGCGGAACGCGAACCGGCCTTCCGCGTCCGTGTAGACGGTCATCGGCGCCGCGCCTGGCGCAAACGCGCGCACTTCCGCGCGCCGGACCGGCTGCGACATGTCGCCGTCCGTGAGAATCACCCCGGTGATTTCCGCCGGACCGATGGGCGCCACGCGTGTGTCGCGCGCCTGCCCGGGCATCATCTGCATCTGCGCGGCCACGGTGGCCGTCGCGCAGGCCAGCACCAGCGCGAGAATGGAAGGCTTCATCGTTCACCTCGCACGGTCGAAAGCTGCTGCGTTCGTGTGTCGCCGTCGAGCAGCCGCACCTGCGTCGCCGACCGCGAAATCTGACCGAGATACGCCGGGTCCTGCCACTGCGCCACCGACGCATCGTCGATCGCGACCACGTAGTAGTCGCCGGCGGGCAGGCCCTGCAGCCGATAGGACCCGTCCTGGCCCGCGCGTACCTGACGCAGCCGGCGCGGTTGCGAGCCGGTGTCGACCCACAGGGCCTGATCGGTGGGGAAGGCGATGACCGACGCGCGCGCGTCCGGGTTGCCGCTGGCGTCACGCACCGAGCCGTTGACCTCGCTGGTGCGGTCGGTGAAGGTGACCACCACGCCGGTGGCGTTCTCGCCGTCCAGCGTGACGGCAGCCGACGTGATGTCGCGGCCGCCATGTTCCGCGTCACGCAACGACCATCCCGGCGGCGCGCCCATCACACGCAGGACGTATTTGCCGGCTGCCACGCCCATCGTGGTGAAGGTGCCATTGGCATCCACGCGTCCACGCACCATTCCGGTGAGGCCGGCCGTGCGCCCGTCGGCGGGTTCCAGCATGATGTTGATCGCGGCGCGCTGCTCGGGTGTGGGCTGCGTGGCGCTGCCGATGAAGTTCACGGTGCCGCTCACCGTCAGCCCTGTTCGCAGGGCGATGCCCACGCCGGCCAGGTCCTGCGTGCCGACGCCGACGGGCACCTCGGCCCACAGGGTGGGCTCGTTGGGCAGCGGCGCGCTTGCCGCGGAGCGTTCGATGGACTGGCGCACCACCGTCGTGACGCCGCTGGTCTGCGTGAACATCATTTCGTTGCCGGCGACACGCGGGCGCTTGAGCGCGCGCAACGTGTATTGTCCGGCCGGCACCATGTCGAAGCGGAAGTTGCCGTCGGCGTCGGAACTGGCCGTGGCCGTCTCGATCGGTGTGGTCATCTCCGCGGCGTCGGCCGGCAGCAGTTGAATCTGCACGTCGGCCACTGGGCCCTCGGGGCCGGTGACCTGGCCGGCGATCGACAACGCGCGCACGGGCCGCATCGTGAAATCCACACCGCTGCGTTCTTCGCCGTGCGCGACCACCACGGGCGTGGCCCGCGCGGCCGCCAATGCGCCGGTGTAGTACTCGGTCTGATAGGTGAGCGGCAGGCCCTCGGGCGTGGTGCCCGCGGCCGGCACGGCGCCATCGAGGCTCGAGATGACCATGGGCGCGCCGGCCGCACTGGCCGTGGCTTCCACGCGCATGGCCACCATCATGCCGCCCCCGCCTCCGCCACCGGCGGCGGCCATGGCGCCGTCACGCAGCCCGCTCATCATCGCGTCAAGCGAGGGCCGGTGAATGATCGGCACCACAACGAGGTATTCCCCGGCCTCAAGACCACTGATGCGGTACTGGCCGCGGTCATCGGTGGTGTCCGACGCGCCCAGGGTGAGGCGGCGATACCCGGCGTTGAACTCGCGTCGCAACACGCGCACCTGCGCGCCGACCAGCGGCTCGTTGTTTTCATCAAGCACGACGCCGCTGATCGACGCGTGCCGCCACATCGGAATCTCGATATCACCCACGCGCTGGTCGTCGGTCAGCGTCACGCCGCGCGCCGGACCACCGGGCCGCGTCCGGCCCGCGGCGCCATCGGCCCAGCCGGGCCGTGTCGACGAAATCGAAAAATTGCCTTTGGGCAACGCGCGGAACGCAAACCGGCCGTCGCCATCGGCCTGCGCGCGCAGCGGCGTGAACCCGGCCAGCGTCAGCGTGACGATGGCGCCCGGGACGCCGCCGCCCCCGGCGCCGTCCACCACGCGGCCCATGATGAGCCCCGTGCCGGCTTCCATCGGCTTGGTGCCGGCCTGCGGACCGCCCACGAGGTCGGCCAGCCCCTGAGGCAGCGGCCCGCCGCTGCTGCTGACGGAGATCTGACTGGATGCCCGGGCGCCGGCCAAGGCCAGCACCGTCAGGACTGTGAAGGCCACAGTTCGCAAGGTCGGAGTCATGGTGGGTCAATGCTGCCAAATGCAAGGGGGGAAATCATTAAATGACAGTAAAGAAGAAGGGCACAGGGCACAGGGCATAGGGCACAGGGATCAGGGAGACCATTGGGGCTCGTGCGTAGCGCGGCCGGATCCGCCCGGCCGCGAGCTTGGCGCCCCGGCAGTTCGGGGCGCCCTACATTTTCTTGTACCAACCGTCCGGAATCGTCCAGATGAAGGTGCTAGCCTGACCGGACGCGGGGGACGAAGCGATGCACACACGGCTGTTGAGGCTTGGTGGTTGCGTGCTGGCGGGGCTGGTGGCGTGGGGGATGGCGCCGCAGGCGGGGCAGGTGGCGCCGCCGGCAGCGGCGCAGAACACCGCGCGGGCGGTGTTGCTCGGGCGCGTCGTGGACGCGGACACCGGCCAGCCCGTGGGTGACGCGGTGGTCACCGTGATCGTGCGGCCCGCAGGCTCGCCGCCGGCCGCGCCGAATGCCCGCAGTGGCGGGCCGGGCACCAATCAACTGCGCGTGTTGACGACCAGTGAGGGCCGCTTCGTGGTGCGCGACGTGCCCGCGGGCGCCGCCACGCTGACGGTGGCCTCGCCCGGCTACATCAATGCGAGTTACGGCCAGACGCGGCCCGAAGGCCCCGCCCAAACGTTGACGATCGATCCGGGCACGCGGGTGCGCGAGGTGACGATGCGGATCTGGAGGTCCGCCGCATTGTCAGGTGTGATCACCAATGACGCAGGCGAGCCGCTACCCGGCGTGATGGTGCGCGCGATGCGCCGCGGATTCACCCGCGGCCAGCCCACGTTCACCGCGCGCAACACCCAGCAGACCGACGACCGCGGCGTGTTCCGCCTGGGCGGACTGACACCGGGCGACTACATCGTGTCGGTGCCGCAAACGATGGTGAGCGGGCCGGCGGGAGTGATGGACGGGCTGATCCAGGCGGCCATGCAGGGCAACATCACGCAGAACAGCGCCGCCTTCATGGAGATGGCGTTGTCGGGCGGCGCGATGGCGTCGGTCGGTATCCGCATGGGTGACATGATCGTCGGGACGCAGTCGGGCGGCGTGCCGCAGCCGGATGGCAAAGGCGGCTGGCGCGCCTACGCGTCGCGGTACGCGCCGGGTGTCGACGTCTCGTCGGCCGCCACGATGTTCACGCTGAAGTCCGGTGAGGAACGCGCGGGTGTCAACGTCACGTTGCCGCTGCTGCCCACGGTCACCATCAGCGGCGTGGTGATGGGCCCCACGGGGCCCGCCGCCAACATCGGCGTGCGGCTCAGACACGCCGCTGAATCGATGGTGGTGGATGCGATGAGTGATGTGGCCGCGGCCACCACACGCGCCGACGGCTCGTTTCTGATGGCCGGTGTGCCGCAGGGCAGCTACGTGCTGCGTGTCGTGCGGCCGGCCCGGCCCGCGGCGCCCACCGCCGCCCAGCTGGCCGAGATCCCCGAAGAGATGCGCGCCAGCATGGCCGCGATGTTCGCGCAGAGCCCCAACGACAATCGCACGTTGTTTGCGCAGGCGCCGCTCACGGTCGAACGCGACGTGACCGACCTGGCCATCACACTGGGCGCCGGCGCCACGGTGGCCGGCCGGGTCGAGTTTCAGGGCGCGCAGGCCCCGTCCAATCTGAATCAGCTGGCCATCACACTCACCCCGCTCAGCCTCGACTGGACGGCCAGTGGGTCGGCGTTCCTCGGGCAGACGGGCCGCGTGAGTGACGACGGGACGTTCGTGACGGCCGGCTCGCCGCCCGGCCGGTATGCGTTGACCCTGCAGGGTGGGCGGGCGCCGTCGGGGTTCTTCCTGAAGTCGATCGTGATCAACGGCCGCGATGTGACCTACGACGCGTTCGATCTGGATGACCGAGACATCACCGGCGCGGTGGTGACGTTCACCAACCGCGCCTCGGCGCTGAACGGTACCGTGCAGGCGGCGGCAGGCGCGGCCGATGCCGGGGCGACCGTGGTCGTGTTTCCCGCGGCGTGGCGCGAGTGGGTGAGCGGCGGCATGAACACGGGCGTGCTGCGGGTGACCCGCGCGGCCGAGGCCGGCACGTTCACCATGGAGGGACTGCCACCACGGGAGTACCTCGTGGTCGCCGTGTCGAACACCGACGCGGTGGATACCCAGGACCCCGCCACGTTCGAGCGGCTCGCGCGCGTGGCGACCGCGGTGACCCTGGGCGACGGGGAGACGCGCACGGTCGCGTTGCGGGTGCAGTGATGGGACGCCGATTGATGGTGCTGGTGCCGTGGCTGTGCGCGGTGATCCTTGCGCCGGCGTTGCTGGCGCAACAGCCGCCCGCGCGCGATCGCGCAGGCGCCGCGACACCGGCCGCGCCGCGCGGCACGGGCTCGATTGCCGGCGTGGTGATGACGACAGGGGAGACGCCGCAGCCGATTCGGAACGTTACGGTGCTCGTCTCGCGAAGCCAGCTGGCGTTGCCCCAGGCCGTCGTGTCCGACGAGCAGGGACGCTTCCAGATTGATGGCCTTGCCGCCGGCAACTACCTCGTCACCTCCCAGAAGCCGGCGTGGGTGGCGGCCAACCGCAGCATGCGCTCGCTTGCCGGGCAGCCAGGGGGCGTGCCCGTGGTGGTCAACGACGGCGAGGCCGTGACCGGCGTCACGCTGCGCATGCACAAGGGCGGCGTGCTGGCCGGCACGGTGCGGCTGCCGAGCGGCCGGCCGGCGGCTGGGGTGTCGGTCATGGGGCTGGGCGTCGTGATGGTGAACGGCGCGCGCGTCACGTCGATGGTGGCAAGTCCGGTGACCACCGATGATCTCGGGGCCTACCGAATCTACGGCCTGCCGGCCGGGCAGTACGTCGTGCAGGTGCGCGAGACCGCGTTCATGGCGTCGACCACCGACATGCGTCAGACGCTGGCGTCCGACGTGCGCTGGGCCGAAGCGCTGCAGGCGCAAGGCGCGTTGCCCGCACCCGATCCGGGCCCCACGGTGCAACGCGCGTCCACCTATTACCCCGGCACACAAGTGCTGGCCGACGCGGCCATCATCCAGGTGTCGGCCGGCGAAGAACGCGCCGGCCTCGACTTCGAAGTTGGCATGGTGCCCACGACCACGGTGACGGGCACGGTGCTGCGGCCCGACGGCAACCCGGCCATCGGCGCACCCATCGTCTTGCAGCCGCCGGCCTCCACCGGCCAGGAGGAACTGGTGTCGCAGGTGCTGGGCGCCGGCCGCGGCAACGCGGGCGCCGGCGGGGCGTTCACCGTGTCGGGGGTGGCGCCCGGGCGTTACGACGTGGTCGTTCGCGTGATGTCGGACGGCCGGCCCATCGCGGGCAACATGGGCCTGAGCACGATGATGGGCATGTCGCTACCAACCGGCCGCGGCGCCGTGTTGTGGTGGGCGCGCGAGTCCATCGAGGTGAACGGTCAGCCGGTCGGCCCGCTGTCGCTCCGGCTGCAGGAAGGCCTGTCGGTGTCCGGGTCGCTGGTGTTCGAGGGCGGCACGCCGCCGGCGGCGACATCGGTGCGTGTGGGGGTGGGCAGTCAGACCGCGCTCGGGGGCCTGCCCGACGTGGCCATGTTCGCCAGCAACCTGTCGACGAGCACCGCGGCGGCCGACGGCACCTTCAACGTGACGGGGCTGATGCCCGGCGAATACCGTCTGACGGTCATGATGCCCGGCATGCGGATGATGGCCACCGAACCGGGCCGCGGGTGGATGGTCAAGTCGGTGCGTGTGGGCGATCGTGAGCTGGCCGACGAGGGCCTGGACCTGCGCAACGGTCTGAGCCTGTCTGGGGTGGTGGTCACGTTGACCGATCAGCCGTCGGAGCTCACGGGCCGGGTGCTCGACGCCGGGTCGCGCGCCGTGGCCGACTATCCCGTAGTGGTCTTTTCCACGGACCGCGCGCACTGGCGGGCCGGGGGCCGCCGGGTCCAGTCGGTCCAGCCGGCCAGCGACGGCAGTTTCGTGATCGCGGGTTTGCCGGCCGGGTCGTATTACCTGGCCGTGGTCAGCGAACTCGACACCCGCGAACTGGCCAGCCGCGACCTGCTTGAGTCGCTGGTGCCCGCGGCCATCACCGTGACGCTCGCCGATGGCGAGCGCAAGAGTCAGGACGTGCGGGTGCGCTAGGTGTACGTAGCGCGGCCGGATCTGCCGGCCGCGATCACGGCGGCCCCAAGAACGGGCCGCCCTACGCACACGGCGGCCTCAAGGACGGGCCGCCCTACGCACACTCCGGCCCCAAGAACGGGCCGCCCTCCGTACGCGGCGATTCGTCCCAGTGCTGTTCGTAAATGATTCGTCTTCGGATATCGTAAGCACCCTAGATAGCCGATGAGCGGACAGGTCCCTGCTTCCGACCCCAATTTGCGCGCGGCCGTCGCCGATATCGATCGACGACGCCGGGCCCGGCTGGCGCGTGGCCGCGTGGCGGCGCTGGCGCCGTATGCCGCGGGCGTGGCCCTGCTGCTGGCCGCTGGCAGCCGTTGGTTTGGCTGGAGTCTGGCCGTGCCGGCCGTGGCCCTGGTGGCCCTGGCCGCGGGCCTGTTGATTGCCGCGTGGTGGGGGGGGCGGGCGCTGCCGGTGTCCGACGCCGCAGCCGCCAGCATCGACGCCGACGCGCAACTGGCCGGCGAGCTGCATTCCGCGCACTGGTTCGCAGGCCAGTCTGCGCGAAGCGGGCAGTCCAGTGAAGACGCCGAATGGGCCGGGTATCACCTGCAGCAGGCCTCCCGAAAGATTCAGTCGGTCGACTGGGCGGCGCTGTATCCGCCCGTCAAGGCCGGCAAGCAGTGGATGACCTCGGGCGCGCTGGTCGCCATGGCCGTTGTGGCGCTGGTGATCGGGCCGCGCTCGCGTGCCGCCACGTTGCGCGACCAGGGCCTGACGCCCGAAGAGATTGCGCAGGCGATGGCGGGCGAGATGTTGCCCGACGACCTGCAGGCGAAGATCGACGCGCTGCTGGGCGAAATCGGCGAGGGTGGTCTGACGCCCGAGGAGGCGCGGCTCAAGATGGACGAGCTGCGCGACCTGCTGGGCAAGCTGGGTGATGCGCTGAAGGAAAGCGACCTGGCCAAGGGTGAAGCGGCCGAAGCCGGCGGCATGAAGCCCAGCGACGATGAAGGCGACAAGCTGGCGGCCAAGACCGAACAGGCGGCCGAGACCAACGCGGGCCTGCCCGAAGACGTGCGCTGGTCGCTCGAGGATCTCGCCAACCGCCTGGCCAACGCGGACCCGAACAAGAGCGACACGAATCAGAACAATCCTGGCGCGTCCGAGCAGACCGGCGAAAAGGGCAATGCCGGCGAAGGCGCCGAAGCCACGGAAATGGCCCAGCAGGCCAACATGCAGATGGTGCGCGAGGCCGCGTCCGACGCCAAGGAAGGCCAGATGATGCAGGGCGGCGGCGGCGCGATGGGCGGCGACTCGCGGCCCGGCGCCGGCGGCAACCAGGGCGGCCAGGGCCTGGTCGACCTCAAGGCGCTGCAGCAGGCGCTGCGGCAGGAAACGATTCAGGCGCAGCAGGATCTGCTCGGTGAAAACATCGACACCGAGTTGCGCCGCAAGACGGAACAGAGCCAGGCCAAGGTGAGCTTCACCCGTGTGCCGGCCCCCATCACATTCGATCGCAGCCGCGCGGCCCTGCCGCCTCCAGTTCCGGAGGCGCACCGGTCGCTCCTTCAGCGTTACTTCAATCGTCGCCAATGAGCACAGCCGTCGAACACCACATCGATCAGTTCCAGGAACGTTTCGTTCGCATCACGAAGGAAGTCGGACGCCGCATCGTCGGCAACGAAGACATCATTTCGAACACGGTGACGGCGCTTCTGGCCGGCGGTCATGTGTTGCTCGAAGGGATTCCGGGCGTCGGCAAGACCAGCCTGGTCCACACGTTGTCCGACGTGCTGCACCTGAAGTTCTCGCGCATCCAGTTCACGCCCGACCTGATGCCCGCCGACATCGTGGGCACCAACATCGTGCAGGAGCACGACGCGGGCGGCACGTTCTTCGAGTTCCAGCCCGGGCCGATCTTCGCCAACGTGGTGCTGGCCGACGAAATCAACCGCGCCACGCCCAAGACGCAGTCGGCGCTGCTGGAAGCGATGCAGGAAATGAGCGTGTCGGTGGGCAAGACCACCTACAAACTCGAACAGCCGTTCCTGGTGCTCGCCACGCAGAACCCGCTCGAGATGGAAGGCACGTATCCGCTGCCGGAAGCCCAGCTCGACCGGTTTTTCTTCAAGCTGAAGGTCACCTATCCCGGTGAAGAGGCCATGCACACCATCCTCGAGAGGACGACGCAGGCGTCGACCGATCAGGTGGAGCGTGTGGTGGACGGGGAGGAGATTCTGAAGATGCGGCACGCGGCGCGCCTGGTGCCGATTGCCAAGCCGGTGCAGGGTTATGCGATTCGGCTGACGCTGGGCACGCATCCGCATTCGCCGTATGCGACGCCGATGATCAAGAAGTACGTGCGCTACGGCGCCAGCCCGCGCGCGGCACAGGCGCTGGTGCTGGCGGCCAAGATTCACGCACTCACGCACGGGCAGGCGTTTGTCTCGCCCGACAACGTGCGCGCGGTCGCGTTGCCCGCGCTGCGCCATCGCGTGCTCATGAACTTCGAGGGTGAGGCCGAGCAGGTCGACGCCGACGTGATGGTCAAGGAACTCCTGGCCGGCGTGTCGCCCGACGCCTGATTCGCCCTTTCGGCTCCCAGTGGCACTCGGTTTCGACTCCGACTTCCTCAAGAAGCTCGAGTACCTGCACGTCGTCTCCAAACAGGCGTTTGCGGGACAGGCGCGGGCGGAACGACTCACGCCCAAACGCGGGCGCGGGCTGGAGTTTGCGGACTATCGTTCGTACTCGGCGGGCGACGACTTCCGGCACATCGACTGGAAGGCGTATCGACGCCTGGGCCGGCTGCTGCTGCGGCTGTTCGACGAAGAGCAGGACCTGCCGATCTACCTGTTCATCGATGCCAGCCAGTCGATGGCGCCGCAGGGGCAGGACGGCCTGAAGTTCGATCAGGCGCGGCGCATCGCGGCGGCGCTCTGTTACATCGGCCTGGCGCACCTGGACCGCGTCACGATCATGCCGTTTGATTCGGTGGTGCGCGAGGAGCGCACGCCCGGACAGGGCAAGGGCCGCATCTTCCGCGTGTTCGAGATGCTCGAAGAGATGAAAGCCGGCGGCGCCACGAACATGACCGAGGCGTTCAAGACGTTCGCCGCGCGCGGCCGCCGGGCCGGGCTGGCCGTGGTGATTTCCGACTTCCTGGATCCGCAGGGATACGAAGGCGCACTGAAAGTGCTGCAGGCGCGCGGCCACGACGTGTACGCGGTGCAGATGGCGTCGGAAGCCGACCGTGATCCCGGCGCGCTGGGTGATGTGCGGTTCGTGGACGCGGAAAGCGGCGACACCCGCGATGTGGAAGTGACGCCCGCGCTGGCGCGCGCGTACACGGCCGCGTGGCAGAAGCACACCGACGACCTCGAGGCCTTCTGCGGCCGCTACAACATTGGGTACGTGCGCGCGGATGCCGAGCAGACGGTTGAGGAAATCATCCTCAAGACGTTCCGGCAGGGACGGTTCGTCGCATGAGTTTCGGCGCGCTGGCGGGATGGCAGGCGTGGCTCGCCCTTCTGGCGACGGCCGGCCTGTTTTCCTATCTGTTCTACCTGAAGATTCGCGCGCCGCGCGTGGCCGTGCCGTCGCTGCTGCTGTGGCAGCGTGTGCTCGACGAGACGCGCGAGATGACGCTGTGGGAGCGTATCCGCAAGACGGTGTCGTGGCTGGTCATCACGTTGATTGGCGTGATGCTGGTGCTGGCCGTGTTGCGGCCGGCCTCGGCCGTGACGGCCACGGCCGGTGGACGCCGGTTGATCATTCTCGACTCGTCGTGGTCGATGGGCGCGGAGACCTCGGGCGGCGAGTCGCGCTGGGATCGCGCGGTGGCCGAGGCGCGCGCGCTGATTCAGTCGTCCGCGGGCGACGAAGTGGCACTGGCGACCACGGCGGATGGACTGGTGGAAGGGCCCACGACTGACGCCGTGCTGCTGGAGGCCGCGCTTGAGCGCCTGGCGCCGGCCGGCGGGGAAACGTCGGACTGGCCCACGCTGGCCAACGTCACCAAGGTGCATTTTCTGACCGACGGCGCGGTGCCGCGTTCGGTGGCCGACCTGGAAGCGCCGGGCACCGACGTGGTGGTGCAGTCGGTGTTTGAACCCGCGCCGAATGTGGCGATTACCGCGTTTGAGGTCCACGAGCCGGGCGACCCCGAGGCGCAGGCCGAGGCGTACCTGGAACTGGCCAACTACGCCGAAGAGGCGCAGCCGGTGCGGCTGGTGGTCACGCGCGGCACCACGTCGATTGCCGACGTGAACGTCGACCTGGCGCCCGGTGAGGCCGTTCGCCAGATGGTGCCGCTGGGCACCACCGGCGACCCGCGCGTCCGCGCGCGCATCAGTGCTTCGCGGAACGCGCTGGCCGTGGACGATGAAGCGGTGGCGTGGGTCTCTCGCGCCGAGCCGCTGGCCGTCACGGTGGTCAGCGCGGAGCCGGGCTTCCTCAAGGTGTTGTTCGACCGGCTGCCCGGCATGCGGGTGACCTACATCGCGCCCGGTGTGTACGACCGGCCACGTCAGGGCCCGGAACACGTGCTGGTGTTCGATCACTGGATTCCGCCCGCCGCACCGTCGATTCCGGCGCTGTATGTCGCGCCCACGGCTGCGGCAGGCACCGAATGGTTCGGCACGCCGAAGATGGAGTCCAAGCCGGTGTGGGCCACCGCGGAACGCCACGCGGTGCTGCGCGGCGTGGATCCCGCGACCGTGACGGTTGAACGCGCGCAGTCGATGGAGTCCGACCAGTGGTCACCGGTGGCGCGCTCGGGCACGGGCGTGCCGCTCGTCAGCGTGCGCGAGACCGACGAGAGCCGCGGCGTGATGCTGGGCTTCGGTCTGCTCGAAGCGGAGTCCAACGTGGCGCTGCAGCCGGCGTTCCCGGTGTTGTTCGTGAACGCCATCGAGTGGCTTGCGCGCCCGACGCTGGCGGCGCAGTTGCGTCCGGGTGTGGTGCCCATCGAGGCTGCGCTCACACGCGTGATGTCCGCCGGCGGCGAGAACCTGCCGGTCACGCGGTTTGGTGACGCGCGCCTGGTGCGCTTCCCGGCGCCCGGCCTGTATCTGGCGGAAGGCGGCGGCATGCGCACGACCTTCGCGGTGAACGTGGGCGACCCGCTGGTCTCCAACGTGCGCCAGACGTCGCTGACCGACGCGCAACTGAACGCCGGCGCCGCCGCCCGCGCCGAACGTCCCTGGTGGCCGGTCATCGTCGGCCTCGCATTTTTTCTGGTCCTGCTCGAGTGGTGGACCTGGCATCGGAGGATCACGGTGTGACCTGGACGATGCCGAGCGCGTTGTGGTTGTTGGCCTTGGTCCCCCTGGTGTGGGTGGCCAGCCGCTTCTCGCGCACGAACTTCAACAAACGCCAGCACCTGGTGCAGCAGATCGTGCGGTCGCTGGTGCTGACGGCGTTGGCGTTGGCGCTGGCGCGCCCGATCCTGGAGGTCGGGTCGTCGAACCTGTCGGTCGTGTATCTGGTGGACACGTCCTACAGCGTGTCGTCGCAGGGGGTGGGCGAGGCCGCCACCCGCATCGCGGCGCTCAATGAGGAACTGCGCCCCAACCACTCGCGCATCGTCGCCTTTGCCGGCAGCGCGAGGGTGGTGGAGAGCGACGCAGCGCTGCGCGCCCTGGTCGACGCCGAGGCGGCGCCGGCGGCCACGTTCGATCGCACCGTGTCCGACCTGGAGATGGGGCTGGCGGCGGCGCGCGCGGAACTGGCGCCCGGCCATGTGCCGCGCATCGTGTTGTTCACTGACGCTCGGCCGACCCGCGGTGATGTGACGGCGGCGGTCACGCAACTGGCGGCGGCCGGCGTGCCTGTGCACGTGTATCCGATGGCGCCGCGCGACCTGGGCGACGTGTGGGTGGAAGCCATGCGCCTGCCGCTGCGGCTGGCGCCGGGCGGGCTGGTCACCGTCACGGTGGACGTCGGCAGCCAGAAGGCCGTCAACGCGTCCGTGGAACTCAAGGCCGATGGCCGCTCACTGGCGAAGCAGCCTGTGGCGCTGACGGCCGGCACGACGGCCGTGCCCGTCGAGGTGTCGCTCGACGAGGCCGGCGCCACGACGTTTGAGGCGACCGTCACCGCGGCCGGGGACCCCCTGGCCGAGAACAACACGCTGCAGCAGGCGGCCTGGGTGGCGGCGCGGCCGAAAGTGCTGTACGTCGAAGGCACGATCGCGTCGGCGAAGTACCTGCAGTCGGCGCTCGAGCAGTCGGGTTTTGATGTCGATGCGCGCGGGGCCGCGGGCCTGCCGGCGACGGCGTCGGACCTGGCGCCGTTTGATGTCGTCATCCTCAGCGACCTCGCCAAGTCGGTGTTGCCCGACGAGAAGGTCGCGGTGCTGGCCAACTGGGTCGAGGAGACCGGCGGCGGCCTGCTGGTCACCGGCGGCGAGGCGGTCTTCGGTGAAAACGGCTATCGCGAGTCGCCGCTCGAGCGGCTGTTGCCCGTGACGTTCGAACGCAAGGACGAGCCGGAAATCGCGCTCATCATGGTGCTCGACAAGTCGTGGAGCATGGCCGGCACGAACATCGAGATGCTGCGCATCTCGGCGCAGGCGGCCGTGGATGTGATGAAAGACGAGCACACCCTCGGCATCGTCACCTTCAACGACAGCCTGGACTGGACGCTGACGCCGCGGCAGGTGGGACCGAACCGCGAACTGATCAAGAAGACCATCGCGGGCATCGAGCCGAGCGGGCATACGTTGATCTTCCCGGCGGTGGAGCAGGCGTACATCGCGCAGCAGAAACTCAAGGCGCGTGCCAAACACGTGCTGCTGCTCTCGGACGGCCGGTCGTATCCGGATGACTACGAAACGCTCATCAACAAGATGACCGCGGAGAAGATCACCGTGTCGTCGGTGGCGATGGGCGCGGCGGCCGACCGCGAATTGCTCAACAACATTGCCAAGTGGGGCAAGGGCCGGTTCTACGCGTCGGACGACCCGAAGGACGTGCCGCAGATTTTCGTCAAGGAAGCCAAGGAAGTCATGTCGCCCGGCTTCGACGAAGAACCGCTCAAGCCCGTCGTGGAACACGTCGGCTTCCTTGAAGGCATCGACTTCACGCGCGCGCCTGCGCTGCGCGGCCGCACGGCCACCGTGCTCAAGGACACGGCCCTCGAGCTGTTGCGGACCGAAGACGAAGATCCGCTGCTGGCCTACTGGCCGATTGGGTCGGGCCGGGCGGCGGTGTTTGCGTCGGACGTGAAGGACCGCTGGGCGGCCGACTGGATCCGGTGGCGCGGCTACGGGCCGTTCTTCTCCGCGGTCGTGCGCGAACTGGCCGGGCAGCGGCTGCTGCCGTGGACGCTCGACATGGAAGTGGGACCCGCGCGCGGCACTTCACGGCAGGTCACGCTGACGCTCGAGTCGCGCGATGAACAGGGCAAGCCGCGCAACCTGTTGCGGCCCAGCGTGCGCGTGCGCGCCGGTGAGCTGGAGCGCACATTGGTGGCGCGTCAAATCGCGCCGGGCCGGTACGAGGCGCGGCTGACCACCGATGCGGCCGTGCCCGTCGAAGCCGAGCTGGTAGACGCGTCACTGCCGGAAGGCGCGGGTCTGTCGCGCCGGTTCGTTCCCGACCCGGGCGCCGAGTATCGCTTCCGCCAGCCCGACACGTCGCTGCTGGCCTCCATCGCGGCTTCCACGCAAGGCTCGGTCACCCCCGAGGCGTCGTCTCTCGATCGCGAATCGGGCGACTCGCGCGCCTCGCGCCTCGCGCTCTGGCCGTGGCTGGTCCTCTTTGCCGCGTTCGCCTGGGCGCTGGACCTGCTGCTGCGCCGCATCCGCATCTTCGAGGCCGCCTGACGATCAAATGAGGAAGTGAGGAAATGGGGACATGAGGAAATGGCGACGCGCGGCGGTGATTTCGCTCGCGGCGTGCCTCGCAGCTTCCTTCAGTCCTCAGCGCCGCTGGCAGGTGGAACCCGATGCGGCTGACATTGAGCGCTGGGTTTCCGGCGCGTGGTCGGCCGACGCCGTTCCCATCTACAACGCGCGCGACTTCTCGCGCATCGCCGACTCGCTGACAACCGACGCGGAACGTTGGTCTCGCGCCGGCGGGCCCGAGGCCGAGCCGCGGCGGCGGCAACAGGCGGCCGTGTATGTGCTTGACCTGGTGTTGTCGCAGGGGAACGCGCAGCGGGCGGAGTACGGATCGCCACTGTCGGGCCTGTTCGAGTGGGCGCACGGCATGGTGGCCGCCGGCGCGCCGTCGGACGCCGAGCGCCTCTGGACCCTGGCCGCGCTTGCGTGGCATCAGCGACGAGGCGTGGGTATCGGGCGGTGGGAGATCGCCGGCCGGACCCGTTTTCCTGATGAGGCTCGGTTCGTCCTGGCCCGCGCCCTGACCGAGGAGCAGGCGCTGTGGCCGCAGGCGCGGGACCTGGGCGCGTTCACGCCTGACCCGGCGGCGTGGGCGCGCCTGCTGGCGCGGTATCGCGAAGCGGCGGAGGTGCCGGCGGTCGCCGCGGAGGCGCGGTTTCGCGTGGGCCTGCTGGAGTTGCGCCGTGGTCGTCCTGCCGCCGCGCTTGACCTCTTCCGCGCCACGGGTGAGCCGTCCGAACCGTGGCTCAGGTACCTGCGGCATCTCTTCGAGGGGCAGGCCCAGGAGGCTGCTGGTGACATCGGCGCCGCCGAGCGCGCGTATCGCGCGGCGTTTGAAGTGTTTCCACTCGCGCAGTCCGCCACGCTGGGGTGGGCTGCCGCACTGAGGCGCACCGGGCAGCCGGAGGCGGCGGCCACGGTCACCACGCGTCTGTTGGCGCAGGATCCACCCGTGCGCGATCCCTGGCAGGAATACCTGGCGTCCGAGTGGCGGCACCTTGACGGGTGGCTGCAGGACCTGCGGGCGATGGTGCGGCGATGACGTGGCTGTGGGCAGGCCTGCTCGCGGCGGCTGCCACAGGGCAACAGCCGGTCTTTCGAGCGGTGTCCGAGGTCGTGTTGCTCCCGGTGGCGGTCACCGCCGATGGCCGGCCTGTGCGCGACCTTGCCGCCGGCGACTTCGAGGTGTTCGACAACGGTGTGCGCCAGCAGATCACGGCCGCGTCGCTCGAGGCACTGGCGCTGGATGTGACGCTGGTGGCCGACCTGAGCGGCAGCATCGACGAGGCTGCGCGTGCGGCCGCGACGATGGACATCGAGACGATCTCGGCGTCCCTCAACGCCGACGATCGCGTGCGCGTGATCGGGTTCGGCGAACGCGTCGCGGATCTCAGCGGCTGGCGCCCGGGCGGTCAGCCGCTGACGCTGCGCCCGGTGCCGGGCGGCGCGGGCACGTCGCTCTACGATGCGATGGCCGCGGCGTTGCTGGCGCCTGCCGGCGACGGGCGGCCGCACCTGGTCGTCGTGTTCACCGATGGCCGCGACACCACGAGCCTGCTCGACCGCGCCGCAGTCGACCTGATGGCCGGGCAGATTCTGGCGACGGTCCATGTGGTGTTGACCCGCTCGCCTGGCCCGTACCTGCTGGGTACGACGCCCTGGTCAGGGCAGCCGGACGTGCGCCAGCTGCGCGCACTCACCGCGCGCACGGGCGGCGACGTCCTCGAGTTGCGCTCCGGCGACCAGCGGGCCACCGCCTTCCGCGCGATTCTCGAGGCCTATCGGACGATGTACTTACTGCGGTACACGCCCACCGGCGTCGACCCTGGCGGCTGGCACAAGATCGACGTCCGCGTACCCGGACGCAGACACCAGGTCAGGCACAGGGACGGGTGGGGGAGGTAGGGCAGAGACAGAGACAGGGAAAATTTACTAGGTATCAGGTATCAGGGAGTTCATTGTGCCCTGTGCCCTGTTACCTGAGCCCTTCCTCAAACGTCTTCGTCTGTTCGTGCGCGTGGTAGCTGGAGCGGACGAGGGGGCCGGATTCGACGTGGCCGAAGCCGAGGTCGAGGGCGATGCGTTTGAACTCGCGGAACTCGTCGGGCGTGTAGTAGCGGTCCATCGGGATGTGCGCGAGTGACGGGCGCAGGTACTGGCCGATCGTCAGGATCTGGCAGTCGACCTGGCGCAGGTCCTTGAGCACCTCGACCACTTCCTCAGGTGTTTCGCCCAGGCCCACCATGAGGCCGGTCTTGGTGGGGATTGTTGGCGCCCAGCGGCGCGCGCGGTCGAGCAGTTCGAGCGCGCGCTCGTACTTGCCGCCGGGGCGGGCCACCCGGTAAAGGCGCGGCACGGTTTCGGTGTTGTGGTTGAGGACGTTGGGTTGCGCGTCCAGCACGGTGCGCAGCGGCGCCTCGAGTCCCTGGAAATCCGGAATCAGGACTTCGACCCGGCACTGCGGACGCTTCGCGTGAATCGAGCGAATCGTGTCGGCGAAGTGTCCGGCGCCGTAGTCGGGCAGGTCGTCGCGATCGACCGAGGTGACCACCACGTATTCCAGCGCCATCGCCTCGACCGCGGCCGCCAGCTTACCGGGTTCGTTTGGATCAAGCGGCAGCGGCGTGCCGTGGTTGACGTTGCAGTAGGTACACGCGCGGGTGCACGTGTCGCCCATGATCATGAACGTCGCGGTGCCGTGGTGCCAGCATTCGCCGATGTTGGGGCAGTGCGCTTCCTCACACACCGTGTGCAGGCCCTGCTCGCGCATCAGGCCCTTGAGCCGGACGTAGTTCTCCGACCCCGGCGCGCGCACCTTCAGCCACTCGGGCTTCGGGTCGCGTGACAGCGGCGTCTTGCGCTTATGCCGCCCGCGAATGAGTTGAACGTCGAATGTTGCCATGTCTGTGATCGCGGCCCGCAGACCGGGCCGCGCTACGCGCTACCGCACTCCCCGTCCGCACTCCGCACTCCGCACTCCGCACTCCGCACTCCGCACTGATCAGTATACTGGCCCCATGGCGACCCTCTCCATTACCTGGCTTGGACACTCGGCATTCCTGCTGGTGACGCCGGCGGGAACACGGATCCTGCTGGACCCGTGGCTGGGCAACCCGTCATGTCCCGACGAGTGGGCGAAGCCCGAATCGGTCCTGCCTCTCGACCTGATCCTGCTGTCCCACGGGCACGGCGATCACCTGGGTGACACCCTGCAGGTGGCGCGTCAGGCGAAGGCGCCGGTGGTGTGTCTCTATGAAACGGGGCAGTACCTGACGCAGAAGGGGCTGAAGGACGTCCGCGACATGGGCATCGGCGGCACGCAGGAGGTGGCCGGCGTGCGGGTGACCATGACCAATGCGGTGCATTCGGGATCGTTCACCGAGGACGGCCGCATCACGTATCTGGGGGGCGCGGCCGGGTTCGTGCTGCGACAGCCGAGCCTGCCGACCATCTACTACGCCGGTGACACGGCGCTGTTCGGCGACATGAAGCTCATCGCCGAACTCTACAAGCCCGAGATTGCGTTCCTGCCCATCGGCGATCACTACACGATGGGGCCCGACACCGCGGCGATTGCCGCGAAGTGGCTCGGCGCCCGACAGGTCGTGCCGATGCACTGGGGCACATTCCCACTGCTGACCGGCACACCTGCGGCGCTCAAGCACCACCTGGTGGGCACGAACATCGACGTGTTGGAACTGGAGCCGGGGGAGACTGCGCAGTAGTGCGGAGTGCGGAGTGCGGAGTGCGGAGTGCGAAGTGCGGAGCGCCCGCACTGGGCACTCCGCACTCCGCACTCCGCACTGATCGCTTACTTCTGATTCAGCCAGACGTCTTCGAGGATGTTGAACGTCTCGGCGCCGATCTGCTTGCCGCCAATCGACAGGGTGACGCGGTAGACACCGGGACCGATCCCGCCGCCGAAGCCACCGCCGCCGAAGCCGCCGCGGCCACCGCCGCCGGCAGGCGCGGCACAGGGCGTCGGCCCTGCGGCTGCCGCCGCAGGCGCCTGCGCCTGCTGGCCACCACGGCCGCCGCCACCACCGCCCGCGCCGGGATTGCCGCTGAGCGTCCACTGGAAGCGGTTCATGCCGGCCGTGCCGGTGCCCACACACGTGCGCACGTCCTGGCCGCTCGCGGTGTTGGTGATGGTCACCAGCACCTGGTCGGTCGTCGCCTGCGGCAGGTACCACGAGATCGCGGTGCCGCGCGGCGCGGTTTCACCCACCCAGTGCTTGGCGCCCGGCACTTCCGTCATGTTGCGACGGTCGGTCTTCCACTGCACGGCATCACGCGGCTTGAACAACTTGGGCGCCGTCGCCGCTTCGTTGGCCAGCTGCTGCAGCGCCGTGATGTCGTCCATGATCCAGATCGAGTAGCCGTGGGTGGCCAGCACGAGGTCGTTGTCGCGCGGATGCACCACGACTTCGTCGACACGGCCGTGCGGCAGGCCGGGTGAGAACTTCACCCAGTTCTGACCCTCGTTGAGCGAGATGAAGAAGCCGTACTCGGTCGGCGCGTAGAGCAGCGACTTGGCCACGGGATCCTGACGGATCTGGTTCACGTTGCCGCGCGGCAGGTCGCCCACGATGGGCGTCCACGTCTTGCCCAGGTCGGTCGTCTTGAAGATGTAGGGCGCGTGGTCGTTGTTGCGGTGGCCGTCCAGCGAGACGTACGCCGTGTTGGTGTCGAAGTACGACGGCTGGATGCCCGAGATGTGGTACTCCTTCGTGCCGCCGGGGATGTTCTGCCCGACTTCCGTCCACGTCTGGCCGAAGTCACGCGACACCTGCAGGTTGCCATCGTCGGTGCCCGCCCAGAGCAGGCCGGGGACGCGCGGCGATTCCTCGAGTTCGACGACCGTGCCGTATTCGTTCTGCACGAAGCCGTCGTGTTTCGACAGGATGCAGCGCTGGCCGGGACCGGCGCCACGACCGCACGACGGCAGGCTGTACGACTGTTCCAGGATGTTGCGCTGGTTGATGTCGATGCCCTTGCCCATCGGCTGGGTCATCGTCCACGTGTTGCCGCGGTCGCGCGAGACGAACACGTGACGGCCGGCAAACAGGATCGTCTGCGGGTTGTGCGGCGAGATGCGGATCGGCGAGTTCCAGTTGAACTGCATCGTCTGTTCCTGCGGCAGGTCGCCGACGATGTTGGACTGGGGCGCGCCGCCGCCGGCGCCACCGCGGCCGCCGCCGGTCAGGCGCGGACGGATGTTGGTGGTGGTGCCGGTGTTCAGGTCGTAGCGGTTGATGTTGCCGTTCTGCGACTCGGTGTAGAAGATGTTCGGGTCGGTCGGGTCCACCTGCGTCTGGAAGCCGTCACCGCCGCCGACGCTGATCCAGTTCCACATGTAGATGCCGCCCGAGCGCTGCGATGACGGGCCGCACCACGAGCCGTTGTCCTGCAGACCCGTGCACACCCAGTAGGGGCGGCGCATGTCGACCGAGACGTGGTAGGGCAGGCCGACGGCCTGCAGGCGCACCGACTCCCAGGTGTCGCCGGCGTCCCAGCTGATGTCGAGGCCGCCGTCGTTGCCGTACATCACGTGCCGGCTGTCGCGCGGGTTGATCCAGATCGCGTGGTTGTCGACGTGGCCGTGGCCTTCCAGCGTGCGCCACGTGCGGCCGCCGTCAACGGACTTGCGCGGCTGCACGCCGCCCACGTAGACCGTGTCGTGGTTGTTCGGATCGACGCGAATCTGCGAGTAGTACATCGGGCGCTGATTTTCGTTCGACATGAACGTCCAGGTGCGGCCCTTGTCCATCGAACGCCACACGCCGGGCAGGTTCGGATTCGGCGTCTGGGGCGCGCCGCCCTGACGGCCGCCGCCCGCCTGTGCGCCCTGCGGAGCGCCGCCCTGACGACCCGCGGGGGGCGTCGGCGTGTCGCCGGCCGTGACCGGCACGGGTTCCTTGTCGGGCGCGACTTCGATCTGCGCGTAGATCACGTTCGGGTTCGAGCGCGACATGTCGAGGCCGATGCGGCCCATGGTGCCGGCCGGCAGGCCGTTGCCGCTCAGCTTGCGCCAGGTCTTGCCGCCGTCGGTCGACTGGTGGATGGCCGAGCCCGGGCCGCCGCCCACAAAACCCCACGACGTGCGCCGGCGCTCGTAGGTCGCCGCAAACAACACGTTGGGGTTCGACGGGTCGATCGCCAGGTCCGTCGCGCCGGTGTCCTGGTTCACATACAGCGTCTTCTGCCACGTCTTGCCACCGTCAGTGGTCATGAACACGCCGCGTTCCTCGTTCGGTCCGAACAGATGGCCCACGGCCGCCACCCAGACGATGTCGGGGTTTTTCGGGTGGACCACCACGCGGCCAATCGACTGCGTTTCGCGCAGGCCGAGGTGCGTGAACGTGGCGCCGCCGTCGGTCGACTTGTAGACGCCGTCGCCAAAC
This sequence comes from uncultured Solibacteraceae bacterium, assembly GCA_964471115.1. Classification (GTDB taxonomy): domain Bacteria; phylum Acidobacteriota; class Vicinamibacteria; order Vicinamibacterales; family SCN-69-37; genus SYFT01. Next base: position 22,308 of record CAYYFE010000017.1, read on the forward strand.
GACGAGCTCTGGCGGTTGTTCGGTTCGCCGGTGCCCACGTAGAGGATGTTCGGGTTCGACGGCGCGATCGCGATGTCACCCACCGAGTGGTTCGGCAGGTTGGTCAGGTGGGTGTAGGTGACGCCGTTATTGGTCGTCTTCCACAGGCCGCTGACCGCATAGCCGATGTAAAACGTGCTCGGGTCCTGCTCGACGACGGCCAGGTCGTCAATGCGGCCGCCCATGCCGGTCGGGCCAATCGACCGGAAGCGGAACCCCTGCAGCCGGGGATCACTGGGCGCGTTGAGCAGGGTGCCGGCCGGGGTCGCGGCCTGCGTGCCAATCGACTGCGCGACCAGGTCCCCCGCAAAGGGGGCCATGAGCGCAGCCACACCAGCCACCATCACGAGATGACGCCGGAATCGGGAACGGACGTGGGACATGTGTCTTCTCCTTGCTCCGATGGGCTTCGGAGCGGTCTTGCCAACCGGTAATTTACGACTGTCGGCCGTCGATTGCTTAGCAGAAGGCCACGATCCGGTCGACGGTCTGGGAGACGGTGAGGACGGAGGTATCCAGGGTCAGGTCGGCCTGGCGATAAAGCGGGTCACGCAGGGCAATCAGGTCGCGCAGGGCCTCGCGGGCCTGGGGATGGCCGGCCACCGGCCGCCGGTCGCCCTGCTGGGCGACCCGGTTCCAGTAGTCGTCGGGCCGGGCCTTGAGCCAGATGGTGGTGGCATGCCGGCGGAGCAGGGCGAAGGTCTCTGGGGCCGTGACCAGGCCGCCGCCCGTGGCAATGACCCGGGCCTGCCCGTCGGCGCACACCTCGTCGAGCGCGTCGCGTTCCACCCGGCGGTAATAGTCCTCGCCGTACAGGGAAAACAGTTCGCCCAGCGCCAATCCGGCCCGGGTGGCGACCACCGTATCCAGCTCCACGAAGGGCAGTTTGAGCCGTCGCGCCAGGCGGCGGCCCACCGTGGTCTTGCCGGCGCCACGCAAGCCGAGCAGGGCAATTGACCGAGTGCCGAGCGCCTCCGGCGGCGCCACCAGCGCGACCAGCGGAATCTGCAGCGCCTCGGCGACGGCATTGAGCCGTTCAATCGAGATGTTGCCGCGTCCCGCCTCGACCTCCGACAGAAACCGCGTCGACACACCCGACGCCGCCGCCACGGCCTTCAGCGTGAGGCCCTGCCGCAGCCGCTGCGCCCGCACGCGCCGACCCAGGGCGATCAGAAGAGCCACCGACATGGAAGAACTATAGTGCAAACAGGAAGGCCGCAGGGCGCAGGGCGCAGGCCACAGGTAGAGCATGATGATCTTCCTGAGCCCTGTGGCTTGTAGCCTGTGCCCTGATATGTGGCACTTTACTGCCTCCCTTCCCTTGACCGTCCCTGATCCCGGCGGCTACGATCGCTCGGACATGGCAGCAGCAGAAACCGCAACAGTGACGACGCCCGTGGTGTCGTTTGACACCCACCCCTCGAAATACCGCCATTGGCGGCTGTCGTTTGACGGCCCCGTGGCCACGCTCGGCATGGATGTGCAGGAAGACGGCGGCCTGGCGCCGGATTACCGGCTCAAGCTCAATTCCTACGACCTCGGCGTGGACATCGAACTGGCCGACGCCATCACGCGGCTGCGGTTCGAGCACCCCGAGGTGCGCACGGTGGTGGTGACCAGCCTGAAGGAGCGCATCTTCTGCGCCGGCGCGAACATCTTCATGTTGCGCAGCTCCGGCCACGCGTGGAAGGTGAACTTCTGCAAGTTCACCAACGAGACGCGCCTGGGCATGGAGGACGCCTCCGAGCACAGCGGCCTGAAGTTTCTGGCCGCGCTCAACGGCATCTGCGCGGGCGGCGGCTACGAACTGGCGCTGGCCTGCGACGAAATCATCCTGGTCGACGACTCGAACTCGGCGGTCAGCCTGCCGGAGACGCCGCTCTTGGCCGTGTTGCCCGGCACCGGTGGCCTGACGCGTGTGGTCGACAAACGCAAGGTGCGGCGCGACCTGGCCGACTTCTTCGGCACGATTGCCGAGGGCGTCAAGGGCAAGCGCGCCGTGGAGTGGGGCCTGGTCGACGCGGTCGTGCCGGCCAGCAAGTTCAAGGACGCGGTGAAGAAGCGCGCGTTGGAGCTGGCGGCCGGCTCCGATCGTCCGGCCGATGCGAAGGGCATCACGCTGGGCCCGCTTGCCGCCACCTATGGCGCGGACGCGTGGACGTACTCCTCGGTGACCGTTACGTTCGATCGCGCCAAGCGCTACGCCACGCTCACCGTCAAGGCACCGACCGCTCCGGTTGAGTCGACGCCTGAGGCGATTCATGCGGCCGGCGACCAGTTCTGGCCGCTGCGCGTCTTCCGCGAACTTGACGATGCGATTCTGCGGCTGCGGGTGAACGAGCGCGAGATCGGCACCGTGGTGCTCAGGGCCGAAGGGGACCCCACGCTGGTGCTGCAGGCCGACGAGGTGCTGCTGGCGCATCAGTCGAACTGGCTGGTGCGTGAGATCACCCACTTCATCAAGCGCACGCTCAAGCGTGTGGACCTCTCGGCGAAGAGTTACTTCGCGGTGATCGAGCCGGGGAACGCCTTTGCCGGCACGCTCTTCGAGCTGGCGCTGGCCGCCGACCGGTCCTACCTGCTCGATGACGATGACCAGACGAATGCGATTCAGTTGTCGCCGATGAATGCCGGACCGCTGCCGATGAGCAACGGCCTGACCCGTCTGCAGACGCGTTTCTACGGCGCGCCGGAGAAGGTCGATGCGGCCCTGGCGCACGACGGCAAGTTCGATCCGTCCGAGGCGCTCGAGTACGGCCTGGTCACCTTCGCGCCCGATTCCATCGACTGGGACGATGAGGTGCGGCTGGCGGTGGAAGGCCGGGCGGCGATGTCACCTGACGCGTTGACCGGCATGGAAGCGAACCTCCGCTTCGTGGGGCCCGAAACCATGGAGACCAAGATCTTCGGACGGTTGACCGCCTGGCAGAACTGGATCTTCCAGCGTCCCAACGCCGTCGGCCCCAAGGGCGCGCTCACGTCCTACGGCACGAGCGACAGGGCGGAGTTCGATTTCAACAGAACTTAGGAAGGGATAAGGGATAAGGGATCAGGGATCATTTCAGGAAGCTCTCCCTGATCCCTGTGCCCTGCTCCCTATGTAAATGCATGAGGCTCCATCGATGATTTCCTCAGAGAAGATTCCCAACAACGTCGACCTTCACCTGAACAAGCGTCTGCAGCGGGCGCTCGAGCACTGGCAGCCGGCGTACATCCAGTGGTGGCGCGACATGGGGCCGCAGGGCTTCCAGCATTTCCATCAGGTGTACGTGCGCACGGCGATCAGCGTGGACTCGGCCGGATGGGCGCACTTCGAGTACGTGCGGCTGCCGGAGTACCGCTGGGGCATCTTCCTGGCCGATCCGGTGATCAACCGGACGATTGGCTTCGGCGATTTCTACGGTCAGCCGGTGTGGCAGGAAGTGCCCGGCGAGTTCCGCAATCAGCTGCGGCGGCTGATCGTCACGCAGGGCGACACCGAGCCGGCGTCGGTCGAGCAGCAGCGCTGGCTGGGCCACCGGTGCCCGAGCCTGTACGACCTGCGCAACCTGTTCCAGGTGAACGTCGAAGAGGGCCGGCACCTCTGGGCAATGGTGTATCTGCTGCACTCGTACTTCGGCCGCGACGGCCGTGACGAGGCCGAAGATCTGCTGGCGCGCCAGTCGGGCAACCGCGACAAGCCGCGCATCCTCGACGCGTTCAACGAGCCCATCGACACCTGGCTCGACTTCTTCATGTTCACGATGTTCACCGACCGCGACGGCAAATCGCAGTTGCTGTCGTTGTCCGAGTCGTCACTGGATCCGCTGTCGCGCACCACGCGTTTCATGCTCACCGAAGAAGCGCATCACATGTTCGTCGGCGACACCGGCATCGGCCGCATCGTCGAGCGCACGTGTCAGCTGATGAAAGAAGCCGGGTTCTCGGAAGATGTGCGCAAGCTGGGCGGCATCGACCTGCCGACGATTCAGAAACACATCAACCTGTGGTTTTCGCTCAGCCTCGACCTGCACGGCAACGAAGTGTCGACCAACGCGGCGGCGTATTTTGCCAACGGGCTCAAGGGCCGTGCGGAAGAAGCCAAGTGGAGCGAACACGAGGTCAAGGAAACCGCCTACGAACTCGACCTCGTCGAAGACGGCCAGGTCAAGCGGACGGCCGTGCCGATGCGCAACGCGATGAACGAAGTGCTGCGCGACTGGTACGTGGACGACTGCCAGTCGGGCGTGACGCGGTGGAACAAGATCCTCGAGAAGTACGGCATCTCGGACCGGCTGACGTTGCCCGATCGGAAGTTCAACCGCGGCATCGGCCAGTTTGCGGCGATTCATGCCGACCCCACCGGCCGCATCATCTCGACCGAGGAGTGGACGCGCCGCAAGTACGAGTGGCTGCCGAGCCCGGCCGACAAGCAGTTCCTGCTGTCGATCATGAATCAGCCCGTGTACGAAACCGGCAAGTTCGCGAACTACATCGTGCCGCCGGCGCGCGGCATCAAGGGCACACCGATCAACTTCGAATACGTGCGGACGGAGATGTAGATAGCAGTGCGGAGTGCGCAGTGCGGAGTGCGGAGTATGGACAAGATCTCAGTTGCGACGTATGGTCCCGTGCGCGTGCTCACGTTGTGTGAGCCGCCGGCGAATACGTACAGCTACGAACTGATGCAGGAGCTGGACCGCGCGGTGCTGGATGCGCGGATGGATGCGTCGGTGCACGCCATCGTGTTGACCGGCGCGGGCGAGAAGTTCTTCTGCGCGGGCGCCACCATCGGGATGCTGAAAGAGGCGACGCCCGACTACAAGTACTACTTCTGCCTGCACGCCAACGAGACACTCAATCGCCTGGAGCAGACGCCGAAGATCGTCATCGCCGCGCTGAATGGTCATACGGTGGGCGGCGGACTGGAAGTGGCGCTGGCGGCCGACATCCGCATCGCGCGGCAGGGCGCCGGCAAGATTGGCCTGCCCGAAGTGGCGCTGGGCGTGCTGCCGGGGACCGGCGGGACGCAGCGGCTGGTCCGCCTGCTGGGCAAGGCGAAGGCCATGGAGCTCATGTTGTCCGGCCGTCTGCTGTCGATGGAAGACGCGGCCGCGATCGGGCTGATCAACGAAGTCTGGGGCGACGATCGCGCGGAGCCGAAGGCGTTCCTCGAGGCGATCATCAAGTACGCGGCCTCGTTCGCGCCGCCGCACAAGGCCAGCCTAGCCGTGGGCCGGATCAAACGCGCGGTGCAATCAGGTCCGGAGATGGGATTCCACGAAGGGCTGGCGATGGAGCGCGAGCTGCAGCAGTTGCTGTTCCAGAGCGAGGACGCGAAGGAAGGCATCGCCGCGAACCTCGAAAAACGCGCCCCCAAGTTCAAGGGCAAGTAATCACAGTAGGCATGTAGACATGTAGACAGGAATTTCAAAGCCGTGCCTACATGCCTACATGTCTACTGTGCTGACCTAAGAGGTTCGAGATGATACTTGGCAGAAAGCAGTTACTGATCAACGGGGAGTGGCGCGACGCGTCGAATGGGAAGACCCAGCCGGTGGTCAATCCCGCCACCGAAGAAGTGATCGCGGAAGTCGCGTCGGCGACCCCCGAGGACGTCGATGCCGCGGTGCGGGCGGCGCTCGCGGCGCTTGACGGGCCGTGGGCCAGGATGTCGGCGCGCGAGCGCGGACGCCTGGTCTACCGTCTGGGCGAGCAGTTGATGGCCGAGGCCGATGAAGTGGCCCGCCTCGAGACGCTGCACAACGGCAAACCCATCACCGAGTCACGCCACGTCGAGATTCCGATGGCGGCCGAGTGTCTCCAGTACTTCGGTGGCTGGGCCGACAAGGTGCACGGCGAGACGGTGCCGGTCAAAGGTGGCCAGCTCGTGTACACGCTGCGTGAGCCGGTGGGTGTCGTGGCGGCCATCGTGCCCTGGAACTTCCCGCTGCTGATCGCGATCTGGAAGGTCGCGCCGGCGCTGGCGATGGGCAACACCGTCATCCTCAAACCGGCCAGCCAGACGCCGCTGACCGCGCTCAAGCTGGGCGAGATGGCCACCGCGCTCGGGTTCCCTCCAGGCGTGCTCAACGTCATCACCGGCTCAGGCGCCACGGCGGGGCAGGCCATCGTCGATCACCCGGGCATCGACAAGATCTCGTTCACCGGCGACACGTCGACCGGCAAGGGCATCATGCGCGGCTCGGCCGACACGCTGAAACACATCACGCTGGAGCTGGGCGGCAAGTCGCCCAACATCGTGTTTGCCGATGCCGATCTCGACGCCGCGGTCCGTGGCGCGACGATGGGGATTTTTTACGGGAAGGGTGAGGTGTGCGCCGCCGGGTCGCGGTTGCTGGTGGAGGCGTCCATCAAGGACGAGTTCCTCGCCAAGGTGGCCGACCGCGCGAAAAAGATGACGGCCGGCGACCCGCTCAACCCGAAGACGCGCCTGGGCGCCATCGCCTCGAAAACGCAGATGGAGCGGGTGCTGGGCTACATCGAGACCGCCAAGAAGGAAGGGGCCCAGCTGCTGGCCGGCGGCGAGCGCATCGACATCGGCACGGGGAAGGGGTTCTTCCTGCAGCCCACCGTGTTCGGCAACGTCACGACCGACATGACCATCGCCCGGGAGGAGATTTTCGGGCCGGTGCTGGCCGCCATCGAGTTCACCGACGTCGAAGACGCCATCGCCAAGGCCAACGGCACCGTGTACGGCCTGGCCTCGGGCGTCTGGACGCGGGACGTCAAGAAGGCTCATTATGTGGCGTCGAAGCTCAAGGCCGGGACGGTGTGGGTCAATACCTACAACGTCTACGACACGGCCGCGGCGTTCGGCGGGTACAAACAGAGCGGCTTCGGGCGCGACATGTCGGTGCACGCCCTTGACGCCTACACGCAGCTGAAAACGGTATGGGTGGATCTGGCGTGATCAAACACGAGGAAATGGGCAACCACGGCGCGTTTTTCTTCGAACGCGACGATCACCGGCTGGCCGCGATGACCTACTCGCGCACCAGTCCCACGCTCATCATCATCGACCACACGGAAGTGTCGGATGTGCTCAAGGGGCAGGGCATGGGGCGGCAGCTGCTGGACGCCCTGGTCGCCTGGGCGCGTGAGACGGGAACCAAGGTGATGGCGACCTGCCCGTACGCGCTGGCGCAGTTCCGGAAAGACGCGTCGATTCGCGACGTGTTCAACGGCTAGAGCACCGGACGCACCGATGGCGCACCGCGGGGCGTGGCTGGGGCCGCTGTGGCTGGCCGCGGGCCTGTGGCCCGTCGCCGTCTTCGCCCAGACCCCGGCCGCCGGGCCGATCGTCACCGACGCCGCCCTCATCGACCCCCACACCTTCAAGGCCATCGCGCTGCGGATTGAGCCGGGGCAGGCCCCGCGCATCGACGGACGGCTGGACGAGGCCGTGTGGGACCAGGCGCCGGTGCAGGGCCGATTCGTCCAGCGGGAACCACAGTTCGGCTACGAAAGCACCGAGCGCACCGAGTTCAGGATTCTCTACGACGACAAGACGCTGTACTTCGGCATCTGGGCGTTTGATTCGGATCCGTCCGGCATCCTGGCCAGCGAACTCAAGCGCGACTCCGGATTGCGCAAGGGCGATCAGATCAAGATCACGCTCGACACGTTTCACGATCACCGCAACGCGTTCTACTTTTCGACCAACCCGCTCGGGGCGTTCAAGGACGCCCATTCCGTGGAAGCCGGCCGCACGATCAACTACGACTGGAATGCCGTCTGGGAGAACCGCACCTCGATTGACGACCGGGGCTGGTTTGTCGAGATGGCCGTGCCGCTGAGTCAACTGCGGTTTCCGGGCGGCCCCGGTGAAGCCACGTGGGGCCTGAACATCTGCCGCATCATCATGCGGAAGAACGAAGAGACCTACTGGGTGCCGTACCCGCGCGAGTGGCAGGCCATCGGATTCGCGCGGATGTCCGGGGCCGGCCTGCTGACCGGACTGCGGGACCTGACGCCACGACGACGCGTGGAGTTCGTGCCGTTTGCCAGCCCCCATGTCACGCGCGATTTCGACGCCGGCACGCCCACCCGCTTCAGCCGTGATGTTGGGTTCGATCTCAAGCTGGGGCTCTCACAGAGTTTCAACGCCGACATCACGGTCAACACGGACTTCGCGCATGTCGAGGCCGATCAGGAAGTCGTCAATCTCTCGCGCTTCAGCCTGTTCTTCCCGGAGAAGCGCCAGTTCTTCACCGAGGGTGCGGGCACGTTCGACTTCAGTCAGAACGCGGGATCGCAGTCGGGCCCCGGTCTGCTGACGTTGTTCTACAGCCGGCGGATCGGGCTGCAGGAGGGGCGCGAAGTGCCGATCCTGGCGGGCGGACGTGTCACCGGCCGCACCGGCCACACCACGGTGGGTGCCATGGCGGTCGTCACCGATCGCGCCGAACTGCCTGGCACGTCGGGGCCCCGGCAGGTGCCCCGCGCCGGATACGGCGTCCTGCGCGTGAAACACGACGTCCTGGCAAGTTCGTCCGTCGGCGCCATCGTGCTCGGGCGCACCAGCAGCGGCAGCGACAACGCCGCGGTCGGAGTTGACGGCGTGTTTTCGCTGGGCCCGCACCTGGACTGGCTCGTGTTCGCCGCGAAGACGTTCACCACCGGGCGCCGCGGCCAGGACTGGGCCGCCGTGACCCGCGCGAAGTGGACCACCGACCTGTTCGAGTCGACGCTGACCTACACCGACATCGGCGCGCAGTTCAACGCGGAGCTCGGGTTCATTCCGCGCACCGACATCCGCAACATCCAGGCGCAGGCCGCCTGGACGCCGCGGCCGGACTGGCCGGGCGTCCGGCAACTGCGGGTGAACGCCGACACGTCGTACTTCGAAAACCACGCCGGCCAGAAGGAGTCGCAGGCCACCGGGTTCGACCTCAGCCTGACCCGGCAGGACAGTTCATCGTGGCGGGCGAGCCTCGAACTGCAGCAGGACGTGCTGCGGGCGCCCTGGCGGACGGCGGGCACCGTGATTCCCGCCGGCCACTATGACTGGCGCTCGGTGCGGCTGGGCTACACCTCGAATCAATCCAAAGCCGTGTACGGCGCGGCGTCGGTCGAACGCGGCGGCTACTACGCCGGCGATCGCCAGTCGTATCGCGTCGAACTGGCGTTCGTGCCGAAAGACACGCTGCTGTTTGAACACGTCTACACGCGCAACCGGATCGAACTGCCGTGGGCCGCGCCGTACATCACCAACGTCCTCAGCTCGCGCGTGAGTTACTCGTTTTCGCCGGACCTGTTCGTCAAGAGTTTCATCCAGTACAACGACGCGACCGAGACGGCCAGCCTGAACCTGCTGCTCTGGTACATCTATCGCCCAGGCAGCGACTTCTACATCGTCTACAACGAGGGATTCGACACGGAGGCGCCCGGCGCCCGCGCGCTGCGGACCCGCGGCCGGTCGTTGGCGGTCAAAGTGACGTACTGGTGGGCGCGGTAAGCGGGGTGGGGCCACGCGAGATCGTCCGCACGCTCACATTGGAGGCGCCAAGCGACGCCTCCAGGCGATCGCGCCAGGGCCATTCGACGCCCTGCGGACGGCAGCAGTACAGACTGAACGCCGCGTAACCCGCCTCCGGGTAGGTGTGGCACGCCAGGTGGGACTCCGAGAGGAGCTGCAGGCCGGTGATGCCGCCGGCGCCGTCGAACACATGCCACTGCGCCTGTCCGACCGTGGTGAGGCGGGTGTCACGCACGATGTCCGCAAACAGGCCCTGCAGCAGGGCCAGGTCCTTCAGGGCCGGCTGCCGGCATCCGACGGCATCGATCAGAATCTCGATCCCGTTCACGCTCGGCCCGGCCGGCACGTCCGGCCGTTCGGCCACCGCGGCGATGAGGTAGCCGTGCCGCGCCAGCCGCGGCCATCGTGCCTCCAGCCATCCGAACAGGCGCACGCCGGCAGCGGCCAGCGGGGCCAGCGGGCTGCGCCGCGTGTGACACCACAGGTCCAGCATCCGGAGCCAGCCCGGCATGAACAGCAGGCCGTCCTGCGCGCGGACGATCAAGCCGGCCTGCTCGACGAGCGCCCGCAGCTGGGCGGGGGAGTACGACTTCTCATACCCGTAGTCATACCATCCCAGCCGCCAGAGGATTTCGACGAGCAGGGGCCGCAGGAAAGGGTCGTGCCGGTTGGGGACGCCGATGATGGCGCGCCCCCCTGGCCGGAGGACACGCGCGATCTCGCGGACGGCCAGCGCGGTCTCGTCGAAGTGCTCGATGGTGCCCATCGAATAGACGGCGTCAAACGACGCATCGGCAAAGGGCAGTTCGCGCACATCGGCGCCGACGGCGGCCACCGGCGCACCGCCAAAGGCGGCCTTCGCGCGGGCGGCCACCGGTCCGGAGACGTCGATGCCGGTGACGCGGGCGCCCTGCGCCTGCGCCCACTGCAGGATGCGCGTGTTGCGCGCCTCGTCCCAGAGGTCGGTCTTGAGCAGCCGCGTGCCGTCGAGGGCGCCGAGATGGCGGGTCAACAGCCGCTGTTCGCCGGCGCGATACACGGCCGTCGATGCCGCACCGGACAGATCCGGGAACCGGTCGCCGACGTCCTCCCAGAAGACGCGATAGGCGGGCGCGCGGAGGACCGGCGCGTTATCGCCAGATCGCCCCAATGCCGAGTTCCCAGAGGCGGCGATTGAGACTCGGGATGTCCGCCGTCGTCATGTCGTCGGCCCGCGCCTTCAATCCCTTCCACGTCGCGCCCAGATCCTCGAGGCGATCGAGCGTGCCTTGGTTGACGCGCGGCAGGTCACTTTCCGTCGCGTTGATCAGGAACAGGTAGTTCGCCGTGAACTTCTGCGCGTAGTTCTCCACATCGTCATACGCGCGGGTCCGGCGCGAGACCATCTCGTCATCCCACGCCTTCAGACGGGTGACCAGCGCCTCGGCATCACGTTTGACCGCGGCGAAGCGGTCGCCGGCCGGCAGCGTCTTGATCAACGCTTCCAGGCGGGTGCGGGTGTCGTGCAGGCGGTTGACCATCTCATGCATCTCGGTGATGTCCCGTTCCATCGACGACATCACGTCGTGATACTCGCGGTACTGCGCCTGCGAAATCGCATACAGCGGATTGGCCAGAATTTCCGCCGTGGTGGTGGCCGTCTGAGTCCCGGCCGTGAACGTGAACCGGTACGCGCCCGGGATGGCCTTGTGCCCGCTGTAGCTGCCCTCGATGTACACGTCACGCACGCCGGGAATCGTGGGGTACCGCATGTTCCAGACGAACCGGTTGAGCCCGGCCTTCTTCGGCAGCGTGGGATCGGCGTTCGGTCCGCCATCCCACTTGCGGAAGCCCTCGGCCGCGCGCGACGAGAACGTGCGCACGGGCCGACCGTTGGCGTCCTGGATCGTCAGCGTCACGTCCTGGTCCTTCGCCAGCTCCGGCAGGTGGTAATAGAGGACGATGCCGTTGGCGGGATTGACGCCCCGGAAGGTGTTGGCGCCGGTGAAGTCGTCAGTCGAGCCATTCAACTCGCTGCCGCCGTTGGCGAGATACGCGTTGGCCGGCTGATACACGGTGAACGCGGGCGGGTTGGGGCGGTACTGCCGGATGAGCGGCAGGTCGTCGAGAATCCAGAACGAGCGGCCCGAGGTGGCCGCAATCAGGTTGTCCTTGTGCACGCGCAGGTCGGTGATCGGCGTGATGGGCAGGTTGAGCTGGAACGGCGCCCAGTCCTGTCCGCCGTTCCACGAGATGAACACGCCCAGCTCGGTGCCGGCAAACAACAGGTCACGGCGCACGTCGTCTTCGCGCACGACTCGCGTGAACGCGTTGCCCGGAATGCCGCGGTCGATCTTCGTCCACGTGGCGCCGTAATCCGTCGTCTTGTACAGCCCCGGCGCGTGGTCGTTGAACTTGTAGCGCGTGGTGGCGATGTACGCGGTGGCCCGGTCGTGGGGTGACACTTCGATCGCGTTGACCAGCGTCTCGGGCAGCCCTGGGGGCGTGACGTTCTTCCACGTGGCGCCGCCGTCACGCGTCACATGCACCAGGCCATCGTCGCTGCCGGTCCAGATGACGCCCTTTTCATGCGGCGATTCGGTCACGTAGGCGATCGTGCCGTAGTTCTCGGCGCCGACGGCTTCGTTGGTGAAGGGCACGCCGCCCTTGCCCTGTTTGTCCTTCTCGTTGCGCGTAAGGTCGGGGGACACCTCGCGCCACGTGCGGCCGAGGTCGCTGCTCTTGAGCAGCACCTGGGCCGCGTGAAAGTACGTGTTGGGTTCGTGCCGGCTCCAGATAATCGGCGCGTTCCAGTTGTAGCGGTATTTCATGTCCTTGGCGTCCATGCCCAGGTACTGGATGGGCGCCGACATGACGTTGGTGCCGCCCTTGGCCTGCATGTCGAGCACTTCAATCGTGCCCTGATAACTGCCACCCAGCACCACGCGCGGATTGTCCGGATCAAACGCCAGGAACGCGCTTTCGCCGCCGGCCGACGGCGTCCAGCTTTCGGTCGTGATGCCGCCGCTGCCGAATTCGCGCGACGCGATGGACAGCGACGAGTTGTCCTGCTGGCCGGCGTAGATGCGATAGGGGAACTGATTGTCGACGTTGATGCGGTACAGCTGGGCGGTCGGCATGTTGTCCTGCGAACTCCAGCTGCGGCCCTTGTCGAACGTGATCGACGCGCCGCCGTCGTTGGCCAGGATGAAGTTGTCCGAGTCGGCCGGGTTGATCCACATGTCGTGGAAGTCGCCGTGTGGGGCGCTGAGCGGCTCCCACGTGCGCCCGCCGTCCTCCGAGCGCAGGAACGGCGCGCTCAGCACGTACAGCGTGTCATCGTCCTCGGTGTCGATGAACAGCTCGATGTAGTACCAGGCGCGCTGCACCAGCCGAGGATCGCTCGACACCTGACGCCAGCTCTTGCCGGCATTGGTCGACAGGTACAGGCCGCGTTCGTCCTTCATCGAGTCGCTTTCGATGAGGGCGTACAGCTTGTCCGGATTGACGCGGCTGACGGCGATGGCCATCTTGCCCATCTCGGTCGGGAGGCCGTCCTTCATCTGCGTCCACGTCTCGCCGGAATCCGTGGACTTGTAGAGTCCGCCACCAGGGCCGCCGCTGATCACCTGCCACGGCCGGCGTCCGTATTCCCAGAGCGCGGCATACATGATGCGCGGGTTGTGCGCATCCATGACGAGTTCCGATGCGCCGGTGCGGTCGTTGACGTACAGCACCTTCTTCCACGTGGCGCCGCCGTCGGTGGACTTGAACACGCCGCGCTCTTCGCCGGCGCCGTACAGGGCGCCCTGTGCCGCCACCCACACCGTATCCGGGTCTTTCGGGTGCACGACGATGCGCGCGATGTGCTGGGTGGCCGCGAGGCCAATCTTCTTCCAGGTGCGGCCGGCGTCGGTCGAGCGATACATGCCGTCACCGTGATGCGTCATCACACCGCGGACGGCGTGTTCTCCCATGCCGACGTACACGACATTCGGGTCGCTCTCGGCCACGGCAATGGCGCCGACCGACCCGGTGGTCATGTAACCGTCGGAGACGTTGGTCCAGCTGATGCCCTTGTCGACGGTCTTCCAGACGCCGCCGCCGGTCGTGCCCATGTAATACGTCTTGACGTCACCGATGACGCCGGTCGCGGCCACCGACCGGCCGCCGCGGAACGGTCCGATCGATCGCCATTTGACCGGCTTGAAGAACTCGTGCAGGTCGGTGGTTGAGGATTGCGGCGTCCGGGCTGAACCTGGCAGCACCAGCAACGTAAGGATCACACCAGTCAGGGCAGTGGCGAGTCTCGGCATGGCGGAGGGATTATCCCCCGCGCGCCGCCCGGCTGGGTAAACTACTTTGCGAGGTACCGAAACCGTATGGCAGGCATGCACGAAATTGAATACAAGATTTTTGGCGACGACATGCAGTTCGTCGAAATCGAACTCGACCCCAACGAAGCCACCGTGGCCGAAGCTGGCGGCATGATGTACATGGAAAACGGGATCGAGATGGAGACCGTCTTCGGCGACGGTTCGCAGCAGAACACCGGCTTCATGGGCGCGCTGATGGGCGCCGGCAAGCGGCTGCTGACCGGTGAGTCGCTGTTCATGACGGTGTTCTTCAACAAGACCACGGGCCGCCGGAAGCTGGCGTTCGGCGCGCCGTATCCCGGCAAGATCATCCCGATTCACCTGGCCGAAATTGGCGGCACGCTGATCGCCCAGAAGGACTCGTTTCTGGCCGCGGCCAAGGGCGTGAGCGTGGGCATCGCCTTCCAGCGGCGCCTGGGCGTCGGCCTGTTCGGCGGCGAAGGGTTCATCATGCAGAAGCTGGAGGGTGACGGCTGGGCGTTCGTGCACGCCGGCGGCACGCTCCAGGAGCGCCAGCTCGCGCCCGGCGAAATCCTGCGTGTCGACACGGGCTGCATCGTCGCGATGCAGCCGTCGGTCGACTACGACATTCAGTACGTCGGCAAGATCAAGACGGCGCTGTTCGGCGGCGAAGGCCTGTTCTTCGCCACGCTCACCGGCCCCGGCAAGGTGTGGCTGCAGTCACTGCCGCTCTCGCGTCTGGCCAACCGCATCGTGGCCGCTGTCCCCGGTCTCGGCAAGGGCGGCAGGGAAGAAGGGTCGCTGCTGGGCGGCATCGGCCGCATGCTCGACGGCGACAATTCGTAAGAGCTTTCCACCATGGAGTGCCATGGAGATCCATGGAGGGTGAATGACGCGGGGTTGGGGCCCGGCGAAGCCGGGCCAGCGCGGTGTGGGTGTCACCAGCCAAGAGAACGGCCGCGATCCCCACGGTTCTCTTGACTGGTGACACCCACACCGCGCGACTGCCGCCTTCGGCGGCACCACCCCCACGGGCATTTCTTCATGGCCCTTCATGACCTCCATGGTTGAGGCTTTGGATCACGATCCGAAGGTTCGCGTCAGCTTCAGCAACAGCGCGCGCGCGAGTGAGCGTGGGCGGTCGTCGGGCACGAAGTCGTCGCGGCGCGTGGTGTCGACGCCTTCGTTGTAGACCAGCCAGACGTCCGTGCCTTCGCGGACGTTGTACCGGAAGCGCCAGTTGAGGTCGAGCCGGCGGGTCGTCGAGTTGTACTGCACGAGCGCCGTGCCTGACAGCCGCACGTCGAGCGCGGCGCCGATGCGCAAACTGGCGAGGTGGATGTCGACCTGCTGGCGGCGGACGGGGAAGCGCAGCCGGGTGTACTGGTACGAGCCGCCCAGCTCGAGGTGCTTTGAGGCGTTCCAGGTGGGCGTGACGATGATCTGCGTGCGCCGGCCGTCGAAGTAGGTGCCGGCGCGCGCATCGATGTCGGCGCGCAGCCGTTGGCCCTGCGGCATCTGCCACGCGATCTGCAGATCCGCGAACCGATACCGCCCGGCCGGGATGTCGACCTTGCCCCCGATGCGGAAGGGCGCGGCGACGTGCTCGCGGAACCACTTCGGTTCAATCCAGCCCCCGCCGCCCGCCTTGGTGTCCCACTGAATCCAGAACGCGTATTGACCCGACTCGAGTTCGCCGTCGCGGTTGCGGAACGTGGAGAACGCAAGCGCGCCGGGGTAGATGCGGCGGAAGAACCGGTGGCTGTTGGTGAAGATGTAGTAGTTGCCCACGGCGTTCAGGTTCGTGAAGTCGCGGCGCGGCAGAAATCCCAGATCGGGCTTGAACTGGTCTCCCACACGCGAGTACTGCAGCGTGTAGCCCAGACCGCGGCCTGTGCGGCGCTCCCAGCGTGAGTACCACTGGCTGCGTGAGACGACGCTGGTGCCGGCGGGGAGGCGGTCGTCGAATGTCGAGGCCCACTTCAAGGTGAGGTAGTGGTCGCCGTGGACGCGGACGGAGGTGTCGGCGCCCAGCGCGAGATTGTGCGCGCCGCCGCCCGAGACCGAGGTGGCCATCACGCCGACGGTGGAAAACGGATTGATGATGGGACGGCGCAGGCGGAAGACACCAAAGTGCTGTCGCGGATCGTCACCGTGCCGGTCCGTCACCACTGAGAGCGCCCCGACATCCCACGGACCCGTTCGCCCGACCAGGCGGGCGCCCCCGAGAATGGGCACCGGTGTCTGATCGTTGGCCAGGCCGATGCGGCGCGAGTGGAAGAGCCGCACGCCGTTGGCGCCCTGGAAGTCGAACAGCCCCGAGTTCTCCTGGAAGAAACGCCGGCGCTCGGGGTAGAACAACGGAAAGCGATCGAGCGCCACCTGCTGATCGTCCGCCTCCACCTGCGCGAAGTCGGTGTTGAGCGTCACGTCCAGCGTGAGCTGTCCGGTGACCGGCAGCTTGACGTCGAGCCCCGCTTCCCGGGATGTCCGCGCCGGCGACGTGCCCGCGCGCTCGGTGCCGGCCAGCACGTACGGCGTCACATACACGGGCCGGCGGGTGCGGATGTCGCGCACCGAGACGTCCTGCGCCAGCGACGGCCGCCGGAACGTCTGCGCCGGGTCGATGGCGGGAAAGGTCACCCGCTCGCCGGTGCGCGAGACCAGCCGCGTCAGCGTCAACCCCATGACCGTTTCCCCGGACGAGGCCGCGATGAAGCCGAGGGTGGAGAAGGGGATTCGGACTTCGACAAACCAGCCCTGGCCGGTGACCTGCGTCCGCGCGTCCCAGAAGCCGTCCCAGTTGCCGTTGGTCGTCGCGCCGTCGTCGGAGACGAGCAGGTCGAACCGCATGCCGGCCGGCGTGATGCCGAACCACTTCGAGTTCTGGTTGTCGTTGAAGGCGTCGATGTAGATCGCCAGCGTGTCGTCGCCGCTGAAGCGATCGCGATAGAGCGAGTTCATGCGGATGCCCGACGGGTCGGTGTCCCAGAACCAGCCGCCCACGTAGAGGAACTCATCGTCGTAGGCGACGCGCACCTCTGACTGCTGCGCGGGCGTGCCCCGAAACGTCGGCAGGTGCATGGTCAGCGGCAGCGGATCCACCCAGTTCCACCCGGCGTCGTCCATGCGGCCGTCCACCTCGATGGGCGCCGTCAGGCGGGTCAGAGGCAATACGGCCTGTGGCTGCGGTGTCTGGCTGGTGGCCGGCGATGGCGCCAATAGCAGCAGAACGGTGAGCAGAGAACGCATGCACCGATGGTGAACAGCGCCGCGGTGGGGCGCATGTGCCGAAAGTCACGTTGTGGTCATGGGGACTTGCGGTGCGTCGGAGACTGTGTCGATACTGAGCGCGGTGATGACCTCCAATCGTCCGGTCCCGCACATTGCCGGGTATCGCACGTTCGTTGCGGTGGTGGCGATCAGCTACTTCACGCTCATTGCGCTGTTGCCGTATCGCTGGGGGCCGCCCGACATGCGCTGGCTCATTCCGGTGAGCGCGGCGTACCTCATCCTGGGCGTCTGGGGCTTCGACTACGCGTCACGCGTGCGCCGGCTGCCGGTGTCGGTCGGCTACCTGCTGATCGAGTTCGCGCTGGGCATCTGGGTGAACCGCATCGCACTCGACGGCATGCTGCCGGTGATCCTGCTGCCGATCGCGGCGCAGGCCGTGTGGCTGCTGCCGCGCTGGTGGGCCCTGGGGATCTGCGCGCTGGTGGTGGTCGGCGTGAGCGGCTATCTCAGCTGGGTGCCGTCGTGGCCCGAATGGTTCAGGAACCTGGCCATCGCCACAGCGGGCGTGTCGTTCGTGGTCTTGTACGTGAGCGTGGCCGTGCGCGAGCGCAACGCGCGCGAGCGCGTCGAGGAGTTGTCGGCGCAGGTGGCCGATCTGGCCGCGGCCAACGAACGCAACCGGCTCGCGCGCGAAATTCACGACACGCTGGGCCACTACCTGACGGTGATTCACGTCCAACTCGAGGCTGCGCGCGCGCTGGCGGGTGCCGATGCGGACAAGGCCGCGCTGGCCATCAATCGTGCGCAGGCGTTGGCCAAGGACGGCCTGACGGCCGTGCGCCAGTCCGTGAAGGCGCTGCGTGAGAACCTGCCGGTCCAATCCGTGACCGATCAACTGCGCGTGCTCGTCGACGCGGTGCAGGACGACTCGTTCTCCGTGACGCTGCAGATCGAGGGCGAGGCGCGCCCCGTTCGTCCTGCCGTGGCCCTCGCGCTGCATCGGGCTGCGCTCGAGGCGCTGACCAACGTCCGCCGGCACGCCCGCGCCCGACGGGCCGACCTCCGGCTCGTCTTTGCCGACGATGGGCGCGTGACACTCACGGTGAAGGACGATGGCGTCGGCAGCGAGCGGACCGAGGGCGGCTTCGGCCTGACGGGCCTGCGCGAGCGCGCGGAAGACCTCGGAGGCCTCGCGCGGTGGTCCACGGCGCCCGGCGAGGGTTTCTCGCTGACGGTCGAGTTGCCCACCTGAGTCAGATGGCGAGGTGGCGAGATGGCGAGATGGCGAAGTGGCGAGGTGGCGAGGTGACCACAAAGACCCGTGTCCTGATCGTCGATGACCAGGCCCTGTTTCGAGAGGGGCTGCGGACGCTGTTGTCGACGCGTGCGGATCTGGACGTGGTGGGTGAGGCCGGCGACGGGGCGCAGGCGCTGGCGCGGGTTGGCGAGCTGCAGCCCGAGGTCGTCCTGATGGACCTGCAGATGCCGGTGATGGACGGGGTCCGCGCGACGGCGGCGTTGCGCGACCGGCATCCGGACGTGCGCGTGCTGGTCCTTACGACGTTTGATGACGAGGGGAACGTGCTGGGCGCCCTGCGGGCCGGCGCCGTCGGGTACCTGCTGAAGGACGCGTCACTCGAGACGCTGGTGTCCGCCATTCACGCCGCCGCGCGCGGCGAGTGTTTCCTGCAGAGCACGGTGACGGGCACGGTGGTCGACGCGCTGGCGCGGCTGCCCGCCTCGGGACCGTCGGCCTCGGCACTGGTGCTGCCGCTGTCACCCCGCGAGCGCGAAATTCTGGCGCTGGTGGCGACCGGGGCGTCGAACAAGGAAATCGCCGACCGGCTGTGCCTGGCCGAAGGCACGGTCAAGAACCACGTCACCAACATCCTGGTGAAACTCGACGTGCGGGACCGGACGCAGGCCGCGCTGCGGGCGCGAACCCTGGGATTGCTGATAACCTGAAAGGATTGTGAGCGGTCTTTATTCGCGGGCACGCATTCCGTACGGCACGTGGGGCAACAGTTACTTTCCGGCGTGGCAGACCTCGGCGCTGGCCGAGGTGAACATCGGCCAGTTTGCCGCCGAAGGCATGGCGCGCATTCTCGGACTGCGGCGGGTGCCGCTGTCGGCGCTCGACTATCTGGTGCTCGGCTCCACCGTGCCGTGGCATTGGAAGTTCTGGAACGCGCCGATGCTGTCGGCCCTGGTGGGCCGGCGCATTCCCGGCCATCACGTCGAGCAGGCCTGCGCCACGGGCCTCCAGGCGGTGTTGTCGGCGGCGGCGCAGATCGAGTCGGGCGACCACGGCGTGGTCGGCGTCCTGACGTTCGATCGCACCAGTGATTCACCGGTCGGCGTGTTCCCCGAGCGGCGCGCGTACGAACGGACGATTGCGCTCTCGGACGTCTGGGACAACTTCGGATTCGATCCCGCCACCGGCGGCTCGATGATCGCCACGGCCGGTCAGGCCGCGCGCAAATACAAACTTGATCGGCGCGAAGTCGACGATCTCACGTTGTACCGCTACGACCAGTACTTCAATGCGAAGGCCGCCGGCCTGCTCGAGAAGACCTGTGTGCCGCTCGACCTGCTCAACGTGCAGGGCAAGCCGCTGGGCCGGATCGACGCCGACCTGGGCATCCGGCGCGTCACAGCCGACAGTCTGCGCGCCATGCGTGAACTGGAAACCTGTGTCACCGCGGGCGGGCAGACCCATGCGTCCGACGGCATGGCCACGCTGCTGCTGACCACCGCGGAGCGCGCGGCCGAACTGAGCCCACGGCCCGAAATCGAGATTCGTCTGGTGGCCAAGGCCGAGGCGCGCGCCAATCCGGGGCTGATGCCGGAAGCGCCGGCCATCGCCGTGCAGAAACTCCTGCGACAGTCAGGCCTGACCATGGCGGACATGGCGGTGGTGAAGAACCACAACCCGTTTGCGGTCAACGATGCCGTGTTCGCGAAGGTGTTCAACTACGACTGGAAGAAGATGAACGAAACGGGCTGTTCACTGGTCTGGGGCCATCCGCAGGGGCCGACGCTGACGCGGTCGCTCATCGAGGGCCTGGAGGAAACCGTCGCATTGGGCGGCGGGCATCTGTTGCTGTTTGGCTGCGCCGCCGGTGATGTGGGCATCGCCGCCGTGTTCAGCGTGACCGACAAGGGGGCCCGGTAATGGCGGCCGCCATGCGCACCTCCACGCTCGAAGCCCTGGGCCTGGGCTCGGTCTTGCCGATCTTCAAGCAGGGACGTCTGCCCGTCGACGCCTCGACGCTGGTGGACCAGGTATTTGGTCCGGCCGCCAGCCGTGGCGCGCTCGTCATCTCCGGCGCCAGCGGCATCGTCGGTGCCGGCAAGGTGCTGCAGCTGGGCTCGCGCCTGCAGCCGTACGGCGTCACGGTCGTCGGGCTCGACTTCCCGAATGCGCCCGACGGCCTGAGTCCCAAGTACGCCGGCCTGATCTCCACGTTTGGACGTGACCGTGCCGCCGCCATCATGTCCAACATCGTCCGCCTCAGCTACGACGGACGGACACTGCCGGCGACGTTGCGGCAGTTCCAGCCGCGCATGCTGCTGGAGGCGATTCCCGAGATTCTCGAGGTCAAGCGCGCGCATTACGCGATGTTCCGCGCCGAATACCCGGACATCGACATCCGCTCGGTGACGTCGGGCTTCCCGATGCGCGAGCTGGGCGTGGGCATCGCACACCCCGCGTTCCCGCACGAAATCAACAAGGTCTACGAAACGGTCGAGGCCGCGCCGTCGCCGACGACGCAGTTGCTGTGGGCGT
The DNA here is from genome assembly GCA_964471115.1 of uncultured Solibacteraceae bacterium. Lineage (GTDB taxonomy): Bacteria > Acidobacteriota > Vicinamibacteria > Vicinamibacterales > SCN-69-37 > SYFT01. Next base: position 43,168 of record CAYYFE010000017.1, read on the forward strand.
TGGGTCTGTTGCCCATGCCGGTCAGCGACGACTGGTCGTTTGTGCTCGACGTGTTGTTCTGCGGCGTCACCAACGCGTCGCTGCGGTATGCGGGCGCCACGAACATGCCGTACTGGAAGGTCGACAAGTACGTGCGGAAGCACTTCGGGCCCAACCCGATGCGCGCGCATGACGCGATCGGCGCCAAGGGCGCGAACTTCCTGACGTGGTCGTGCCTGCACCACCTGCATCAGCACTACGGCGAGGTGTTTGCTCCGGCCGCCGAGCTGACCGAACGCAAGGATACCGGGCAGAACTGGTATCCGCCCAACCACTTCCGGCCGCTGGTCGACTGGGCGATGACCGCTTCCGACGAAGACGAGTTCACGACGTGGGTGGGCGGCGCGCTCATCCAGATGACCAGCCTCATGCTGCATGAAGATCGGTCGCACCTGACGCAGATGAACGCCATCGGCGAACTGTGCGCGCAGTTCCGGCAGGGCGTGCTGGCGTCCATCCGCGCACTTGGCGCGGACCGCGCGCGGGCGCGCGTCGAGGCGTATCACCGGCTGCACCCGGCAGCGGCCTCGTCGGCGTGGCATCCCGAAGCGCTCGACCGTATCGAGACGCCCGAGTGGCAACAGCTGTACGTCAACGCCGAACACGACGGCACGGTGGGCGTGATCAGCCTGAGCCGCGAGAGCTACTCACACGACGTCGACGCCGAACTCAATCGCGCGATTGACTGGCTGAAGGCGGCGAAGATCGACCGCGTCATCGTCTCCGGCGACTTCCACCTGTCGACGCAGATGGTGGGGGCCGACACGACGGCGTTTTTCCCGGCGCTGTCGCAGGTCGAGGCGGGGCAGGCGGTGTCGGCGGCATGGTCGCGCACCGCGCGCCGGCTGCACGACGAGTTCGCCACGTCGGTGGGTGTCATCACCGGCAAGCGTTGCCTGGGGGGCATGCTCGAACTGCTCACGCACTGCCACTACCTCGTGGCGGTCGACGGCGCGCAGCTCGGTTTCCCCGAAGTGACCCTGCCGGTCGTGCCGGGCATGGAAGGCTGCCACTGGCCGTTCCGCCGGGCCACCCGCGAGCAGCAGGTCAAGCTGCTCACGATGTTGCTGAGTGGGCGTCCCGTCAGCGCGACGGACGCGACCGGCTGGCTCATTGATGCGGCCGGGCCGATGGACACCGTGTTGTCGACGGCGTGGGCGCTGGCCTCAGGCCGCGACGCCGGCGTGCCCCGGCGGCCGCTGGCCACCGGCGCCGTGTCTGGCGTGCCGTCCGCCGTGCCGGGCCTGCCGGCCGGCGGCAGCGCCGCCACCGAGGCCGCGCGCAAGGCCATCGTCGACACCGTGCAGGCCGCGTGTGGTGCCTCACTGGCCGACGCACTGGCGATTCAGGCGCGCCATTCCGCGCAGTTCATGGTGTCGGACGCCTGCAACCGGGGCGTCGTGGGCGCCGAGTACGCCAAGACCATGAAGGTGTAGTAGGGTTCCGGGCATGACCCGTGCCCTGAGCCTGCCCCTTCTTGGTGCGCTGCTGGCCGCCGCGGCGGTGTCCACGCAGTCGCCGGACGAACTGCTGCTGACCAACGGCCGCGTGTACACACTTGATGCGGCCCGGCCATGGGCCGAGGCGGTGGCCATCCGCGGCGACCGCATCGTCGCGGTCGGCTCCAACGCGGAGGCCCGCGCGGCGGTCGGTGCGACGGCCCGCGTGGTCGACCTGCGCGGCCAGTTCACCCTGCCCGGGTTCAACGACGCCCATGTGCACGTGGAGAGCACCGGCGCGCTGCTGCTGGGCGTGAATCTGCTCGACGTGCACGATGCCGCGCGGTTCACCGAACGCATCGCCGGCGCCGCCGCTCGGATGCCGAAGGGCAGCTGGATCACCCGCGGCGAGTGGGGCGCCTACGAACAATGGGGGCAGGGCGCGAGCGGCCAGGGACAACCTGCGGGCGCCGGCACGCCGGCGGCCCGCTTCACGCCACATCGGGGCCTGATCGATGCCGTGACACCGGAGCACCCGGTGCTGGTCAATCGCTTTGACGGCAGCGAGTCGCTGGCGAATTCGCTCGCCCTGAAGCTTGCGGGGATCGACGAAAACACGCCACAGCCCACCGGCGGGGAGATTCGCCGCGATGCGGCCGGACGGTTGACCGGCATCCTCACGGGCACGGCCGCGGCGATGGTGCGCAAGGTCATACCGCCGATTTCCTTCGAGCAGCGCCTGGCGCAGGTGCGTCTCGTCCTTCAGGAAGCGCGCGAGGGCGGCGTGACGACCATCCAGGACCTGACCAGCGCGCCGCAGCTGCAGGCGTATCAGGAACTCAAACGGCGCGGGGAATTGACCACACGCATCAATCTGCGGCCGACGCTCGATCAGGTGACGGCCACCGCGGCGCTGGGCATCTCGCAGGGATTTGGCGATGACTGGCTGCGGTATGTCGGCTACAAGGCCTGGGTCGACGGCATCATGGGCAGCAGCGGTGCGATGTTCTTCGAGCCGTACGACCATCAGCCCACCAACAAGGGCCTGCTGCGGCCCATCATGCGGCCCGAGGGCGCCGATGGCGCGGCGATGGAGCTCACGCCGGCGCAGCGGTACACGGATTTCCCGCCCGGCAACCTCGAGAAGCTGATCGTGCAGGCGATCCCGACCGGCCTGACGCCACACATCCACGCGATTGGCGACAAGGGCAACCGCATCATCCTGGACATCTACGAGAAGCTGCTGACGCAACAGAATCTGGTCGACAGGGACCACCGCTGGCGGGTCATTCACGCGCAGGTGGTGTATCCGGATGACTTCCCGCGGTTCGGCCGCCTGAAACTCGTGGCCGAGATCAACCCGTACCACGTGTCCGATGACATGCGGTGGATGGAAGAGCGCATCGGGCGGAAGCGCTCGGAGGGGGCGTATGCCTTCCGCAAGCTCAAGGACGCCGGCGCCGTCCTGGTATTCGGCAGCGATTCGCCAGGCACCAACGCGGCGCGCTACTTCCTCAACCCGGTCTACGGTCTGTACGCGGCGGTCAGCCGGCAGACACTGACCGGAGAACCCAAGGACGGGTGGTTCCCCGATCAGCGGCTGACGATCGAAGAGGCGATCGAGGCGTACACCAAGGCGCCGGCGTGGGCGTCATTCGAGGAAGCCATCAAGGGCACGTTGTCACCCGGCAAGCTGGCCGACATCGCCGTCTTCGACACAGATCTCATCGCCATCGGCAAGACCAACCCCGCCGGCCTGCTCAACGCCCGCGCCACCATGACGATCGTGGGCGGGAGGGTGGTCTACACGCGCACAGAGGTGGCGAGATGACGAGGTGGCGAGATGGCGAGGTGGCGAGATGGCGAGATGGCGAGATGGCGAGGTGGCGAGGTGGCGAGGTGGCGAGGTACGCGTAGCGCGGCCGGTTCTGCCGGCCGCGAACTACCGTCGTAGATGTGTGTTGAAGAACGCGACCGTGCGTGACCAGGCGAGTTTGGCGGCCTTTTCGTCGTAGCGCGGCGTGGTGTCGTTGTTGAAGCCGTGCTGCGTGCCTTCGTACATGAACATCTCGTACTTGACGCCAGCGGCTTTGAGCGCTTCTTCGTAGGCCGGCCACGCGTTGTTGATGCGCGGGTCGTTGCCGGCGTAGTGAATCTGCATCGGCGCCTTGATGGTGGCGGCATCGGCGGGGTTGCCGCCGCCGTAGAAGGGCACGGATGCCGCGAGATCGGGAATGCGCGAGGCCAGCATCTTCGAGGCGCTGCCGCCCCAGCAGAAGCCGACGCAGCCCACCCGTCCGGTGCACTCGGCGTGTTTCTGCAGGAAGCCCACGGAGGCCACGATGTCTTCGCGCGTCTTGGCCTGGTCGAGTTTCTGGAACAGCGCGCGCGCTTCGTCTTCACCCGAGGCCGGGTAGCCGCCGAGCGGCGTCAGCGCGTCGGGCGCAAACGCGATGAAGTTGTCGAGCGCCAGCCGGCGCGTGATGTCCTCGATATGCGGGTTGAGACCGCGGTTCTCGTGGATGACGATGATGCCGGGGAGGCGGCCGGCGGCCTTGGCGGGCCGCACGAGATAGCCCTTCATCGTCCCTGAGCCCTGTGGCGACGGGTACTCGACGTACTCGGCGCGAATCCGGCTGTCGTCCTTCGCCACCTGCTGCGCCGCGGCAAAATTCGGGCTGAGCGCATCCAGCAACATGCCGGCGGTCATGCCGCCGACGGCGAACTTCGATGCGCGGTCGAGGAAGCCCCGCCGGTCGATGTGGCCGTGCACGTAGGCGTCAAACAGGATCAACACTTCGGGATCGAAGTCGGCAGCGGTCTTGCGTTCCATGGCGTGGAGCCTCCCGCGGGGCAGCATAGCAAGTAAAATGTCCGGATGCGAGTATGGCTAGGTGTATTGGTGGCGCTGGTCCTGGCGCCCGCTGGGGCGGCCGCCCAGCTGGTGGTGTCCGGTCAGCAGGAACCCACGGAACTCACGCTGGAGAGCATGGTCGAAATGGGCCTGCGCGACAGCTATCGCGTACGGCAGCTGCAGCTGGAGGTCGAGCGGACCCGCAGCCTGCTCAGCGCCGAACGCGCCGGTCTCAAGTCGCGTGTCCAGTTGAACATCGCGGCGCCGCAATTTCAGGCAATCTCCGACAACAAGTGGAACTCGGTGCTGGGCCGCAACGAGCTGGTGCGGGAGGACACGCGCCGCTTTCAGCTGGATCTGTCCGTGCGGCAGCCGGTGATCCTGTTCGGCTATCCCACCAACGGCGTGTTGTCGCTCAACAACCGCGTGTATCGCTACACCCAGGTGGATGGCGAGGAGCGCGACACCACGTTCTACAACCGCTATTTCATCGCCTACGACCAGCCGCTGTTCCAGCCCAACCGGATGAAGAACGATCTGGAGGAGGCCGAACTCAACCTCGAAAAGGCCGAACTGCGGTTCACGAGCGACGTGGTGTCGGCGGTGGACGACATCGCGACCGACTATGCGGACCTGGTCAGCGACACGTTCCGCCGTGACCGGGCGAACGAGTTCGCCCGCGACCTGACGACCGTGCTCGAGGCCGTGCGCGCCGTGGTCGAGGAGAATCCCACGCGCGCCGGCGACCTCGATCTGATTCGGGTGGAACTGGCCAACGCACGCGAGGCGGAGAGCCAGACCGCCTCGAACCTGCGCAATCGCGAGCAGACGATCAAACAGCGCCTGCAGATGCCGGCCACCACGCCCGTTGTCGTACGCGCGAACCTCGACAACCTGACGCCGGTCAAGGTGGATCCGCAGGAAGCCATCCGCCTGGCGTCCACGCTGACGCCGCGGATGCGGCAGCTGACCATCGCGACCCGCGAGAACGAGATTCGGCTCAACGAGACGAAGGGGCAGAACGCGTTCCGCATGAACCTGAACCTGACCTACGGCCGCGAGGTGCAGGATCCCCGGTTCCAGAACCTCTGGACCGAACCGCGCAACAGCTACACGGTGGAGGTCAACGCGACGGTGCCGATTTGGGACTGGGGCGAGCGGAAACACCGCATCCAGGCGCAGCAGTTCTCCCTCGACCGCGCGAAGTTGTCCGAAGAGCAGACCCTCTCGGAAATCGAGACCGAGGTGCGGAATCTGGTGGCCAGCCTCGAAGATTTCGGCCGGCGCGCCCAGACCATGGCCGAGACGCTCAAGCTGGCCCATGAGCTGACCGAAACCACGGTCAGCCGGTACCGGGCCGGCGAGGTGGGCCTGTCGGACCTCATGCAGGCGCTGTCGCGGGAGACGACCACCGCGAACAACCTGCTCAACGCCTGGCAGGGGTACCAGCGAACGCTGCGCCGCATCAAGGAAGTCACGTTCTTCGACTTCGAAGCCGGGATGCCGCTGGCCGACCGATTCAAGATCGGGCCGGCCCGTCAGTAGGGGCGCTATCATGCTGGGCGTGCGGGCGGGCTTGATCGCGGGAATGCTGATGGCGGCGGCGTGTGGCGGCGACGGCCCGCGCACGCCCACCGCGCCGCCGCCGGTGTCCTCCACCGAATCGTGCGCCGCGTTTGGCGCGACCACCGCCGGCAGCGACAACGTGCGTCCCAACATCCTCAGCGGGTCGGTCTGCAACCCGTCCGGGTCCTCCGTGGTGCGCGTGAACCTCAAGACCGAAACGGGCGCGTCGGCCGGCATCTGCACGGGGACGCTCATCGGGCCGCGCGCCGTGCTGACGGCGGCGCATTGTCTGGATGGCGATGTCCGCGCCGCGCAGATCTGGCTGGGGACGGGCGCCGAGATCGTCGCCGCGTCGTATCACTTTCCGCCCGGGTTCGTCTTTAACGCGCCGAACAGCTTTGATGTCGGCGTCATGTTGTTCGATCAGGACATCCCGCGCACGCCGATGCCAATCCTCACCAGCCGCGAGGGACAGGTGGGGGAGGCCGCGGTCATTGCCGGCTGGGGCCGCGACGAAAACGACGTCACGACGCAACTGAAGGCCGGCAGCACCTCGATCTCGGCGGTCTCGGCCGCGTTCCTCCAGACGATCTTCGCGCCGCCGTCGGCCTCGGTCTGCTCGGGCGACTCCGGCGGGCCGATTCTGTTGCAGCACAACGGCGCCTGGGCGGTCGGTGGCATCACGTCGGCCACCTCCTCGGCGGCCTGCAACACGGGCACGAATTTTTATCAGGCGGTCTTCAACAGCAACGTGCGAGGGTTCATCACGCAGTTTGTGCCGACGGTGGCGCAACGCTGATGGGTTAGTGGGCTGATGGGTGATAGTTTCTGCAGGTCAAGGAGTGAAGTGAGATGAGACACGGACGACAGCTGGTTCTGGGATGGATTGCCGTGGTGCTGCTGGCGGCGGCGCCGCAGGCGCAGGCGCCGACGGTGTCCGATCTGCGGACGCAGGCGGAGACGTCGAAGTTCACCGAATACACCAGCTACGACAACATGATGAAGTACCTGCAGGACCTGCAGGCCCGCAGCCTGGAGATGCGGGTGGGCACGTACGGCGAAACGCACAGCGGCCGGGTGTTGCCGTACGCGATCTACAGCCGTCCCACCGTGACGCAGCCATGGGAGGCCTGGGCGCTGGGCAAACCCGTCATCGTGCTGGCGGCCGGCGTGCATGGCGGCGAGCGCACCCTGCGCGAGTCGGTGCTCATCCTGATGCGCGAACTGGCCGACCGCACCTCGGAGGCCAATCGCCACCTCGACGACCTCGTCATCATCGTCGTGCCGCAGATCAACCCGGACGGGTTCTCGGCCGAGCCGAACCCGACGCGCGGCAACCTCTGGGGCCTCGACCTGAACCGCGACTACATGAAACTCGAGCAGCCCGAGATTCAGGGGTACGTGCAGAACATCATCCTGAAGTGGCAGCCGTACCTGTTCATCGACGGCCACAACGGCGGGTCATTCCCCTACAACCTGAACTACCAGTGCGGCAGCCATGCCGCCCACGACCAGCGCATCACGCAGCTGTGTGACACCAGCATCTTCCCGGCCATCAACAAGCGCCTCGAGGCCGAACAGTTCCGCGCGTGGTACTACTCCGGCGGCAACGCGCAGCAGTGGAACGTGGGCGGGTCGGAGCCGCGCATCGGCCGGAACTACGGCGCGTTTGCCAACTCGGTCGGCATCCTCTTCGAGTCCCCCGGCGGTCAGCCGATGGAGATTGGCGTCAAGAGCGGCCTCTTGGGCTACAAGGCCGTGGTGGAGTGGTCGCGCGCGAACCGCACGGCGCTGCGTGAGGTGGTGGATCGGGCCCGTCGTGAAACGATCGCGATGGGAGAGAAACCCGGCGACCAGGTGCCCCTCGAGGTCCGGTACGAGGCCGAGGACCAGCCGGTCAACTACCTGATCGGCGAAGGCCAGGGCGAGAACCGCAAGATCGTCGAAGTGACCGGCGCGCGCCTGATGAAGAAGCCGGTGCCGGTGATTTCGCGGCCGCGTCCGTACGCGTACGTGCTGCCGCGCGAAGCCACCGAGGCCGTCAAGCTGCTGCGTCAGCATGGCATCACGGTGGAACAGCTGACCGCGGCGTCGTCGCTCGAGATTTCGGCGTATACCGTCAAGGGCGTTCAGTACCGCCAGGAATACAACCATGCGGCCGCCGCGCGTGTGGAGGTCGGTGAGGTCCTGACGCTGACGCGTCAGTTCCCGGCCGGGTCCTACGTGGTCCGCACGGCCCAGATGCAGGGGCGCGTGGCGGTGCACCTGCTCGAACCCGAGTCGACCGACAGCGTCATCTACTGGAATCGCATGGACGCCTGGTTGCCGCGTCCCGGCGCCGCGGCGGCCGCGCCCAGCGACGATGATGCGCCGCCGCAGGCGGGTGCGGGCGCGGGTCGTGGTCGCGGCGCAGGTGCGGGCGCAGGTGCCGGGGCCGGCGCGGGCCGAGGTGCCGGAGCCGGACGTGGAGCCGGACGCGGCGGGCAGGCCACGCCGCCGCTGGCGCCCATCTTCAAGGTGATGGCGCCGACGCCGATGCCGTTGCGAATCGTGCAGTAACCGTGGATCCGTTGCTCCGCTGGCGCGCAGAGTTTCCGATCCTCGACACGTGTACGTACCTGGTGAGTCATTCACTGGGGGCGATGCCGGCGCGGACGGAAACGTACCTCGCCCAGTTCGCGAAGGAGTGGGGCACTCGCGGGGTCCGGGCGTGGCATGAAGGGTGGTGGGAGGTCGGCCGGACGACGGGCGACTTGCTGGCCCCCATCATCGGCGCCGCGCCGGGCACCATCTCGATGCATCAGAACGCCACGGTCGCCCAGTCGATCGTGGCGTCCTGTTTCAGCTTCAACGGTCCGCGCCGCAAGGTGATCGTCCAGGACCTGGATTTCCCGTCGAACCATTACCTGTTTCACGGCTTCCGGCGGTACGGCGCGGACGTGGTGACGGTGCCGTCCGACGACCGGGTGCGCGGGCACATCGGCCGCGTCGTGGATGCGATTGACGAACACACGGCGCTGGTGAACCTGTCGCTCGTGTTGTTCCGCAGCGCGCACCTGCAGGACGTGCGGCCGGCGATCGAGAAGGCGCACCGGGTGGGCGCGCGGGTGGTGCTCGACCTGTATCAGGCGGCCGGTGCGGTGCCGGTGGACGTGGCGGCGCTCGGGTGTGACTTCGCCGTGGGCGGCAGCGTGAAATGGCTGTGCGGCGGCCCCGGAGCGGGCTATCTGTACGTGCGGCCCGATCTGATGACCGAACTGGCGCCGGCGGTCGTGGGCTGGGCCGGTCATGCGCGGCCGTTCCAGTTCGAACCCGGGCCGGTCGACTACGCCGATGGCCTGGAGCGGTTCCAGAGCGGCACGCCCAACGTGCCGTCGCTGTATTCCGCGCGCGCGGGGTACGAAATCGTGGCTGAGGTCGGCGTGCCTGCTATTCGCGAGAAGTCGCTGCGGCTGACCCGCCGTCTAATGGACGCGGCGCGGGCGCGCGACTGGCGGCTGAACACCCCCGATGGCGACCACGAGCGGGGCGCGTCGGTGGTGATTGACGTGCCCGAGGGGGAGCGGGTGGCGCAGGCGCTGATTGCGCGTGAGGTCATCGTGGATTACCGGCCGGGCGCCGGCATCAGGCTGGCGCCACACTTTTATTCGACCGCGGAGGAGATCGATCACGCCGTGGCGATCATGGATGAGGTTCTGGGATGATTCGAACGATTGCCGTACTGGGCGCGGGGACGATGGGCCATGGGGTGGCCCACGCGGCCGTGGCGGGCGGATTTGAAACGCGGCTGTACGACGTGTCCGATGCGCAGCTGGCCAAGGCGCGCGGGCAGATTGACGGCATCCTTCGCAAGGCTGTGGAACTCGGCAAGCTGCAGACGGCGGAGGCCGACGCCGCCTCGGCGCGCCTGTCGACGACCTCCAATGTGGCCGACGCGCTGGCGGAGGCCGACCTGATCATCGAGACGGCACCCGAACGCATCGACATCAAGATGGGCCTGTTCGCCGACATCGAACGCCACGCCCGCAAGGACGCGGTGGTGGCCAGCAACACGTCGGCGCTGTCGATTACCGAGATGGCCGGCACGCTGAGTGATCCCTCGCGTGTGGCCGGGATGCACTTCTTCAACCCCGTCCACAAGATGAAACTCATCGAGATCGTCCGCGCGCTCGAGTCCAGCGAGCGGGCGCTGACGACGATCGAGGAGGTGTCGCGGCAGATGGGCAAGGAGACGGTGCTCGTCAGGGAAGCGCCGGGATTCATCACCACCCGCGTGAACGCCAGCATCGGCAACGAGGCGTTTTTCATGCTGATGGAAGGCGTGGCCTCTCCGCGTGACATCGACAAGGCCCTCAAGCTGGGCCTGAACCACCCGATGGGGCCGTTCGAACTGGTCGATCTCGTGGGGCTGGACACGCGGCTCAGCATCCTCGAGTATCTGCACCGCAGCATGGGTGAAAAGTACCGGCCGTGCCCGCTCCTGGCGCAGTATGTGAAAGCCGGGCGTCTGGGCAAGAAGGTGGGCAAGGGCGTGTATGAGTATTGAGGTCACCACGACCGGCCGCGTCGCCGTCGTGCGCGTCAACCGGCCCGAGGTGCGCAACGCCCTCGACACCGCGACCGTCCGGGAGATGACGACGGCCCTGGCGGCGGTGACGGCCGACGAGGCGGTGGGCGCGATCGTGGTGACGGGCGGCGGCGACAAAGTGTTCGTCTCCGGCGCCGACATCAACGCCATCCGCGCGCGCGGCAGGGATGACGGGCTGGCGGCGATCAACCAGACCCTGTTCGCGATGCTCGATCGGTGCCCGAAGGTCACCATTGCTGCGGTCAACGGTCTGGCGCTGGGCGGCGGCTGTGAACTGGCCAGCGCGTGCGACCTGCGCGTGGCGGCCGACCATGCGAAGTTCGGCCAGCCGGAAGTGGCGCTGGGCATCATTCCGGGCGCGGGGGCCACGCAGCGGCTGCCGCGGTTGATCGGTCTGGGCCGCGCGAAACAGATGGTGCTCACCGGCGATCCGATCGACGCCCAGACGGCGCTGGCGTGGGGCCTGGTGAATGCGGTGGTGCCGGGGCCCGAGGTCGTGTCGGCCGCGGTGGCGATGGCCGAGCGGATTCTGTCGCGCGGACCGCTGGCGATCCGGCTGGCCAAGGCCGCGCTGAACGCCTCGGCGCGTGTGGACCTCGAGTCCGGGTTGCTGATCGAAACGCTGGCGCAGGCGATCTGTTTCCAGTCCGAAGACAAGCAGGAAGGCACGGCCGCGTTCCTCGAGAAGCGGCCGCCGACATTCACGGGCCGCTGACGCGGCGGGAGACCGGATGCACCTCACCACACTGGACTGGGTCATCGTGCTGGCCTCGATTGGCCTGTCGTTCCTGCCGGCCGTGTGGATGGCCCGCCGGGCCGGCCAGAACACCACCGAGTTCTTCACCTCGGGGCGCGCCGCGCCCTGGTGGCTGGTGGGCGTGTCGATGGTGGCCACCACGTTCAGCACCGACACCCCGAACCTGGTGACCAACCTCGTGCGTGAAGGCGGCGTGGCCGCCAACTGGGTCTGGTGGGCGTTCCTGCTCACCGGCATGACCACGGTGTTCTTCTACGCGAAGTTGTGGCGCCGGCTGGGCGTGGTCACCGATCTCGAGTTCTACGAGCTGCGGTACTCGGGGCGGGCCGCGGTCTGGGTGCGCGGCTTTCGCGCCGTGTATCTCGGCGTGATCTTCAACGTGATGATCATGGCGGCCGTCAACCTGGCGGCGGCCAAAATCGCCAACGTGTTGCTTGGCTGGCCGATGGGGCAGACGCTGCTGGTCTGCAGCGTGATCAACATCGCGTTCGCGGCGGTCTCAGGATTGTGGGGCGTGTTGGTCACCGACTTCCTGCAGTTCGGCATTGCGATGGCCGGGTCGGTGGCGGCGGCGTGGTACGCGCTGGGACGGCCCGAAGTGGGCGGCCTTGACGGCCTGATCGCGAAGATCCCCGCCGAGACGCTGGCGATGGTGCCCGACCTGTCGGACTGGGGCGTGGCGTTGCCGCTGTTCATCGTGCCGCTGGCCGTGCAGTGGTGGTCCACGTGGTATCCCGGGTCCGAGCCCGGCGGCGGCAGTTACATCGCGCAGCGCATGCTGGCCGCGCGGTCCGAACGTGACGCCCTGTCGGGCACCCTGCTGTTCAACATCGCGCATTACGCGCTCCGTCCGTGGCCCTGGCTCATCGTGGCGCTGTCGTCGATGCTCGTGTTTCCGGAAGTCGCCGACATCGGCCGCGCCCTGCCGCACGTGGATGCGCGCCTGCTGGGGCACGACATGGCGTATCCGGCCATGTTGACGTTCCTGCCGGCCGGCGTCCTCGGTCTGATGGTGGCCGGCCTGCTGGCGGCCTACGTCTCGACGATCTCCACGCACCTCAACTGGGGCACGTCGTACCTGGTGCACGACCTGTATCGCCGGTTCCTGCGGCCGGGGGAGTCCGAAGCGCATTACGTGCAGGTGGGACGCGTCACCACGGTGCTGCTGATGGTGCTGGCGGCCTCGGTCACGCTGGTGCTCGAGTCGGCGCGCGGCAGCTTCAATCTGCTGCTGTCGATTGGCGCGGGCACCGGCCTGTTGTATCTGCTGCGCTGGTTCTGGTGGCGCATCAACGCGTGGAGCGAGATCGCGGCCATGGCCAGTTCGTTCGTCCTCGCGGTGTTCGTGTTCATCCTCGAACAACAGGGCCGGGCCTGGCCGAGCCACGTGACGCTCATCTGGACCGTGGCCGGCACCACGGCCGTGTGGCTGACCGTGACGTACCTGACGCGCCCGACCGAGGCTGATACGCTCGACCGGTTCTACCGGCTTGCGCGTCCCGCCGGGCCGGGATGGGCCGCGGTGCGCGCCCGGTGCGGCGGCCTGGCGCCGCTCGACAGTCTGTCCTCAGCCTTCGCCGCCTGGGCTCTTGGCTGCGTGCTCGTGTACAGCGCGTTGTTCGGGGTGGGGCACTGGTTGCTGGGCCATTCGGCCAGCGCGGTGGTCTCGGCGGTGGTGTTCGTGATCAGCGTGGTGTGGCTGCGCCAGCTCTGGCCCCGGTTGTGGATCACGTCGTAGCGCTGGTCCTGGCGCGCGGCCTGGGCACGCGCATGCGTGACGCCGCGTCGGAGGGGGCCGGTGCGGGCCTCACGTCCGCGCAGGCCGCGGCCGCCGCGGCCGGACACAAGGGCCTAATGCCGCTGGTCGATCGTCATGGCCAGGCCCGGCCGTTCCTCGACTTCGTGCTGCATCACCTGGCCGAGGCGGGATTCACCGACGTCGGACTCGTCGTGCCGCCGCCACCCGCACCCGGCGCGCCCGATCCGCTGCGCGACTACTACACCGGCGCGGGACGGCCCACTCGGCTGACCCTCACCTTGATCGTGCAGCCCGAGGCGCGCGGCACGGCCGATGCCGTGGTGGCGGCCGACCACTGGCTTGCCGGCCGGCCGTTTGTCGTGGTCAACGCCGACAACCTGTATGCGATTGACGATCTCCGGGCGTTGCGCCGGGCGCGGGGGCCGGCGCTGCCGGTCTACGAGCGTGATGCGCTGGTGGCCCGCAGCGGCATTCCGCCCGAACGCGTCGGCGCGTTTGCGTTGCTCACTGTGGCGCCCGATGGGCACCTGCTGGACATCGTCGAAAAGCCGGGACCGGACGCCGTCGCCGCGGCGGGCGGCCGGGCGCTCATCAGCATGAACTGCTGGCGCGGCGACGCGGCCCTGGTGGCGGCCTGCCGCGACGTGCCGCTGTCGCCGCGCGGCGAATTCGAGCTGCCGGCCGCGGTGCGGCTTGCGCTCAGCCGCGGCGTTCGCTTCGACACCATTCCCGCCGTCGGGCCCGTGTTCGATCTGTCGCGCCGATCCGACGTGCCCGCGATGGCTGAGCGCCTGCGCGGGATGGAGGTGCGGCCGTGAGCGAGAGTCGCGACGCGCTCACGGCGCTTGTCACCGAGACGTTCGAGCGGCGCATCGGGCACGCGGCGTCGTGGCGCTGGTTCGTGCCCGGCCGTATCGAGATGTTCGGCAAACACACCGACTACGCCGGCGGCGAATCGCTGCTCGCGGCGGTGCCGCGCGGCTTCGTGGTGGCCGCCGGGCCGCGGACCGACGAACACCTGCGTATCGTGGACGCCCGCCATCAGGAGGAGATCCTGGTGTCGATCCGCGGCGGCGAACCGTTCCGCGGCTGGGCGAACTACGGCGCGGTGACGGCGCGTCGCCTTGCGGCCAATTTTCCCGACGCCGCGTTTGGCGCCGACATCGTGGTGGCGTCCAACCTGCCGCGCGCCGCCGGCGTCAGCAGTTCATCGGCGCTCGTGGTGGGGCTGGCGCTGGCGCTCATCCGGCGCGCGGGGCTCGAGGCGCGGGCCGACTGGCACGCCGCCGTGCCCACAGCCGACCACCTGGCGTGGTATCTCGGCTGCGTCGAGAACGGCCTCGGGTACGGCACGTTGCCCGGCACGACCGGGGTGGGCACACTGGGCGGGTCGCAGGACCACACCGCGATTCTCAACTGCCGGGAGGGCCACGTCAGCCATTACGGCTTCATTCCCGTGACCCGCCTGGCCGACATCCCCTGGCCGGACGCCTGGCGCTTCATCGTCCTGTCGAGCGGCGTCCACGCGGACAAGGCCGGCAGCGTGCGCGACCGGTACAACCGCGCGTCATCGGCGGTTCGCGCGCTGGTGGCGCTGTGGGAACGCGAGACGGGGCATGCGCAGCCGTCGCTCACTGCGGCGCTGCGCAGCGCGCCCGATGCGGACGCGCGCCTGCGTCACGCCATCGCGCATGCGGTGGTTCCTGAGTTCTCCGCCGCCGATCTCGATCGACGCCTCACGATGCTGGTGCGGGAGCTGGAGCGCATTCCTGCCGCCGCGGCGGCGGTGGCCGCCACGGATGCCGCCGCCCTGGGTGCGCTGGCGCGGGCCTCACAACACGACACGGAAACCCTGCTCGGCAATCAGACTCCGGAAACCATCGCGCTGGCCCGGCTGGCGTACGACCACGGCGCGTTCGCGGCCTCGGCGTTTGGCGCCGGCTTTGGCGGCAGCGTCTGGGCGCTGGCCCGCACCGACGAGGCCGAGATCGTCGCCCGCCGCTGGCATCAGGCCTACATGCAGACCTGCCGGCCGACGGGACACGTGGAGTGGTTTACGTGTGAACCCGCTGGGGGAGCAGGGGAACTGTGAGATGACGAGATGGCGAGATGACGAGATGGCGAGATTTCGCCACCTCGCCACCTTGCCACCTTGCCATCACCGGACCGTGATCGTCCCGGTCAGGTTTGTGACCCCTGGATTGTCGTGATCGTGGAAGCCGCAGGTGCGGGCGGTGGTGAGATTGCCCGACTCGCGCGACTGGCCGGGGGCGAGCAGGCCGACCTGGTTCAGTTCGGGGCACTGCGTGTGTTCCGGGTGCGGATCACTCGTCATGTTGTGCGCGCGTGAGTCCTGATTGACGAACGTCACGCGGGTGCCGACGGCAATCTGGATGTTGCGCGGGTTGGCGCCCTGCGCGGTGATGGTGATGGTGTTGGTCACCGTGGGCGGACCGGAGGGCGCGGTGGGCGTCCCGCCGCCCCCGCCGCCGCAGGCGGCCACGCCGATGGTCAGCGCCAGGATTCGGACCGGCATGGGAATGCGCATCAGTAGAACCTCCGTGACAGGTTGAATCCGATGAACCAGTCGCCGCCGCCCGGACCACCCGCCGCGAGCTGACGCATCGTCGAGGCGAATGAATTGGACACGTTGATCTGGAACATGTGTCCGCCCGAACGGTGCTCGAACGCGAAGGCGATGTGGTCGACACCCGGCTTGTAGCCGGCCAGTCGCGGCGCGGCTTCCGCCACGACGTACATCTTCGTCTCCCCGATCCGCAGGCGCCCGCCCACACCGAGTTGCACCGTGTGGTTGTCGTCGGTGTCGGTATCGGACAGGGGATTGGCGTTGAAGACGAGGGTGGGGTGCACGTAGACGGCGGCGCGCTCATCGATCTGTCGCGCGACGACGGCCGAGACGGTGATGCCGTGATCCTCGCGGAAGTTGTTCCGGCCTTCGACGGCGCCCAGGACGTCAACGGTGACCGGCGAGCCGGTCTCGGACTGCACGAGCAGCTGGGATTGCGCCGCCAGCTGGATGGCGCGGTCGTTGGTGCGATGCAGGACCAGCTGGGTGCCGGGCACCAGGCCGTAGCGCACCTCGATCCCGACCTTCGATGCCGAGTCGAAGCCGAAGAAGTTCTCGATGAAGGCGCCCACCCCTCCACATCCGTCGGGTTTGGGCCCTTCATCCGGGCACGTGCCCGCGATGGGACGTGAGAAGCGGTGGGTGATCCGGAAGCCGAACCGGCCCTGCGGAATCCGCAGCGTGGTGGGCAGGGCCGTCAGGGTGAAGTCCGGGACGACCTGGTTGATGGCGTAGTCGTCGGCCGCGGGAGCGGCCGGCGGTGCGGCGGGCGAAGCGGCCTGCGCCGCGGCAGCGGCGGGCAGCAGTCCAAGGGCCAGTCCGGCCAGGGTCAACACCCCGGCCGCCTTACGGTGCAATGCGGTCACTCTGACGTCCTCCTGCCTGAAACATACGGGTTTCCGTATAAAATGCCCTCGATATGGCTTACATCATCACCGAGCCCTGCATCGGCACCAAGGACACCGCCTGCGTGGACGTGTGCCCGGTCGACTGCATCCACCCGCGCAAGGACGAGGGGGGATTCGAGGAGGCCAAGATGCTCAACATTCACCCCGACGAGTGCATCGACTGCGGCGCCTGCGTGCCGGCCTGCCCGGTCGAGGCGATCTTCGCTCTGGACGAAGTGCCGGAGAAGTGGAAGAGCTTCATCGAGGTCAACGCGGCGTACTACCAGAAGTAGGTGGCGTCCCCGTATCTCGACTTTGACCGGCCGTCGTGGGCGGCCCTTCGGGCCGCCACGCCGCTGACCCTCAGCGAAGCCGATCTCGTCGAGCTCCAGGGGCTCAATGAACGGGTCTCGCTGACGGAAGTCGAGACCATCTACCTGCCGCTGTCGCGGCTGCTCAACCTGCACGTCTCGGCCACCCAGACGCTGCACAAGGCCACCGACACGTTCCTGGGCAGTCTGCCGGCGCCGATTCCCTACGTCATCGGCATTGCCGGGTCGGTGGCCGTCGGCAAGAGCACCTGCGCGCGCATCCTGCGCGCGCTGCTGGCCCGCTGGCCCGACCATCCCCGCGTCGACCTGGTCACCACCGACGGGTTCCTGCATCCCAACCGGGTGCTGGAAGACCGTGGGCTGATGCAGCGCAAGGGGTTCCCTGAAAGTTACGACGTCCGCAAACTCGTGCAGTTCATGGCCGACGTCAAGGCCGCGCGCGGCGCGGTGCATGCGCCGGTCTATTCGCACCAGGCTTACGACATCGTGGCGGGGGAGTTCCAGGTCGTCGATCGCCCCGACATCGTCATCGTCGAGGGGCTCAACGTCCTGCAGACGGGCGACGGGCAGCCCGGCCGGCCCGCGCGCATGTTCGTGTCGGACTACTTCGACTTTTCGATCTACATCGACGCCGACGAGGCCGACATCGAATCGTGGTACATCGCGCGGTTCCAGACGCTGCGCGAAACCGTGTTCCGCGATCCCAGGTCCTACTTCCACCGCTTCGCCGACCTTTCTGACGCGCAGGCGCTGGACACCGCGCGCGACATCTGGCGCACCATCAACGGCGTCAACCTGCGCGACAACATCTTCCCGACGCGCGACCGCGCGCGGCTCATTCTCGAAAAAGGACCGGACCACGCCGTGCGCCGCGTCCGCCTGCGGAACGTCTGAGCGCCCGATCGGCTCAGGACCGCGCCTCGGCCTTGCGCGCCAGCCGCGCCTTCCGCCGCGCCTCGGCGCCGGCCGCCTTGGCCCGCTCCGCGTCGGTGGTGAGCTCGAGTGCCGGAATGCGCACGCGGCCGCCGTCGCGGTCGATGGCGACAAACGTCAGGTACGCGCGGCTCGTCATGCGCCGCACGCCCGTGAGCGTTTCTTCCGAATAGACCTCCACCTCCACCTCGAGTGAGGTGGACCACGCGGCCGTCACGCGCGCCTGCAGGATGATCAGGTCGCCGACCTTGATCGGGTGCAGGAACTGCAGGTCGTCCACCGCCGCCGTGACCAGCAGGCTGCGGGTGTGCCGATGGCACGCAATGGCGCCGGCGATGTCAATCAGATGCATGACCGTGCCGCCCAGGATGAACCCCAGCGGGTTGGCATCGTTGGGCAGCACGACCTGCACCATCTCGGTGTAGGAGGAGGAAGGGGAAGGCATGGCAGGTATCAGGGCAGAGGGATCAGGGCACAGGGATCAGGGCACAGGGAAGACATGATGTTCTACCTGTTACCTGCGCCCTGTGCCCTGCAACCTGTTAGAAGTCGTACCCGATCCAGAACGAGAACTTGACCTTCCGGAAGGCCTCGGAGCCGCCGTAGAAGTAATACAGCAGGTCCTCGTAGTCCTTGTTCAGGTGTGTCTTCCACGACCAGTCGAAGTGCATCGGGAAGCCGAGCAGGAAACTCTGCAGGCCGATGCCGTAGGACGCGCGGGCGTCCTTGAGGCGGAAGCCGGAGAACGGGACGTCGACATACACGGGCGTGAAGCCGCCGGTCAGCGGGTCCTGCGTAAAGTCGACGAGCACCGGCAGGATTTCCTCCTTGCTCGTCCAGGGCGTGAACGGCTGGTTGTTGAACCCGGCCGCGCCGATGTTGAAGAACAACGTGCCGCGCAGGCCGCCGACGACACCCAGCGGCGTGAGCATGGCTTCGACCAGCGGCAGGCGCAGTTCGACGTTGCCGAAAAACGCCTTGTGGCCGATGAACTCCAGATACTCGTAGCCGCGCATTTCGCCGTTGCCGCCGAAGAACAGGTAGTCCGGATTGCTGCCCCAGCTGCGCAGGCCGCGGCCGCGGAAGGCCAGCACGGCGTCGCCGCCCAGCCGCATGTAGTAGCGGATGTCACCTTCGACCGTGCGCCGCGTCAGCGAGTTGCCGATTTTCGGCGCGTACTGGAATCCGATGTTCGCGGTGGCGCCGGCCAGCGGACCGTACTGGCGGAACACCGTCGACTCGTGCACGAGCGAGATGCCCAGCGGCACGATGTGGCCCGACTGGAAGAGCGTGGTGCCGAAGTTCTCGAGCTGATACTGCTCCGAGTACGCCTGCAGGTCGGGATCGGCATACCGCTCTCGCAGGTACACGTAACCGCCCGACACTTCGACGCGTGTGTACCGGTTGAACGGGTAAATCGCGAAGCCCGTGACGCCGCGCTGCGTGCGGACGGCCTCGGCCGCATCCCGGTCGATGAACGGAATCAGCCCGGCGCTGTAGAGGTAGTTGGCCAGCTGCCCGTAATAGAAGGTGTCCTGCGTGAAGCCCTGCAGCATGTACTGCAGCCGGCGCTCGATGTTCAGATACGTCAGCGCCATGGTCCGGTACTGCGAGACCGATGACGCAAAGAAGTTGACCTGTTTGCCGCCGAGCACGTCGGTGAACGACACCTGCGTGCCGCCGAAGAAGTCGCCGCCGCTGGTCACACCCAGGTTGATCGGCGGGCGGCCGTCCAGCATCAGCTTCTCGAACGCGCCCTTGCGGTGGATGTTCTGCCGATCCAGCACGTGGCTGAGCGGCGGCTGGAAGTCGACGATGGGCGCCGGTGCGCCGAAGTCGGAGGAGGGCACCGACAGCACCGGCTTCTCGCGGCTCATCACGTGGATGCCGTTTTCGCCCTTGTAGTACGACACGAACGCGACGCGGGTGGTCGCGCCTTCACGCAGAATCGCCGGCGAGACGTTGCCGGTGGCCGTGTCGGTCCACTGGTGCAGTTCACCGGTGGCGATGTCGAGCGACCAGATGTTCGGGATGTTGCCGTCGCGCGCGACGTCGGGCGGCAGGACCGCCGCGGGGTCGACCGCCGTCGAGATGAAATAGATCGTGTCATCGTCGAAGAACTTGGCCGCCGTGTCGTCGTGGGTGCCGAAGGTCAGCTGCCGCTTGTCACCGCCGGTGGCCGGCACGCGGAACAACTTGTCGTTGCCGCTCACGCGCGCCGTGTACACCAGCGTGCGCCCGTCGGGCGAGAAGGTGGGCGCGTAGTCCGCAAACGCGTCGTTGGTCACGTTGGTCAGCGTCCCGCTGGCCAGATCGACGACGAAGATGTCGCTGATCGCGCCCTTGAGCGCGGCGAAGGCCACGCGGGTGCCGTCGGGGCTGAAGGCCGGCGACTCCGGCGCGTCGACCTCGTCGAGGTTGAGGCGCTGTTCGACCTTGCCCGAGACCACGTTCTGGATGACCAGCGTCTTGTGTTTTTCGGTGCGCGCGAAGTACGCGATGCGGTCGTTCTTGGGCGCCCATGAGATCCACGGCACCAGGTTGCCGCGCAGGCCACCGGCCGTGGCGATGTACTCCCAGCCGCGATCCTTGTCGAACCCCTTGGTCAGGTTGCGGATGAACTGGCCATCCTTGGCCGAGATCAGGATGATGTCGAGTTCCTGGTCGCTCCGGTTGCCGACCACCGCCGCAATCACGTCGCCGATGGGGGAGGGTTCGATCGACAGCACCGAGGTGAACTTCGTGCGGTCGGCGCGCGGCGCCAGGTTGCGGCCGTAGTCGCTGGGCCGCTCCTTGTCGCGGAACGGCTTGAAGCGCTCCTTGATGAAGCGATCGAACTGCTCGTCGAACTCCTCGGGCTTCAGGCGCAACGCTTCTTCGTAGGCGCTTTCCCCGCCGCCGATGACGTTCTTGCGCAGCGAGAAGAGGAACTGCCGCAGGCCGTCGGCGCCGAACCGGGTGTTGATGAATTCAAAGGCCGCGTGGCCCATCGAGTAGGGCAGCCGGCCCGAGAGCGGCTGGCTCTCGAATTCGCTCATCTTCGGGACGTTGTCGGTCAGCGCGGCGTCGCGCACCTGCATCAGGTCGAGCACGTTCCAGTAGCCGGCCATGTAGTTGGCCAGGCCTTCGTCGACCCACAGCGGGATGTTGGCGCCCATCAGGCCGCGCGGGATGACGTCGAACTCGAAGACGTGCGTGAGTTCGTGGACGATCAAGCGGTACAACTGGTCCGGCGGCTCATCGATGGGCAGGACCATGCGGTCGCGGTACGGCTCGGCAAACGCCAGCACGCCCTCGGGCAGTTCGCTGCCCGAGATGTCCTGCTGCTGGAACTCGCTCTGCGTCTTGAACAGGATCATCGGCACGCGTTCGGCCAGGTCGTGTTTGAGCTCGGAGCTGATGCGCTGATACGCGCTTTCGGCATACGCCGCGACGCGTTCCAGATGCGGCTCGAGCTCCGGGTAGTAGTAGATTTCGAAGTGTTCCGTCTTGTAGATGTGCCAGTCGAAGCGGTCGTATTTCACGCGGTTCTTGCCGAAGTACGGCACAAACGACGTCTGGGCCGCCGCCGGAACGGCCACGCCGGCGGCAACGACCGCGGCAACGACGGTGAGGATCCAGGTGCGGACGCGCGGGGCGCGCAGGGCCATATCGTCTCCTACGGTGATCGTGATACCTGTTCGCATCTTACACTGTCCGCTTCGGCGGACTCCCAGCCGCAGGCAGAGCAAAGGTCGTGCCTCTTGTGGCGCTCACGCCCGCCGCGATAAGGTGGAGGTATGCAGAACGCTGCTCCCTGGGCCGTACGGTGGACGATTGCCTTCGGCCTGGCCGGTGTCCTCATGGTGTGGCCGCTGGGATGCGCCCCCGATGACGACCACATTCCCGAGCCGCCGCCCGGCGCCGAGCTGGCCAAGCTCGACTACACACTCAAGGACATGGACGGCAACGACGTCCGCCTTGCGGATTTCCGCGGCCGGCCCATGGTCATCAACTTCTGGGCCACCTGGTGCGCGCCGTGCCGGCACGAGATTCCCGCGTTCGTCGAACTCGTCGAGAAGTACAAGGCCGAGAAATTCATCGTGCTCGGAATTTCCGTGGATGACAAACCCGAGGACCTCAAGACCTTTGCGGCGGAGTTCAAGATGAACTATCCCGTGCTGGTCGGCCTGGGGCATGACGAACTGCAGGAGCACTACGGCGCGTACTCGCTGCCGGTGTCCTGGTTCATCCGCGCCGACGGATCGGTGGACTACAAACACCTCGGCACGCAGTCCAAGGACTGGTTCGAAGAGCGCATCAAGAAGTTGTTTGCGCCGAGGGAAGGGAACTGATGGCCCCCGTCGTGACCCCGCTCTCGACCGGCCGACTCGCCTGCGGCTGTGACGTCGGCTTCCGATCCGGCGTCGAAGGCAGCCCCATCACCGTCGTCATCCTCCGCAAGGCCGACGGCTGCCAGATGAGCCTGCACGTCACCGCCCTGCCCATCTACGATCACCGCGAAGCCCTGCGCCCCTCCACCCGCCACCAGGCGCCCATCCAGCCGGACTGGGAGGAGGAAGGGTAGACAGGGCACAGGGATCAGGGCACAGGGATAAGGGAACAGGGACAAGGGAACAGGGACAAGGGAACAGGGACAAGGGAAGAGGTAAGAGGTAAGAGGTAAGAGGTAAGAGGTAAGAGGTAATAGGTAATAGGTAATAGGTAATAGGGCACAGGGATCAGGGCACAGGTAACAGGGAGAGCATCATGTCTTCCCTCATACCTGTGACCTACTCCCTATGACCTATGCCCTATTCCCTATGCCCTATTCCCTTGGTCCTTTGTCCCTGTTCCCTTATCCCTGTTCCCTGTGTCCTGTTTCCCCTCTCGCCCAGCGTCTTTGAGGGCGCGGCGGAGGAGGAATTCGATCTGGCCGTTCAGGCTGCGCAGATCGTCATTGGCCCAGCGCTGGAGGGCGTCGAGCAGCTGGCGATCGATGCGCAGCAGGAACGGTTTGCGATCGGCCATCGGGCACCACCCGGCCTACTGATAGATCGTCCCGGTGTTGACCACCGGCTGGGTGTTGCGGTCACCGCACAACACGACGAGCAGGTTGCTGACCATGGCCGCCTTGCGGTCGTTGTCGAGCGTGACCACCTCGCGCTGTGACAGCAGGTCGAGGGCCATCTCCACCATGCCCACCGCGCCTTCCACGATGCGCTGACGCGCGGCGATGATGGCGCCGGCCTGCTGGCGCTGCAACATGGCCGCGGCAATCTCCGGCGCGTAGGCGAGATGGTTGATGCGCGCTTCAAGCACATCCACGCCGGCCTTGGCCAGCCGCTCCTGCACCTCGGTCTTCAGCTGTTCGGCAATCTCGAGCGTGTTGCCGCGCAGCGACTTGTGGTGTTCATCGTGCGCGTCATACGGGTACTGCGTGGCCAGATTGCGGACGGCTGCCTCACTCTGCACCTTCACGTAGTGCTCGTAGTTGTCCACCTCGAAACACGCCTCGGCGGTCTCGGTCACGCGCCAGACGACCACGGCGGCGATTTCGATGGGGTTGCCCTCCAGGTCGTTGACCTTGATTTGCGAGCTTTCGAAATTCCGCACGCGCAGCGAGATGTGGCGCTTGCTCAGCAGGGGATTGGCCCAGTGGAAGCCGTCGCGTTTGACGGTGCCCCAGTACTTGCCGAACAGGGTCAACACCCGGGCCTCGTTCGGCTCCACGGTGAAGAACCCGGCCAGGCCCACCATCGCCAGCAGGTCGACCAGCACCCAGAGCAGAATCACCCCAATCGACGCGGCGTCGTCTGTCCGCGCCTCGGCAATGATCTGCCAGGTCGACAAGGCCACCAGGCCCACCAGGACCGGCACCATCACCCAGCCCGACACGGTCTTGCGAATCTGCTCCCGCACCATAACTCCCTCCTGAATCGCGGCCGTCCCGGCGCGATGTCAAAGTGATATCACGACGAAATCTAAAAAGCAAGCGGAGTGCGAAGTGCGGAGTGCGGAGTGCGGCGGGCGAGGCGCGGCGGGCGCACCACGCACTGGGCACTGGGCACTGCGCACTGGGCACTGGCCACTGCGCACTGGCCACTGCGCACTGGGCACTGCGCACTGGGCACTGCGCACCCCGCACTGGGCACTGCGCACTGCGCACTGGGCACTGGGCACTGGGCACTGCGCACTGCGCACTCCGCACTGTTGTCAGAACTTGACCGTGATGTCGGCGACGAGCGGCAGGTGGTCCGAGGCGAGCAGCGCGAGGCGGGTGCGGGGCAGCGCGACGTGGCGGACGTGGACGTCCCCCATGTAATAGATGTGGTCCAGGTGCAGGAGCGGGAAGATGCCGGGGTAGGTGCGGCGCCGCTTGAGGAAGGGGTACAGGTCGACGCTGTGCAGCTTCTCGGCCAGGATGTCGCCGGCCAGCGTGCGCGACCATTCGTTGAAGTCACCCAGCAGAATCTTCGGGTCCGGTGTCCGCCGGTCGTGCACCCAACTGGCCAGACGCGTCGCCTGATACCGGCGCTCGAGCAACGCGGTGCCCAGATGCGCGTTGAAGACCTGGAGCGTACCGGAGCCGACGTCGACGGCCACCCGCTGCGCCCCGCGCGGTTCACACGTCTTCCACGAGAGGTCGTGTTGCGCGTGATTCCACATGGGGAACCGGCTGAGGATGACGTTGCCGAACTGATGCTGCCGCAGTTCGCGGACCGGCCCCATGATCCAGCCCATGCCCAGCGCCGCGCCAATCAACTCGGCATGTCCGGCCGAGTGCCGGCCGGGGCCGATGACCTCCTGCATCGCGATGATGTCCGCGTCCAGGCCGCGCAGGACGTCCGCGATGCGCTCGGGACGCGTCCGGCGATCGAGGCCCCGGCCTCGATGGATGTTGTAGGTGACGATGCGGAGATCCACGGCCGCGCTCAGCGCTCGCCGTTCCGGCCGGGCGTGTTGATGACGGGCTGGACGTCCTGGCGGAGCGTCTGGTGTTCGCGCAGCGTGAAGCTGACGACCCCCTTCTGGGCGAGCAGAAGGTCAAACGCCTGGGGCCGGCCCAGGTCGCTGGGGTCGATGGCGCGCGTGGCGGCCAGCATGTAGTTGCCCGGCGGCAGGCCGCGGATTTCGTACTGGCCGTTGGCGTCGGGGTACGTGAGCTTGACGTGGCGGCTCAGCGGACGCCACAGCAGCGGGCTGACGGGGAAGGCCACCACGGCGTAGCTGCGGATGTCATCCCGGCCGTGGGGCACCACGAACCCCCGCAGCGTGGTGGTGCGATCCGTCAGGACGATCTTGATGCCCTTGACGACCTCGTCGTAGTTGAACATCCAGGGGGTGTCGGTGATGTCCGCGCCCTGATATTCCACGCGTTTGACCTGCCAGCCGGGCGGCAGGCCATCCACGCGAAAGTAGTGCCGGCCGGTCATGGCGCCGCGCACCCGCCAGGTATTGTTCGCGCCGATCACGCCGGTGACCGAGTCGCCGAACTCGTTGCCGTCTTCCATCGGCATCCGCACGATGAGGGTGGAGCGGTCCGTGGGAATCCGGCCGGTCGCCGAGTCCCACTCGACATGGCCCCAGACGTCGGCGCCCTGCGACAACACCATGTCGGCGTTGATGCGATCCTCGCCGGCGACGTCGAGCGTGAAGAGGCTGAATCGCGTGATGCCCTCGCGTTCGGTTTCGCCGCTCGCCATGATGCGATACCGCCCCGGCGGCACGTTGGCGAACAGGAACCGGCCGCCCGGCTCCATGGTCGGCTCGGTCAGCGTGAACAGCGAGAACTGGTCGTTGCGCAGCGGACTCATGAGGACCGACGCGGCCAGCAGCGGCTTGGACGCGCCAAGGCCTTCCACCGGCGTGGCGATCGACCCCTGCACGCGCGCCGGCCGGATGATGCGCAGCTTGAACTCGAGGCGTTCGGACGCCACCCCCGGATCCAGGGTGATACGCGTCGCTTCGTCGGGGAACACCACACCCGGGTAAAACGTGGGCGAGTAGAACAACGGGCCGTCCTTGTCGCCGACGTTGGCGAACGCCGGGTCGGTGGCGCTTACGTAGTACTGGCCCGGCGGCAGACCGACCAGGCGGAATTCTCCACGGTCGTCGGTCACCGCCTCGGCGACGGTCACGAGCGTACGGCGCTGTCCTTCAAACACCGCCCGCATCGCCTCGACGAACGCGCCGGCAAACGGGGTGCCATCCTCATCGAGGATGCGGCCGCCGATCGACACGTGCGGGGCCAGCACGATGTTCAGGTCGGACTTGGCCTCGTCCTGCGCCAGCGTGATGAGCGACGGTGGCACCGCCGGCGGCGCTTCCCCATACGCGCGCGGCGCAAAGCCGGTCTTGCTCACCGTGACCAGGAAGCTGTTGCCGGCCGGCAGGTCCGTGAACCTGAACGTGCCGTTGGCTTCCGTCATGACCACGCGGGGGAAGGGCAGCAGCGCGGGATCCGCCGACAGGATCACCCGCGCGCGGGCAATCGGCTGGTCGGTGCCCATGGCCTTGACCGTGCCGGCCAGCACGCCGCGTGGCGGCGGGGGCGGCGTGGCGTCGGTCTGCGGGACTTCGATGGCCTGGCCGGGCCGCGCGGGGCCCGTGCCGGTCGGCGTGGCCGGCGCCGCGCCGGTGACGGGCGTGGCGCCAATGCCGGCCGGTGGCGTGGCCTCCGGCGTGGCGACCCGCGCGCCGCTGCCGCCGCCGCACCCGGCTGCGACGATGGCCGCGATGAGCGCCAGGCTGGGGAGCCGGAGCGTGGAGCGCACCTCTCGCATGTGTCTATGATAGTCGCATGCCCCGTCTGCGCACCGAGTTCGAGGTCACGTGCCCCTGCTGCCAGAGCACCCTCGTCATCGACGAGGGCCTCAAACGCGTCGTCCGCCACGTCGAGCCGGAGCGCGGCGACAAACCGAAACTCGACGAGGCGCACCGCATCCTGGCGGAAGAGCAGGCGCGCCGCGAGTCGTTGTTCGAGCAGTCGGTGCTCGCGGAGAAGACGCGAGGCGATGCGCTGGCCCGCCGCTTTGAAGAAGCGCTGCAGCAGGCCCGGCAGGAGCCGGTCAGCAAGCCGACCCGCGACTTCGATCTCGACTGAGGAAGTGGGCCGGCAGGGCCGACCAGGTCCGCCGGTCGTAGATCGTCACCGGCTTGACGCCCGGATGCTCGCGGCGGAACCGGAAGTACCGCCGGCGCAGACGATCGACCCGTGCCTGTGAGTACCGAATCGGCGCATGCGGAATGTCGTACAACAGGCGTTCGACTTTCCAGACGTTGCCCGAGGACAGCCGCCAGTCGTACGGATCGAGCACGCGCAGGTCGACGGCGCCGTAGGCGCGCAGGCATCCGCTGGTGTCGACGAACGGATCGAAATAACTGAGCGCCAGGTGCCGCAGCGAGCGGAACACCGGCCTGCGGCCGTGCAGTCCCGGGTCGCGTGACTTGGCCACCGAGCCCCAGCCCGCGCGCGTGTGATACACGAACACCACGTGATCGAGACCGTCGATCGACTCGAGACTCATGACCATCGGTGGGTAGCCGTGGTGTTCGAGGATGACGGCGGCGGTGAGCGCGGCCTCCAGGCAGTGCGCGGTGCCCGAGGCCACCACCGAGCGGAACGTCCGTTGCTGCGGCCCGCCGGGCGGCGGCTCGGTGTTGTAGGTCAGACCGTTCAGATACCGCTGCACGTCGGCCGGCGTGCGCAGCCGCGCGAGCAGGCGCCGTTCGGCCGGCGTGAACGGACGCTCAGCGGAGGTGGGCACGCAGGTCGTCGAGGACGGCCGTGGGCGTCCAGTCGCTGCCGGGATACAGGGTCAGCATCGCGCCGCCGGCGTCAAACAGCGCCGTGCGCAGGTTGTGGGTGATTTCGGTCTCGCCGGCCGGTCCCCGGATGACGCCGACGCCGAAGCGGCCGGCCAGCCGTTCCACGGTGACGCGGTCGCCGGTGAGAAACGTCCACGTCGCCGTATCCGCGCCGACGGTCTTCGCGTGCGCGGTCAACACGGCGGGTGTGTCGAACTCCGGGTCGAAGGAAATCGAAATCAGCCGCAGGCGTCCGCGCAACGCGGGGTCGGCGGCCACCAGACGCTGGATGGCGGCAAACTGGCGATCCATCAACGGACAGTAGTTGGGCAGAGGGCACCGCGTGTAAATGAAGGTGACCAGGACCGGCGTGCCGCGCCATTCCGAGAGTGACCGGCGCCGGTCGTCCTGATCGATCAGCGCCGCGTCGGGCAGCGGGTCGCCCGGCGCGAGGATGCCGCCGGCCATGGCGACTTCGTTGGTGCGGTCGGGCAGCGGAGCGGTGCCCACGTGGGTGATCGAGGTGAGCCGGCCCACCAGGCCGTCGACCTCGAGCGTGGCGCGCACCAGTTCCCCGGGCGTCCGTTCCACCATGAGCGAACTGGCGATCACCCGGAAGTTCATCGTCATGCCGGGCATGTAGCCGGGGATGTCGTCGTGTTTGATCGTCAGTTCCTGCGTGGAGGCGTGGACGGCCAGGACCTGCCCGGTGAGTTCGTACTGGCGGACTGGCCGGTCGGGGGCGCAGCCGCCGAGTACCGACACCAACGCGACCGCGGCCGCGGGAAGGAGCGCGCGCGGCGACATCGCCTACTGTTGCGGGGCGCCGACCACCCAGCCGTCCTTCAGCTCGATGATGCGGGAACCGTATTCGGCGTTGGCCTCCGAGTGGGTCACCTGGATGATGGTGGTGCCCGCCTCGTTGAGTTTCTTGAACAGTTCCATGATCTCGCGGCCCTGGCTCGAGTGCAGGTTCCCGGTGGGTTCGTCGGCGAGGATCACCTTCGGGTTGGCGATGACCGCGCGGGCGACGGCCACCAGCTGCTGCTGGCCGCCCGACAGCTGGTTCGGGTAGAGGTCCTTCTTGCCCACGATGGCGAAGCGGTCGAGGATGTCGCACACCATGCTGTCGCGCTCGGACTTCTTGATGTCGCGGTACGACAGGGGGACATCGAGGTTTTCGTAGACGGTCAGGTGGTCGAGCAGGTGATAACTCTGGAACACGAAGCCCACGTGTTTCTTGTGCAGCGCCGCGCGGTCCTTCGGGCTCAGGCGGTGCACCGGCTGGCCGCCGAAGTAGTACTCGCCGCTCCACGCGCTGTCGTGCATGCCCAGGATGTGCAGCAGCGTCGACTTGCCGGCGCCCGACGGCCCCATGATCGACACGAACTCGCCGTCCTTGATGTCCAGCGTGATGCGCCGGAGCACCCACGTGCGGCTGGTGCCATGGGCGTACGACTTCTCGAGGTTGTGCAGGGAAATCAGCACGTCGGTGGGGGCCAGGGCGTCCTCGAACGAGGGCGCGGCCGGTTGCGGGGCACGGGAGAAAAACGCCATGCCCGATGATACTCCGGCGACGCTCACCGGGTTCCCTCCGCCGCCCGCCGAAGGGTGCGGGCCGCCGCGCCGGGGTGTCCGTAATCTGTCAGCGTGATGAAGGCCGACAAGACGGAACCCTGGCTGGTGGGGTTGGTGGTGGCGGGCACGCTGGCGGCGGCCGGCGCGCTGACGTTGTGGTGGCGGCTGGTGACGGGAGGACTGTGGTGAAGACCAAGGACGTGATGGCCGGAGCCATCCTGATTGTGATTGGGCTCATCTTTCTGGGCAGCAACCTGCTGGACCAGCCCGAGTGGCACCTGGGCCGGCTCTGGCCGGTCATCCTGATCGTCATCGGCGCCGGCAAGATGCTGTTTCCCGAATGCGGATCGCGCGTGAACGGGTTGCCGCTCGTGCTCGTCGGCAGCATCTTTCTCGCGCACAATTACGGCGTGATCAGTCTGCGTGACTCGTGGCCCCTGTTCATCGTGGCGGCCGGCATCTCCATCCTGGCCGCGGCCTGGGCGGAACGGTCCACCGGCCCGACGGGAGGTGGCCAATGACGCCCTCCCGCTTCACCCCGCAGGCCGTGCTGGGCCTGCTCATCATCGGATTCGGCCTGCTGCTGACGGCCGACAACCTGCACCTGGTCGACGCCGACCGCGTGCTGCAGTACTGGCCGCTGGCGTTTGTCGCGCTCGGCATCGCCAAGTTCGCGCAGAGCAGCGCCACGTCCGGCCGCCTGGTCGGCGCCGGCCTGGTGATCTTCGGGCTGGCCGTGACGTTCGACGACATGTGGCACGTCGAAATCGATCTCGAGACGTTGTGGCCGCTGGCGCTGGTGGCGGTCGGGTCGTTCATCGTGTATCGCGCGATCTGGGGCGGCGGTTCCGCCGCGGGCGACGGCACGTCCGCCTCGGTCGACCAGTCCATCTCCGAGTTCGCCTTCTGGTCGGGCAAGGTCCGCAGGAATGCGTCGCCCGCCTTCCGGCGCGCCGACCTGACGGCCATCATGGGTGGCGTGGAGATCGACCTGCGCGGCGCCAGCACCGGCGGCGGCGAGGCCGTGATCGACGTGTTCGTCTGGTGGGGCGGCATCGACATCACCGTCCCGCCCGACTGGGCCGTCTCCAATCAGGTCATGGTGCTCATGGGCGGCGCCGATGACAGCAGCACGGGCACCCAGGACGCGCGCAATCGGCTGATCGTCCGCGGCTTCTGCATCATGGGCGGCGTCGACATCAACACCGGGTCGAGCGACAAGAAACAGTGGTGAACCCGATCTTCGGCGACCGCCGGCGCCTCCAGATGCACCTGGTGGCCTGGGGCCTGGTCGGCGCGTTGATCGCGCTGCTGGTCCGCACGATGTTCGGCGTGTCGTTCGCGGAGGGCGTGTTGTTCGCCCTGCCGCTGTCGTTGCTCGCGGCGCCCGTCTCGTTGTCGGCCTGGTTCCTCTGCCGGGCGATGCCGCTGTCGCGCACCAGCGTGTGGTGGGCGGCGGCCAGCGCGGTCGGCGCCGCCGTCGTGGCGTCATCGGTCTGGGCGGCCGCCGGCCAGTGGTGGTGGGGCGTCCTCGGGCGCGCGGGCCTGCCGCCGCCGCCCGGCCCGCCGCTGATCACGGTACTGGCCGGTTTCGGCGGCATGGCGTACCTCGTGTCGATCACGGTGCACTACACCGTGCAGGCCGTCGAAGCGTCGGCCGACCTGGCGACGCGCGAACTGCAGTCGCAGGTGGCCGCGCGCGAAGCCGAGCTGCGCGCCTTGCGCGCGCAGGTGGACCCGCACTTCCTGTTCAACAGCCTGAACGCCATCTCGGGTCTGATCGGCCCGGACCCGGCGCGGGCGCGCGAGATGACACGACGGCTGGCCGACTTTCTGCGCGAGAGCCTGACGCTGGGCGCCGTGCCCCGGATTTCGCTGGAGCGTGAACTCGCGCTCACCGCGCAGTACCTGGAGATCGAGCGGGTGCGCTTCGGCGATCGCCTGCGCGTGCGGCTCGACTCGTCGGCCGACGGTCGGGCGGCCGTGCCGCCGCTGCTGTTGCAGCCGCTCGTCGAAAACGCCGTACGCCACGGCATCGCGACGTGTCTGGACGGCGGCGAGGTGGCCATTCAGGCCGAGATGCGCGGGCCGCTCGTGTGGCTCACGGTGACCAATCCGCGCGATCTCGACGGAGGACGGCCCGGGCGCAGCACCGGCTTCGGCCTCGACATCGTCCGGCGCCGGCTCAGCGGCGCGTTCGGCGATCGGGCCGCTTTGGCGGTGACGCCTGCCGACGACTCCTACCGTGTGTCGGTCACCTTTCCACTGGAAATGGGGAAGTGGGGAAATGAGGAAATGGGGAAATGAGTGAGGGGCCTCTGCGTGTGGTCATCGTGGACGATGAGGAGCCGGCGCGGCTGGCGTTGCGCCAGGACCTCGAGGAGATGGGCACGGCGACGGTGGTCGGCGAGTGCGCCAATGGCTTCGAGGCGATCAAGGTCGTGGCGGCGCTTGCGCCCGACGTGGTGCTGCTCGACGTGCAGATGCCGAAGCTGGACGGGTTCGACGTGCTCGAACTGCTCGGCCGCGACGTGCCGGTGATCTTCGTGACGGCGTACGACGAGTTCGCGGTGAAGGCGTTCGACGTACATGCGGTGGACTATCTGCTCAAGCCCGTCGCGCCCGGCCGGTTGGCCGAGGCGCTCGCGCGTGCCCGTGAGCGCCGGCTGCCGACGGTGACCCCCGGGGCGCTGCGCACGGCCGCGCGGCAGCCGGGCAGCCCGCTCGAACGGGTGGTGATCCGCGATGGGGCGGACGTCACCGTGTTGCCGGTGGGCCGCATCGACTACGTGGAAGCGCAGGACGACTACGTGGCGTTCCACTCGGCGGGGCGGAGCTGGCTGAAGGAACAGACGCTGACCGAACTGGAGGGGCAGCTGGACGCGCGCCGGTTCGTGCGGGTGCACCGGTCGTATCTGCTGAACATCGATCGGTTGTCGAAGGTCGAGTTGTACGCCAAGGACAGCCGGGTCGCGATTCTGACGACGGGGGTGAAGGTGCCGGTGAGCCGGACGGGGTATCAGCGGTTGCAGGAGTTGTTGTGACGGGGGGCAATTGGGGATTGAGGATTGAGGATTGGGGATTGGGGATTGGGGATTGGGGATTGGGGATTGGGGATTGGGGATTG
>CAYYFE010000018.1:0-10365 GCA_964471115.1 uncultured Solibacteraceae bacterium
CAATCCTCAATCCTCAATCCTCAATCCTCAATCCTCAATCCTCAATCCTCAATCCTCAATCGTCCGGCGTCAGCGCCCTAGCGCAGCGCCACAAACCTCGGCTCGATGTCCACCGGCACGCCGGTGAGTTTGTCGAGCACGGCCTGCACCGGCGGGCGCACGACCACCATCGTCTTGAGCAGCTCCTGCGCCGCGGCGTAGTCGCCGGTGGCCTGCATGGTCATGATGTCGCGCGTGAGGTTGGCCACCGCGTCCTTGATCTTGCCTTCCACCACCGAGAACGTGCCGTCGGCGTTGACGACCACCGCGCCGTTGTCGAGCAGGTAGTTCAGCTGCAGCACCTGGCCCCGGCCGTGCGCCGACGTCAGGCCGAAGCGGATCGATCGGAATGATGACGCGAGGAACGTGGTGTACATCGTCCGCGCGACCTCCGCCGACACCACACCCTGGTCGGCCAGCCGCTGCAGGGCCCAGAGGCCCGAGATGTCGGCCTTGGCCTCTTCGAGCGCGCTGTAGGTGTCCTTGAGCGCTTCGCGCGCGGAGATGGTCTGGCCGTGCACCGACTGCGGTCCAAGCCCGTGCATGAGCTCGTGCATCAGGATGTGGGTGAAGAACGCGTCGAACGAGACCTTGTCGCGGTCGGCCGGCGCGATGGCCACCTGTGCGATCGGCGTCAGCACGTAGCGGAACTTGGCCTCCTGCGTGTTCTTGAGCATCACGCGTTTGGAGCCCTTTTCACGGATGACGCGGTCGTCGTTGGGCAGGTTGAACGCGGCTGTCTGCACCCCGCGATTGCCGTCGCCCGCGCTGAACACGACGTTGACCACGCGCATCGGCGCCATGGCGCCGATCTTCGGACTGCGATACCGCGCGTCGATGGGCAGCGCGTCCTCCAGCCCCTGCAGATGGCCGCCGAAGACATCCAGCTTCTTCGTCTCGGCATCGTCTCGCAGCGTGATGAACGCCTCGAACGCCGCCTTGTAGCCGAACCAGGCGTCTTCGTACGTTTCGTACGGACCGATCGTGGGCTCGATGGACGCGTCCAGTTCCATCCAGGCGACGTCGGACGCGTAGTAGTCGTTGGTGCGGAACGCGTCAGCACGCAGTTCGAGGAACCGCTTCAGCGTCGGCTGGGTGGTGAGGGCGGCGGCCCGGCGCAGGTGGGCTGCGGCGGCCGCCAGCGTGTTCTGATATTCGACCGAATAGGGCACGGCGGTGAGCGTGCCGGACGCGTTGCGGCGGATGACGGAGAAGAAGCCGACCGCCAGCTGCCGGTCCGCGCCGCGCAGCGTGTTCAGCCACGCCTCCACTTCCTCTTTCGTCGCATCAACGGGATAGAAGTTCGCCTGCGGCGGTTTCGGGCCCACGCCGTCGATGAACGGCGCGTTTTCATCAAGGCGCGACCAGGGCCCCTTGTTGATCAGGAAGTAGTGCAGACGCTTGCGGGCTTCCGGTGAGTCATCCGCCGCCAGTCGTGCCAGCAGGCTGGCGTTATCCGCCCAGACCTGCTGTAGGAACAGCCCGTCGAACAGCCGCGCGGCCGCCACCATCTCATCGAGCGCCTGTTGCTCGGCCGCCGGCAGGGCCGACACATCCGCCCCGATGTCGACAGGGGTGAAACGGGCGATCTGAGCGTCGAGCGGCGATGGGGTCACGGGGGGCTCCGAAGGGGCCTGCGCGGTGCAGGCCGACAGCAGGGAACAGGAGAGCAACAGGGCCGAAGCCGTCTGTGCAGCGGTCATATGCCTGATCTTGCACGAAATTGCACACCCTGGCGCTGCCGGGCCGTTTCCGGACGGTCAGGCCGGCGGACTACAATAGAGGGCTTACGAAGGAGCAGGGCAGACGACGATGAAGAACATGGCACCAGACGACGCGCAGGCACAGGCGACCGTGGAGGAGTCCATCGAGACTCGGGAGTGGCTGGAGTCGCTCGACTACGTCCTCCAGACCGGCGACAAGAGCCGGGTGTTCCGCCTGCTGGACGCGTTGCGCACCCGGGCCCGGGCCCAGGGGTTCCGCGAGCCGTTTTCCTCCAACACCCCGTACATCAACACGATTCCCGCCACCGAGCAGGTGCCCTATCCGGGCGACCGCGAGCTCGAACGGCGCATCAAGAGCTTCGTGCGCTGGAATGCGCTGGCCATGGTCGTGCGCGCCAACCGCGAGTCGGACGGCATCGGCGGCCACATTTCGACCTACGCGTCGGCGGCCACCCTCTACGAGGTCGCGTTCAACCACTTCTTCCGCGGCAAGGATGCCGGCCACGACGCCGACATCATCTACTTCCAGGGCCACGCGTCACCGGGCGTGTATGCGCGCGCGTTCCTCGAGGGCCGGCTGACCGAAGAGCACCTGCGCAACTTCCGCCACGAACTGCGTGAGGGCGGCGGCCTGTCGTCCTACCCGCACCCGTGGCTGATGCCCGAGTTCTGGGAATACCCGACCGTGTCGATGGGCCTGGGCCCGCTGATGGCGATCTACCAGGCGCGGTTCAACCGCTACCTCGAGAACCGCGGCCTCAAGCCGGCGTCCGACCAGAAGGTGTGGGCGTTCCTCGGCGACGGCGAAACCGACGAGCCGGAGGCGCTGGGCGCGATCTCGCTGGCCGCGCGCGAGAAACTCGACAACCTGATCTTCGTCATCAACTGCAACCTGCAGCGGCTCGACGGGCCGGTGCGCGGCAACGGCCAGATCATCCAGGAACTGGAGGCCGTGTTCCGCGGCGCCGGCTGGAACGTCATCAAGGTGCTGTGGGGCACCGAGTGGGATGAACTGCTCGCGCGCGACACCGAAGGCCTGCTGGTCAAGCGCATGGGCGAAGTGGTGGACGGCGAATACCAGCGCTACGTCGTCGAAGACGGCGCGTACCTGCGCAAGCACTTCTGGGGCAAGGATCCGCGCCTCGAGGCGATGGTGCGGCACCTGTCGGATGCCGACCTCAAGAAGCTGCACGTCGGCGGGCACGATCCCGTCAAGGTCTACAACGCGTACCGCGCGGCGGTCACGTCGAAGGGCGCGCCCACGGTCATCCTGGCACGCACGATCAAGGGCTACGGTCTGGGCGAGGCCGGTGAAGGCAAGAACATCACGCACCAGCAGAAGAAGATGAACGAGGGCGACCTCAAACACTTCCGCAGCCGGTTCAACGTGCCGATCTCCGACAGCCAGGTGGCCGAAGCGCCGTTTTACCGGCCGGACGAGAAGTCGGCCGAGCTGAAGTACATGCTCGACCGCCGCCAGTCGCTGGGCGGGGCGGTGCCGCGCCGGATGGTGCGCGCCGAGAAGCTCCCGGCCGCGGTGGCCTCGTCGGTCGCAGCCGACTTTGCCGAGTTCTACCAGGGCACCGAAGGCCGCAAGGCGTCCACCACGATGGTGTTCGTCAAGATGCTGACCAAGCTGCTCAAGGACAAGCAGATTGGCAAACTCGTCGTGCCGATCGTGCCCGACGAAGCGCGCACCTTCGGCATGGAGTCGCTCTTCAAGCAGGTGGGCATCTACTCGAGCATCGGCCAGCTGTATGAGCCGGTCGACATCTCGCAGCTGCTCTATTACAAGGAAGCCAAGGACGGGCAGATCCTCGAGGAGGGCATCACCGAGGCCGGATCGATTTCGTCGTGGATTGCGGCGGGCACGGCGTATGCCGCGCACGGCGTGAACACGATTCCGTTCTTCATCTTCTACTCGATGTTCGGCTTCCAGCGGGTGGGCGACTTCATCTGGGCCGCCGCCGACGCGCGCTGCCGCGGCTTCCTGCTGGGCGGCACGTCCGGCCGCACGACGCTGGCCGGCGAAGGTCTGCAGCACCAGGACGGCAACAGCCACACGCTGGCGCTGACCGTGCCCACCTGCCGCGCCTACGACCCGGCCTACGCGTTTGAACTGGCCGCGATCATTGAGGACGGCATCAAGCGGATGTACATCGACGGGGAAGACTGCTTCTACTACATCACCGTGATGAACGAGCAGTACGACATGCCGACGATGCCCGCGGGCAAGGAGGTGCGGGCCGGCATCATCAAGGGCCTGTACCGCTTCGCGGCGGCCAAGGACGTCAAGAAGGCGAAACACCGCGCGCAGCTGCTGGGCAGCGGCACGATCCTCAACGAGGTCGTCAAGGCGCAGGCGATGCTGGCCGACTACGGCGTGGCCGCCGATGTGTGGAGCGCGACCAGCTACAACGAGCTCTATCGCGACGGCCATGCCGCCGAGCGGTGGAACCGTCTGCACCCGACCGAGACGCCGAAGGTGCCGTACGTGACCGAGTGCCTCGCCAAGACCGAGGGCGTCATCGTGGCCGCGTCGGATTACCTGAAGAGCCAGCCCGACATGATTGCGCGCTGGGTGGGCCGGCCGATGGTCACGCTGGGCACCGACGGCTTCGGCCGCTCGGAGGACCGGCAGTCGCTGCGCGACTTCTTCGAGGTGGATGCGCGGTACATCGTGGTCGCCACGTTGTCGGCGCTGCAGCAGCAGGGCGAGGTTGACGCCAAGGTCGTGGCCAAAGCCATCGCGGACCTCGGCATCAACCCGGACAAGCCGAACCCGGCGATTTCCTAGCAGGGAGACTGACAACGATGGCCGCAGTCGAGTTCAAGGTTCCCGAGCTGGGAGAAAACGTCGAAAAGGGCGATGTCGTCCGTGTCCTGGTGAAGGCCGGCGACACGATTGCCGTCGATCAGCCGATCTTCGAGCTGGAGACGGACAAAGCCACGATTGAAGTGCCGTCCACCGTGGCCGGCACTATCACAGACCTGCGCATCAAGGAAGGCGACAAGGTCAAGCCGGGGCAGACGGTGCTGACGGTGCAGGGCTCTGGGGTCCAGGGTCCTGGGGTCCAGGGTCCAGGGTCTGAGGGTCCAGGGTCCGAGGGTCCAGGGTCCAGGGTGCAGGAGCCGGTCCGCGAAGAAGCCGACACCAAGATCGTCAACATCGCGACCGCTCGTCCGATGGCGGTCCCGCCGCCGTCGACGGGCGCCGTCGTGCCGGCCGCGCCGTCGGTGCGTCGGTTCGCGCGTGAGCTGGGCGTCGACATCAGCCAGGTGCCCGGCACCGGTCCCGGCGGCCGCATCGGCCAGGAAGACGTGAAGGCCTACGTCAAGTCCACGATGACGTCAGGCCCTTCGACTGGCGCTCAGGGCTTCGGCGGCCGCGGCGCGTATGCGCCGCTGCCCGACTTCTCGAAGTGGGGCAGTGTCGAGACCAGGCCCATGTCGAACATCCGTCGCAAGACGGCGGAGCATCTGACGCAGGCGTGGATGGCGCCGGCGGTGACGCAGAACGACAAGGCCGACCTGTCGGGGTTCGACGCGTTCCGCGACGCATATGGCGCGCGGGTGGAGAAGGCCGGCGGCAAGCTGACGATCACGGCGGTCGTCATCAAGATCCTGGCGGCGGCGATCGACAAGTACCCGCAGTTCGGCTCGTCGGTCGACATGGCCCACAGTGCCATCGTCTACAAGGCCTATCGGCACATCGGCGTGGCGGTCGACACACCCAACGGGCTGCTCGTGCCGGTCATCCGCGACGTGAACCGCAAGACCATCACGGAGATCGCCGTCGAACTGGCGACGTTGTCGCAGAAGGCGCGTGACAAGAAGCTGAGCCTCGACGAGATGTCGGGCGGCGTGATGTCGGTCACCAACCTGGGCGGCATCGGCGGCACGTCGTTTTCGCCGATCGTCAATCAGCCCGAGGTGGCCATCCTCGGCCTGTCGCGCAGCAACATCGAACCGGTGTGGGACGGCACGCAGTTCGTGCCGCGGCCCATGCTGCCGCTGTCACTGTCGTACGACCATCGCGTCATCGACGGCGCCGACGCCGCGCGCTTCCTGCGCTTCATCGTCGACGCCCTCGAATCGCCGCTGACGATGGTGCTGTAAAAGCATTGGGTTGGCACAGTAGGCATGTAGACATGTAGGCGAGCTTTTGAAATGCGTGTCACGTATTCCGAAAGCCCTTCTACATGCCTACATGCCTACTGTGCTGACAAGAGTTTTTGGGGAGTGATCGATTGGGTCGACACAGTAGACATGTAGACATGTAGGCGAGCTTTTGAAATGCGTGTCACGTATTTCGAAAGCCCTTCTACATGCCTACATGCCTCCTGTGTTGACAAGAGTTCTTGGGGAGTCATCGATTGGGTCGACACAGCAGACATGTAGACATGTAGGCGAGCTTTTGAAATGCGTGTCACGTATTTCGAAGGTCCTTCTACATGCCTACATGCCTCCTGTGCTGACAAGAGATTTTGGGGAGTCATCGAATGTCTTCAACGCAACTGGTAGTCATTGGCGGCGGTCCGGGTGGATACGCGGCCGCGTTTTACGGCGCCGACCTGGGCATGCAGGTCACCCTGGTCGACATGGAGCCGAACCCGGGCGGCGTGTGTCTGTACCGCGGGTGCATCCCGTCCAAGGCGCTGCTGCACGTGGCAAAGGTCGCCAGCGAAGCGAAACACGCGTCGCATTGGGGCCTGACGTACGCCGAGCCCACGATTGACCTCGACAAGTTGCGCGGTTTCAAGGAGTCGGTGGTGCAGAAGCTCACCGGCGGCCTGGGCCAGCTCTCCAAGCAGCGGAAGATCACGTTCATCCAGGGCAAGGCGTCGTTTGTGGACGCGAAGAATCTGTCGATTGAACTGACCGCCGGCGGCACGCAGGCGCTGCAGTTCGAGCACTGCATCATCGCGACGGGGTCGTATCCCACGCGGATTCCCGGGCTCGACGTGAAGAGCGATCGGCTGATGGACTCCACCGGCGCGCTGGACCTGCCGGAGATTCCGAAGACGCTGCTCGTCGTGGGCGGCGGGTACATCGGACTGGAACTGGGATCGGTCTACGCGGCGCTCGGCACCAAGGTCACCGTGGTCGAGATGACCGACGGCCTGCTGCCCGGCGCCGATCGCGACCTGGTGACGTTCCTTGCGCGGCGTCTTGAAACGACGCTCCACAAGATTCTGCTCAAGACGCGCGTGACCGGCATGAAGGAGGCCAAGAACGGCCTCACGGTCACGATGGAAGGGCCTTCGACAGGCTCAGGCCAGGGCGAAGTCACTGAAACAACCTACGACCGCGTGCTGGTGTCGATCGGCCGCCGGCCGAACTCGGCGATTCCCGGCCTCGACAAGACGGGGGTCACGGTCAACGAGCGCGGATTCATCCCCGTCGATGCGCAGATGCGCACGAACGTGGCCGGCATCTCGGCCATCGGCGACGTGGTGGGCGAGCCGATGCTGGCGCACAAGGCGTCCCACGAAGCGAAGGTGGCGGTGGAAGCCATCCTCGGGCACAAGGTGGCGTTTGAGCCGCAGGCGATTCCGGCCGTCGTGTTCACCGACCCCGAAGTGGCGTGGTGCGGCCTGACCGAAACCGATGCGAAGAAGCAGGGCCGCAAGGTGGAGATTGCCAAGTTCCCGTGGGCGGCGCTGGGCCGCGCGCTGGCGATCGACCGGCCGGACGGCATGACGAAGCTCGTCATTGATCCGGCCACGGAACGCATCCTGGGCGTCGGCATCGTCGGCGCGGGCGCGGGCGAGCTGATCGCCGAAGGCGTGCTGGCCGTCGAGATGGCCGCGCTGGCGAGTGACCTGAAGTTGTCCATCCATCCGCATCCGACCATGTCGGAAACGCTGATGGAGGCCGCCGAAGTATTCTTCGGCCACTCGACACACGTATATCGACCCAAAAAGAAGTAGGCTGAGACTCAGAGGAGTCGGCCATGGACGCGTTGAGCGTTCCAGGTGAAACCTGGGCAATGGTCGGACGGCTGGCGCTGGCCACCGTCCTCGGTGCGCTGGTGGGGATCAATCGCGAGATGTCGCGCAAGCCGGCCGGCCTGCGCACCCACGCGCTGGTGTCGCTGGCGGCGGCGCTCGCCACACTGGTCGGGATGTTGCTGACGGCTGGTCCGGCGGGGGATCCGTCGGCCCCCGCGCGCATCATCCAGGGCATCGTCGCCGGCGTCGGTTTCATTGGCGGCGGCGTCATCATGTTTCGCGAAGACATCCACGCCACACACGGACTGACCACGGCGGCATCGATCTGGGTGGTGTCGGCGGTCGGTGTCGCGGTGGGCGGCGGGCTGTGGCGCACCGCCACGGCTGCCGTGGTGCTGACGCTGCTCGTCCTGTCGGTGGGCCGTCGCGTCGACAAAGCCCTGAACCACGCACACGACTGACTTTTCGGCAGCGGCGGCGGAATATCCGCCGCCGTTTGGCCTCGCCGCCGGCTCATCCCGGCCGGTGCCGGTTAATCCACTGATTCAGAAGGACTTGCCGTGGGAACGGATCCCCCCTCGGCTGGCACCTGTCTTGCGACGTCAGCCGGTATGACGACCGCCGTGGTGCCTCGCTGGGAATGGCGCACGTTCGGGGATCGGTTCCCCGATGCGCTGGCGGTGATTGCCGCGCTGCCGCACCTGGTGAAGGACTCGGCGGAAACCTACCTGCTGTGTCCGGCCCCTGACGTCAACGCGAAGATCCGGGGGCACCAACTCGACATCAAACGGCTGCAGCAGCGCGCGCGAGGGCTCGAACTGTGGTCGCCGGTCTTCAAGGCGGACTTCCCGATCACGGCGGCGGACGTGGCCCGGCTCTTCCACGAATGGGCGTTGCCGGCGCCGGCCCTGACGCGCGCGACGTATACCCTCGACCAACTCCTCAGCGAAGTGATTGCGCGCACTCCGGCCATCACCGTGGCGCCGATCGTCAAGACGCGGCGCCAGGCGCAGCTCGACGGGTGCGCGATCGAGGTGTCGACGGTGCGGCTGGCCCAGCGGGCCTTGGAGACCGTCGCCGTGGAATCGGAACAGCCGGAACAGGTCGAGCCCGTGGTGCGCCGGCTCGGTCTTGCCGGGGTGGCCAACGAGAACTACGTCGCTGGCCTCACGCGCGTGTGGGCGCAGCAGGCGCACCAGCGGCGCGCCCAGGAGGGCGCACATCATGACCTGGACTCGTAAGTCGATTCATCTGACACTGCTGGCCCTGGCGGCGGGGCTGCTGATGGTGGCCGGCGCTTCGGCCCAGACCACGACGACGGCGGAAGAGCCCAAGCCGGAACCGATGGGCGTGTTCCAGCGGGCGGGCGTGTTGATCTTCCAGACGCCCGATGAGCGCTTTCAGTGGTGGCTCGACGGGCGTCTCAACCTGGATGCCGCCTACTACTTCAACAGCGACAACCAGCTGTCGAACGGCATGGAACTGCGCCGCGGCCGGCTGGCCGTCAACATGATTCTGTGGAAGGACTGGGCGGGGCAGTTCGACGTGGACTTTGTCGACAACGCGGTGGACGTCAAGGACGCGTGGATCGGCTACATCGGCGTGAAGAACCTCGTGGTGCGCGCCGGCAACTTCCGCACACCGTTCGGACTCGAGACGTTGACCTCGTCGCGGTACATCTCCTTCATGGAGCGATCGCTCATCGACAACTTCTCGCCCGATCGCCGCATCGGCGTGGGCGCGCAGGTCTGGGGCCGGCGCTGGCAGGCGGCCGGCGGCTTCTTCGGGCCCGAACTGGAAGACTCGGTCGACACCATCGGTGAGAGCCAGACCAACAGCCTGGTCGGGCGTGTAACGGCGCTGCCGTTTGATGACAACGGCAACCTGCTGCACCTGGGCGTGGCGGCGGCGAAGATGCAGCCGGCCGCGGCCACCGAAGACGACCTGTCGGATGCCAACCGCTGGCGGGTGCGCGCGCGCCCGGAGACCCACGTCAACCGCGGGCGGTTCATCAGCACCCCGCAGGTTCGCAACGTGGACCACGCGAGCCTGTACGGCGCCGAGGCGGCAGCCGTGCTGGGGCCGCTCTCGTTCCAGGCCGAATACAACCGCGAAGTGCTGCGCCGGACCGACACGACGCTGCCCGAGCCGATGTACGAGGGCTTCTACGGCTACATCAGCTGGTTCCCGACCGGCGACCGCCGGCCGTATGATCGCGCGGCGGGTGAGTTCACCCGGGTGGTGCCGAAGCACTCCCGGGGCGCGCTCGAGCTGCTCGCGCGATACTCGATGATGGACCTCAACGACGTCGACGCGGGGGTGCGGGGCGGCAGGACGGAGATCGTCACAGTGGGCGCCAACTGGTACGCCAACGCCAACGTCCGCCTGATGGTCAACTGGCTCTGGGTCGACAACGACGAAAACGCCCGGGGCGATCGCGGCTATCTGCCGCGCGACAAGTTCAACGTCCTGCAGGCGCGCCTCGCGATGATGTTCTGACAGGAAGGGTGAGCCAGCATGGGGCGTGAGATAGAACGCAAGTTCCTGGTGACCGGCGCGGCCTGGAAACAGGTCGCGCCGGGCACGCGATACCGCCAGGGATACCTCTCCTCGAAGGCCGAACGCGTGGTGCGGGTGCGCATCGAAGG
>CAYYFE010000018.1:10375-72431 GCA_964471115.1 uncultured Solibacteraceae bacterium
CTGACGATCAAGGGCCCCACGGCCGGCATCGAACGCCTCGAGTTCGAATACGAGATCCCGATCGACGACGCCCGGCGGCTGCTGGACGAGTTGTGCGAGCGGCCGCTCATCGAGAAGGTGCGGTACCGCGTGCCGGTGGGGGCGCACGTCTGGGAGATCGATGAATTCGAGGGGGACAATCGGGGGCTGATCGTCGCGGAAATCGAGCTGGCCTCGGCGGACGACGTGTTCGAACGGCCCGCCTGGCTGGGCCGGGAGGTGTCGGGTGACCCTCGGTACTTCAACAGCAACCTCATCAGCCGGCCCTACACCACCTGGGCCTGACCCCCTCGATCTCGAATCCCATCGGCTGTCGGTGGTCGTCGAGCGGCCCAAGGGGCCGG
The DNA here is from genome assembly GCA_964471115.1 of uncultured Solibacteraceae bacterium. Classification (GTDB taxonomy): domain Bacteria; phylum Acidobacteriota; class Vicinamibacteria; order Vicinamibacterales; family SCN-69-37; genus SYFT01. Next base: position 10,759 of record CAYYFE010000018.1, read on the forward strand.
CCGAGCGCTGGATGAAGCGCGTCGGCCTGCCGCTGGGGCCGGCCGTGTTTCTCCTCATCCTGCTGCTGCCCCTGCCGGACGGGCTGACGGCCAGCGGCCGCGCGGCGCTGGCGTCGTTTGCGCTGGCCCTGATCTGGTGGGTCGGCGAGCCGGTGCCCACCTATGTCACCTCGCTCATCCTGATGGCGTTGCTCATCGTCAGCGGCGCGTGGGACGAGACGAAGGTGCTGGGGGTGCTTGGGCTGGACGTCATCTGGCTCAACATCATGGCGTTCGTGCTGAGCGCCATCCTCATCAAGACGCACCTGGCCAAACGCCTGGCGCTGCGCCTGCTGGTGCGGTTCGGCCGGCACGCCAGCACGACGCTGCTGGCCTTTGTGATCCTCCAGCTGGCCCTGGCCCCGCTGATTCCCGCCACGGCCGCGCGCGCGGTGATGACGCTGCCGCTCATGCTGGTGGTGGCGGCGCTGTATCACTCCACCGCGCAGGCGCCCACCAACTTCGGGCGCAACCTGTTCCTGCAGAACCTGATGGGCATCAACATCTTCTCGTCGGGGTTCATGACCGGGTCCACGGCGAACCTCATGGCCGTCGGTTTCATCCTGACCATGGGTGGCACGCAGGTGTATTACACCGACTGGATGCTGGCGTCGTTGCCCGTCGCCCTGGCGGGCATGGCCATCGCGTGGTGGATCGGTCCACATCTGCTGATGCGCATTCCCCCCGAACATGCCAGTCCGAGGCTGGCGGGAGGCCTCGAGTCGCTGCGTGGCCAGCTGGTCGCCATGGGGCCGATGTCGGGCGCGGAGAAACGCGGCCTCGCCATCTTTGGCCTGGTGGTGTTCCTCTGGGCCACCGACCGCTTTCACGAGGCCTGGTTCGGGTTCGGGATCTCGGCGGTGCTCGCGGCCATGCTGGGGGCGATCGTCGCGTTGTCGCCGCGCCTCGGGGTGCTCACCTGGAACGATACCGACATCCCCTGGCACCTGCTGCTCTTCAGCGCCGGGGCGTACGCCGGCGGGTTGGCGCTGGATCAGACCGGCGCCGCGCAGTGGGCCATTCAACGCGTTTTTGACGCGCTCGACATCAGCCGCGACATGAACTTCTGGACCGTGTATTCGACCATCATCGCGGTCAACATGGGCGCGCACTTCTTCTTCACGTCGAAGACCATCCGCACGGTCATCATGATCCCGATGGTGATCAGCCTCGCGCAGTTCCTCGAGATCCCGGTGCTGGCGCTGGCGCTGCCGGCCGCGTTCACCATCGACTGGGTCATCGGCCTGCCCATCAGCGCCAAGCCGAACCTGATCCTCTTCACCACCGGCCAGTATTCACTGCTCGATCAGCTCAAGTACGGCGTGGTCATGACCCTTGTCGGGACGGTGCTGCTCATCCTGGCCGGGATGACCTGGTTCCGTGTGTTGGGGATCGTGCCGTAGGCAGGAACGGGCCGCCCTGGGGTAAAGTGTGTCCAGGGAGAGACGGCATGGCAGTGGCAGCGAAGATCGGACGCAACGACCCGTGCGCCTGCGGCAGCGGCAAGAAATACAAGAAGTGCTGTGAAGCGAAGGCTTCCGGCTGGTCGCGTGGCACGCTCATCATGGCGTTGCTCGTCGCCGCGCTGGTCGTGGCCGGCGTCGGCGCGGTCGTGTCCAACTTCACCACCGACAACGAACACGTCGCCAAGACATCAGGCGTGTGGGACCCGGTCCACGGGCACTATCACTGAGGGTCAGCGCAGGGCGAGGATGCGGTAGCCGTCCCCGGCGGCTTCCACGCGCAGCGCGGGGGACTGGCTGGCCGCGTCGAGCAGTTCGCCTGACACGCTGCGTTCCTCGATGACGATGTGCGTCACGCCCAGGTCGCGCAGATAGAGCAGCGCGCGATCGCCGGGAAAGTCCGCAAGCGCCTCGCGGTGTCGCGCCATCGACATCGGCGCGTAGCCCGAATACCCGTTGAGCATCGGCTTGAAGTGCTGCGTGCCCTGCAGCATGTAGCGCGCATTCTGCAGCACGTCACCGCCGGGGCCGTAGAACGGCAGGACCACGAGGGCCTGCACGTCAGGCCGGTCCAGCGTCTTGAAGATCGGGGCCAGTCCGGTGAACGGACCGCACCGGCCCTGTTGCGGGGTGCCGCAGTAGGCGATGGGCGCGCGCCAGGCCTCGGCGTTGGCCACGGCGATCACCGCGCAGCCGATGATCAGCGCGGCCTTTCGGGGCAGCCGTGACGTCATCCACGCCAGGCCGAAGCCGGCCACCAGCGCCGCGCCGGCCAGCGCCATCTGGCCGAACCGTGCCGCGCCCCGGATGGCCTGCAGCGGCGTGAACGTCTCATACAGCCAGGTGTAGAGCGGGAAGGCTGGTCCAAACGACAGCGCGAACGAGACCACGCCGAACGTGAGGGCCATGCGCGCGCGGGGATCGCGAAACGCCGTGCCACTGATCAGCGCCACCAGGATGACCGCCAGCGCCATCACGCCCGGGAACAGAAAGTCGGCCGTGGCGTACCCCTGCGACCATCCCAGCACGTCGCGGTGCAACGTGCCGGCGGCCGCGAGATAGTTCGGCCAGCTGGCGGAGAACTGCGCCACTTCCTGAATCGAACGGGTGAACCCTTCTTGTTCCTGCCGGGCCAGCAGATAGGGGGCGATCGCCGGCCCCAGCAGCAGCGCGGCCAGTCCGCCGGCCAGCGCCAGGTGACCCAGCGTGGCGCGCCAGCGGTCACGCAGCCAGGCGGCCGGACGGGCCGCCACGCCGGCCGCAGCGGCGATGGTGATGAACACCATGAAATACACCGACGTGAGCGACTGCAGGACGAACCACACCGCCAGTCGCGCCGCCGCGCGCACCGTGGGGCGGGAGAGGACCTGATCGAGCGCCAGCAGCATCAACGGGAAGAACTGCAGGTGCAGCGCCTGTATGTGCACGAGGCGCGTGAGAGTGTTTGCGTTGAACGCCAGCAGACAGCCGCTCAGGATGCCGGCCATCCACGAGCCGGTCCACCGCCGCATCACGAGCGCCGTGGTCCATCCGCTCAGCGCCAGACCCACGACCACCATCAGGTTGAACGCGCCGACCGGCGACAGGCCCAGCCACCGGAGCGGCAGCGCCATCACACCCTGCACCAGCAGATGCTCGGAGAACGCCAGCGTGTACCGCTCGGGGTAGAAGATCGGGGCGTCAAACACGCGCAGCGGATTGCGCACCACCTGATGGCCGACCCACGCCAGCGTCCACTCATTGAGCTGGGTGTCCATGTTGTCGTTGCGGTGATACGTCTCCGGTCCGGCGGCGAGCGGCCACGTGTGGCCGACGGCCAGTACCACAAACAGCGCCAGGGACAACACTCCGGCGCGCCAGCCGACGGCAGGGTGTTCAACGGTCATTCTTGCGGTAGATCAGGAAGTTGGGGCCCGGCCGCTCGACGCCGCGGAAGCCGGCAAACGGGATGAAGAAGGCGTCCTGCATGTCGTAGACGCGTGTCGGGTCCGGGGTATAGGCATCGATGCGATGCATCAGCGTGTAACCGTTCGCCAGATACTCTTCGACGAGTGGCTGCGTGACGCTCGGCAGCGGTGACTCCTGGATGACGAGGTAGTCCGGCAGGCCCTCGGTCGCGATCCGCCGCCGGGGACCGACGAAGGTCTGCATGTGGCGATCCCAGACCCAGGGGCGCAGGCGATCGCGTGGAATCTGGGCGTGCCCATAAGGGGATCCGCTCTGCGCGATGTTCTCGCCGGCCCGGCCGTAGACCAGGAACCACTCCGCCAGCAGGACGCGGCTGTCCTTCTGCGACGCGATGTGGTTGTAGGACGCCGAACGATACGTCGCCGGCGCCGCCGCCAGCAGCGTCAGCGCCGTCGCCACGATCCACGTGCGCTGCGGCGCGCGGCGCGTCAGCCAGCGCGAGGCCGTCAACACGGTGTGCGCCGCCAGCAGGCACAAAAACGGCGTCAGCGGCAGGGCGTAGCGGAAGAACAGGTTCTTGATACTGCCGATCACCAGGAAATACACCACCGGCAGCGTCAGCAGCACGAGCATCAGGCGCCATTGACGACGGATGAGGAACAATCCGGCCAGCGCCAGTGAAAGCACCGTGATGCCGACGCCGTACCGGATCGAATACCGCAGGTGATACAGCCAGCCGTTGGACAGGTCGGTGTCACCCGCGCCGTGCCCGCCGGCCATGGATCCGCCCAGCGCCTGCATCGCGAGGGAGAAGTTCTCGTAATCGGTGAAGATGAAGTACGTGCCCGACAGGAATACCAGCGCGCTGGGCACACCGAACCAGAACATGCGGCCATCAAACCAGGGGCGCTGACGCGTGCGCACCGCATCGATGACCTGCAGGGCCTGACTGACGAGGACGGGGAACATCACGACGCCCGCGTTGTATTTCGTCGCGGCAGCCAATCCGCCGGCCAGGCCCGCCAGGACGAACGATCGGCGCCGCCCCGTCTGATGCCCGTCGATGACCCACAACGTCGACAGCACCAGCCACATCGTCATCATCGCGTCGGTCGTGCCGTAGTGGGACTCGCGGACGTGCAGGAACGACGTGGCCATCAGCAGCGCCGCCGCCAGCGCCGTGGGGCGGTCCCACACCCGGCGGGCGATGCCGTGGACCGCAATGACCGTCAGCGTGCCGCAGACGGCCGACAGCGATCGATTGATGAGGAAGAACGGCTCCCAGTGTGTCGGCCAGGTGGCCAGCATGTCAGGGATGGACCCGAACCAGCCGGCCGCCAGACCCACCGCGTAGTACCCCAGGTAGAGCGTGGCCGAGACCTTCATGTACAGCCACGGGTAGTCGAAGAAGTTCGGCCGGAAGTTTCCCCGGAGGAAATTGAGAACGACGTCGATGACCGTCGTTTCGTCGGGCCGCGCCTGGGTGTGGGGCAGACCGAAGTCGATGCCCCAGAACCGGAGGCCGGCGGCGACGAGCACGATTGCGATCAGGGCCGTCGTGGTTGGAGGTGGGCGTCCAATCACCGCGCCTATTCTATGGGGGACGAGCCATGTTTGGCCCGACTTTCGCATTACCTGGTGGAGGGCGGTGTGATGACGACGCGAGGGATGCGGGTGTTACTGGCGGCGGCGGGAGTCCTGGCGGCGGTGGTGGCCGTTCCCGCGGCAGCGGCCGCGCAGCCGGGCGCGGACAAACCCGCGGTCGAGGCGCAATTGGGCTACCTCCGGCTTCACGAGATCGATGCCGAGCGCCAGCACGGCGCGTTTGCCACCCTCGTCTTCGTGAAGGACGGCCCCGTGGCGCTCGTCGTCAAGGCGGCCGGCACCTACCGGTCCGACGATTCACGCCACTTCAGCGGGACCACGCCGGTGGAGGTTGACGGTGACGAACGGACGCTGCTGGCCGCGGCCGGCGGCCGGCTCGAAGCCCGACCGGGTTCCGGCCGGGTCGTGCCGTTCGCCCAGGTGCTGGCCGGTGTGATGTACCGGCAGGAGCGTTCGACGACCCGGATGGCGGATGTGATCGTCACGCGCAACCGCGCGTCGGCGGCGATCTATGGCGAGGCGGGCGCCGGCGTCACCGTGTATGTCACACCGCGCGTTGGCCTGCACGGCGGCGCGGCGCTCACGGCGGTCCTGGGCGGCTTCGGCCGCGAACTCTACGGCTACGTGTTCACGGGCGGTCTGTCCGTCGCGTTCGGCCGCCGCTAACCGCCACCCGCGCTCCACGCCGCGCTACGTCGCGTCGCGCAGCGCCTCGTTCGGATCGATACGAAGCGCGCGACGCACCGGCGCCAGTGCCGCGAGCGTCACCGCGACCGCGGTGACGCCAATCACGGTCGTGAGTGTCGCGACATCTGCCGGTGCGGTGCCGTAGAGCAGAGCGCCGAGCGCGCGGCCCACCAGGAGGCTGCCGGCCAGTCCGGCGCCCAGCCCCAGGCCGGCGGCGATGACACCCGGCCGGAGGACGGCGGCGGACACGGCCGCCGCGCCGGCGCCAAGCGCGACGCGCACGCCGATCTCACGCCTGCGATCGGCCACCAGCTGCGCCAGCACGCCGTACACACCGACCGCGGCGAGCACGACCGACACCACGGCGAAACCCAGCAGCAGCGTCATGACCACCCGCCGCCGGAACACCGCGTCCGACTCGTCCGCCAGCGCCTCCATCGTCGTCACACCGAACACCGGCAGGCCGGGGTCGAGCGCCGCGAGGTGCGCGCGAACGGCGGGCAACACCGCCATCGGCGGACCCGACGTCCGGACCACGAGGCTCTGTGCACCGGATGGCGACTGTGAATCCGCGAAATACACGACCGGCTGCAGGGGGCGATCGGCTTCATCGAACCGCTCGTTGCCGACGACCCCGACGATGGTGAACGGTTCGGGACCGGCAAAGGGAAAGACGATGCGCTGGTCCAGCGCCTGGCCAGCAAAGCGCATGTCGGCCAGCAGTTGATTGACGAGCACCACACGCGGAGAGGTGGGGGTGTCGGTGGCCATCAACCGTCGGCCTGCCGTGAGCGGAATGCCCATGACGTCGAAGTAGCCGCCGTGGACGCTGCGCAAGAGCGTGAACTGCGCCGCGTGGCTCGGCTCGTCGATCGTCGTGAAGCTGCCGTTGTCGCCGGCGCCGGTGAGCGGCAGCTGGTTGATGTAGCTCGCGCCCTCCACGCCGGGCAGGGCCGACAGTTCCGTCGTGACGCGTTCGAAGAATCCGCTCACGGCTTCAGGCGTCTCATAACGCGGACCGGACAGTGACAGCGTGAAGGTCAACAGGCCTTCGGGACGGAATCCCGGCGACACGTCGAGCAGCCGGCGCAGGCTCTGCACCATCAGGCCCGCGCCGCCCAGCAGCGTGACGGCGAGCGCCACCTGCGCGCCGACGAGCACCCAGTGCGCGCGTGAGCCGCGGCCCACCACGCCGCGGCCGGCCAGGCGCGCGTCGGCGGCGGTGCGCCAGGCGGGCAGCAGGCCCGTGACCAGCACGACGGTCAGGACGCAGCCAAGGGTGAGCAGCACGGCGGTGGGATCCAGCGCCAGCTGATCCAGATGCGGCAGCGACGCGCGTGTCCCGCGGGGCAGCGCCAGCACGAACGCGCGCATGGTCACGAAGCCGGCGACAAGTCCGCAGGCGATGCCCGGCAGCGTGAGGACGAGATTTTCGATGACCAGTTGGCGCGTGAGGCGCCACCGAGCAGCGCCCAGCGCCTGGCGGACGGCCATCTCGCCGCGGCGTGTGGTGCCGCTGGAGAGCATCAGGCCTGCGACGTTGGCCGAGGCCACCAGCAGCACCAGGACGGCGGCGGCCAGCAGGAGCAGCAGGATGGGGGTGACGTCGCCGACGAGACGGTCGCGGAGTGTGGCGAGCTGCACACCGGATGTCGCGTGGAATTTCGGATCGGTGGCGGCAAACGTCCGCGCGATGCCGTCAAGGTCGGCTTCTGCCTGTGCCAGCGTCACCCCCGGCGCGAGGCGCGCGATGCCCTGCATCCAATGGAAGAACTGGCGTTCGCGTTGCGCGGCCGTGGGTCGCAACGGCAGCCAGAGTTCGGAGAGTCCGCGTGGGGCGAAGGCGAAGTCTTCGGGCAGGACGCCGACCACCTCCATGCGGACGGTGTTCACCGTGATCAGGCGGCCGATGATGGCCGGGTCGGCGCCAAATCGTGTGCGCCAGGCCCCGTGGGTCACCATGACCACGGGCGGAGCCGAGTCGATCGTGTCCGCATCGGTGAAGGCGCGGCCGAGCGCGGGCGTGACGCCGAGCACGTCGAAGAACGCGCCGGTGACCGAGGCAATCGAGATCCGCTCGACGCGCCCGTCATCGAGTTGCAGTGTGCGGCTGCCGCCGTTGAAGCCCGCGATGGCCGACAGGGTGGTCGCGCGATCGCGGAAGGCCAGGAAGTCGGGCCAGGACAGGTTGGGGCCGGTGGCGGCGCCCGTGCGATCGATTTCACGGATGCTCACGATCGCGTCCGCGCCCGGATAGGGCAGCGGGCGCAACAACACCGCATGTGCGACGGTGGCGACGGCGTTGGTCGCCGTCACGCCCAGTGTGATCGTCAACGTGATGCCGGCGGTCAGCCCCGGACGCCGGCGCAGCACGCGCAGACCCTGCTGCAGGTCCCCGGCCAGTCCCTGGCGCAGGTGGCGCAGGCGCAGCCGGCACGCGGCGGGGATGGACGCCAGCACCTGCCAGGTCGTGCCGTCGGCGTCGACGTCGGCCAGCACGATGGCGCGGTGTTCGTGGGGCAGCAGCCGGTCGAGCACGCGGCGCAGCAGGCGGCGGGTGAGGGACGCCGCCATGTCAGCGCGTGCCTTTCGGCAGACGAAGGCCGGCCCACATGCGGCGCTGCAGGTCGCGGGCGGCCTCGAGCGCGGTCACGCCGGCGGGGGTGAGCGCGAAGAACCGGCGGGGACGGCCGTCGGCGGATTCGTCCCTGGCGCGCAGATACCCCTTGGCCACGAGCCGATCGAGCGTCGCATACATGGCGCCAATCGTGACCGCGCGTCCCGTGCGTTCGGTGATGGCCGTCCGCACCGCGTTGCCGTACGCCTCGTCACCCAGCCGCGCCACCGCGAGCAACACGACCTGCTCGAACTCGCCGAGATAGGACTGCCTGCCACCCATGCCGTTAATATCTACAAAATAGATAAATGATGCAAGGCATTTCGCCGGCAGGGCGGCCGCGCTGCCCGTCGTCATGCCGCGATACGATGGGCGGCGCCATGGAGCCTGCGTGAACGAGGAACTCGCCATCGGCTCGGCGATCGTGCTGGGGCTCATCACCGGCGTCTCCCCGTTGGGCGCCGCGGAGGCGACCGCGCTGGCGGCGGGCGCCCTGCCGTCCGTGCCGCACCGCGCGGCCGTCATCGTGGTGTTCACCGCCGCACACGTCGCGGCCAAGATGGCGTGGTACGGCCTCGGCCGGCTCGAATCACGCGTCACGCGCCCGAGCCTGCGCGCCCGCATCGATCGGGCCCATGCGTTTGCGGCCGCACACCCCGTCGGCAGCCTGGGCGTGACCTTCGCCAGCGCCACGGTGTCGATGCCGCCGTTTCACCTGTTCACCCTTGCCGCCGGCATCGTCCGCGCGCCCTTCGTGCCGTTGCTCGTCGTGGCGTTCCTCGGCCGTCTGATCCGGTTCAGTGTGATCGCGGCGTTTCCGTTGCTGTGGATCGGGTAAGCTGCACCCGCCATGTCCCTCACGTCACGGCGCGGATTCCTGAAGACGGCCACGGCCGCGGTGCCTCTGCTGGGCGCCCGGTCGCTGGACGCGCTGGAGCGCCGGCTGGAACCCTTCGCGCGCCTCGAGGCGCAGGCCGCCGCAGGGGAGCCGGCGTTCTGGGACGAGATTCGACGCGTGTTCCCGGTGCCCGCCGGGTACGTGCATCTGGAGAACGGCTATTCGAGCCCGCAGCCGGCGCCGACGTTCGAGGCGTTTGCCAGAGACACCCGTCTGGTCAACGACAACCTGTCCTACTACATGCGCCGGCAGTCCGCGGCGGAAGAGGCGCGGGTCTACCGTGAGCTTGCCGACCTGGCGGGTGTGCCGGTGGACGAGTTGCTCATCACGCGCAACACCACCGAGTCGCTGGGCACGGTGATTCACGGCCTCGACTGGGCGCCCGGTGATGAGGCCGTGATGGCCGACCTGGATTACAGCTCGATGCTGCAGCAGTTCCGGCAGGAACGCGCGCGGCACGGGATCACGTGCGTCGAACTGACGCTGCCGCTCCATCCGGCCAGCGACGCGGCGATCGTCGACCTGTACGCCGCGGCGATCACGCCGCGGACCAAGGCCGTGCTGATCACCCACCTGAACAACATCACGGGGCAGATCCTGCCGGTCCGCAAGATTGCCGACATGGCGCGCGAGCGGGGCGTGTTCGTCATCGTGGATTCGGCGCACGCCTTTGCGCATCTCGACTACCAGGTGCCCGATCTGGGCGGCGACTTCTTGGGAGCGTCGCTGCACAAGTGGCTGTGCGCGCCGGTCGGCTGCGGCCTGCTGCACATCCGGAAGGACCGCATTGCGTCGGTGTGGCCGCTGATGGGCGACACGACGCGGCCGGCCACCGACATTCGCAAGCTGGACCGCCGCGGGACCCGGCCGTTCTGGAGTGTGCTGGCCATCAGTGACGCGATCCGGTTCCATCGCCTCGTCGGCGCCGCGCGCAAGGAAGCCCGGCTGCGCTGGCTGCAGGAATACTGGACCAGCCGGGTGCGCGGCCTGCCTGGCGTCACCCTGAACACGCCGGGCGGCGCGCGCGCCTGCGCCATCGCCCACGTCTCGGTGGACGGCCTCACCCCACAGGACCTGACGGCACGGCTGTGGGACGACCATCGCATCTACGTACAGACGGTCACCCATGCCTCGGCGCGCGGCATTCGCGTCACCCCGCACCTCTACACCACGACGGCGGAGCTGGATCGGTTCGTCGAGGCCATGCGGGCGATCAGCCGGTCCGGCCGCCCCGGGGCGTAACGGGGTCCGGCCCCCCGTCGTATTCTGAAAGAATGTCCGTCCGTCGTCTCGGTCTCGCCGTCTGCCTCTGCCTTGTTTCAGTCGTGTCCGCCGCGGCGCAAGCCACCGGGCCGGTGGCCGCCCCGGCCGCCAGCACACCGGCGGCGACCCCGGCGCCCGCCCCGGGTGCCACGGACGTCCTGCGGGTCTTCCTCGACTGCGCCCAGTGCGACTTCAACAACCTGCGGCAGGACGTGACCTACGTCAACTACGTCCGCGACAAGACCGATGCGGACGTGCACGTGCTGATTTCCACGCAGAACACGGCCTCGGGCGGGCGCGAGTACACGTTCGACTTCATCGGCCAGCGCGGCTTTGCGTCGCTGCAGCAGCGGATGACCTACGTCAGCAGCGGCTCGGACACCGAGGACGAACGCCGCCGTGGCGTGTCGCGTACGTTTGCGCTGGGTCTGGCGCCCTTTCTCGTCAAGACCTCCCAGGCCGATCGATTTTCCCTGCAGTACGCCAAGCCGGCCGGCACCCAGGCCGCGCCCGTGCAGCCCGCCGATGACCCGTGGGATTCGTGGATCTTCCGCCTTGGCGCCAGCACCGAACTGAACGGGGAAGAGCGCGAGTCGAGCAACCGGTTCCGCGCGAACTTCTCGGCCAATCGCACGACCGAGGCGTGGAAGTTCTCGGTGTCGGGCAACGGCGACTTCAATCGCCGCGAGTTCACGCTGAGCGACGGCCGCGTCGTGAAGAGTTCCTCCGACAACTGGAACTTCAACGGCTCGATCATCAAGAGTCTGGGCCAGAGCCACTGGGCCGGGCTGCTGCGCACCGAGGTGCGCTCGAATACGCAGTCCAACGAGGAACTGGAAGTGCGGCAGGCCATCGGCCTCGAGTGGGACTACTTCCCGTATGCCGACTCCACGCGCCGCTCGATGGTGGTGCAGTATTCCACCGGTGTGTCGCGGATGAAGTACTTCCAGCGGACGCTGTTCGGCAAGACCGAAGAGACGTTGTTCGACCACCGGCTGGCCGCCATCCTCGCGTTGCGCCAGCCCTGGGGCACATGGCGCGCGTCAGCCGCGTACTCGTCGTTTCTGCACGACACGTCGCTCTACAACCTCGACTTCTACGCCGACGCCGACGTGCGGCTGTTCCGCGGCTTCAGCCTGAACATCGAGGGCTCGTATTCGAAGGTGCGCGACCAGTTGTATCTGCCGGCGGGCTCGGCGACCGACGAAGAAGTGTTGCTGCGCCTGCGCCGCCTCGAGACCGGGTACCGCTACCGCGTGCTGGTCGGCTTCAGCTTCCAGTTCGGGTCGATCTACAACAACGTCGTCAACCCGCGCTGGAGCGCGCAGACGGGCCGCGGCTTCTGACCGTGGTCACTGCGCGCGCAGTGATTCCTGCGGCCGCACACGCAGCGCCCGCTGCACCGGGATCCACACGGCCGCCACTGCGGCCAGCGCCAGCAGACTGACCACGATCGGCAGCGTCCACGCGCCGCCGTCGCCCAGCCGCGAGACCAGGACGTCTCGCAGCCCGAGTGACGCGGTCGCCAGCAGTCCACCCAGCAGGCCGCCGAGCGCCACCTGCGCACCCGCCCGTCCGGCAATCGTGCCGACAATGCGGCGCGATGACGCGCCCAGGGCCAGCCGGATGCCGATCTCGCGGGTCCGCCGCGTGACGATGAGCGACATCATCGAATACACGCCCACCAGCGCCAGGCCCAGGGTGACCGCGCCCAGGCCCAGCAGCGCCTGACTGAACCCGGCGAAAAACGCGCGGTCGTCGGCCGCCACGTCCTGCAGCCGCACGAACCGGAACGGGACGGCTTCGGCATCGTGCTGCCGGAGCGTCTCGCGAATGGGCTCGACGAACGCCAGCGGCTCACCCTGGACGCGCGCCGCGAGGTAGACCACGTCCGTGTCGGAACGCAGCGGGGTGTAGAAGCCGGCGGCAAAGTCGGGATTGCCGATCGACAGACCAAGGTCGGGGACCACACCCACGATGTCCATCCACGGTCCCGGGCCTCCATCAGCGATCACCCGGAAGCGGCGGCCGATGGGCGACGCGCCTGCCAGATGCTGTCGGACGAACGGCTCGTTGACGATCGCGGCGGGTGGGGCCGAGGGGTGGCGGTCCGCCTCGGTGAACGCGCGCCCGGCGCGCAGGGCGGTGCCGAGTGCGTCGAAGTAGGTCTCGTTCACACCGGCCGACGGCGCCGAGACCTGACCGGCCACACCATCGATTTCGATGCGCTGCAGCGGCGGACTGTGGCGCGGCAAGGCCGTGGTCAGGCCCACGGAGAGCACACCGGGCAACGCCGCGATGGACGGGGTGGCCGTTCGCGCGAGGTCAGCCGTCACGCCGGTGGTGATGACATTGTCCGGCAGGGTGATGGTCGTTGTCGTGTACGCGCGAAAGCCCTGCGCCACCACCAGCGCGCCGTGGAGCATGACCACCGACACGGCGATCTGCACGACGACCATCGCGCCTGAGACACGGCCGAACCGGACGTCGGAGGCGCGGCCGTCGCCGCCACGCAGTGCGTCAGTCAGGTCGCGGCGGGTGGCGCGCAGCGCCGGCCACGCGCCGGCGACCAGTGTCGCCATGAGCGTCGCGAGCGCCACAAGCGCGGCGGTGAGTGGCCCGCCGGTGAAGTCGGCCCAGAAGGGCAGGTCGTCCATGGCGTTGAACCGGCGCAGGATGGCCTGCGCGCCGAGAAAGCCAAAGCCGGCGGCCACGACGCCGATCAGAAGAATCTCGAGCGCCACGTGGGCAATCAGGGTGGCGCGTGAAGCGCCGAGGGCGGCGCGCACGGCAAACTCGCGCGCGCGCCCGAACGAACGCGCCAGCACGAGGTTGCCGACGTTCGCGGCAATCACGAGCAGCACGGAGGCGACCACCACGACGATGACAGCGGAAAGGCTGGTCGCCATCGGTCCCAGGTCGGTGAAGCCGGTCATCACGATGACCGCCGCCTCCTGCGGATCGGCCGCGCGCAGGTCACCGGCCAACGCGTCCAGCCTGGGTTGCATCGCGGGCGGTGTCAGCTCGGCGTCGAGAATGCCGAACAGGCGCACGTCGCTGCCGGGCGTGTGCGCGCCAGCCAGGAATCGCTCATCGATCGGCAGCCACAGATCGGGGGCGCTGGGGAACTCGAAGTCGCCGGGCAGGATGCCCACGATGGTGTGCGGGGTGTCGCCGATGGTGATGACATCACCCACGGTGATCGCCGCGGCTGTGCGGCGAAGGTACCGTTCGCTGAGCAGCGCCACGGCGGGCTGGCCGGGTGCGGCGTCGGAGGGGAGCAGGAGTCGTCCAGACAGCGGCGCCACCGGCAGGTGAGGCCACGAGGAAGGTGTCAGGCCCGCGGTCAGCAGATCGTCGCGCCGGGGACCGATGGCCACGCTGCTGCGCGTGGTCGACAGGCCGCCCAGGTGTGTCAGGCCGTCGAGCGTGGCGAGCCGCGCGTAGTCCGCCGCCTGCAGCCGGACCGGCTGGCGATCGCGCGCGGTGAGCGTCTGCACCTGCACCCACCGCCGGCCCGCGTCCCACGGCAGGTGGCTGAAGACCAGCGCTTCCATCGTCGCGAAGCCGACCGTGGCGACCGCGATGCCCACGGTGAGCGCGATGGTGGCTGTGAGCGAGGTCAGCGGCTGGGCCGCAAGCACACGCAGGGCGTGCCGAAGGGTGGTGGGCAGCATCACTGGGCTACTACGCAGCCCAGCCCTGACGGTTCACTGGCCTTTGAGGAACACGAGGCCGCCTGACACGGTGCCGGCGAGCACGTCGATGCGGCCGTCGCCATCGAGATCGGCGAGGCGCAGCGAGGCCATGTGTGACAGCTCGAGCGCGAATCCGGTGTGCAGCGAGAAGGCCGGCTCGGTGCGTGTGCCGATGTTGAGATACGCCAGCACCGGGTTGGCCTCCTGGCCCACCAGCAGGTCGAGCAGACCGTCGCCGTTGATGTCGAGGAAGGCCGGCACGCTGCGCCGCCCGGCCTTCACGTTGTCGAGGCGCTCGGTCACCAGCGAGAACACGGGCTGTTTGGGCGACCCGGTGTTCCGGTAGAAGAGGACCACGCCGTTGGCGGCGCCGAGGAACAGATCGAGGTCGCCGTCGGTGTCGATGTCGACCAGCGTCGGCACGACGTTGCTGGCGCGCGGGGGGACGATGGTGCGATCGGGATCCGGCACCCAGCGTGGCGCTTTCGGCGTGCCGTCGTTGCGATACCAGAGCACATCGTGGTTCCAGGTGCCCAGCAGCATGTCGAGGTCGCCGTCGCCATCGAGATCACCCAGCGCGGGCGCCAGGTTGTGGGCGCCGGCCATCGGGACGCTGTCGCCCTGCCGGAAGCGCGGCGCCGTGGCGGTGCCGTCGTTCATGAAGGTGGTCAGGCGGCCCGAGTCGCCGGCGATGGGATCGAGTTTGGTGCCGACCAGCAGATCGAGATCGCCGTCCCCGTCGAGGTCGCCCAGGGCGGGCACCGTTTCGGCGCCCAGGTCGAGCATGTCGAGAAACCGCGTCGTGCGCAGCGCAAACGCGTCGCGCGAGGTGCGTTCCCAGAAGTAGAGGTTGTTGGCCGATGTGCCGACCGGGTTGAACGCGCCGCCCATGACCCCGATGAAGAAGTCGAGGTCGCCGTCGGCGTCGATGTCCACCGGCATCGGTGCGTTGTAGCCGGACGTCATCTGGTTCGCGGCGCCGGGCAGGTGGATCGGCTCCACCTGGAAGTTGGGCGTCGAACACGTCGCGCCGACGTTTTCGATGAGCAGCACGCCCGGCTCGAAGAAGTCACCCCAGAACAGGTCCTGGTCCCCGTCGCCCTCGTAATCGCCAAAGGCGATGGCATTGGCGCCGTGCCGGGTCGTCGGCCGGAAAATGAGCTCGGAGGTCATTTCCGCAGAAATGACCTCCGAGCTCATTTCCAGGCCCACCCGCCCGATGATCTCGATCCCCTCAAAGTTCTCGGTGATGAACTCGAACCGGGTCGACCCGGGCGCGGCGGCTTCGAAGCGGGCGAGCGTGCCTTCCACGCGGCCCACGAACAGGTCCAGCCGTTGGTCACAATCGATGTCCACCAGCCACGGGATGTTCTGCCGGTCCATGAAGACCGGCTCGTCGTCGACATCCCGCAGGACGTCCACGTACTTGAAGGCCGCCTTGGTCTTGCTGCCGACGTTCTTGTAGAAGTGGATGAAACTGAAGGGTTTTTCGCAGATCAGGTCCATCAGCCCGTCGGCGTCGATGTCCACGAACCGGTACCACTCGCCGATGTCGATGCCCATGTAGCGGCTGGTCCGCCACTCGTACCGCGGGGCTTTGGCCGACCCGACGTTCTCGAAGTGCCAGAGCTGGCCCGAATATTCCTGGACGAACAGGTCCTGATCGCCGTCGCCGTCGATGTCCACAAACTGCGGTCGCGGCACATCCAGCCCGCCGACCAGCGGCAGGGCATACGGGCGGCCGTCGGTGTCCAGAACTGGGAAAGGGGTCACCTGGCGGTCGAAAGTAAAAATGAGCTCGGAGGTCATTTTCGGAGAAATGACCTCCGAGCTCATTTTCAGGGCGAGGAGCAGCAGGACGAGCCAGCGCACGGTTATCGCGCCAGGCCCATGCCGGTGAGGTTCTTGCCCAGCATCACCAGGCCGATGGCGTTGCCCGTGGCGACGTCAATGGTCACCAGCGGCGCCGGGCCGTCGCCGCCGGGCATCTGATGACCCGCATGCGCCGGGTCGGCCATGTGGTCCATCTTGTTGTTGTTGGTCACGAACGCCAGCCGTCCATCGGGCGAAAAAATGACCTGATGCGGCTGCTTGAACGCGTCCGCCTTGATCCGGCGCGTCACCTGCCACGTGGCCGTATCCACCACCGCGATTTCGTTGTCCATCTTGACCGGCACCCACACGAACCGGCCATCGGGCGTGAACACCGGGTCAAACGCCATCTTGCCCAGCGGTATCGCGCTCTTGAAGACGGGCGTGGCCGGCGTCGTGATGTCGAACACCAGCAACTGGCCCGACACTTCCGTGGACCCCACGAGCGTGCGTCCATCGGGGGATACCGCAAACTGCACGAACGAATGCGTCGGACCCGCCACGTTGACCAGTGCCACGCGCTCGGTCATGAGGTTCACCGACGCGATCTGGTTTGTGCCCAGACTGCCGGTGAACGCAAACCCTCGCTCCACGGCCACCGGATGCGGACGAGGGAACACCACGTCCACTTCGGTGCCTTCCATGGTGGCGCGATCGATGATCGCGATGCGTTTGGGCGGATTGACCGCGCTCATCGATCGGGTGACCACCAGCTGCGTGTTGCCCGACAGCGCCAGCATCCCGGGCGTCTCCATCGTGAACCGGCCCACCACCTGACCGGCCGCGTCGAACTTCGCCACCGTGTTCGCGCCAATCAGCGACACGTACCAGTGCCGCCGGTCGGGTTCCACCACGATGTAGTGCGGCTTGGCGGTGGCAGGGAAGCCCAGCGCCTGCAGATCGATCGTCCGCACGACCTCGCGGCTCGCGACATCCACCATCGCGATCTTCGCCTCGTCCTGCACGCACACCAGGAGGGTGCCTGGGGCCAAAGCCGCGGCCTGGGGTGGCGAGGTGGCGAGATGGCGAGATGGCGAGGCAGACGGGTGGCCAGATGGCGAGGTGGCCGTGGCCGAGACGGCGGCTACGGCGACAATCGACAGCGCTGACGCGAGTGTCTTCATCGATCCGATGCCCTGACGATGAACAGGCCCTGTTCGATGGAGTTGACGACGATCGCGCCTGAGCGGAAGTAGGGGTAGACACTCCACGCGCCGTTGAAGCCGGGGCCGTTGGTCGTGTGCGGCGCCGTGTCGAAGAAGGCGACCTCGCGCGGGTTGGCCGGGTCGCTCACGTTCAGGATACGCAGGCCCGACCGGTAGTTGGCCTGATACATCAGGTTCTGCTTGATGTAGAGGTTGTGATCGGAGGCCGCCTCCACGCCCATGTGCTCCTTCAGCAACTTCGGATTCTCGAGGTCGGTGAAGTCGAACACGAGCGTGCGTGTCTTGTCGATGCCCGGCCGGCCTTCGTCAAGCTCGTCGTTGACGAAGAAAAACTGGTGGTTGTCGGTGAGCCATCCCTGATGTGTGTATCCGACGCTCGGATACGTGATGCGCGACACGGCCTTCGGCGCCTTCTTGTCCGTGACGTCGGCAATCGACACCGCGGTCTCGTTGGAGCCGATGCAGATTTCCTTGCCGGTGTATCGCGTGTCCGGGCCCTTGTAGTTCACGCACTGCGCGTCATGTGAATACCCGGTGCCGGCGCGCCCGGTGCCCGCGTCCGAGAAACACCCGGCAAACACCGGCTTCTTCGGCTCGCGGATGTCAATCATGTGCAGACCGCCGCCGCACGTCGTGCCGCCGCCCGACGAACCCACCGAGTACGCAAACCCGCTGTCTTCGTTGATGACGATGTTGTGGGCGCTGGCGATCTCGGTGTACGTCGTGTCAGCCTCGACGCGCACCGGCAGGCCGTTGGCCTGCGGCTTGAGGGTGCGCAGGCGCGTCAGGTCGAACACCTGCATGCCGTGTTGGCCGGCCGCATCCGCGACGATGAACGCGTGGTCCTTGTAGACCTTCATGTCGCGCCACGTGTTGGGCCGCGCCCCGTCGGTCAGCGGCAGGTCGGCCACGACGACCGGACGCACCGGGTTGGTGATGTCGATGAACGTCGAGCCATCGCGGCGTCCGGCGATGACCCATTCCTTCTTTGTCTGCGCATCCGTCCAGCCCCACACGTCATTCATTTCGACGTAGTGGCCATCGTGAGTGAGTCGCGAGGGGGGCAGGAACGCGAGCAGGTCGGTGCTGCCGCAGTCGAAGACCTCCACCTTGCCCGCGCCGGTGCAGCGGCGTTCGCTGCCGGTGATGGGGGCGATTTCGTCAATCGGCGTCGTCAACATCGGTTGCTCGACCCAGGCGCCCGCCGCGTCGCGTTCGTAGATGTAGACCGCGCCACCGTTGTTGCGCGCGGTCACGGCACCCACCGCGGCGACCGTGCCGCGGATCGACACGGACGTGCCCGCCGCGGCCGGCGCGGTGATACCTGCACCCAGCAAGCGCATGGCATCGGCCGCAAATCCCGAGGCCTGATTCCCGGCGAACACGAACACGCGGCCCGCGCCCGACGCGCCTGGCGCGCCAATCCACACTTCCTTGTCGTCGGCGGCAATGGACGTGCCGAAGCGATCGAGGCGGACGCCTGCCGGCGCGGTGAGGCGCGCGACTTCCTGCCAGGTGAAGTTGCCCGAGGCCGGCGCGGCCTGGGGCGCGGCACCCTGCGCGGCTCCGCCGCCGGCGCGGCCACGGCCGCCCTGCGCGACACGTCGATACACGTAGGCGGCGCCGTATCCGCCGGCATCACCCGGCGCGGCCACCACGGCCTGCGTGCCTGTGAGTGCGACGTGGGCCCCGAACGCGTCGTTGGCCTGACCGCCGGTCGGCGCAAACGCGCGCTGGTTCACCCATGCCTCGTTGGCGACGGCGAATTCGTACACGACACCCGTGCGCCCGTTGCGGCCGGTCGCGCCAATCAGGACGATTGGGCCTTCCGCCACAATCGACGCGCCGAACTCATCGCCCGCGTTGTTCGCGTCACCCGAGGTGATGGTGGAGTGATAGGCGTACGCGCCGGTCGCGTCGCGCTTGAACGCGAACACCGCGCCGCCCGGCACGGCCGGGGCGTCGGCAGCGGCGGCGCCCGCAGCGCCGCGGCCCCGCGCGGCACTGACGACCTGTTTGCCCACGAGCAGCCACTCACCGGTCGCGGCCATCGCCGTACCGAAGTTCACCGCGTCGCCTGGGATGGCGCTCGAGGCCAGGGCGCCCGCGTGGGTCCATGTGCCGGCGCGTTTGGTGAAGTGATGCACGGTGGACGGGCCCGCGGCGATGAACAGCCGGTCACCGTCGAGCGCAATGGCCGAGCCGAACTGATCGAGCACGGCGGCGGTGGGTGCCGTCAGCACCTGCGCCTGGGTCCACGAGGGGCCCGACTTGCGGAACACGTACACCATGCCCGGGCGGAACTGGTTGTGGGCTTCGGTCGCAAACACCTCGCCGTCACCCACGAGCACCGCGCCGCCAAAGCCCACCATCGACTCGGGCGCCGCCGGCACTTCGCGCGCCGACAGTCCGGACCACACCACCACGGCCAATACGGCCGACAGACACACTGCTCGCATGCACTCTCCCCCTTGCGGTAGGGGGATTCTATCAGCCACCCGCGCGACACGCCCGGCTGCGTCGCGCCGCGCGGCCGTCAGTCTGTGCGTGCCGTCGCGAGATGCCGTCGAAGAAACTCGAGCGTCCCTTCGGCGACACGCTGCAGGCTGTGCCCGGCGTCCGGTCCAGCGCCCGTCGTCGCGCCAATCTCGGCCACCAGGGTCGCCGCGAAGCCCAACGTCGTGAAATGGACGTGATGCAGATCCTCAACGAGTACTTTCGTCACCAGGGCTGGGAGGCTGTCGAGCAGCGCAAAGTCCGGAGCCATGAAGGCATCCAGCCGCTCGTAGTAATGCAGGATGGGCGCGCGCGCTCGTGCCGCATCAAACGACGGGGCCGCGCGGAAGCTGGCCGCCGCCGTCGCCGTGCCAATCCCGCCATCCAGGCTGACGACCGCAGCCACCCGCGTCTCACGCATCGCCAGGAGCAGCGTGGCGCGCGCGCCGAAACTGTGCCCAACGGCGCCGACACGCGTGACGTCGGCCGAAGGCCAACCGGCAATCACCGTCAAGGCGGCCTCGAGCTCGCGAGCTTGACGGTCAGCCATTCCACCGACCTGGTCTTCACTGGTCATCGGAGTGCTCGCCATCGGCGACGGGGTGGTGGCCACCACATAACCATGGCTCGCCAGGTACTCCGCCAGCACGGCCTGATCCGCCGGCCCCTGGGCGTTGCCCTGCCCAATGAGCACAACCGGAAAACGGCCCGCACGCGGGGCGGCGCCACGTCGGCCGGCCATGACCGCGCCGAACATCGCATCAACGGCGGCCGCTGAGACCCGCGCCCGTGTGAGACCCTCTGCCAGTCCGCGCCGCTCAGGCGCGGAGTAGTAGTCAGCCAGCGTCATCGCCGCGCCGCCGCCATTCGCGGGGTACCAGACGGCGACGTGGTGGCCCTCACCTGCGCGGTCAAAGCCGACGCTGTACGGCCCGGCCGTCAATCGTCCCCAAATCGGCGGCGCTGGTGCCGGCGACGCCATCGCCAGTGTGAGCAGGATCAGGAGCGCCTGGTTCATGGGCGCATGCTACGCCCACCCTGCCGGGCCTCGCATGTGCCAAAGGTCACGCTCAGGTCATGCAACATCCGTTGGCAGTAGAATGCCCGCGGTCGCACCGTGACACTTCCTGAGATCGGCGCGGTGGTCTCGCACTACCGCATCGTGCGTCGCCTGGGCACCGGGGGCATGGGCGCGGTGTTCCTCGCGCAGGACATGACGCTCGACCGCCCGGTGGCCATCAAGTGGCTGTCGGCCGCAGACGACGTCCATGCCCGGCGGCGATTGCTGCGCGAAGCGCAGGCGGTGGCCGCGCTCGACCACAAAGGCATTGCCGCGGTCTACGAGGTCGGACACGACCCGGCCGGCGGCGACTTCATCGTCATGCAATACGTCGAGGGCGAGACGCTGGCCGCGCGCCTGCAGCGCGGCCCGTTGCTGCCGGCCGAAGCCCTGACGCTGGGCAGCCGCATTGCTGACGCGTTGGCGGCGGCGCATCGTCGTGGCGTCATCCATCGCGATCTCAAGCCGCACAACATCGTGATCAGCGCGGCCGGCGGACCCAAGTTGCTTGACTTCGGCCTGGCGCGCCGCACGGTGCCGTCCGCCTCCGCTGGCGAGCAACCCACGATGAGCGCCACGGTCACGCGGCCTGTCGTCGCGGGCACCCCGGGCTACATGTCGCCCGAACAGGTGCGTGGTGAGGCGGAGGACGCGCGCAGCGACGTGTTTGCGCTGGGCTGCGTGCTGTACGAGTGCCTCACAGGACGGCGGGCGTTTGTCGGGGCGTCGGTGGCGGACGTGTGCGCGGCGACGTTGCAGGTGGAGCCCCCGCCACCGTCCACGATCGTCAGCGACCTGGGGCCCGCGCACGACGCGTTGTGCGCGCGGCTGCTGGCCAAGGTGCCAGCCGAGCGGTGTCAGTCGGCGGAAGAGGCGCTGGGCGCGATTCGTACGCTGGCCGATACCGCTCGATTCTCGGGCGCCGGACATACGGCCAGTCGAACGCTGCCGGGCATGCCGGTCCTGGCCGGTGTGGGCCGAGGATGGATGGCGGTCATCGTGGCCGCGCTGGTGTTGCTGGCCGCCGCCGCATGGGCGTGGTCGCGACGGCCGCTGGCCCTGCCCGACGCGCCGGCCGCGGCCAGGCAGCATCACGACCTCGGCGTGGCGGCGCTGCGTGATGGCACCTATGGAGGCGCACGCGATCAATTCCGTGAAGCCCTGCGCCTGCACGCCGACTATGTGCAGGCCCATGCGGGTGTGGCGCAGGCGTGCAAGGAACTCGAGGACGAACCGTGCGCCACGCAGGCCGTGTTGCGCATCAACCAGCTGGTGCCCAATCGCACACGCCTGCCCATCGACGATCGGTTGCAGCTGGAAGGGGTGCTGGCGCTGGTCGCGCGCACGCCAGACGGTGCGGTGACCGCCTACCGGCAGCTGGCCGATCGTCATGCGACCGAGGCCGTGCGGCATCTCGACCTGGGCGTGGCGTTGATGGCCGCGGAGGATCGCGCCGGCGCGCGTGAGGCGTTCACCAGAGCCGTGACGCTTGATGCGCAACTGCCGGCCGCGCACGTCCGGCTCGGCGTGCTCGACGTGCAGGAGGGGCACACCGCGCGGGCGTTTGCCTCACTCGACGAGGCGGTGCGGCTGTATCGCCTGGCCGACAACGCCGAGGGGGAATCCGAAGCCGTGTTGCGCAAGGCCACGGCGCTCAACAACACCGGCGACTTCGTGCAGGCCGGCGCCATGCTGGGGGAGGTGCGGCGGTTGGCGGGCACCCGCTACGTGTCGCAGCGCGTGCGCGCGCGGTTCGAGGAGGCACGCGCGGCGGTGTTGCAGGGCCGGCCGGAGGACGTGGAGGCGGTCACGGAGGAGGCCGTGCGCGAAGCCGTCGACGCGGGCCTGTATGCCACCGCGGCCGGCGGCCGCATCGACCTGGCCAATGTGTTCCTCGTTCAGCGGCAACAGCCGCGCGCTGAAGCCGAGTTGACGAGGGCCATCGATCTGGCCGCGCGGTACGGCGCGCGCCGCACCGAGATGCGTGCCAGTCTGCAACTGGCGTCGCTCAAGCTGCGCGACGACCCCGCTGCGGCTCGCGAACTGGCCACCGCGCCGCTCGCGTACTTCACCGAGGGCCGGTACCTGCGTCTTGAAGCAGACGCCAAGAACATCCTGTCGCGCGCGCTCGAGCAGCTGGGCGACTTCGACGAGGCGCGCCGGCTGGCGCGTGAGGTGCTGGCCTACGCTGATGCCACCGGCAACCTTCCGGCCGCGGCCGACGCGCTCGAGAACCTGGCGGGGCAGGCCGAACTGCAGGGCCACCTGCCTGAAGCGCTGGCCGCGCACGCGCGTCTCGAGACCATCTACCGCCAGCAGCGGCGGGTGCCCGTGTTGTCGGGTGTGCTGCTGCGCAAGGCTGAGACGCTCATCCTGCTGGGCCGCGGAGACGAGGCGGCCCTCGCGCTCGACGAAGTGGAGGCGGCGCTGCGAGAGGGGACCGACACCGATCCGCGCCGGCCGCGCCGCGTGGCGCGCCTGCGCGCGTTACGCGCGGTGGTGGAGGGACGGTACGACGGGGTCGAGGCGTTTGCCGCCGCGGCCGATGTGCCGCCGGGCGGCGAACCCGACACCATCGCGGTGTCGGCCCGCGTGCTGCGCGAGCTGGCCCGCGCGCACACGGGGCGGCCGGGTGTGGCCCCCTCGGTGCTCGAGGGCTGGCTGGGCGCGGTGACGTCGGCCGTGCAGCGCCGCGAACCCACGCTCTGGGCCGCGCAGGTGCTGGCGCACCGGCGGCAACCCGAAGGGGCCGGCCGCCTCGTGGACGCCGTGTGGGCCTCGCTGGGCACTCTGGACCATCCCGATCTTCGCTGGCGACTGGCCGCGCTGGCGCCTGCGGGCAGTGTTACCATTCCCGCCCGTACTGTCGACGCAGAGTTGCAGAAGCTCCGGGCGCGGTGGCCCGCCGCCGATGTCGATTCGTACTTGCGTCGTGCCGACCTGAAGATCCTGCTGGCATCAAAGGGAGCGGACCGATGACACACGATGCACCCCGATGGGACTTTCGCAAGATCCTGACGCGCCTTCTGCTGCCGGCGATCCTCGGCGGCGCGCTTGTGCTGGCGTTCCAGCGCATGTACGACGATGACGATCGGCCGCCGATCATCGTCAGTAACGGCTCAGTCATCATCGAGGACGCCGGCGGCATGTCATCGGCGGGACCGGGTGAGTTCCGCAAGTCGACCAGTAATCCCGCCGGCCGGACCGTCTACGTGCACGAGCATGACGGCAAGGGCCCGCGCAAGTTCAACGCGTCGGTCAGCGCCAGCACGTGCGGCGCGTCGTACTACGGCCTGAACCTCAAGCGCGCGGTCTTCACCTACACCGCGGCCGGCGCGTCGCGTGAGATCGAAGTCAGACGGCGCAGCACCATGTTCTCGCGCGCGCTCGAATTCGACGTCGACAACAACGCCTCGCAGGGGCAGCCGGTGCCCGAGCGGCTGGTGATTGACGAGGCCGACGGCCGGCTCGTCAGCGTCCGGCTCGAGTTCAACGGCCCGACGCAGACCCGCACCTGCGAGTTCTCGGACGCGGAGACCGCGAGAGTTGTCTTCCATCAGACCCAATAGGCCGTCGGCCGTGCGGAACTTCTAGGCCAGGGCCGGCGCGGTCATCGGGTTGACGGCGCGATCCGCTTCAGCTGGTCGAACCAGTTGAGGACGATGTGGATCTGCTGACGGCTGACATTGTCCTGCTTGGGGTTTTCGATCATCAGGAAGCGGCCATCGGCCGCCACGTCGAAATGGGTGTGGCCGGCGCCCTGCGTGCGGACGAAGGTGTCGCGGAAGAGCGCCAGCGGCACACCGAATTCCAGCGGGGTCAGCGACGTGACCGCCGCCTCCATCACCTCGTCGGCGGAGCGGAAGAACAAGGCCCGGCCGTTGCGGGCCCAGACGGGTTCCCGCCCGCCGGCCGTCGAGACCGCCACGCGTGCGTCAAGCGACGGATACGGCTGCACGTAGACCTCGGCCTGCCCGGACTCGTCCGAGACGTAGGCGAGCCACCGGCCGTCGGGGGAGAGGCGGGCGTTGTATTCCGAGTACGCGGACCCCAGCAGGACCGTGGCCGTGCCCGTGTCCACATCGATCGCCACGATGTCATTGGTCGTGGCCTGTCGCCGCACTTCCACGAGCAGGGTGCGGCCGTCGCGTGACCAGTCATTGACGTGGAAGTGGTCGGCGTCCTCCCAGATCTTCCGTTCCACCGCGGCCGCGCTGCCGTCGGCCGCACGGATGAAGAGACCGCGCTTGCCGGGGCGCCCCGCCGCATACGCCACCTGCCGGCCGTCCGGCGACCACACCGGCGTCTCCTCCTCATCGTCGGTGAACGTCAGCCGCGTCAGCCCGCCCCGCGAGAGGTCGCCAATCCAGACGTCGTTGTCTTCGTCCCACAGGTGAAAGGCCGCGCGCCGGCCGTCGGGCGCGAGCATCAGGTCGGAATAATTGCGTGGCACCTTGATGGCGGTGGTGGACCTCCCTTGCCGATCGACCCAGGCCACCTGCAGGGCCTGGGCTTCCACGGCCGAGACATACGCCATCGTGCCGGTGTCGGACACCGCCATCTGCGGCAGCAGCGTGCTGCCGACGTAGATCGACTCCGGAAGGGCGACCGCCGGCCCGGCGACCTCGAGGCGCTCGGCATCAAACGGGACCGCCATCGGCCGTGCGTCGACGGTGTAGATCAGATGTCCCGACCGCACATAGGTCGCGCCATTCACACCGGTGAGGACGGTCTTGCCTTCGCCCAGCCCGTTGTCACCCAGGGGTGCGGCGACAACCGTCGTGCTGTTGTTGGCGGCGACCAGCGTGTACACCAACGCCCGTCCACCGGGCACCACGCGCGGGCCGCCCACGGTGGTGCCCTCGGGCGCGGTCAGCAGCACGGTGGCCGCGCCTCCGCCGCTGGGGAGCCGCTTCAGGGTTTCGTGATCGGAGTAGACGATGGTGTTGTCGTCGAGCCAGTCGAGGCCACCGAACTCAGCCGTGCGCACCAGCTCGACACCGCCGCCCCCGCCGCCAAATGGCACCGTGGAGAGTCCTGACGTGGTGCGGTAGACCAGCGACGAATTGTCGGGCGAGAACCACTGGCCGCTGCCTGTCGCCCTGACCACCTCGCGGGGTTCCAGCGTATCGAGGCTGCGGACGAACACGGCGCCGTCGGCCCGGTACGCCAGGTGCCGGCCGTCGCGTGACCAGGTCAGGTTCGGATTGTTGGTGTTGTTCAAACGCTGACCGTCGTTGAGCAGCAGCGCGAATCGCGCGAGCGGCTGGTCGGGCACCGGGGCGGGCTTGAGGGCCCAGGCCGCCGCGGAGGCCACACCCGCGAGCAACAGCGCCCCGCCTGCCATCGCCAGTGGTGACCGCGACGGCGTCGTCGCCGTCGTGACGGTCACGGGGTCCGGCTCCGCGCCGGTCATCGCATCGTCGAGTTCGGCGCCAGCGTCGCCCATGTCGCGCAGTCGTTTCCGCGCGTCCTTCTGCAGACATCGCCGCAGCAGGCGCCGCACCGCGGCCGGGGTGTCAGCCGGCAACACGGCCTGATCCGGCGTGTCGCGAAGCACCGCCGCCATCACTTCCGTGACGTCGTCACCGCCAAAGGCGCGGCGGCCCGTCAGCATTTCGTAGAGCACCACGCCGAACGCCCACACGTCGGCGCGCCGATCGACGGCGCGCCCCTTGGCCTGCTCAGGCGCCATGTAGGCGGCTGTGCCCAGCACGACGCCCAGTTCAGTAGCGCGCGCGGTGAGGGTGGGCGAGTTGGCAAGCGACGCGGCTGAGGTGGACGGGTCGGCGGCAAACGACTTCGCCAACCCGAAGTCGAGCACCTTCACCGTGCCGTCCGGCCGCACCTTGATGTTGGCGGGCTTGAGGTCGCGATGGATGATGCCGGCGTCGTGCGCGGCTTCCAGGGCCAACGCGATCTGGCGCGCGATCGGCAGCGCCTCGTCGACCGGCAGCGGGCCGCGCGCGAGACGTTGCGCGAGGTCCTCGCCGTCGACCAGCTCCATCACGATGGCGCGGCCTTCGGCGATCGCGTACACCTGCGCGATGTTCGGATGGTTCAGCGCGGCCAGCGCCTGGGCTTCGCGCTCGAAACGCGCCAGCCGCTCGGCGTCGGACGCAAACAGTTCAGGCAGCACCTTGAGTGCGACGTCACGGCCGAGGGAGGTATCTCGGGCACGGTACACCTCACCCATGCCTCCCTTGCCGATCGCGTCCACAATTTCATAGGGGCCAAGGCGCTGCCCGGTCGTCAGTCCCATAGGGTGCCGGGATTATACGTGCGGCCGCAATTCGCCGGGCGGCCGCGCTACCTGCGTCCGACGCCGCGCCGGACGGCCGGGCAATCAGAACGACGCATCGTCCTTGGCGTCGACCTTCTTGTAGACCGCAGCCGTGAAGTCCAGTGTCTTGCCGTCGTCTTTGAGCGTATAGGGCATCGCGGCGTCGATGCAGCCGTCCTGGCCCGGGTCGTAGGTGATCGCCAGCGTGCCGTTGGTCACCGTGAACTTGCCAACACACGCCAGCGTGCCGTCCGTCTCGAACTTCACGCGGCCCTTCGA
Source organism: uncultured Solibacteraceae bacterium (assembly GCA_964471115.1). GTDB lineage: Bacteria > Acidobacteriota > Vicinamibacteria > Vicinamibacterales > SCN-69-37 > SYFT01. Next base: position 38,093 of record CAYYFE010000018.1, read on the forward strand.
GTTCATCTTGTAGAAGAGCGGCATGCCTTCGTACTGCCAGGTCCCGACCAGCTCCGGCGGGACGGCCGAGGTGCCGGCCGCCGCCTGAGCGGCCGTGCCGCTCCCGGGTGCGGGCGCCGGTGGCTCCTCCGGCTTGGCATTGCAACCTGTGGCACCTGCGAGAACGAGACTGAGCAGCACTGCGGTCTTCAGACGATTCATCCTGCCTCCTGCGGCCGCGTCAATTTACGACAGGCCGTGACCGGTCTGCAATCGGAACCACCGCACCCGGCCGAGCGACGTACGTCCTTGCACCCTCGCGCCGGCGAGGATAGATTCCGCCTACGTATGCCCACCACGCCCATTCGCTCGCGTGTCTTCCCGGTCACGGTGCTGGTTGTCGCGATCGCCGCCGGCGCGGCCGTGTGGTCCGCGCCCGCGCCGCAGGCCGGCCGGCCCGACCTGGCCGACCTGGCGCCCCTCGAGTTCCGCACCATCGGCCCCGCCAACATGAGCGGCCGGTTCGTCGACCTCGCCGTGGTCGAGTCCGACCCGTACACGTTCTACGCGGCCAGCTCGACGGGCGGCATGTACAAGACGGTCGACAACGGCGTGACCTTCACGCCGGTCTTCGAGCGCGAGGGCACCCACTCGCTGGGCGACGTCGAAATCTTCCAGCCCAACCCCTCCATCGTCTGGGTGGGCACGGGGGAGCGCGCCAACCGGCAGAGTTCGTCGTGGGGCGATGGCGTCTACAAGTCGACCGACGCGGGCCGCACGTGGACCAACATGGGCCTGCGCGACTCGCACCACATCGGCCGCATCGTCACGCACCCGACCAACCCTGATGTCGTGTACGTGGCCGCGATGGGGCACCTGTGGGGACCCAACGCCGAACGTGGCCTCTACAAGACCACCGACGGCGGCCGCACGTGGCAGGCGATCTTGCAGGTGAATGAAGACACCGGCGTGGTGGACGTGGCGATGGATCCGTCCGACCCGCAGACGCTGTATGCCGCCGCGTATCAGCGGCGCCGCACCGCGTACGGCTTCCACGGCGGCGGTCCCGGCAGCGCGCTCTACAAGTCCACCGACGCCGGCGCCACCTGGCGCAAGCTCACGGGCAACGGATTGCCGGCTGGCGACTACGGCCGCATCGGCATCGCCATCTACCGCAAGGACCCGCGCATCGTCTACGTCTCGATCGAGCAGGGCAACAAGTACAACGCGTCGACCGCGTACATCGAGCGGCGCGCGGGTCTGTTCCGCTCCGAGAACAAGGGTGAGAGCTGGACGTTCATGAGCGACTGGAATCCGCGGCCGATGTATGCGAGCCAGATCACCATCGACCCCAACGATGACCAGCGCATCTACATGGTCAACTCGTACAGCTTCTCGGACGATGGAGGGCGGACGTTCACGGTGCCGAGCCAGACGCTGCACGGCGACGACCGGCTCGTGTGGGTCAACCCGAACAACTCGCGCCACGTCATCAAGCTGGACGATGGCGGCATCGGGATTTCGTACGACCGCGGCCTCAAGTGGCTGTATGTGTCGTCGCTGCCGGTGAGCCAGTACTACCGCGTGGCCGTGGACCAGGCCGTGCCGTTCAACGTGTACGGCGGCCTGCAGGACAACGGCTGCTGGGTGGGACCGTCGGCGACGTATTTCACCAGCGGCATCCTCAACGACGACTGGAAGCGGCTGTGCGGCGGCGACGGGTTCTTCACCGTGCCAGATCCGTCAGACCCGCGCACCGTGTATGCGGCGTCGCAATACCTCGGTCTGTCGCGCGTGGACATGCAGACCTGGCAGTCACAGGACATCCGGCCCGGCGACCCGCGCGGCGCGATTGGCGACCGGCGCAACTTCGATGTGTGGAGTGACGGCCTGCCCGAGCCCGAGATGGGCAACGCCATGCATCCGGCCAACTGGGACGCGCCTGTGGTGATCTCGCCGCACGACCCGCGCACCATTTACGTGGGCATGAAGCACCTGTTCCGCAGCCGCGACAAGGGCATCACGTGGGAAGACCTGGGGCGGCTGACGTCGGACACCGACCGCCGCACGTTGCCCATCATGGGCTTCGAGGTGGCCGACCACATCGCGTCGCTTGATGACGGCGTGCCGTACTGGCCCACCATCTCGGCGCTGGCCGAGTCGCCGCGTGTGGCGGGCGTGTTGTATGTCGGCACCGACGATGGGCGGATTTCGGTGTCGCGTGATGCCGGCCGCACGTGGACCGAGGTGGCGTCGCGCCTGCCCGGACTGCCGCAGCGCTCGTGGATTGCCGGCATCGAGCCGTCGCGTCATGCCGACGGCACCGTCTATGTGACCGTCGACAACCATCGCAGCGACGACTTCCGCAACTACGTGTACCGGTCAACGGACTTTGGTCAGACCTGGACGTCCATTGCCGGCGACCTGCCGCACGGCCGCGTGGCGCGGACCATTCGCGAGGACGCGCGTAATCCGTCGCTCCTGTATCTGGGCACCGAGATGGGGCTCTTCATCACGCTCGATGGCGGGCAGCGGTGGCTGTCGTTCCGCCAGAACATGCCTACCGTGGCGGTCAACGACCTCGTCGTGCACACGCGCGATCAGGACCTCGTGCTTGGCACGCATGGCCGCGGCATCTGGATTCTCGACGATGTCACGGCGCTGCAGGAGTTGACGCCGGCCGTGGCGGCCAGTGCCGCGCATCTGTTCACGCCGCAGCCCGGCGTGCAGATTCGTTATACCAATCTCAAGGCGCACATGGGCGACATGGTGTTTCGCGGCGACAATCCGCCGGCCGGGGGCATCATCGACTACTGGCTGGGTGCCGAGGGTGGCGACGTGTCGCTGACCGTGCACGATCGAGCGGGCACGCGTGTGGCCACGATCAACCCCACGCGGCGCCGCGGCGTGAACCGTGTCGTGTGGAACCTGCGCGCCGACGACTTCGTGGTGACCGTGCCTGGTCAGGGGCCGCAGGGCGGCCGTGGTGCCGCGGCCGCGGGCCGTGGCGGGCGTGGGGGACGTGGCGGCGGTGGCAACCGGCTGCAGGGAGTCTGGGTGCCGGCGGGGGAGTACACCGTGCGCCTCACCGCGGCGGGTGTGACCAGTGAGAAGCCGATGACCGTGCGCGACGACCCGCGTGTCGACGTGTCGGCCGCCGACCGCGCCGCCTGGACGACCATGCTCAGTGAGATCACGGAGGTGTTCCGTCGCGCGGTGGTCGCGGCGGCCGCGCTCCAGTCGCAGACGGGTGGTGACGCCGAAGCGCGCCGGCTGGCCGGCCTGCTGCCCGCGCGCGTCAGCTCGCTCTACGCGGAGGTGGGTCGCTACGCCGGCCGCCCGACCGCCGACCAGCGCGCGCAGCTGGAGTATTACCGGTCAGTGGCCGAGCGACTCGAACGCGCGCGGAACGATCCGTAGGGCGGCCCGTTCTGTCGGGCCGCCATGTTCCACGCGTAGCGGGTCGTCGCGCAGGGTCACCGTGCCTTCGAGCGTCTGCCCGTTGGCCCGCAGCGTGACGCGGTACGTGCCGGCGGCAGCGGTCGTGTTGCCGATCGGCGTGCCAAACAAGGGACGTCCGGCGGCCCGACCGTTGAAGTCGGTCACCAGCTCCAGACGAATCTGATTCAGCGCCGCATCGGTCGTGGCCGCGGCCAGCGCCGTGCGCAGACGTCCGAGCTGCTGGCGCCGGGCGTCTTCCACCACGCGTCCTTCGAGGAACGAGATCGCGACGCCCAGCCGGGCCGCCATCGCCCGGCGTTCGGCGGCGGTGGACGGGAACTGGAGGTTCCAGTGCGCGCGGTTGATGCCCGCCTTCGCGCCGCCTTCGGCCAGACGCACGCTGGCGACCCGGTCACCGGCAAACTCCGACACCTCGAGCGTCACCGGGCCCTGCGGCGCGTCGCGCAGCCAGAAGTTGAGGGAGGCGCCGGCTGGAGGATTGGCGCCGCGGAAGAGAAAGTCCTCCTGCTTGCGCCCCAGGTCGATCGTCACCCACTTGGTGGCCACCTCGCTGCGGAAGAGGTGCGCGGCGGCGCTGGCCACCGCTGGATTCATCTGGCGCAGAGGAGTGAGGTCGTCGAGAATCCAGATGGACCGGCCGTGGGTGCCCGCAATCAGGTCGCCATCGCGTGGATGAATCACGAGGTCGTACACCGCAACGTTGGGCATGCCCGTCGACAGCTTGAACCAGGTCATTCCGCCTTCGATTGACGCGTACACGCCGAACTCCGTGCCCAGAAACAGCAGGTTTGGGTTGACCGGGTCTTCGTTGATCACGTACGAGCCGATGCCGGGCGGCAGATTGCCCGTGATGTTGGTGAACGTCGCGCCGAAGTCCCGGGTGACGAAGACATGCGGGTTCATGTCGTCGCGGCGGTGATTGTCGAGCACCACGTAGGCCGTGCCCACCTGGTGATGGGACGGCTCCACGCGGCTGACCCACACTTCGCCGGTGATGCCCGGCAGGTTCGCGCGTACATTCGTCCAACTCGCGCCGCCGTTTCGTGTCACCTGCACATTGCCATCGTCTGTTCCCACCCAGACCAGAGCTGGGTCGAGGGGGGACTCGCGCACGTCGAATATCGTGAAGTGGTTCTCGCCGCCCGTCACCTCGCGCGTCAGGCCGCCGGACTTCGACGGGTTGCGCAGGGCGGGGTCGTTCGTCGTCAGGTCAGGGCTGATGATGCGCCACGTGTCACCGCGGTCCACCGACTTGAACACGTGATTGCCGCCGAAATACAGCGTGCGCGGATTGCTGGGCGACATGGTCAGCGGGCTGTTCCAGTTGAAGCGGAAGTGCGGCGGCATCAGCGGCCGGTTCGGCCGGCCGTAGCGGAACCAGTGCTCCCCGGGCGCAATCGTGTATTGGATGGGAGTCTCGGTGTAACCCACGTCGGAGTAGTCCGAGAAGTTCAGCACCGTCTCTGGGGTGGGCGTGATGAAGGTGGGTTCGCGAGTTTCGATGTTCAGGCGCATCGCAAACCCGACGTGATTCACCATGTAGACCACGCGGTAGTCGGTGGGGTCGACCAGCGAGGCAAAGCCGTCGCCTTCGCCCAGCCAGGTGTTGTGCAGGTTCAGGATGCCGCGGGCCTCGCGCGAGTGGCTGGGCCCGGCCCAGATGGCGTTGTCCTGCAAACCGCCCACCACCCAGTACGGGTCGCGCATGTCCACGCCGACCTTGTAGTACTGCCCGATGGCCATGTTGTCGAACGACAGGATCGTCTGGCCATCGTCGACCGTCAGGTACGCGCCCTGGTCGGTGGCCGTATAAAAAATCTTCGGGTCGTAGGGGGCCATCCAGAAGTCGTGGTCGTCGCCGCCGCCGCCCCACCACTTGTCGCGCCAGGTCACGCCGCCATCGAGCGACACCTTGAACTCGCGTCCCACCGAGAAGATGCGCTTCGGGTCCTTCGGGTCGATGTGCACCTGCCCGTGGTAGAACGGCCGCAGGTGCGTCTTCAGCAGCCACTTCCACGACGCGCCCGCGTCCTCCGAGATGTAAATGCCTGTGCCCGGTGTCTGCGCCGTGGTCGGCCGCGCCGGGTCGTACGGAATGTTTTCGTCCGCTTCGTACGCGGCGACGACGATGTCGGGGTTGGCGAGATGAATCGAGATATCGATCATTCCCGAGTCACCGGCTGCCAGGCCCTTGCTCAGTCGCTGCCACGTGCGTCCGCCGTTGACGCTCTTGTAGATGCCGCCGTTGGGGCCGCCCGAGTGCATCGTGGCCGGCTGTCGCAGGCGGTGATACATGCCCGCGTACAGGATGTCGGGGTTGCGCGGGTCCATGATGACTTCGGTGGCGCCCGTGCGTCCGTCGTTGGGCAGGCCGCCGGCCAGCTTCGTCCACGTCGTGCCGCCGTCGGTCGTCTTGAACAGTCCGCGGTCGCCTGAGTAGCCCCACAAGTGGCCGGGGGAGGCGGCGTAGGCGATGTCGGGATTGGTCGGGTGCAGTGCGATCTCGGCGATGTGGTGCGTGTCGGCCAGGCCCACGTGCCGCCAGGTCTTGCCCCCGTCGGTCGTCTTGAACAGGCCGTTGCCCCAGCCGCTGGAGTTGCGGTTGGCCGCTTCACCGGTGCCCACCCAGATGATGTTCGGGTTCGGCTCGAAGATCGCCACCGAGCCAATCGAGCCCGCGCCCTCGGAGCGATCGAAGATCGGGTCCCACGTGATGCCGGCGTTTTTCGATAGGAACACGCCGCCTGAGGCCGAGGCCACCACCACGTAGCGGTGGTCGGTGGTCAGCGCCTCGATGGCGGCGATGCGGCCCGTCATGTTGGCCGGGCCGATGTTGCGCCACCGCATGTCGCGCGCCAGCGGATGCGTCGCCGCCGGCGCCTGCGCCAGCACGCCCGCCACCGCGGAAAGCCCCACCAACACGACCGCTCCGAATGCTCTGGACACTCTCACGTCACCACTCCTTCGAACCCTGGACCCTCGGACCCTGGACCCTGGACCCTCGGACCCTGGACCTGTGCCCTGCGCCCTGCGCCCTACCAAATGTCTCCCACCGTGTACCCGTTCGGAAACGGATCCTCCGGGTCCACCACGTACGATGCAAATCCGGTGATCCATGCCGTGCCCGTGATGGTGGGTACCACCGCCGTGCGCGCTTGGGCCCCCGTGCCCACTGTCGTTTCGGCGATGAGGCGGCCCGTAAAGACCGTGCCGAGTATGCCTTCGTGGCGGAAGTCTTCGTGCAGGCCCAGTTGGCCCTTCGCATGGAGGATGGCCATCTTGGCCGACGTGCCCGTGCCGCAAGGCGACCGGTCGATCACACCCGTCCATGTGGATGGTTTGTTCCAGTCGAGTGTGCCCGTGGAGACCGTCACCGCGTTGCGGCGCGAGTTGGCCGGGTCGTGAGGCGTGCCTGACAGCTGGCCGATCGTGATGCCGGCAAACCCCGGCTGTTCGGGGTGTACCACCGGCAGTTGCTCGGCGGCGGCGGCCTTGATCATCTCGGTGGTGCGGGTGATGTCGGCGCCTTCGTCCGGTGTCAGGCGGAAGCCGAACTGCGCTGCGTCGGCGATTACGTAGAACATGCCGCCGTAGGCGACGTCCACCGTCACCGTGCCCAGATGAGGCACTTCAATGGGCTGGTCCAGGTGCGTCGCAAACGCCGGCACGTTGGTGAACGTCACGCCGCGCACCTTGCCGTTGCGGCACTCCGCGTGCACGCGGATCAGGCCGGCCGGCGATTCCAGCACCACGTCGGTGGCCGGTTCGGTCATCGGCAACATGCCCGTTTCAAGCAGGGTCGTCACCACGCAGATCGTGTTGGTGCCCGACATGCCGGGGTATTCGACCTGTTCCATGATCACGTAGCCGGCCTGGGCCTCGGGGTGGGTGGGCGGCAGGATCAGGTTGCAGTTGGCGGCGGGGTAGCCGCGTGGTTCGCGCAGCATGCGCAGCCGCAGGTCGTCGCCGTGTGTCTGCAGCCACGTCATCTTCTCGAACATCGTGGTGCCCGGCACGTCGAGCACGCCGCCGACGATGACGCGTCCAGGCTCGCCGGCCGCGTGCAGGTCGACCGCCTGGATCATCCGCTGCAGTCGCATGCGCGCATTGTAGTCAATCGTTCGTCGTGCGCCGGCCCACCCCAGCTCTCGATCAGCCGCATGTCGACGACGATCACTTCAGTCCGACCCGGACCCTGTCGCGTTTACGGAGTTCGGTCGGGTCGAACTCGACCTTGACCTTGCCCAGCATGGCCTTCAGCTCCTCGGTCCGCCCGCGCCGAACGACTTCGCGGAGCGCGTACACCACCGTGTCGGTCTTGGACGTGAATCCCAGCGTCTTGCGGGCCTCGTCCACCAATTCCTCCGGGAGAATCAGAGATGTGCGCATACCTTGGCCCCCTGGACTAGTGCGCCAGCGGCGTCGAGACCCCCATCTTGAACCCGTCCGGGTCACGGAACTGGAACATGCGCACACCCCAGGGCCGATCGGCAGGTTCGTCGATCAGCGTGCCTCCGGCCGCCTTGATGCGCGCCGCCGCGGCATCGACGTCGGCCGCACTCTGGACGTTGAACTGCAGGTAGAACCCCTGCCCCTTGATGCGATCCCATCCCAGCTTGCCGTCGTCCTGATTCAGCACGATTCGGATGTGCCCGGCGCTGATGACGGCGCCGGCCATCGTGCCTGCATTTTCGAAGGTCATATCGACCGTAAAGCCGAGGACGTCGCGGTAAAACGCGATCGAGGCGTCAAGTTTCTTGCAGGTGATGGAACAACTGAGGGTGGTGGCGTTGAGTGTGGTCATGATGCGTCCGCAAGTGTATCGCCACTCGGTTCGCCGCGCACGGTGGGGGACCACGCGTCGACGCGCCGGCGCCTCAGCGGCGCAAGAATCGTGCTCGGTCCGGACCGAGCACGCTTCTCGCACGACCCGCCGCTTGTGACGTGAAGCCCAGCGACTTGTGGGCCTCGTTCAGATCCCGAGTAGCGCCTTGACCCGGGCCCGTACCTCAGCGAGCATCGCGGCCGGCGCGGCACCTGCAAACACGGCCTTGCGCGCCCGCCAGTCGAGGCTCTTCAGGTGGTCGCTCAGGACAACACCAGAGATGGACTTGCCCTCGGGGAGCGCCACCTCAAAGGCGTAGCCTTTCTGTTTCGACGTCACCGGACACATCACCGCCAGGCCCGTCGCGTGGTTGTAGGCCCTGGGTGAGAGGACCAGGGCCGGTCGTCGTCCCGCCTGTTCGGCGCCGCTTTGCGGATCGAAGGTCAACCACACCAGGTCGCCGGTGTCCGGCACGTACCGGGTCACCACGTCTCGCGCCCTCGCGCGCGACCGGTTGGAGTTTCAGCGTGACGGTTCTTCGGGGAGATCCCTCGGAGGAGGTCGTTGAGGGTGTACGACGGGGTATCGGGTCGAATGACCAACGCGCCGTTCTCCAGGCGCACGGTCACGGGTGTGCCTTCGGCCAGTCCTGCGTCTTTCGCCAGCGCGCTCGGGATCCGAAGGGCGAGACTGTTTCCCCACCGTGCAACTGAATGCGGCATGGGATCATTATGTAGATTCAATGTAGACACTTCAACCATGAGGCGCCACCAGCGAACAAATCGCGTAGGAACTGGCCTGTCACACCCCTCCCGGTAAACTCGGCGCGTGTTCCTGATTGATCGATCGAATCCCGACCTCGTCGGCCTGTCGCCGACGGACCTGGCTGACTTCCTGGCGTGCCGCCACAAAACCACGCTCGAGCGCGAGGCCGTGCAAGGCGAGCGCGAGCGCCCTGATTCCTCCGACGACCCCTTCATCAAGCTGCTCCAGCAGCGAGGCCAGGAGCACGAGCGCCGTTATGTGGACAGTCTGCGCGCGCGGGGACTCACGGTGGAGGACCTCAGCGCCGCCCGCGACCGGAGCGACCGTGCCGACAAGGCTGCGCGCACACTCGAGGCCATGCGCCGCGGCGTCGACGTCATCGTCCAGGCGCCGCTCTTTGACGGCACCTGGTTCGGCTACGCCGACGTCCTGCTCAAGGTGCCGGGCGAGAGCGCGCTCGGCGACTGGCACTACGAGGCGCACGACACCAAACTCGCGCGCGAAACCCGCGCCGGCGCCATCCTGCAGCTCTGCGTCTACACGGACCTGCTCGGCACGCTGCAGGGCCGCGTCCCCGACCAGTTCCGTGTCGTCACTCCCGCGGCCACCCACACTTACCGTTTCGCCGACGTCGCGGCGTACTACCGCCTGGTGAAGGCGAAGCTTCTGCACTGGACGCGGCCGACAGAGCCGGCCGCGCTACGAGTGGACGTCGTCTCGCGGCCGACAGAGCCGGCCGCGCTACGTGGTCTCGTAGGGCGGCCGGATCTTTCGGCCGCCGATCTTTCGGCGCCTGATCCCGTCGACCACTGCTCCCTCTGTCGTTGGTGGGAGCACTGCAACGCGCAGCGCCGGGCCGCGGACCACATTCAGTTCGTCGCGGGGTTGGGGCGGCAGCACAAGAAGGAGCTGGCGTCGCACGGCATCACCACGAAGGGCGCGCTGGCGGCATGGCAGGTGCCGGCCGCGTTCAAGCCGTCGCACGGGGCGCGTGAGACGTACGTGCGATTGCAGGACCAAGCCGCGCTGCAGGTGCTGCAGACGACCAACGAGCGCCCAGAGTACCGGCTGCTGGACGTCGAGCCGCATGTGGACACAGACGGTGCGCCGTTGCCGCCGCGGGGGCTCAGGCGTCTGCCCGAGCCGTCGCCCGGCGACCTCTTCCTCGACCTCGAGGGCGATCCCTTCGGCCGTGACGTCATTGGCGGCGAGTCGGGCGAAGGCTCGCGCGAGTATCTCTTCGGCCTCGGGCGGGTCGACGAATCGGGCGAGTTCCGCTATCGCGCGTGGTGGGCGTTTGACGATGGGGAGGAGCGGCGGGCGTTTGAGGAGGTGATGGACGAGATCGCGCGCGTCATCCAGAGCCATCCGGGCGCGCATGTCTATCACTACGCGCCGTATGAGCCGTCGGCGTTCAAGCGCCTGTCGGGCCGCTACGCCACGCGCGCCGAGGCGCTCGACGAACTCCTGCGCGGCGGCCGTTTCGTCGACCTCTATGCGGTCGTCCGCGAATCCATCCGCGCGGGCGTCGAGAGTTATTCCATCAAGGAGCTCGAGCCCTTCTACGAGTTTGCGCGCGACATCGACCTGCGCAAGGCCGGCCGCGAGCGCCAGGCCATCGAGATTGCGATCGAGTCGGGCGACCTGGGCGCCATCACTGCCGACATCCGGTCAGCCGTCGAGGGCTACAACCGTGACGATGTGCGGTCGACGTGGGCGCTGCGCGCCTGGCTCGAAGCCCGCCGCGACGAGGCGATCGCCCGTGGCGACGAAGTCCCGCGCCCGGTGCCCGAATCCGGCGCCCCGTCCGAGCAGGTCGGCGAGCGCGAACAGCGCGTCGAAGAACTCCGCGCGCGCCTGCTCCAACTTGCCGCCACTCGCCCCGACTCGCCGCCCCTTGCCGCCACCGGCCCCGACTCGCCGCCCCTTGCCGCCACTGGCCGCGACTGGCCGCCACTTGCCGCCACTCGCTCCGACTCGCCGCCACTTGCCGCCACTGGCCGCCACTCGCTTCAGCTTGCCGCCTACTTGCTCGACTGGCACCGCCGCGAAAACAAGTCCGAGTGGTGGGAGTTCTTCCGCCTGGTTGAGTTGGACGATGAGGCGTTGCTGGAGGAGCGGAAGGCCGTGTCGGGCCTGCGGTTCCTTGATGCGGCGCCGTTCATCAGCGAGAAGACCGGCAGAGCGACCGGGTCGATGGTGGAGCGGTACGCGTATCCGCTGCAGGACTGTGACGTCAAGACAGCAGACAACTTGAATCTCACCGATGGCAAGGTCTGGGGTGAAGTGGTGGACATCGACCGTCTGCACCGCATCATCACCGTCAAGGTCGGCCGCACCCGCGCCGGCGTCCGGCCCAGCGCGGCCTTTGCGCACGAGGTCGTCAGTGCGCCAAAGATCGAGGACGCGCTCTACGAAATCGGGTCGGCGCTGGCTGAGGATACGGCCAGTCCGCTGGCCGTGGCGCTGCTGCGGGCCGACGCGCCGCCCACGCGCGACGTGGTGCAGTTGCGCGACGGTGTGCTGGCCGTTCAGGGCCCGCCCGGCACGGGCAAGACCTATTCGGGCGGCGTCATGATCTGCGACCTCGTGGCGGCGGGGAAGTCCGTGGGCGTCACCGCGCTCAGTCATGCGGCCATCGCCAACCTGCTCAAGGCCGTGCGCAAGGAGGCCGCCAAACGCGGCATGGACGTGCCGCTGCTGCACGTCAAGAACGAGGACGAGTTCGGCGACGACAACCCGAAGGTCGTCGGCGGCACCGCCTGGCACTGGTGCAAGGAGTACGTAGGGCGGTCCCCGCAGAAATCCGTAGGGCGGCCCGCTCTTGGGGCCGCCGACGACGATCGACTTGACGTCCTCTTCGTCGACGAAGCCGGCCAGATGTCGCTGGCCAACACGCTGGCGTGTACCGTCGCCACCAAAGCGCTGGTGCTGCTGGGCGATCCGCAGCAGCTCGAGCAGCCCACCAAGGGCGTGCATCCCGACGGGGTGGGCGGGTCGGCGCTGCAGCATTACCTGGCCGGTCACAAGACCATGCCGCCCGAGCGGGGCGAGTTCCTGCCCGTCACGCGCCGGCTCGCGCCCCGCATCTGTGACTTCACCTCCGAGTTGTTCTACGAGGGGCGCCTCACGTCGCTGCCCGGCCTCGAGCGCCAGGTGCTCACCGGCGCTGCGCGGTTTTCCGGCTCAGGCCTTCGTGTCGTGCCGGTCGAGCACGACGGCAATCGCAACGCGTCGGACGAAGAAGTCGCAGAAGTCGTGCGCATCGTCGACGACCTGCTCGCGCCCGGCTCGTGCTGGGTCGACGAACACGGCGTCCAGCATCAGCTCACCCCCGACGACATCCGCATCGTCGCCCCCTACAACGCCCACGTCGCACGGCTGCAGGAGGCGTTGACGGCCGGTAGCGCGGCCGGCGCTTCGTCCGCACGTAGCGCGGCCCGCTCTGTGGGCCGCGATCAGATCCCCGTGGGCACCGTCGACAAGTTCCAGGGCCAGGAGGCCGCCGTCGTCATCTACTCGATGGCCACCTCGCGGCCCGAGGATGCCCCCCGCGGCCTCGGGTTCCTCTACAGCCTCAACCGCTTCAACGTGGCCACCTCGCGTGCGCGTTGCCTCTGCATCGTCGTGGCCAGCCCATTGCTCTTCGAGCCCGACTGCCAGTCGCCGGCCCACATGCAGTTGGCCAACGCGCTCTGCCGCTATCGCGAGCTGGCAGGCAATTCGTAGGGCGGCCCGAACGTCACGTAGGGCGGCCCGAATTGCGGGCCGCCGTGATCGCCCGTAGGGCGGCCCGAACTTCGGGCCGCCATGATCGCGGCCGGCAGTTCCGGCCGCGCTACGTACCGTCCGCCTGCACTACGTACCGTCCGGCCGCGCTACCCCGTCATCGTCACCGCCATCGCGCCATGGCCAGCAGGACAGCCAGCACAGCTCCGCCGATGCCGCCCATGATCCACCGAAAGTTGGTGTGCATCTCGGTGCGCAAGTTCTCGAAGCCTCGCGTCATCTCGGCCCGGAGGTTCGCATCGCCGACCTGCATTTCAGTCCGCAGCCCTGCGATCTCCACGCGCAGGGCAGACTCCACCCGGCGTACCTCGTCCTTGACCTCCGTCAGGCCGTTTGTCAGCGTTTCAATCCGTGCATCGAGGTTCGCCACGCGTTCCCCTAGTAGACGACGACGGTAGCATCGTCCGAACGGGAAGGTCACGCGCGAAGATCGTGCCGCCCGCCCGTTCGACATGCCCGTAGGGCGGCCCGTTCTTCGGGCCGCCATGATCGTCCGTAGGGCGGCCCGTTCTTCGGGCCGCCGTGATCGCGGCCGGCACTTCCGGCCGCGCTACGTACCGTCCGGCCGCGCTACGTATCGCCCCGTCCTACATGCCTACATGCCTGTAGGGCGGCCCGAACTGCGGGCCGCCGTGATCGCGGCCGGCAGTTCCGGCCGCGCTACGTATCGCCCGGCCGCGCTACGTAGCGACTAGAATGCCCCATGCCTCGCACCCTCCTCACCCTGCTCCTCAGCCTCGCAGTCGTCTCGGTGTCATCGTCGGCGCAGTCGCGGAAGGTGCCGACTGTCGACGACCTGCTCAGCCTCAAGACCGTCGGCGCCGTGCAGATTTCGCCCGACGCCCGTTGGGTGGCGTACACCATCACCCACACGGACTTCACGCAGGACGCCTTCGTCACGCACCTGTGGGTCACCGAACTGCAGGCGGGCGTGCCGGGCCGGTCGTTCCAGCTCACCCGAGGCGACAAGTCGGTGGGCGGCGCGCAGTGGTCGCCGGATTCGCAGTGGCTGACGTTCACCTCCACGCGCGTGGGCGATCGCAATCAGTTGTTTGCCATCAACCCGAACGGCGGCGAAGCGGTGCAGTTGACGAAGGCCGAGCAGGGCGTGGGCTCGCATCAGTGGTCGCCCGACGGCAAGCAGATCGCGTTCACCCAGACGGAAACCGCTCCGGCCGCCGACAAGGGCAGACGTGACGCCCTTGGCGACTTCGACATCGTTCGTCGCGAGTACGCGCACACGCACCTGTGGACGATTGACGTGGCGGCGGCGATGACGATGCCGCAGGCGGGGACGGTGAGGACCAAGGGCAAGGACTTCACGGTGGGTGGGTATTCCTGGTCGCCGGATTCCTCGCGCATCGCTTTCAGCGCGCAGGTCAACCCCGATCTGACGCAGGGCCACACGTCAGACATCTACCTGCTGACGCTGGATGGCGATCGCGTCACGCGCCTGGTGGACCTGCGTGGGCCCGACAGCGGCCCCCAGTGGTCGCCCGACGGCACGCAGATCATCTTTTCGTCGCAGATGGGGCGGCAGGACATCCACGCGCGCAACGCGCGGCTGGCCGTGGTGCCGGTGACCGGCGGTGTGCCGCGGTCGATCACCGACGGCTTTGACGAGCAGCCTGGCCTGGTGGCGTGGACCGGCTCCGGGGTGTATTTCTCCGGGTCCCGCAAGACCGCGTCGCACCTCTTTCAGGTCAGTCCCGCCAGCGGCCAGATCACGACCATCACCAGTCCGGCCACGATCATGGCGTCAGGGTTTTCACTCGCGAAGGACCGTACGTTGGCCTTCACCATGATGTCGCCCACGTCACTGCCTGAGGTGTTCGTCAGTGGCCCCGTGGGGTTTGCGCCGCGCAAGGTCACCTCGATGTCCGAGCAGGTCAGTGGATGGACGCTCGGCACCCGCGAGCTGATCGAGTGGAAAAGTCAGGACGGCACGGTGATCGAAGGTGTGCTCATCAAGCCTGCGGACTTTGATCCCGCGCGCCGGTATCCGCTGCTGTGCATCATCCATGGCGGACCCACGGGCATCGACCGGCCCGGCCTGTTGTCGGGCGACACCCGGTATTACCCCTCTGACATCTGGGCGGCGCGGGGCGCGTTGGTGCTCAAGGTCAACTATCGCGGGTCGGCCGGCTACGGTGAGGAGTTCCGTCGTCTCAACTATCGCAACCTGGGTGTGGGTGATGCGTGGGATGTCATCTCCGGCGTCGATCACCTCATTGCGAAGGGCTGGGTGGACAAGGATCGCGTGGCGTCCATGGGGTGGAGCCAGGGCGGGTACATCTCGGCGTTCCTCACCACCTCGTCCGATCGCTTCAAGGCCATTTCGGTGGGTGCCGGCATCTCGAACTGGGCGACCTACTACTACAACACGGACATCACGCAGTTCACGATCAACTACCTCGGTGACGACCCGGCCGACGACCCGGCGGTGTATGCGAAGACGTCGCCGATGAACTACATCAAGCAAGCCAAGACGCCTACGCTCATTCAGCACGGCGAACTCGACCGCCGGGTGCCCATTCCCAACGCCTACGAACTGCGTCAGGGCCTCGAGGATCGCGGCGTGCCGGTGGAGATGATTGTCTACAAGGGGTACGGGCACGGCATCACGCGGCCCAAGTCCATGCGTGCCGTGATGCTGCACAACCTCCAGTGGTTCGGCCATCACCTCTGGGGCGACCCGCCACCGTCGTTCGGCACCCCGCCGCGATGATCGCAGGGCGCCGAGACCATCCGTAGGACGCCCCGTTCTGCGGGGCGCCGAGACTATCCGTAGGGCGGCCCGTTCTGTGGGCCGCCGTTACAGCCGCAGCGTCACCACCATCGTTGCGATACCCAGCAGGATGGCCAGCACGGCTCCGCCGATCCCGCCCATGATCCACCGAAAGTTGGTGTGGATCTCAGCACGGATGTCTCGGAACCCGGCGTCCATGCGCGTCTCAAGCTGGACGAATCGGGTGTCCATTGCGGCAAAGCGAGGCTCCATCGCAGCGAATCGTGTTTCCACCTTGTCGTCGAGTCTCCCGATGGATTCGCGGATCGCTGCCAGGTCCTGGCTCTGCGCATCGAGTCGTGCTTCAAGGTTCGCCACGCGTTCCCCCAGTTCCTCCATCAGGCCATCCAGGCACCATCCACCCAGGATTCTGGGCAGTTCCTGCAATGACGACGACGGTAGCATCGTCCGTCCAGGGAGGTCACGCGCGAAGTTCGTGCCGCCGGTTATCGTCGCGCCCGCACCGCCATCGTCAGCGCCGGCCCGACGACCTCGGGATCCGCGGCCGCCAGATGCACGCGTGTGCATCCCTGCCTCCCCCAGGCGCCGGCCTCGGGCTCAAACACGTCCGGATGCTCACGTATCAGCTCCGCCTGTTCGGCAGGGGAGACCCTGACCATGGCTGTCCACTGCCGATGTGTAGGGCGGGCCTTCAGGCCCGCCGATTTGCCGGCAGCCCCCGGCCGCAGACTCGCGACCACCTTGCCGTTCACGCGGAAGTCCGGGTGGCCATGGTGTTGGCCTTCGACGACGCCGCGGTGGGCGAGGGCGAGGCGGCGGAAGGCGTCAGGCGTCATGCGCGGATTCCGGCCACTGAGTGCGGCAGTTCACGCATGAGCCGCGCAGCCATGTCAGGCGAGACCTCGAACAACTCAAGGAATGGTGATCCTGCGACCTTTGTGTTGGGTGGGCTCGCGGGCTCTCTGTTGTGCGTCGACTTGCGCATGACCACGCCTCAGCCAGGAGCAGTCTACGCTCGAATGTCTACGACCGGGGGGACCTTACGACATGACCAAATGCGAATCGCCACGGCAACAGCAATCAGCTTCGGCCCAGTGATTTACGCGCATGGCTCACGTGCGACGAAAGAACGGCCGCAGCGCTGGCTCGAGATCTCCGAGCGATTCCGGCGCCAGCGGTTCAGCCAGCGAGAAGTCAGACCGAAAATGAGCATCGCTCACGCCTGGAGGTAGCGGATCGTGAAGTCGTGGCACCGCGCGAAGGTCGAAGAAGCGCAGGGAGGATTGCGCAAGGGCAATGTCAAACCGTTCCTCCATGGCGTTGAGGAAGGTTGTCCCGAGAGTCGCGCCGATCACTTCACGCACCTTAACGAGCAGCGGCGGCTCATTCACCAGGGCTGCTTCAATAGAGGCGACGAGATCACTCAGGGACAGGCCGCCGGCAATTCGTTCCACGAAGAGCGAAGCCACGATTGCCGCTGTGCCATCGGGCGGGTTGCATTGTTCGAAGGAACAAACGTGTGCGCGGGTGCGTCCGGTGGCGACTTTGACGTCAAGCCGCGCAGAGCCCCACGAAAAATCAAAGCGAGCAGTGTCATCCAGGCGCCATGCTTCGACTGCGTGCGGCACGTTCGCGCTGGACCAAATTAGGAAGAGTTCGCCGAAGAGACCGTTGAGAGACCTGGTCGGTGCCCGCCGCAGAGCACGAAACATTGCGGCGAGACGGTTGATAGCCGCCGCGACCTCAGTTGGAGGCGGAGCGGGACCAATGAGCCGTATGATCGACTCGCATGCTGACAGAAAGTAGCGGGTCGTTTCGATGTCGGAAGCGCAGCACTGGACGAGGGTGAAGCGGTCCTGTCGTGCCAGGCCGTCGGCCGTGCGGACGCGGCAAGGGACATCGAACTGGGCACAGAGAGTCTCGAGCCGAATGGATGGGCGCGGCCGGTCGCTTCGCTCCCGCGATGCGATCAGCAGGCAGGCTTTTCCCGCGGGGTCTTTTCCAACGAAGCAGCCCTCATAATGGGGAACGGCGCGGACGGCAAAGAACAGCCGATCATCTTCGCGTTGTCCGGCCGCAGATATGCCTGCGAATTCCCTATGAAGGTTCACGGCTATTCAGCGTGCTGGTGCGGCTGATCCTGGCTGATCCAGGATCGCACCATGCGCGCCGGTACCCAGACGGTGACGACAGCAACGCCTCGCTTGATTACGGAGTTGTTGCGCGTAAGGTCGAGTGTGTGAATCTGGACCGTGACGGTGCCCGAATCGTAGATAGCCCGGTCGCCGGGATAGACCTCGCCACGCCGTTCCCTTGGGTTGACGGGAGCTTCGCCCTGAAAGAGATAGGTAACCTCGCCGTTCTCATCGACGCCGCGTTCGCGGCGGACGGCAGGACTCATTTGGAATACGGTGCAGACCTCGGCCGGGTTGGCCTCCAGCGCCAGAGCCAGTTGCAGGAGAAGTCCCGTATAGAGTTGTGAATCAGTGGTGCCTGGAATGCGCAACCGAACGAGAAGCTGCTCGATGACCTGACGCAGCGGCACCCCGCGGGCAACGTGATGACGCTGGACAGGCGTGCGGTCGCCGTGTCCCTGGTTCTCAGTCATCGTCAGGCTCTGCAGGAAGAGTTGTACTACTTCGCGATTGGACTGCAGCAGGCCGTCGGCCGCTAGCACGATTCGCGGCGCAAACCATTGGTCCGAAAAGCGGCCGCGAATATAGTCGAATTCAATGACACTCTGCCGACAGGGCCGCAGCGCACCGTCAAGGACGAAGGCTCGCTTCCACTCGTTGAGTGGACGGCCGCTTTCCTGAAATGCCGTGAGTTGAGTCCGGATGTCCTCTTCGTGCTCGACATACCGACGAAAGGCGTTAAGCGTGCCCTGTTCCAAGTAGACACGGCAGTATCCGAGGTAGGGCCGCTTGTAGCCGAAGAATCTCGCGCGCTGCTGGACCGTGTCCGCGTTGCCCACGCCGATGCCGCGCGGCATATAGGTGACTGTGAGTCCCTCGACCGTAAACCCCCGATCCATGGCTTGCCCGCCTACAAGAATCCAGCCGTATGCACTGCGCCAGTCGATACTGGGCGTTCGGCCGCCACGCGCATTCATTTCCTGCACCCGTGTGTGGCGGAAAGCGAGGCGAAAAGAGGGTGCGATACTCTCGAAGGACGGCAGCGACGGACCGACCGTGGCGCGGACATCGTCGTGAGCATCACGAAAATCCTCGATCAGTTCCTGCTTGTCAGGATCAGTATCTGGGAGATTTAGGATGCGCTTCCATTCCTCGAAGATATCGCGCACCCAGTTGTAGAACTCCTGGTGCTGGGCGGTGCGGTGTGACGGATGCACCAGCATCGAGCGGTTTCCGCGATTCTGGCTCTGGCGAATGCCAGCCGTCACGCCGATAATGAAGATGCGGAGCGCCGCCAGTAGCGATTCGGGCGGCTCTGTCAAGGGGTTTGAGTTAGTCGGAACCTCGCTTGCCGGGATGAGACGCACATAGCTCTGGTTGTTGCCGAAGAACTCTCGACCGCCTGCGTAGTCGGCGCCGGGTTGCAGCACGCGAACGAAGTTCGGCGATAGCGAGTCAATAATACTGACGAGCAGCGGCGCCTGCGGCGTTGCCGTGTACTGTAGGTAGGTGTGATTGGGTAGCGCATCGCGCAGATCGACCAGGCATTCGTAAGTGGTGCTTTCCTGCCCTTGTGCGACCTCATTGTTGAGGCTGGCTTGGTCGGCCTCATCGTCGATGACGAGAACAGGGACCCCGGCCATGCCGACGGCCTTCACGAGGGCAGACAGGTTTTGCAGGCGACCGTGATGCTTGAGCACAGTTACAAGGACGGTCTTCCTGTAATCGTCCGGGGTGTCAGGATCGCGCCAGTCGTTGAGCACGTCGCGGATGGCCTGCAGGGTGCCGTCGTCGGCGGTAGGATTGCCAAAATGAATCCAGCGCCTCTCTCGGTCGGGCTCGTCCAGGCGGAGGTCGCGGCGCAACCTTCCTTCTGACTGGTCGAGAAGTGGGTTTGATGTGCCGGCGACTACAATCACCATCTGGAAACCGTTGTCGCGCGCAAGCGCCGCGACAGCCTCGAACGACATCGTCTTGCCGCTCTGGACATAGCCGACGACCAGGCCCGTTTCCTGACCAGCCGGCTGGGTTGGGGGAACACCTTTCTCGAGGATCGCGACGGCATCGTCGCGCACGCTGTCGCGGCTTGCGTGCGGTACCACATGATCCAGAAAATCCAAGGTCTCAGGTCCGACCGTGGGAGTCCACGCAACGCCGGCGGAAGCCGGGAGCGGTTCAATGATAATCGGATCTTCGTCGGCCATAGCGTTGTCTGCTTCTATGCTTCGGAAAGTGCCTGCGTCAAGATGTCGTTCACATTGCGTCGAACGGTTCCCGCATTGCGCACGCCCGCGTCGCGCGCAAGCACTTCTGCGAGCGCTACTGCTGCCGCGAGTCGCAGCATTGCTTCCAAGCTCTCGCGGTCGGTCTGCGCGAAACGCACCATGAAGGGATGCGCGATGGAGACGCGGATGTTGAGGCGGCGCGGTCTGTCGCTGGAGGCCTCAGTGTCGTTGACCATCAACCACTGGCTTTCTGCTGGGTCGTCGGATAGTTCGACATTGATGGACCAGTCCCGGTCTCGGAAGCGGATATCAAGGCGCCGCTCCGCAAGCGTAGTAGTCTCTGCCGGTTCGGTTCTCTCTGTCTCGACAGGCGGAGCGGCCGCCACAGTCGGAAGCACTGTAGGAAGGCGCTCCTCCATCGCTTGCGCGGTGTTGGATACTGCTTCCGTGGCAGCTTTGGTAATCTGGGCGCGGGCGACGCGGACGCGGTAGCCCTCCGCCTGCCGCAACAGCGGCAGTTCTTCGCTGTCGAGGTGCTCACGGAGCAGGTCTAAGAACGGCTGCTCGTTTTCGTCCCAGCGGAACCCGTCCTTGGTGTGGCTGACCTCGAAACCGTTAAGGTGTAGTTCTCCAAAGAGCCGCTGATACCGGTAGCTGTTCGAAGTGCCGAAGACATGGGCCGGACGGTACCCTTCGTCTCCGGTGCCTTGGATCACGCGCCCTCGGCGAAAAAGCGAGAAGCCTGCCCTCGCGGTATTGGCGGTTTCACGTAGTGCCGCGAAGCCGTGCACGGCTAGACCGTCGCCGAAGTCGAACCTGATTTCCTTGCGCCAGGTCAACTCCGGTCCCGTCCTATCCCTGTAGTAGGGTGCGACGAGAACGGGTGGTTCGTCATAGGCCAGCAACTCGCCTTTGAAGCGCAATTCGAGCAGCCCGCCGCGGATGAAGGCGCGATAGATGTCGGTGAGGTGCTCTTTTAGCTTGCCCATTGTCCGGCCGGCTGGAACCTGGAAGATGTTCTCGAGCACGACTTCGGTGTAGTGTGCGTCCGGTCGTTCGAGGGCTTCGCGAATCTCAAGTTCTTCGATGTTGTCGTTAACGATATTCGCGACGTCGAACTGCACGGTGCGCACGACGGGCTCGCCCAGCGCGGAGGTTCTGACGGACCAGCGCGGCGCGAACCAGCAGGCGGCACTCTTCATTCCTATTCCGAACTCGGCGAGGCCCGTCCGTTCTGGAGGAATCGAAGCGGGCCTAAAAGCGCGCCGGTACTCGCTCTCAAAGATTCCGGCAGCGTTGTCGCGTATGGAGATCCGCGCGGGCGCACTCGTGTCGATATCGATATCCACGCGAAGCTTTGTCTCCGGTCCGTGAAGCGCGGTCAGTGCCGCGCGATGCGTGGAGAAACTCTGGACGGCGTTATCGACGAACTCGCCGAGTGCGTACCACGGCCGATAGTTCAGGTGTCGCAGGACAGCCAGAACGCTCACGCCAGGGCGAATATCGACAGTCCTTACAGCCACAGATTTGGCCCTATATGGAGGTCCCTCAGGCCGCTCGACTCATAGGTCGGAGCGGTTTCTCGCCAACGCTCTTCGAGCGGTGACCAGGACGCGAGTTCGCCCCGCTCCTCACGGCCAGCAGTTTCTGGGCGATGGCTCTCACTACTTCCACATTGACGGCGTTGCCGAGCGCCTTGAACGCCAGTCCTTCTGCCGCAGGGAGATGTCTAAGGTCGCCCATGCTTTGCAGCCGGCTGCATTCTCGAACGGTCATGTAGCGCCGTTCCCAGCCGATGATCGGCACTTGGCTCGTCGTCATCGCCACGAGGGATGGTGCCGTTACCGTTCGCTTGACCCTGATGCCGGAGGCACGGAACTGAAGGACGTACTGCCAGATGTCGCGCTTCTCGCCTTGGCAGTTCCATTCAAGCTTTTGGAAACTGGGTGCGAAGTCTCGGACTGATGGCAACCACTGGTCGATCCACTTCTTGTGACGCCTATAGAGGTCGCGGTTTAGGCGTATGAAGTTCACTTTCCACTTCGGAAAGTGCTTCTCACCGTTCTGCGCATATGGCGGCAAGCTCGCGCGGATCTCTCGACTTGTCATGTTGCGCAGAGACCGACCGAAGGCGCCGCGCGTCGTCGCAATGTGCTTGTAGCCAACTCCGGCGGGCGCCTTCTTCTCGTAAGGGTACGTGGCGCCGAATTCCATGGCCCAGATCGGGAACCACGGCAGGTCCTCATCGTTCGGAAAGCGCTCAATAAATGCCTGCCACGCATTCAGGTACTGCACAAGGGCTTGCGGTAGCCTCTTTGCGGCCTTCGGGTTCCTATCGAGGACGGAGCGTACGGAGAGGGCCTTTCCCTTGCGCGGCTTCGGCCATTCGAAGCCAGCAAGGCCGCCGCGTCGTCCGACTATGAAGGCCCGCTCGCGAATCTGCGGGATGCCGAAATCGTGAGGCGAAAGGGCACGGTCACTGACCGAGTAGCCGGCAAGGCGAAGGCGCCGTTGGATCTGCTTCCACGTTCGTCCGCCCTTATGCCGGACGAGGTTTGGGACGTTTTCGATGATAAAGAAGCGGGGCTTGTGCGTACGAAGAATGGCAACGACGTAGTCGATGAGGTCGCCCCACAACGGGCAGTCAAGGCCCTGCTGGCCACCGGCCTTAGAAAACGGCTGGCAGGGAAAACCGGCGCAGAGAATGTCATGCGGAGGGATCTTCGTGATGTCGAGCGTCCGTACGTCTCTGTGCGGTCGCAGGCCGAAGTTCTTCTCGTACAACGCGGCAAGGACCTGGTCCTTTTCGCAGGCGAAGACACATTCGTGACCCAATTTGGCGAGGGCCTGGTGAAATCCACCCAAACCGGCAAAGAGGTCGATGAAACGAAGGGGCTTGCCGGGCGTGCGGTTCACGTGGCGGACCGGGGGTTGTCTTCGACGCATCGGATCGGCAGCCTCCTGGCGCTGGCGAATCGTGAGCGGGGCTCGAGGGGGATTGTCGCACAACTGGCTGGCCGAAAGATCTATTGTTGCGAGGGAGGGCTGGTGGTTGGCCAGAGCGTCTGGACGAATAGCGTGGTGTATCTGCGAAGTGTAACGGCCGATCCTGAATCGGACTCTGACTCACGAGGGTGCGTGGCAACTCCGCTCGATGCTGCGACGTCGGCTTGCCAAGGGCCAACAACGAACACTCCCGAACACAAGTCGCAAGGATGGGACGACCATCTGATTGGTCGAACGGTCTTTTGGAAAGAACATTCCACTGGTGGCGGGCCCTTGGCAGCTCAGCGTAGCGCTTCGGGGTACTTGAGGTCGACCTACTGGGCGTGACCGGAAGCCTTGCGTCAGCAACTCATCCACGAGCACGGCTAGATCTTCGCTAGTACCGACCCGATCCGGGTGAACGGTTGGGGCCACGCGAGGGGCGAGGCCCGGCAGTGCCTCGTTTCACTCGGTAGCGGACGCAACCACACAACGGCTCCGCGCCGGAGGTGCGGGCGTTGAGGGTGGCCTGCTGCACCCAGATGGGGCAGGCCATGAACACCAGGCCAAGCGACAGGTCTAGAGCTTCAGGTCCGCTGAACGAAACAGTGAAATGCATCGCATGAGTGTTTGGTATCACTGTGACAGGGTAGGACCGAGCGATCAGGCTGGTTCCCGAGCCTTGTCCACAGTGGTGCTCACTACGGCCAGCACGGACTGTCACTGCTGTAGCGAACAGCCGGCAGGTGTATCAGGGGCTCCGTGGCGTGTGTTGTCGTCGGAGCGTCCCGGTCACCGCTGTCTCGAGCAGGAGGACCGGCGTGGCGATGGGGACGAGACCGCCTGCATCAGAACACCATTAGGCGATCCCCTCGGTGAAGAACGCGTCCACTTATCGATCCGGCCAGAGTCGCGTCGCGGCGGCGAACCTGATCAGGCGCTCAACGCAGAGGAGAGCCAGTCCGAGGTCTCCTTCCTCAACGTAGGCAGGCACCCTGTTGTTGAGCGTGTCGTTATGTGCGGCTTCATTGCCGAGGTGCCGAAGGACGTGCATGTACCCGCAAATCCATGGCGCGATCGAGCCGGCCTTCTCGAGTGCTGCGATCCTCTGGTAGAGAGGGCCAGTCGGTGGAGAACCTAAGCGTGTGACCAAGAGTTCCACAAGGCGACGGCCAAGGAGACCAAGTTCTGAGACTCGAACGTCGTGGCGCCTGAGCAAGGCGAGCCAGTCCGACTTCAGTTCATTGTCATGACTCGAGAACAGGCCGTGTGCGCTATTGAACAGGTGGATGAGGTCGACCCGAACGGATTCGATAAGCTGACCGACCGGGATAACCTCGCTTGTGCGACCAAGAGCCTCATCGAAGGCGTCAGCCAGGTCGTCAGCGCCCCGGCGGTCATTCGTGACAAAGAGGACAGTCTCGGCTGTGGGTGAACGTTCGAGGAACCTCCGGCTGGCCTGAATCAACGTATCAGCGACCCGGCCAAGAGGTAGCCTCTGGTGTCCGGTTCCAAGTGGCGACAGGGCCACCCTGCGCACCGGGACCTCCTTCGCCTCCATGATCGACAGGGCGACGAATACGTTATCGAGGACCTCCTCGGAGGGTCGGCGGCCACCCACCAACTCTGCGCAGAGTAGGCGCGTGAAATAGGGATCGTCGAGAGGGAGGGAAATCCATAAGCCCAATGAGCTACGGAAATCCCACGCCGGCGTCTTGCTCAGTGACGAGACGCTGACTCCTCGGTTGGTGTAGAGGGCGCCGATGACGCTGCCAGGCGTCGGGTCGTAACCCTCCGCGAAGGCAGACACCACCAGGACGTCGACGGCGCGATCCATATTGGACAGATCACCAAAGTACAGCTCGCACGTCCGGTAACCGTGGCGCGTGTTGAAGCCGACGACGTTGATTCTTTGCATCGTCCAGATTGTCAACGCCCGAACCGGCTGTGGCAAGATGTGACTGAGGCGACTATGGCTGACTCATGGTCCCGTACTGAGGTCGAGTTCGTCGTTGCCGACTACTTCGCCATGCTGCGAGAGGAGTTGGCGGTGCGCCAGGTCGACAAGTCTGCCCATCGGCGGACGCTTCGGCCGTTGTTGGACGACCGGAGCGAAGGCTCCATCGAGTTCAAGCACCAGAACATCAGCGCCGTCCTGATCAACTTCGGTCAGCCATATATCAACGGCTACAAACCGCGGAAGAACTACCAGGCGCTGTTGGAGCAGGTGGTCCTCGAGTACTTGGAGACCGACCGCGAACTGGTCCGCGTCGTTGAGGCTAGCCCTGTCGTCAACCCTGCCGCAGCGCCTCCGTTCGACGATCGGGATGTCCGGAGGCTAATTGTGGAGCCTCCCATGCCGAGAGGCCGAGCGGCCGCAAGAGGACGAGCCATGGACCGTCCCGTGCGGGTGGACTGCGTCGAACGCGATGCGAGGAACCGCCAACTGAGTCGGCAGGGCGAGGAATGGGCACTTGAACTGGAACGGCGTCGGTTACATGATGTCAACCGTCGTCCCGACCTGTCGAAACGCGTGGAGTGGGTTGCCCAGACCCGCGGCGACGGCCTTGGCTACGACATCGCCTCGTTCAATCGCGACGGCACGGACCGGCTCATCGAAGTCAAGACCACAGGCCTCGGCAAGCACTTCCCGTTCTACATCAGCGCCAACGAAGTGCAGGTGTCTCGTGCCCGCGCCGAGGCTTACCGCCTGTACCGGGTGTTCGACTTCGCGACCGCTCCAAGGATGTACCCACTGAAAGGGGCGCTCGACAAGGTGTGCCGCCTGGAGGCAAGGTCCTTCGTGGCGCGGGTAGGCTAGCGCGACGGTTGCTGGCCTGAATCAGCCTCCGCGGAGCGTACCGCCAGTTCGACAGCAGCAAGTACTTTCTGCCACAGAAGCGCAGCCTCCGAAGCCGCAATTCTCGGATACTCCATGCGCATCGCTTCTGGTGCGAGCGCCTCTAGTTCGCGCCGGTAGCGTTCGGCGGCGTCCTTGCCGAGGGCGGTGTCGAACCTCGACGGTCGGAATCTCAGCTGACCCGACGAATAGACCTCAATCAGGCCATAGCCGGCTCGCTTCAAGGTAAGGCTTCCGTTCCTGCCGGTGCCCCAAGCCAGGGTCACTTGGTCTGCGAAGGTGCCAGCCAGTGCGATCAGTTTCTTGGACAACTCCGCGACGTAACGGGGCGTCTCCGGGCGGTCAAGAATGGCAAGGAACGTGCGCTCATCCCACTTGAGCCGCGGTTGCGATTCTGCTTCCGATACGCGTTCGACCTCAACCCGCGCTCGCGGATGCTCGCCCTTGACGATCACATGCACGACCTGGCGAGGCTCTCGAACAATAGCATGCCTGATCGTTGGAACGATGACATGTCCCTGGGTTGGATCTCCAGGCCGCCTATAGAACGCGAGATCGACTAGTGCAAGATCCCACTGTTTGACCAGTTGATTTGAGAGCAAGGCGTGGCTCAGGCGTGCGACACGTGGGTCGATATCGTCACTGGCAATGATGACGAGGACGTCCCCCTGTGCGCCGGCCTCTCGAACATCGTCTTCATCAGCGATGGGCTCGCCGCTGGAGTCCACAGGAATGGTCGGGATGCTGCGTGAAAACTCGTCCGCCAGATGCGCCAAGTAGTCAAGGGCCTGGGCCAAGACCTTGCGTCGCATCTCAGGGTTCGAAGCCAGTTTGGTTTCCACGAGGGCAAGTCGTCCCTGCCTCGACACCAGAAGCACGTCAATCGGGCCGACAACCGTCGGGAACTCTTTCTTCCACGGGAACCAGTCGTCGTCGGTGAGACCGGCTTGGCGGCACGGTCCGATCACAAGTTCAGGCAACGCGAAGATGGCGTCCCTGAGCCATGCTTCACTCAGCTTCAGGTCGTTCGCCGAGCATCTCTCGAAGCTAGGAGCCGGCGGCTGCAAACCGAAGAATGAGTAGAGCTGGGGACTAATCGGCTTCATCTAGACTCCGTCGGATCTCACGAACGCCTGAAGCAAAGGTGGGGCGAGCCACCCTGGTGAGGAAGATAGCCCATGTCGACCTGTTCCTGGCAGCTCCCCCCACCAGCCCTGTCGTACACTCCCCCCACTCCCGGAGGGTCCCATGCCGATGCGTCGAGTCGCCTTGCTTGTCCCTTGTGTAATCGCCGCTGTGGTGTGGACGGCCTCCGCACAGCCCACGGCCGCCGGCGCCACGCGCCCCCTGCGCGCCGAGGACTACTACCGCATGAAGTCGGTCGGTGCGCCGCGGCTGTCGCCCGACGGGCGATGGGTGGCCTTCACGGTGACCCAGCCGGTCGAAGCCACCAACAGCACAGTCACCGAGTCGTGGCTGGTGATGACCACCGGGGCGCCGCAGCCCCAACGCGTGCGCGTGCAGGGCGACGATGTGTCGAACCCGCGGTGGGGTGAGGACAACCGCCTGCGCGTGTCGCTGAAAGACACGACGTGGATCGTGGACCCGGCGCGCATGGATGCGGCCGTTCGCGAGGAAGCGGCGGCGGGCGGCGAGACCGGGCTGCTGAGCCCCGACGGCCGATGGCGGGCGCGGGTGCAGAGTGTGCCGCGCGCGACGACCCCGGGTCCGGCACTGTCGGCGTTTGAGGCCCGCCACGAGGAACGTTTTAAAGGGGATGCGTTCGACTGGTATCCCTTCCGCCAGGACGGCCAACGGTTTCCCCTGCCGGATCGGAAGGCCCGCGCGGCCACCGAAGTGGTGCTGCGTCCGTCGGCCGGCGGCGACGCGAAGCCGTTGACCACGCTGGGACTGCCGGGCGTGGGCGGCCTGCAGTGGGTGCCCGACGGCAGCGCGCTGCAATTCACCCTGAACGAACGGGCCGCGCGCGACGAACGGGCGTACGGCTCCACCGACCTCTACCGCGTGTCACTCGACGGACAACTGACCCGGCTGACCAGCGACGGCTACGACTACTCGGGCGTGTCGTTTTCCCCCGACGGCCGTTGGATGATCTACGAACGCGCCCTGAGCACGCAGAAGATCGTCGACGACCGCATGACCCACGGCGGCGCGCAGGACCTGTGGATCCAGCCGTCAGGCCTGGGCACGCCACGCAACCTGACGGCCGACTGGGATCGCGATCCGGGCGCCGCGCGCTGGTCACCCGACAGCCGCCACATCTACTTCACGGCCGAAACGGGCGGCGCGGTGCACGTGTTCCGCGTGGCGGCGGCCGGCGGACCGGTTGAGCAGGTCACGTCGGGACCGCGGCGCCTGAACGGCGTGGACTTCGACCGCGCGTTTACACGCATGGCGTACACGGTGGGCGAGTTCGACCGGCCATCCGACATCTACGTGGCCGACATCGACGGCCGCAACGAACGCCGGCTGACCGACGTGCACCGCGAGTTCCTGGCCGAGGTGTCGCTGGCCACCCGTCCGTCAGAGACCGTGCAGTGGCAGAGCCTCGACGGCACGCGCATCGAGGGTTTTCTCCTGTTCCCCCACGGCTACGACCCGGCGCGCGGACCGTATCCGCTGATCGTGATGAACCACGGCGGCCCCCACGCCGCGTCGGGCTACGGGTTCAACTTCAAGAACTCACTGTTTGCCGCACACGGCTACTTCGTGTTCCTGCCGAACTTCAGAAGTTCCACCGGCTACGGCGACGCATTCAAATGGGCCACCTGGGGCGGATGGGGCAACCGCGACGGCGAAGACGTGGTGTCGGGCATTGACGCCCTCGCGCAACGGTTTGCCATCGACCGCACCCGCGTGGGCTCCACCGGCCATTCGTACGGCGGCATCCTCACCAACTGGCTGATCACGAAGTATCCCGACCGCTTCAAGGCCGCCATCCCCGGCGCGGGCGAGTCGAACTGGACGGCCAACTACGCGCTGTCGGACATCTCGCGCACGAAGGACATGGAGTTCTTCGGCCCGCCATGGGACCGCCGCGCGCTGGAGGTGATGATCGAACAGTCGCCGTTCTTCCGCTGCGGCCAAACGAAGGCGGCCACGCTGTTCGTGCACGGCGAGGTGGATTACCGCGTGCCGCTCGAAGGCGCGATTCAGCTGTACACGTGCCTGAAGAAGATTGGCGTGCCGACCAAGATGATCATCTACGAAGGCCAGGCCCACGGCATCAACGGCCACTGGAACATCGTCCATCGCATGCTCAACGAGCTGCGGTGGTGGGAGCAGTATTTGCGGTAGGGGAGGGCTCCGTTTACCGCCAGTACTCGCGCGGCAGGCGCGCCCACAGCCACTCCCACTGCGCGCGCTGCTGCCGGAGCAGGCGCAGGCCTTCGTCGGTGACCTGATACAGCTGCCTGGCGCGGCCGCCGGGCATCGCGACCGGCGCACACCGAGAGACCCGCAGCCACCCGAGTCGCTGCAACCGGTCCAGCCCCAGGTACACCGACGCCAGCGCGACGGGGCGGCCCAAGAAACCCTCGATTTCGTCCCGGATGGCGACACCATACGCATGGTCTTCGAGCCTGATGACCGCGATGACCGTGGCCAGGTCGAGATAGCTGCGACTGTCGTCGCCAGGGAGAGACATCCGGGATCTTCCAGGGTCTGGAAGATATGACGAACGGAAACGTGTCCGGTCGGCGTCACCGGCGCGATTGATGTACCAAGCGGCTTCCATGCGCCGGGCGACGATGCTACGCTCGTCGTCCTGCATTCAACAGGCGAGGCGGCACGATGGCGCAGCAGAACACGACGAAGACGCTGGATGACCGGTTCGATGAGGTGACCGCCGCCATCGTCGAACAACGCGACTACACGACGTTCGCGTTCGACAAAGTGCGCGGGGAGGTGCGGCAGGTCGAAAAGCGGCTGACCCGGCGCCTCGACCGGCATGAACTGCTGCTGGGTGAAGTCCTGGACGGCGTCAGGCGCCACGGCGGCGTGTTGGTGCGCCACGACGAGGCGTTGAGCGACGTGCTGAGTGAGCTCAAGCGGCACGACGGGCGGCTGACCGAACTTCAAAACGGACTGAAGAGGCACGACGCGGTGTTGAGTGAAGTCCTGAGCCATCTGAAGCAGCACGACGGCGTATTGAGCGAAATTCTGAACGAAGTGAAAACGCCGAGGCGCTGAAGTCGCCGCGTCTCACTTCGCCCCGGCCACCACCACGAACTCCCCAGGCATCCGGTAGGTGTGGCCATCCCGGTACTGCGCGATCGAATCGAGATACTCCGCATGCGCGCTGGCTCGCACCTCATCGTCGAACCGCGAATACGCGAGCGCGACGGGACCGCCGACAAAAGCCGCGCCCAGGGCGTCTTCGTCGGATTGGTAGACCAGCGTCGACGAGATCCGCTGCGTGCGCACGTCGGTGAATCCGGCCTGGCGGAACTGCATCTCGAGTGCCGCGCCGGTGCCCAGTTGGAAAAACATGGGGCACACCTCGCTGGCGGTGCGGCGTTCGACGATGGGGAAGATCTCGGCCCAACCACAGGCCTTGCGCGCCCCCCAGACGGCCGCGATGGCGCGGCCGCCGGCGACGAGGACGCGATGCATCTCGCGAAGCGCGGCGGCCGGGTCGGCCACGTACATGAGACCGAGGCCGCAGAGTACCGCGTCGAATGCTGCGTCAGGGTAGTCGAGCACCTCGGCATCCATGCGACGGAAGTCGCCGGTGATGCCGCGGGCCTGCGCCTCAGCCGCGATGGCCGACACCATCGCGTCCGAGATGTCGCAGCCGGCCACAGTGCCGGTGGGGCCCACGGCTTCGGCCGCCCGGAAGGTGACCAGTCCCGTGCCGCACGCGATGTCGAGGATCCGGTCGCCGGGCCGCAGCGCCGCCATGTCGAGCAACGCATCCTGCGCCGGCCGCAACTGCTCGGCCCAGAAGCGCTCGTAATAATCCGCCGCCTTGTCCCAGCCGTACCGTTGAACGCGACGCTGCAGCCGGGGATCCATCACGCGCCTTCCGGTCTGGTGAGCCGCAGCTCGCTGGTGACCGGCACAGGATTGCGGATGTTGTCGAGCCAGGAACTCTTGCGCTCCGCGAGGTCAATCCATTCGCGGATGCGCTCCTCGGGCGCATCACTTTCCACCGACACGATGCAGTGAATCTTCGAGTGCCCGGGCCGCACGTCCTCGTTGACGCCGAGCTCACCGCTGACGTCGTAGTCGGCCTGCACCTCCACCGAGAGCGCCGTGATGGGCACGTCGAGCCTGGCGGCCCACATGGCATACCCAATCGCGATGCACGAGCCGAGGGCGCCGCGCCCGAACACGCCGGGATTAGGGCCGCTGTTGGTGCCGCCGTACTTGTCGGTCATGCCCACCTGCAACGTCCACGCCCCCTCCTGCACCTCACAGGCCAGGCCGGGCTTGAGGGTGACCCGCGTGACGGCCTGCCCCCGTCCCACCGCCGGACGCGCCGTGATCACCTTGACGTTGCGCTCGATGGCGCTCTTGACGATGTCCTGCTGGTCCATGGCCGTGACTCCTTCGGCCAATAGTAGCGCCGGCCGCCGGGCATCGCCGCGACTGTCGTCGCCAGGGGGCGCCTACTGCGCCGCAGCTGCCGGATGGCCGGCGCGTTGCAGCACCTCGCGGAATCCGGTGCGCCGGGTCAATGCCGAATAAAACGGGTCGTGCGGCAGGTAGGGAATGAACGTGCTGCGATCGGCCAGCGCCTGGTTGAGCAGCCGCAGCGCTTCCGTGTCGTCCTGCATGGCGGCATAGGCACTGGCCAGCATGTAGGCGTCAACGTACTGTTGACCGCGCAGGGCTTCGAGCCGCACCAGCTGCCGCCGCGCACCGGCCGCATCCCCGGAGCGCCACTGGTACAGCGCCAGCGTGGCGTCATGAATGGGCAGGCCCGTGATGGCAGGCGCCACGGCGTCAAACACGACACGCGCCTCGTCGTACCGCCCCAGCGTCCACAACGCAAACTGTTTGTAGAGCTGCGGCACCGGCGAAAATCCCCCGAGGCCGGCGGCCCGATCGGCCCTGGTGATGGCGTCGTCGAACTGACGCATCCAGTAGGACAACGCGACACTGACTGACGCCGGCGCAAAGTCGCGCGGCGCCAGTTGCTCGGCGCGCGCCAGGTAGCGGCGGGCGTCGTCAAACCGGCCCACGGCCACGTTGAACTCCGCGAGCCACTGGTTGATCAACGCGTCGTCGGGCGCCAGCGCCAGCGCGCGGGTCAACGACGCCTCGGCCGTGTCCCAGTCCCAGTCGTACTCCCAGGCAATTTCGCCCAGCGCCGCATGGGCTTCCGCCAGCGCGCCGTCAAGCGAGATGGCACGCAGCGCCGCGGCCTTGGCCTTGGGGAACACGTCGCGCGGCCAGCGGTACTGATAATCGCCCTGCACGATGTAGGCATGCGCGAGCCCGGCGTGCGCCAGCGCAAACGCGGCGTCGTGGTCGATAGCCTGCTGGAAGGCCACGATGGCAGCCTCCACCGCATCCGGGGCCCGCGTCGCCAGCAGGTGCCGGGCGCGCAGGTACGCATCGAGCGCGTATTGATCGCGCGATCCGGCGGCGGCGCGCGCCAGCCGATCGCGCGGTGTCAAGGTCGGCACGAGCAGGCCCAGCACCGCGTCGGTCAACGCGTCCTCGAGTTTCAACACGGCCCCGGCCCGTTCGTCGAAACTGCCGGCCAGCGTGGGCAGCCCCGTGGCCACGTCGATCACCCGCACGGTGAGTCGCAGGCGGTCGCCCTCGCGCCGCAGCGCGCCGGTGATGACGACGTCGGTCCCAAGTTCACGGCCGGCGGCCACCGGATCGACGCCGGCAAACGCGCGCGTCGACTGCGTGCCACGGACCGCGAGTGAGGCCAGGCCGGTCAGCCGGGTGGTGAGCAGGTCGGCCAACCCGGTCGCGAGGTACGTATCAGCTTCGTCGGCGCCCACCAATTCGAAGGGCAGGACGGCCAGCGAGGTGGGCGTGGTGCGTGGAGTCGCCGGGCGGTTGACGGCCGTGAGGATCAGGCCGGCGACGGCCACCAGCGTGATGAGAACGGCCACCCGGACCCAGTTGGTCCGCGACGGACTCGGAGCCACGGGCGGCGTGGCGTGGTGCACCGGCGGAACTGTTCGCCGCGTGACGGGGGCGAGAAAGCGGTACCCGCGTTTGGGGATGGTCTCGATCGCGTCGCGGCCGTCGGGCATGCCGTCAGCGAGCACTTTGCGAATTACAGAAATGTTTCTGGTGAGACCGCCGTCTTCGACAAAGGTGTCGGCCCACACTTCCTGCATGAGGCGCTCGCGTTCAACGACCTGTCCGGCCTCGCGCACGAGCACGATCAATGTGTCCACCTGTTTCGGTGTCAGCGCCACCGGCGCGCCGTCGCGATAGAGCACGCGCGCCGTGGAATCCAGCGCGAATGCGCCAAAAACCCAGTGATCACGCGTTGTCAGGTTTTTGTGTGACATCCGCAGGGACTCTCCGTGACCGGGTGAGGTTACGCCTTGTCCAGCGCCCGGCGGATGAGTCCGTCGGCCTGTTCGGCCATCGTCACCAGCGTCGTGTCGCCGAGCGCGCGCATGAGGCCGGACGGCAGCGCGCATTCCACCGACACCTTGCCGCGGCCGACCTCACGGACGACGACGTTGCAGGGCAGCAGCGAGGCCACATCGGTGTTGGCCGTGTAGGCCTCGTGGGCCAGCGCCGGGTTGCACGCGCCGAGGATGACCGTGGGCGGCACGTCCTTGCCCAGCTTCTCCTTGATCTTCGCGTGCAGGTCGATGCGCGTGAGCACCCCAAACCCCTCCGCCTTGAGCGTCTCGGTGATGCGGGTGATGGCGCCTTCGACGGTGTCAGCCAGTTCGCGTTTGATGTTGATCGCCATACCTGTAGCGTAGCGCACTCACCGCCGCGCTTTGGGCCGAGTCCTCTTCCGGGGCACCGCCGGGCGTGTGATGGCGTCACGCGCCCAGTCGGCCAGCGCGTCGGCGTCCTCCAGCACCGATGGTGGCACCTGGTAATAGCCGCGCATGGGTGGTGAGCCTGGGATGGGCGCAAACGGGCCCATGCCGGCCGCTTCATACGCCGGGCGCGTGGCGTCGTCCACCTTGAAGAACAACGTGTCGTTGTCGATGACCGCAAAAAACACGTCACCGGCATACAAGCCGACGCCGCCAAACATGCGTTTGTGATGCACGTCCCGCACGGCGGCGAGTTGTTCGATCACGAAGTCAAGAAACGACGCAGAGACGGCCACGGTCAGCGAATTTGAATATCCTGCAGCCTTCCGCCTGCTGTTGGCAATGACGCCAGGGGCGTACGTAGCGCGGCGGGATACGTCGCGGCGTGGTGGGGCGCGGCCGGGCGTACGTAGCGCGGCCGGGTCTGGCGGCCGCGATCGCGGCGGCCCGGCAGAGCGGGCCGCCCTACGTACGTCACGCACGTCGCGGCGTGGTGGGGCGCGGCCGGGCGTACGTAGCGCGGCCGGGTCTGGCGGCCGCGATCGCGGCGGCCCGGCAGAGCGGG
>CAYYFE010000019.1:0-70744 GCA_964471115.1 uncultured Solibacteraceae bacterium
CCTCTCTTCCGCACCAACCTTGATTCACTGTCTCAGCGCCTGCACCGGATCGATGCGGGCCGCCCGCAGCGCGGGAAGCCAGGCCACCAGACTGGCGCACAGACACATCACCAGACACACGCCCGTGAGACTGACGATGTCGACCGGCGGCACTTCGAACAGATAGGCCTCCAGCGCGGCGCCGGCGTACAGCGCCACCGCCAGACCGCCGGCCAGGCCGGCCGCCGCGGGCACCAGTGTGCCAAGGGCCACCGTGCGCACCACGCCCAGCGGCGTCGCGCCCATCGCCAGCCGCACGCCGATTTCGCGCGTGCGGCGCACCACCGCATGTGTGGTCACCGCGGTCACGCCGACCAGCGACAGCAAGAGGCCTGTTGCCGCCAGCAGCGCCAGCAGTGTCGTCCGCGCGCGCGGCAGCGTGATGTTGTCGTCCAGAAGCGTCGTCGCCGGACGCACGCGCTCGACGACCACGCGCGGGCCTACCGTCGCGGCCAGCGCGCGCAGCTGCGGCAAGTCGGGAGGTGCCCCGCGTGACCGCAACACGATCGAGGGCGGCATGAACGAGTGCGGCATCAGTTCGGTGAACACCAGGTTCTGCGCGTCCTGCCGCGGCCCGAATCCCTTGACGTCGGCGACGACGCCGATGACTTCGAGCGGCGGGATCGCCATCGACTCAGGCATCGGCGGCCCGAGATTGAGCGGCCGCCCGACCACGTCCGTCGTGCCGAAGGCTTCGCGCGCCGCGGATTCGGTGAGCACCGCGACCGGGCGTCCGGCATCGGTGTCACGCAACAGCCGCCCCGATCGCAGCGTCACGCCCAACGCTTCGAGCGCGCCCGGCGTTACACCCGCCGGTGAGAGTTCGGGTCCCCCTTCCACAGGCATCGCCAGAAACGCCATCACCGGCGCCATGGGCACCCAATCGGTGGCGCCGGCGGCGTCAATGCCAGGCATGGCTTTGAGCCGTTCCACCAGCGCCGGATAAAAGTGCTGCCAGACGGCCGGAGACGGGTCGATGGGACTGACATCAAGCACGTACGCGGATTCCGGAGCGAAGCCCAGATCCACGCGCAGCAGTCGATCGAGACTGCGCACGAGCAGCCCACACGCGGCCATCAGGACCACCGCCACTCCCACCTGCGCCGCCACGACCAGCTGCCCCGGCCGCCAGAAGCGGCGCCGGCCCAGATCCGGAATGCGGCCGTCAATCCACTCACGCAGGTTGAGGCGGGACTGCCGCCAGGCCGGACCGGAGGCCACCACCCACGAGGCCAGCACGACCACGCTGAGGGTGACGGCGAGCACACGCCAGTTGAGCGCCGGCGCCGCGTGCGGCGGCAGCTGCAGCGGCATCAGCGCGACGAGCCAGTCGAGCGTCACCCACGCGACCCAGCATCCGACCACCCCTGCCGCCACCGCGAGCACGGACGCGGCCGTCAACTGCTGCCGCACGAGGCGCCCACGCCCGGCACCCAGCACGGCCCGGACCGCGAGTTCCTGCCGCCGGGACGCCCCTTCGGCCGACAACAGGCCGGCGACGTTGACACCGACCAGCAGCACCAGCACGGTAATCGCCGCCGTAATCAGCGTGAGACTGTCGCGCGTCCGCGCGACCAGATCGTCGTACACGAAGTCGAGCGCCACGTCCTCGACGCGGTCGGCCTGCGGTGTCACCGACCACGTCCTGGCGATCGTGGCGAGCGCCTCACGCGCGTGCTCGAGCCCGACCCCGTCGGCGAGACGCGCCACGACCTCGGCGCCGGAGCCACGCCGATCGGCGCGGTCATCGCCCATCGGCATCGGCCGCCAGAAAAACGCCGAGCGGTGGAACCCTCGGGGCGCCACACCGATGACGGTCACGGGACTGCCGTCCACCAGGACCCGGCGCCCGACCACGGCGGGGTCCGCCGCAAACCGCATCTGCCACGCGCCGTACCCCAGGATGATGACGGCCTCCGCGCCAGGCCGGGTGTCGTCCGCCGTGAAGGTGCGGCCGACCACCGGCTGCGCGCGGTGCGCCTCGAAGTACCCCGGTGTCGCGGTGAGCGACGGGACGCGCTCGGGTTCGCCGGCATCGAGGACCAGCCGCTCCTCGAATGGATGGTAGGCGCCGATCGCCGCGACCGCCGGCGTCGCCCCTTGCAGGGCGGCGACTTCTCGCGCGGACGGATTCAGGCCGCTCTCCCGGCCGCCCGCGTCGATCCGCAGCGATACGGTGACCAGGCGATCGGCATTCACAAACGGCAGCGGCCGCAGCCACGCGGCGTCGACGAGACTGGTCAACACGGCCACGAGCGCGGCCCCCAGCGCCATCGTGGCCACGACCCCGGCGGCCGTGGACCGGCGCTGACGCCAGAGCCGCACACTCTGCCGCACGTCCTGCCAGACCGATTCGAGCAACCCGGCACCGCGCACGTCGTACCCCTCATCCCGCAGGCGCACGACGTTGCCGAACCGGCGGCGCGCGAGCCGTTCGGCCTCGGCCCTGGAGTACCCGCGACGTTCCCACTCATCGATGCGCATGGCGAGATGGAAGTCGAACTCCTCACGAATCTCGTCGGTGATCCCGTCGCGCCGGAACAACGCCCACAGTCGTCTGATCACGAGGGCCTCAGCTTTCCAGAACGTGCTGTACCGCGGTGGTCAACCGCGCCCAGCTGCGGCGTTCGTCCTCGAACTGCGCGCGGCCGGCCTTGGTGAGTTCGTAGAACCGCGCCCGGCGTCCCGTCTCGGTCACGCCCCAGCGCGACTTGAGCAGCCCGCGCGCCTCCATGCGATACAGCGCCGGATAGAGGGAGCCCTCTTCCACCTGCAGGACGTCCTGGGACCACTGCTCCAGGCGCAGGGCGATGCCGTAGCCGTGCAGGGGCCCGGCCAGCAGGGTCTTGAGCACGAGCATGTCGAGCGTGCCGTGCAACTGGTCGCTGTTGGTCGGTCGGCGTGGCGGCATGGCGATACCAAGAATATCTAACGCTTAGATACTCTAGGTGTCAAGCCTCGTCACCGCCGTGTGCGCCTGGCCTCGAGCACGATGACCGTGCGCTCGACGAGGGCCTGCTGCGGCGACACGCGGGTCTCGCGCAGGATCTGCGACACCCCTTCCAGGGCCTCGCGCTCCGCGTCGGTCAGGCGGCCGCGGTCCAGCAGATCGCGGATGTCCAGTTCCAGTTGCGCCACCGACTGGGGAGGCGCGAGGGAGATGAGCGCGCGGTGCGGCCCGATGGGAATGAGTTCCACGCCCGGCAACCGTCGCAACGCGGCCACCGGCGGCACCACGATGACCGCGTGCCGGCCGAAGGCGACGCGTTCGGTGGTGCCGTTCGGGCGCGGCGGATCCGCGGGCCGTTGCTCCACCAAATCGACGATCGACTGGCCCAGGTCGGCCCCGCCGCGGCGCAGACGGGCGATGACGTCCTCGGGCAGGGTGACGGTGACCGCCTGGGACGGCCGGCCGAACTTCAGGGGACGTCCGCGCACCGCGAATTTCTACCATGAAAATTGACTCATCCCCGTTTACACAGGAACAATTCAAGCGTGATGAAGCGCCTGCTCTGCTCCGCCGCCGCCCTGCTCGTCCTCGCCGCCTGCTCCGAGAAGTCCCAGGGCCCCACGGCACCGCCGGGACCGCCCACCCTCGGCACGCCGACGCTGGTGGGCCCGGTCAACGATCAGCAGTTGTCCACGCTGCGCCCGACGTTCACGGTCACCAACGCCGCGTCCGATCAGGCGGGCACGCGCACCTACGAATTCCAGATCTCCGATCGGTCCGACTTCAGCAGCACCACCTCGGCGTTCGTCGGCCTGGCGGCCGTGGTGACGCAGACGGGTGTGGCCGAGGGCACCAACGGCCAGACCACGTTCACGCCATCGACCGACCTGCAGCCGACGACGCGGCTGTACTGGCGGGTGCGGGTGACGCAGGGCTCGACGACCTCCGCGTGGTCGGCCACCGGCATCTTCCGCTCCAAGCTGGTCGGGTTCATGCGCGCGGGCGAGTTGTACGACCCGCTCATCCACGGCGAAACCGTCGGCCAGCGCTTCGGGTCGACCGACTTCATCGACGGCGTCGGGCTGCGCATCAACAACCAGCAGTCCTTCGTGCGCTACGACCTGCCGGCGGTCATCAGCAGCGGCGAATTTTCGGCGGACGTGATGGGCCTGGCCCCGAACGGTCCCGATCACAAGCTGAAGATCTTCACGATGAGCGACACGACGGGCGACCACTACCTGAGCAACTACCAGGTCAGCACGATGTATCGCGGCGTCGAAGGCAATCCGCCCAACTGCATCGCGTTCAAGGCCGTCTTTGGCGGCGGCACGCCCATCGAGCCCAACTACCAGCAGCGCGAAGCGGCCACGCACTTCCTGATTCCCACGACCGTCTACCACTGGAAGGCCACCTGGGGATCGGACTTCCGGCTGTCGGTGCGTGAAGGCGGCCTGATGGGACGCGAAATCTACAACCTCGGGTTCTCGGCCACCGGTGGCCGGACGTACAACCCGCCGCGCCACTACGCGTACCTGGGGTCCACCAACGGCATGAGCACGCTCGAGCCGGGCAGCTTCCCTGGTGCGATCTACCGGAACGTGTGGATGGGCAACCGGCCGCGCCCGGACTCACTGGGCAGCGCGCTCGAACCGCTGCGCTGACACCGCGCCGCGGCCAGACGCTCGATCAGGTCGAGATACTGCGGCCGGGTCACGGCCGTGGCGTTGGCGCGGGTCTTGTGCGCCACGACCATGTCGAGTTCCGGCAACACGGTGATGAACTGACCGATGGCGCCGATCCCCGTGTATGCGCCGCGGTAGATGCCCGTCTCGAACGGCCCATCCCAAATCCACCACAGGTAGCCGTACCCGAACGGCCCCTGGCGGTATGACTCCGGATTCATCGCCGCCACGGGTGTCACGGGAGTCACCATCTCCTCCACCCACTCCTCGGTCAGCAGGCGCGTGGCGCCCCACCGGCCGCCGCGCAACATGAGCAGGCCGAGGCGCGCCATGTCCCGCGTGGACAGATAGAAGTGATACGCGGAGTGCTGCGAGGCCTGCGGCCGGCGCGCGCGGCGCTGCGCCTCGAGCCGCCAGTCCTGCAACTGCAGCGGCCGCGCAAAGTCCTCCTCGAACGCGACGTAGATGTCCTTGCCGGTGGCCTTCTCGAAGATGGTGCCGAGGGCGTTGAAGTCCCAGTTGTTGTAGAGGAAGTAGCTGCCAGGCTTCACGGTGCCACGCGGGCCGGGCGGGTCGCCCGCCGTGCTGCCGCAGCCGGTACACGCCGCGTTGGCGGCCTCGTGATACACGCCCGATCGCGACGCCAGCAGGTCACGCACGGTGGCGGTCTTCTCCACCGGCATCAGCCCCTGCACATCGTCGATGCCCAGCTCGGCGAGCGTGGCGTCAAGGCGAATCGTCCCGTTGGCGACGTACTTGCCGAACATCATCGCGAGGATGCTCTTGCGGACCGAGGCCAGGTAGGTCACTTCCTCCTGCGGGCCGTATTCGTACAGCACCTTGCCGCCCACCACGACCGTCATCGCCGTGGTGCCGAGCGTCCTGAGGTGGGCGTCGATCGCCTGAAGCGGCGCCGCGCAATATCCCGCTGCCTGCGGGTCGGTGTGCCGGTCCCAGGCCGGGCCGGGGACGGCCGGCGCCGGAGCCTGCCCTCCCGCGCCTTCGCCGCGGCTCCACACCGCCCCGCCCACGCGGTTGAGTGACGCCCCGCCGGGGTCAGCGTCCGGGCGCAGGTTGCCGGGCGGCCGCTGGAACGCGATGCGTGTCGTCTGCTGGTCGAACGTGTTGGGTTCGATGCGCGCGGCGGAGTTCATCACCGACAACTGACCCGACGGGGTCACGTGGGTGTAGCCGAGGGCGTGCCCGAGTTCGTGCGCCCGCAGCGACCGTCGAAACGCGCTGCCCGATCGCTCGAAGTCGCGGTCGAGCATGATCGTGCCACCGATCACGGTGCCGTCCGACCGGAACTGCCAGCGCGAATAGCCCCAGAATCCGGTGGCCGCAGTCAGGCCCGCGTACCGCGCGACGGTGATGACGCCGCTGTTGAGCGTCTGCATCCGGCCGCCCACCGCCACCGTTTCGCGGGTGATCCCCGCGAATGACTGAAACGTATTGCCCGTCAGCAGGCCCAGCGCCCAGGTGAGGTCGTCCTCGAGCTGCGCGCGCTCCGCATCGGACATCACGTCATCCAGCCCTTCACCGTCGGCCTGGTTGACGCCCGTGAACTGCAACGTGCGCGCCTGCACGCGCAGCGGCGGCGCGGCGGTCCATCGCTGCAGCCGTGTGACGCGCAACATCTCGTCGAACGCCGTCAGGTTGAAGGACGACGGAATCATCGTCACGGTGACCGCGGCGCCGGGGATGCGCATCGTCACCGACCGCGTGACATAACCGGTCGCCGTGAAGTTGATCGTGCGCGCGTCGGCCTGCGAAGCGACGGCGCCCACCGACACCGTGCCGGAGGCATTGGACGGCCCGCCGCTGATGTCGGTGCCTGCCGCAGAGACGCCGGCGATGGGACTGCCGGTGATGGCATCCAGCACGGTCACGGTCACGCTGACCGTGGGCGTGACGGGCGGCGGCGTCGGAGCGGTGGGGGTTGACGGCGACTGCGAGCTGCTGCAGGCGACGGCGACCATCGCCGCCACCATCGCCGCGCATCCACGAAGGGCCTGGCGTGGTCGGGTCATGACAGGTCAGAAGAGGGTATCAAACGGGGCGTGTATTCTGTGGGGATGACGCGACCGCCTCTCGTGATTGGTGTGGCCGGCGGGTCGGGTTCGGGCAAGACCACGGTCGTGCGCAACATCATCGAAGCGCTGGGCGACGGGCAGGTCTCGGTCCTGGAGCACGACCGGTATTACCGCGACCATCCGGCGCTGCGGCTCGAGGAACGGGCCGCCCTCAACTACGACCACCCGGACGCGCTCGAGACCGACCTGCTCGTGCGGCACGTGGAGGCGTTGCGCGGCGGCCACGCGATCGAGGCGCCGCGGTACGACTTCGCCCGGCACGCGCGCCAGCCCGTCACCGACACCATTGCCGCCCGCAGTGCCATCATCGTGGAAGGCATCCTGATCTTCACCGACGCCGCGCTGCGCCGGCAGATGGACGTGAAGGTGTTCGTCGACACCGACGATGACACGCGGTTCATCCGGCGGCTGCAGCGCGACATCACCGAACGCGGCCGCACGGTGCAGTCGGTCATCGAGCAGTACCTGTCGACGGTCAAACCCATGCACCTCGAGTTTGCCGAGCCGAGCAAACGCTACGCGGACGTCATCATCCCGTCCGGCGGCCACAACGCGGTCGCCATCGACATGTTGCTCACGCTGATCCGCAGCCTGGCGAACACAGGGCACAGCTCTACCTGAGACCTGTGCCCTGTGACCTGTGCCCTGCCGACGCGCCCCTATTTCTCCGGCAGCAACACGACCTTCACGTAGTTCGCCGTATTCAGATACCGCTTCGCGGCGGCCTGAATCGTCGCGGCGTCCAGCTTCTGGTAGTACGACGGCACCTCGAGCAGCGTGTGGGCCGGTTCGCCGCTCTGGTACTTGGCGACGAGTTGCCCCAGCACCCAGCCGTTCTGGCGGCTGTTGGTTTCAAAGTCGCGCGTGAGCGCGGCCCTCACGTCGGTCACCTGTTTGTCGGTCGGCCCCTCGGCTTGGAACTTCGCGATCTCCTCGAACACCCGCGCGGCCAGCGCATCGGCACGCGCCGGGTCGCTGCCAAAGCCGATCGAGATGGTGAACTCCCCTTTCGGGATGCGCTGGTAGCCGGCTGAGGCGCCGACGCTGTACGTCCCGCCGAGTTCTTCGCGCAGCGCCTCCCGCAGACGCGTCTGGAGCACGTCGGCCATGGCGCGAATGGCGATGCGTTCGTCCTGCGTGTGCGTAAACGGGCCGTGGAACGTGATGCTGGTCTGGCTCTTCGGTTCGATGCCCTTGCGCACGGTCCGCTCCACGACGCCGCTCGGATGGGTCACCCCCATGTCGCGCCAGGTCTCCTTGCGGCCGGTGGCCGGCAGGCTGGCCAGGTACCGCTCGGCGAGCGGCCGCACCACCGCCGGATCAACCGTCCCGACGATGACGAACGTGAAGTCGCCGGCATCGGCAAACCGGTCCTTGTAAAACGCCATCGCCTTGTCGAGGTTCAACTGCTCGAGCATCTCGGGCGACGGCGTCCGGCGGCGCGGATGTCCTTGGTACAGCGCGTCGTTGAGCGCCTCGGCAAACGCAAACTCCGGCTGCGCGCGCTGGTTGGCCATCATGGTCTTCATCTGGCTGGTCAACACGGCGAAGATGGCCGGGTCGGCGCGCGGCGCGGTGAAGCGCAGGTAGGTCAGCTGAAACAGCGACTCCAGATCCTTGGTCGACGCGCGTCCGCTGATCCCCTCCTCCAGTTCGCCGATCTGCGCGGAGGCGGTGGCCACCTTGCCGGTCATCACCTTGCCCAGTTCATTGTTCGAGTACCGCCCCAGCCCGCCGATGCCGATGATGGTGGCGGCCGCTTCCTGCGAGACGTAGTCGTCGTTGGCTGCCAGCGACGATCCGCCGGGGCTGTAGGCGCGCATCAGCACCTCGTCCTGCTTGAAGTCGGTGGGCTTGAGAATGACGCGCGCGCCGTTGCTCAACGTCCACTCGGTGATGCCCCACTCCCGCGTCTGCTCGGCCACGACCCGGCCGGGCGTGGGCGCGGCGTCCATCAGTGATGTGCCCGTCACCGAATCGACGTACGCGGTCAGTGGCGCGGCCTTGGCCGCCTCAATCGCGCGGCCCAGCGCGGCGTCATCGGGGACGGCCACGCCGTCCTTCTTCGGCGCGCCGACCATGACCACGCGGTTGCCTTCGGGCACCCACTCGGCCGCCAGAC
The DNA here is from genome assembly GCA_964471115.1 of uncultured Solibacteraceae bacterium. GTDB lineage: Bacteria > Acidobacteriota > Vicinamibacteria > Vicinamibacterales > SCN-69-37 > SYFT01. The sequence continues at coordinate 8,887 of CAYYFE010000019.1, forward strand.
CGTTGACCTCGGCCAGGGTGATGGTCGGCACCATCTGGCGCGTGAGCTGCACCTCGGTCTCGAGCCCGGGGATGGGCTCGTTCTGGGTCACGTGGCGGACGTACTCCTCGGCAAACGGCGCCGACTGCCGCTTGTCGCGTTCGGCCATCGCCTGCTCCAGCCCGCGCAGCAGGTTCGTCTTCTGCCGCTCGAATTCGGTGGCCGTGAATCCGAAGCGCGCGACCCGTTCGGCCTCGGCATACAGCGCCGTCAGCCCGCGCTCGATGCCGTCGTCCTTGACCATGGCGTTGAGCATCGACGCTTCCGCGGTCTTGACGAACAGCCCGCGCCCGGCGCCGGCCGCCAGGAACGGCGCGTCGGGCTTCTGCGCCATCTCCGAGAAGCGCGCGTTGAGCATGCCGGCAAACAGGTTCTCGACCAACGAGCGCCGATACGCGCCGATGGTCTGCTGATCGCGCAGGGCCATCTTGCCGTAGACGCTGACCGTGGTGCCCGGGGCTTCGGCGTCAGTGGCGACGGCGTACAACGTGCCGGGCTGCGGCGGCACCTCATAGGCCGGCCGTGGCCGCGGGTTCACCGCCTTGGGCAGCGCGCCGAAGTGTTTCGTGATGAGCTGCTGCATGGCGGCCGGGTCGAAGTCGCCGACGGCAATCACCGTCATCAGATCGGGGCGGTACCAGTCCTTGTAGAACCGGGTCAGACTCTCGTGTTTGAACGTCTGCAGGTGCTCGACCGTGCCGATCGGCAGGCGCTCGGCGTACCGCGAGCCCTTGAGCAGGATGGGCAACTGCTGATCCTGCATGCGCGCGCCGGCGCCTCGACGCAGACGCCACTCTTCGATGATGACACCACGCTCCTTGTCGACCTCCGCCGGGTCGAACGACACGTTGTGCGCCCAGTCCTCGAGGATGAGCATCGCGCGCGCCAGCACCTCCGGCTTTTCGGTCGGCACCTGCAACATGTAGACGGTTTCATCGAAACTCGTGAACGCGTTGATGCTGGGACCGAACCGCATGCCGAGTGACTCGAGGAACGACACGGTCTCGAGTTTCGGGAAGTTTTTCGTGCCGTTGAAGGCCATGTGTTCGACGAAATGCGCCAGCCCCAGCTGGTCGTCGTCTTCCACGATGGAACCGACGTTAACCACCAGGCGCAGTTCCGCGCGGCCGGCGGGCAGCGCGTTCCGGCGAATCATGTACTTCAGACCGTTGTCGAACTGGCCGGTGGTGACGGCGGGGTCAACCGGCAGGCGCTCGCTCAGTGCGGAAGACGGCGTCTGTTGCGCGGCCAAGGCGGCGCCGCACAGCGCCACACACGCCGCGGCAAGGGTGGATCGCGTGTAGGACCGAATCATCATGTCGGGGACTCCCGACACGATCTTACCGCGCTTACCGCGCCTCGGTGGCTGCGCGCGCCGCGGCCAGGCGAATGCCGCTCTGGATGACGCCGACATGGCTGAAGGCCTGCGGAAAGTTTCCGAGGAACGCGCCCGACGAGGGGTCGATCTGTTCCGGCAGCAGGCCGACCGGATTCGCACGATCGCAGAGTGAGTCGTACAACGCGTGCGCTTCCTCCAGCCGGCCCTGCAGCGTCAGGTTGTCGACGAGCCAGAAACTGCACAACAGGAACGCCCCTTCGTGCCCCGGCAGTCCGTCGGGCGAGTGCCGCGGCAGATAGCGGTACAACAATCCGCGACCGGCGCCCAGCCGGCGCACGATGGAGGACGTCGTGGAGACCATGCGCGGGTGCGTGGCCGGCACGACCCGCCGCAGCGGCAGGGTCAGGATGCTCGCGTCGGCGTTGCCGCCGCCCAGATGTTCGGTGAGCAGCCGTTCCTCGTCGTCCCAGGCTTCGTGCAGAATCGCGTCTCGAATTTCGCCGGCCGCGCGCCGCCAGCCGGCGATGTCGCCCTCGAACCCGAAGCGTTCGGCCATCAGCGCGCCGCGGTCGAGCGCCACATGGCAGACCGCCGCGGAGTAGGTGAACACCCGGCCGGGCGTGCGCACCTCCCAGATCCCCTGGTCGGGCGACCGCCAGGCCAGACTCGCCGCATCGATGAGCCGCCGCAGCTGGTCCCACTGCGCGGGCGTGAGATCGCCGTGGTTCTTCACCCACTGATAGGCGCAGTCGACGATTTCCCCGTAGACGTCATGCTGAATCTGATCGGCCGCCGCATTGCCCCACCGCACCGGGCCCGACCGGCGATAGCCCTCCAGATTGGGGTCGAGCCGTTCCGGTTCCGGCGCGCCGCCATCCACGGTGTACAGCACCTTCGGCATGCCGCTCTGCTCGAAGGCTCGCAGTGCCCAATGCAGGAATCCGCGCGCCTCGTCGACCAGACCGATGGCGCGCAGCGCGTCCACCGAGAATGCCGCATCCCGGATCCAGGCGTAGCGGTAATCCCAGTTGCGCGGACCGCCGATGGCCTCCGGCAGCGACGAGGTGGGCGCGGCCACGATGGCTCCGTTGCCGAAGTAATCGAGCAGTTTCAGCGTGAGGGCGGAGCGGCGGACCAGCGCGCGCTGGGGGCCGTCGTAGTTGAGGTGTGTGGCCCACGCGCGCCAGGCCGCGCGCGTGCGCCCCATCACCTCTTCGAACGTGACGGCCTCCGGCTGGCTGCGCCAGCGCAGCGCGACCCACACGTCGGCGCCTTCGGGCAACTCCACCTCGGTGCGCCACCCGGTCAGCGGCAGGCTGGACTCGAGGTGCACACCCGGCACGTCCGCGCCGTCGCGCGGAGTCAGAGAGATGGTCAGCCGCGCCGGCCCCCGCAGCACCTCAATGTGCCGCAACAGTTCGCCGCGGGCCATCTCCCGCTCGTCGAGCAGGCTGGCGCCGGCCGAAAAGGTCATCGCGTCGGTAAACCGCACCGTGGCGTCGGCGCTGCGCACCTCGGTGATCAGGACGCCGGTATCTTCGTCATACGCCTGCCGGCCCTCGATGGTGTCCCGCAGCTCGGTCGTCCACGCACCGCCGCGCCGCGTGTCGAGCAACCGGCACAACAACGGCGGCGAATCAAATCGCGGCACACACAGCCACACCACGGCGCCGTCGCGCGCCACCAGCGCCGCCGTCGACCCGTCGCCCACCAGGCCGTGGTCTTCCAGGGGCAGGTAGCCGTCGACACGCGCAAACGGCGCAAACGGCGCCCTCAAAAGCCCCTCAGCAGCGCCCCGAGTCCGCCGGCCGCGGACGGCGGGTCGAGCTTGAAGAGGTCGACGGCGTTCCGCCACAACATCAATTCGCGGTCGGCCGGCGGCAGCTTGAGCTCCTCCACGAACTGCAGGTACGACTCCATGGTGGCCAGCGGCCAGTCGGTGCCGTACAACACCTTGCGGGGGTTCATGCCCCAGAGCAACATCTCCTTGAGCTGCGCCCGCATGTAGGCCTCGAAGCGATCGGAGAAGTCGCCCAACGTGAGCCCCGAGATGTCGGTGTACACGTTGTCGTTTTTGTAGACCACCTCCATGCAGTCGCGGAACCACGGATTGCCCAGGTGGCAGATCAGGAACTTGACCTTCGGGAAATCCACGGCGACTTCGTCGACGTTGAGCGGGTGGGCGTACTTCACCTTCCCGGTCGGCGAGTACGTATCGCCGCAGTGAATCATCACCGGCACACCGAATTCCTCGGCCAGGTGATACACCGGTTCCAGCTTCTTGTCGGCGGGATAAAACGGCTCGTAGCCCGGGTACAACTTCAGGCCCTTCAGTTCCCCGGCCTCGAGCATCTGCCGCCATTCGGCCAGGTCGTCGTCGGTGAGCGAGCGCCACGACACGCCGGCCACCACGTGAATGTTCGTCAGGCCGCGGGTCGCCTCGACGACCGCGCGCGTGGAGGGCCGGCCCGGCATGACCTTGTAGGACGTCAGCACGAGGGCGACATCCACCCGGTTGCGGCGCATCGCGGCGCGCATGCGTGTCAGGCAGCCATCGAGATCGGCCACCGATTCGTCGTGGTAGTTGTTCAGGTGCGTGTGGCAGTCGATGATCATCGGCCCGAGTTCCGCGTGTACCGTTCAATGACCTTGGCGGCCCAGTCCCGGCCGCCCAACCCGAAGGCCAGCGCCCCCGCCAGGCAAATCGCGGCAAACGCGATCTGAAAGGCCGACACCAGCACCGCGCTGCCAATCGCGACCTGCTCGGCCGCCATGAACACCACGAACACCAGCATCGCGTATCTCGCAAGTGCGCCGACCGGCTCGGCCGCCGCGCTGCCGATGTTGGCCAGGTAGCCGGTCACCAGACCACCCACCACGCGTGACAGCAGTGAGCCAAACACCAGGATGCCGACGCCCAGCAACACGTTGGGCACGAACCGCACGGCGCGGCTGAACAACTCACCCGCCGCCCTGACCCCCAGCGCGTCGAGCAGGCCGACAAACACCCCGGCGAGGATGAGCCAGTACAAGGTGTTTGCGATGAGCGTCACCGTCGTGTACCGCACGCCGCCCTGGATGAGCGCATCCTCGAGCCCGGTGCGTTCGGCCACTTCGTCGACCTTGATCCACCGCAGGACGCGAATCGTCAGGCGGCGCACGCCCCGCGCCACCAGCCACCCGGCCAGCAGCAGCGCGATCGCGAGTCCGATGTCCGGTAGGACCTGCCAGACACGCACCGCCTGGGCGCGCAGCGACTCGAGCAGCGTGACGGTCTCTGTCATCTGAGGAATGCCCCCGGAGTGCATCGTAACAAACGCCAGCCGATGCTAGAATCCGCGCATGCCTCGCACCCTGCGTTCCGTCTTCCTGTTCGCGCTGGCCCTGGGCCTCGCGGGCGCCTCGTCCACGCTCCTGCCCGCCACGCCGCAGGCGCAGGCCCAGCGTCTGCAGACGCCGGCCGAGGCGGTCAACTACAGCCAGGGCGGCACGTTGTACGACCCGCTGATGAAGTTCGTCTACGAGCTGGACGCCGCATCCAATCTCATGAGCGTCAAGAAGCTGACGACGACGCTGGCGGGCCGGGATGTGGTGCTGGCGGTGTTGTCCAACCCGCCCATCTACCGGCCGGAAGACGTCCTCAAGACCGACAAGCCGATCGTGCTGATCGCCAACAACGTGCACGGCAACGAGGTGGCCGGCAAGGACGCGAGCATGGAGATCATGCGCGACCTGGTGCAGGGCGACCTGCGGCCGCTGCTCGACCAGGTGGTGGTGCTCAACATCCCGACCATCAATCCGGACGGCGCGGAAGTCCGGCGGCGCACCAACGAGCAGAACTTCGACATGAACCGCGACTACCTGAAGCTGGAGTCGCAGGAGATTGCCGCGCTGGTCACGCAGGTGGTCAACGTGTGGCAGCCCGACATCTGGGTGGATACCCACCACGGCGGGTCCGCGCCGTACACGCTGACGTACCAGACCAACATGAATCCGGCGGGCGACCAGGGCCTGGTGGACTTCGGCAACAACGAAATCATCGCGGCCATCCGCCGGGCGCTGCGCGCCGAGAACTACGACGGCTTCTGGTATTCGGGGCCGCAGACGGTGAACGGCGAGGCCGGCTGGGGCGCGACGTCGGTGGAGCCGCGCAAGCAGCACGTGTACGGCGCGATGGTCAACACGCTGGGCTTCCTCTTCGAGACGCCGTCGGGCACCCATCGCGTGGTCGACAACGGCGCGCGCGTCGTCGAGATTCCGCGCGAGGAGACGTACCGCCATCAGGTCCGCGGGCAGTACATCGGACAGCGCGAACTCATCCGGTTCGCCGCCTCCCGCGCGGCCGACCTCAAGCGCGTGATTGCCAACGCGAAGTCGTCGGCAATTGCGCGCGGCCACAACGACGCGGACAACGACCAGGTGCCGCTGGAATACCGCCTGCGCAACAAAGGCAACGAGGAGTTCTGGGTGCGTACCGGTGGTCCGGCGCGCGGCGGCGGCGCCGGACGCGGCGCGGGCGCGGCGCCGCAGCCGGCCGCGCCGGTGACCTGGGAGAAGGTCAACCGGCCGGTGTTCCTCGATTACGAGGTGACACGCAGCACGACACGTCCGTGGGGCTACTTCGTCGCGGCCGGCGCGGCCCACCGCGTACTGCCGGTCCTGCACGATCATCAGATCACCGTGCAGCGCCTCACCGCGCCCGTGTCGGTGGAGCTCGAGGTGTACTACGCGACGTCCATCAGCGCCGACACCTACTTCCAGGGGCACTACCTGCGTGAGGTCACGGCCGACAAACGCACCGAAACGATGACGCTGCCGGCCGGCACGTTGTTCATCCCGAGCGGTCAGGCCAAGTCGAATCTCATCAGCTACCTGCTCGAACCGGAGACCGACGACAACCTGGTGACCTGGGGCTACCTCGACGACTTCCTGCAGGTCACGACCAATCGCGGCGGCGGCGCCGGCGGGCGCGCGGGCGCCGCGGCCGATCCCGATGACCCGCCGCAGGCGGCGGCAGGCCGCGGCCGTGGCGGCGCGGGCGGACAGCGCGTCCCGATGTACCGGCTGATGAAACAGACCACGTTCCCGGCGATCGTGGTCGAGCCGCCGCCGGCGGGGATCAAGAACCAGATCTACCGGTAAGGGTTCGTGGGCTCGTGGGCTCGTGGGTTCGTGGGTTCGTGGGTTCGTGGGCTCGTGGGTTCCTTGCCGGTGTAGTCGCTGTGGTGCACCTCGCGGCGGCGGCGCAGTCGCTGACGCTGGGCGCGGTCCTGCAGCAGGGGTACGTCTTTCCGTTCGCGGTGTACGAGTCCGGTACGTGGCGAGCTGCGCCACTCGATGGCGCGCAGGGCTCGTGGGCGTTTCATCCTGTCGGCCGGCGTGACACACGGGAGCTGCGTACCGGCGTGGCCGTGCCGCCGGGTTTCTGTGGGGCGCTGGTGCCCGCCATTCCGCCCATCGTCGATCGCGCGCCCCTGCCGGCTGGCGCGCCGTCGACCGACGTGCATGCGTCGTACGGCCTGGCCCGTCGCGGTGATGCCCGCGTCACCGCCCTCGAACGGCTTGAGACCACCAGCCGGACGGACGCCTCGGCCAGGCGGGTGCAGGCACTCCTCGACCGTGAACGGCACGAGGCGTTCCAGCGCGCGTACGGTGCGCCGGCGCCACCCCAGGAGCCGGCCGGAGCGCGACTGAGCGAGACGTGGTGGCGCACCACGTCGAGAGTGAACGGCCGGCACCTGTATCGCATCGAATACGACCGGCTTGGACCGGCCGGCACTGTCGCCTCTGGGACCTTCGATCTCGAGCTCTGGGTCGTCGACGACCCCGCGCGCCCCGAATCCGTGGTCCTTGCCCGGTTCTTCGACACGGGCAGCGACGAGATCAAGACCTCGACCACGGTCACACCGTACGGCGTCCTCGCGATCGATGGCCGCGTGTTCGTGGTGTCCGACGAACACGGCTGGGAACACGTCGACTATGTGATCCGCGAGTGGGACACCCAGGCGTTCATCGAACGGCTCCGCGTCCTCGGCCCGTGCGCCGGGTGACGAACGACGGACGATGGCCCCAACGTTCCCGTCGGGCTGCCGCCCGACCCAGTGATCGAGGCCTGGAAGCGGCCCTCCGGGACGAGCGGGGGTAATCGCAGGTACACTGACTGGGTGCCTGCCTTCTCCGACCTGTCGCTCCACCCTGCCCTGATCGCCAACGTCACCGCCCTTGGATACGAGGAGGCCACGCCGATTCAGGCGGAGGCCATTCCGCTCCTGCTGGGTGGGCGCGACCTGATCGGGCAGGCCGGCACGGGCACCGGCAAGACCGCCGCCTTTGCGTTGCCCCTGCTCCATCGGCTGCTCAGCACCGAACGCGAGGACGGCACGGCCGCGCGCGCGCTGATTCTCGTCCCCACCCGCGAACTGGCCATGCAGGTGGCTGAGGCGGTGCACAAGTACTCCAAGAGCACGCCGCTGCGCGTCGTCCCCGTGTACGGCGGCGCGCCGATGGACCAGCAGGTCCGCGCGCTGCGCCGCGGCGCGGACGTCGTGGTGGCCACGCCGGGCCGCGCGCTCGATCACCTCAAACGCGAGACGCTGAAACTGGACGCGCTGGAAGTGCTCGTGCTCGACGAAGCCGACGAAATGCTCGACATGGGCTTTGCCGACGATCTCGACACCCTGCTCACTGCCACGCCGTCGACACGCCAGACGATGCTGTTTGCGGCGACGATGGCGCCGCGGCTGGCGAAGATCGCGGAAACGCACCTGACCAAACCGGCGCGCGTCACCATCAAGGCCGACAAGCCGGCCGCCGGCGACGTGCCGCGGGTGCGGCAGACGGCGTACCTTGTATCGCGCCAGCAGAAGGCGTTTGCGCTGAACCGCCTGCTTGAATTCGAATCGCCGACCTCCACGATCATCTTCTGCCGCACGCGGCTGGAGGTCGACGAGCTGACCGACACGCTCAAGTCACACGGCTTCGCGGCCCAGGCGCTGCACGGCGGCATGGAGCAGCGGCAGCGCGACCGCGTCATGCAGCTGGTGCGCGAAGACAAGGCGGATGTGCTGGTGGCCACCGACGTCGCGGCTCGCGGCCTCGACATCGAACACATTTCACACGTCATCAACTACGACATCCCGACGGCGCCCGAGGTCTACGTCCACCGCATCGGCCGCACGGGCCGCGCCGGCCGCGAGGGCGTGGCGATCACCCTGGTGGATCCGCGCGAGCGGCGGACCCTGGCGTTCATCGAATCATCCACGCGGCAGACCATCGAACGCGCGGAACTGCCGACCCTCGCCGCGCTCAAGGCCCGCCGTCTCGAGGAGACGCGCGCGTCGCTGCAGGAGCGCATCGTCGCCGGCGGGCTCGATGAGATGAAGGCGTTCGTGGCGTCGCTGGGCGAGGACTTCGATCCCGTCGACATCGCGGCGGCGGCCTTGACGTTGCTCGAGAAGGCCGACGGCGGTTCGGACTCCCGCAGTGCCGACGTGCGCGAGTTCCGTGGCGCCGACGCGCCGAAGCCCCGCCGCAGCGATGCCGCGGAGCCCCGCGCCTCGCGCGCCCGCGACTTCGGCGGCCCGGAGACCCGGGCGCCCTACGAGAAGCCCCGCGGCGCCGAACGGCCGATGTCGCGCGCCGGCGACTCGCCGCGGCCGCGGCGTGACACCGGGCCGAAGACCACGCTGGCCTTCAGCGTGGGCGAACAGGACGGCGTCGGCCCCGGCGACATGGTGGGCGCGATTGCCGGCGAGTCGGGCATCGACTCGCGCGCCATCGGCGCGATCCGGATCAATCCCACGTACTCCACCGTGGAGGTGGATGCGGACCTGACCGACACGGTCATCGAGAAGATGACCGGCAAGAAGATTCGCGGCACGGCGGTCGACATCAAGGTCATGCCCGCCGGCGCGGGCGCCGACGACGACCGGCCGCGCTCCCGGCCGCGCCCCGCGGGTGGCCCCGGCAAACCCGGCGGCTTCCGGAAGGACGGCTTCAAGAAGCCCGGATTCAAGCGAGAGGGATTCAAACGCGAGGGGTTCAAGCGCGAGGGCTTCAAGCGTGAAGGATTCAAGCGCGAGGGCTTCAAGAAGGGCACCGGCGGCTTCAAGAAGCGGTGACCACGCGGCTGCTGCGCTGGTTCGTGCCGCTGGTGGCGTGCGCGGGCCTGCTCGCGCAGATTGAGATCTACCGCCGCGGTCTGGCCGAACAGCCCATTCGATCCGACGGCATCAGTTATCACGTCTACCTGCCGTCGCTGGTGTTGCACGGCAGCCCGCGTTTGTGGCCCGTGGCCGACGACCAGTACGGCGGCGCGTTCCCCGAACACACCGGCATTCTCAGGTGGCCGAATACGAGCTGGTGGCTCAATCCGCATCCCATCGGCGCCGCGGTCTTCATGCTGCCGTTTTTCCTGATCGCGCACGCCTTGACGCTCTGGTCGAACCTGCCGCCGGACGGCTTCTCGCTGTACTACCAGATCGGCGCCAGCCTGTCCGGTCTCGTCTGGGGTGTCGCAGGGCTGGCCATCCTGCAACGGATCCTGCAACGTCACGTCCCGGCCGCCGTCACGTTGGCCACGCTGGTCGTCATCACGCTGGGCACCAACCTGTTCCACTACCTGACGTTTGATGCCACGTACAGTCACGCCTATGGCGTCTTCCTCGTGGCGGCGCTGCTGTGGGCCACGGAGCGGTTCTGGACGCAGCCGGGTGGCCGGGCCGCCATTCACCTGGGCGCGGTGGTGGGCCTGTTGTTCCTCGTGCGCCACAGTCACCTGCTGCTGGCGCTCGTGCCGGCGCTGTATCGTCCGGCGTCGTTGTGGTCCGCCCGTCGGCATCTGCTGATCGCCGCGGCGGTGGCGCTCGCGGTCGCCGTCCCGCAGCTGGCCATCTACAAGGCCGTGACCGGCTCGTGGATCGTCAGTCCGTACAGCCTGCTGCCTGCCACGATGCGGTTTGACGCGCCGCACATCACCGGCATCCTGTTCTGGTTTCCGAAGGGGCTGTTCCTGTGGTCGCCCCTGCTCCTGATGGCGATGGCCGGACTCGCGCTGCGGCATCCGCTGACGGCCGGCTATCGCGCGGCTGCGCTGATCACCTTCACGCTGTTCACCTGGCTCATCGGCAGTTGGTACGACTGGCAATTCGGCGGCAGCTTCGGGCATCGCGGGTACACCGATCTGCTGCCGCTGCTGGCGCTGCCGCTGGCGGCGGCCTTCGATCGCCTGCGTGACGCCTCGCGGCCGGTCCGCGGCGCGGTCACCGCGGTGGTCACCTTGCTGGTCGTCATGTCGATCGGCCAGATGCTGCTCTATTGGGCCGGGGCCATGCCGTTTCGGGATGTGACGTGGCCCGAATACCTCGACACGTGGATCACATGGCGATGACCCCCACACGCGCCGCTGCGTGGATTGGCGTGGCCGTCGTGGCGGTCGTCCTCGGGACGCTGCGCGACCCGGCGTGGCTCGCAACGTACCGTCACGGCGTACACGCCGACGGCTGGACGGGGGGCCGCGCCAGCTTCTACGTGCCGGCGCAGGCACCGGTCATCACGTTCGACCTGGCGGGCCACGACCGGTTCAGCACGCAGGTATCGATCTGGGTGGACGGACAACTGGTCGATCGCTTCACGGCCGACGCCGCCTGGCGGACGGTTCGTATTCCGATCGCTGACCGTCCAACGTCCCGGCGGCACCGGCGCGTCGATCTGCACGTGGCGCGCGCGTGGGGCGACCCGCGCAAAGGTGTGCGGGTGCGCCTGCCGCCGCCGTAAGATCGCTTCATGCGCCGAGCCGGCCTGTTGGCCCTCCTGCTCTCCTCCTTCACGCTTGCCAGTTCCGCTCAGAATCAGCCGCTCACCATCGTGGACGCCAGTCCGCGAGGTGAGGTGACGCAGCGTTCGGATGCGTCGGAAATCCGCCTGATCTTTTCCGAGCCGATGATCGCGCTCGGCCGCGCTCCGGCCAATCCGCAGATTCCCTGGGTCACGATCACTCCGCGCATCGCGGGACAGTTCCGGTGGTCGGGCACCACGATCCTGCTGTTCACGCCGGATCCGGCCGCGCCCCTGCCGGACGCCACGACGTACACCGTCACGGTTGATCCGTCGGCGACCAGCGCGGCCGGCCGTCGTCTCGGCACCCCATTTCGTTTCGAGTTCACGACGCCGACCGTGAAACTGCTCTCGGCCGAATGGGTTCGTCGCACGGGCCGGTACGACTCGCCGATCACCGTCGCCCTGCGGTTCAACCAGCGCGTCCGCCCGTCTGACGTGCTCGCGCACCTGCGGGCCGCCTACGAGCCCCACGAATGGACGCCGCCCGCCTTCACCGATCGTGAACTCGCGCGCCTGAAGACCGGCGATCCCAACGGCCTCGCGCAGTTCGAGGCGAAGGTCGCGGCCACGCGCCGCGCGGCGTCAGCCAGCGCCGCGCTCACGCTGCGCCAGGCGGCCGAATGGGATCGCGAACGCTTCCCGCCTGAAGACACCGTCGTCATGCTCGAGACGACGACGGTGCCTCCGGTCGAATCGTGGATCGCGTTGACGCTCGGCGCCGACATGCCGAGCCCGGCCGGGCCGGCGCGTCCGCGCGAGCCGCAGACCACACGACTGGAGATGGAGCCGGCCTTCTTCGTGGACACGCGATGGCTCTGCCGCGACGCGTGTGATCCGTCCGGCCGGACGCCGCTGGCGTTCTTCCGGCCCGTCGGCGCCGCCGAGGTCGCCCGCGCCCTCTCGGTGCGCGACATCACGCGCCCCACCGCGGAAGCCGAAGTGGCCCGGTCAGCGACGGCCCGCCAGCCGGACGCCAGCGCGGTGTACGAACACCACACCGCGGAATCGGCAGGGTTCGACGCGCAGCCTCCGGCCAGCACCTGGCGCCTGCGGCTGGACCCCTCGCTCACGGCCGCCGATGGACAACGGCTGGGCTACACCTGGATCGCCATCGTCACCAACGAACACCATCGCGCGTTCGTGAGTTTCGGCGATGGACACGGCGTGTGGGAACGCACGGGAGGTCCCGTACTGCCCTTCTCGTCGCGCAACTTCACGCGCGTGACGCAGTGGCTGCAGCGGCTGACCGTGGACGAGCTGATGCCGACGATCCTCCGGCTGCAGACCGATGACTACGAAACCCGCTTCCGCCAGGCGCCCGACGGGCCGGGCCGCGACCGCCGCCTGACGATCAAGGCGGACGCCATCCAGGCCCACGGGCTGGATCTGACGCCGGCCCTGCCGGCCTCCGGCGCCGGCCTGGTCTGGGCCGCCATCAAGCCGGAAGACGCCCTCGCCGGCGCGACACCGGCGGACGAACGCCTGACGCCGCGCGCGACGATCGTCCAGGCCACCAACCTCGGCCTGACCGTCAAGGACAGTCCGCAGAACACGCTCGTGTTCGTCACGGCCCTCGACACGGGCGCGCCGGTCGCCGGCGCCACGGTCTCGATCGTCAACACGAACAACGAACGGCTGTGGCGTGGCACGACGACCGCCGACGGCATCGCGCTGGCGCCGGCGCTGCCGCTGCGCGATCGCGACAACTACTGGAACTTCCGCTTCATCGTCACCGCCGAAAAGGACGGCGACGTCGCCTACGTCGGGTCGGACTGGAACGAGGGCATCGAGTCGTGGAACTTCAACGTGCCCTACGACATCAACGAAGCCGAGCCGCTGCTGCGCGGATCGGTGTTCACCGATCGCGGCGTCTACCGGCCGGGCGAAGACGTACACGTCAAGGCGATTGTCCGCGCCGACCGACCGGCGGGCATCCAGTTGCTGCCGGCCGGCACCACGCTGAAAGTGACGACGCGCAACAGCCGCGACCAGGTCGTGGACGAACGGACGCTCGCGGTCACGCGCTGGAGTTCGATCGAGTGGACGTGGACGCCGCCGGCCAACGCCGTGCTGGGCGAACATCGCATCAGCGTGGTGTGGGAGGGGTCACCCGCCAACGAATGGCTGCGCACGATTGACGGCACGTTCCTGGTGGCGGCGTACCGCAAGCCTGACTTCAAGGTCGAGACCTCCGTCACGATGCCGCAGGCCGTGGCCAGCGAGGCCATGTCGCTGTCGGCCTCCGCGCAGTACCTGTTTGGCGCGGCGGTGGCCAACCGGCCCGTGCGCTGGTCGGTCACCCGCACGCCTGAGCGCGGTGTGCCGACGGCGATCGTCGAGCGGTATCCCGCCAACCTCTTCACGTTTGGCGCGAGGGCGGATGAGACTGGCGACACCGGCCCCACGGCCGCCGACGTGGCCACGACATCAGCCGACGGCCGCTTTTCGACACAGGTGGCCACCGAGGCGTCCAACCGCGCCTATCGCTACACGTTCGAGGCGGAGGTGGAAGACGTGTCGCGACAGCGCATCGCGAATCGCTCCGCCGTGGTCGTCCATCCCGCGGCGTTGTACGTCGGCATTCGTTCCGCCGACGACTTCGCGACGGCGGGCACCCCCAGTCCGTTCGGCGTGGTGGCTGTCGATCTGTCGGGACAACCCGTCGACGGCGTGTCGGTGGCGGTGTCGCTGGTGAAGCTGCAGTGGAACTCCGTCCGCATCGCCGAAGGCAACGGGTTCTACCGCTGGGAATCCACGCAGACGGAAACCCCGGCCGGGTCGTGGACGATCACCACGACGCGGGAACCGGTGACGCAGGCGGTCACCGTGCCCGAGGCGGGCAGTTACCTGCTGCGCGCCACCGCGCGTGACGCCGCCGGACGCGCGACGGTGACCGAGCACCGGTTCTGGGCGATGGGCGCCGGATACACCGCGTGGGAACGGTTCGATCACAACCGGATCACGCTGCGGCCCGAACAGACCACGTGGCGGCCCGGCGATCGCGCGCGCCTGATGATTGAATCCCCGTGGGAGTCGGCCACGGGGCTCCTGACGGTGGAGCGCGAAGGCATTCGCCGCCACGAGCGGTTCACGCTGACCTCGACGCAACACACGGTGGAGGTACCGATCACCGACGAGGACATTCCCAATCTGTACGTCTCGGTGCTGCTCGTGCGTGGGCGCACCTCGACGGAGTTCGGCGCCGACGGCAGCGACCCTGGCAAACCGGCGTTCCGGCTGGGCTATGCGGCCCTGACGGTCGAAGATACGAGCAAGTCGCTGAACGTCGCCATCGCGGCCGACCGGCAGCAGTACCGGCCCGCCAACACCGCGCGGGTCTCGCTGACGGTGACGGACGCCTCGAAGCGGCCGGCCCGCGCCGAAGTCACGTTGTGGGCCGTGGACCAGGGCGTGTTGTCGCTCACCGATTACCGCGCGCCCAACGTCCTCAAGGACGTGTACCGCGAGAAGGCGCTGCAGGTGATGACCACCGACAGCCGCCAGCGCATCGTCTCGCGCCGGGTCCTCACGCCGAAGGGCGCCGACGCCGGCGGTGGCGGCGGCGATCTGGCCGCGGTCCGGCAGGATCTGCGGCCGCTGGCCTTTTGGGTGGGCTCGGTGGAGACCAACGCCAATGGCACGGCGACCACCACCGTGACGTTGCCCGAGTCGCTGACGACGTATCGCATCATGGCGGTGGCCGCCGACGCCGGATCCCGGTTCGGCAGCGACACGGCCGACATCACCGTCACCAAACCGGTCACACTGCTCGGCACCTATCCCCGGTTCCTGCGGCCGGGCGATCGGGCGTCATTCGGCGCGGTGGTCACCAACACCACCGCCACCGGGGGGACCGCGCAGGTCACCATTCGCAGTCTCGATCCCACCCTGCTGGAACTGACCGGCGACAGTACGCAGCGACTGACGGTCGGCGCGGGCGGCAGCGCTGATGTCCGGTTCCCCGCCACGGCGCTCCGCACCGGCCGGGCGCGCGTCCAGGTCAGTGTGACGCTGGGCGAGCATACGGATGCGTTTGAATCCGTCGTGCCCGTGTATGCACCGGCGCCTGCGGAAACCGTTGCCGCCTTTGCGCAAACCACCAGCACCTGGACGCAGCCGATCACGCTGCCCGGTGACATCAATACGGCGGTGGGCGGGCTGACGATCGACTGGGCCTCCACGGCGCTGGTCGGCATGGCGGGCGGGGTCGACTACCTCGTGTCGTACCCGTATCAGTGCGCCGAGCAGAAGGCGTCGGCCGCGTACGCCTTCATGCTGGCGGCCGATCTGGGCCGCGCCTTTGCGGTGGGCACCGTGCCCCCTGACGAGTACCGCACGCGCGCCACGCAGTTGCTGCAGGACCTGCCCTCGTTCCAGTGCGGCGACGGCGGCATGGCGTACTGGCAGTCCAGCCACTGCCAGTCGAATCCGTATCTGACCGCGTACGTGCTGCATGTCATGCACACCGGCCGGCAGCTGGGTCTGGCGCCGGATCAGGGCGCGGTCGATCGCGCGCTCGACTATCTGGAGCAGGTGCTGGCCGAGACCACCCCGCCCGCGCAGATCGGCTTCGTGCCGGTGTGGGCGGCGTCGCAGGCCTACGCGGTGAAGGTGCTCGGAGAATGGGGCCGCCCGCAGGCCTCACACATCACGCGGCTGGCCGACAACCTCGACCGGTTGCCTGTGTTTGCCACGTCGTACCTGCTCGACGCGCTGGCGTTGGCCAACGACCGGGGCCCCCGGTATCAGAGCGCGTTGACCCGGGTGACCAACGCGCTGCGGGTGGAGGGCGACGAAGCCCACGTGCAGGAGCTGAACGCCGAAGCGCTCGGCTGGATCTGGCACTCGAACACGCGGGCCACCGCCCTGGTGCTCGACGGCCTGGTGCGGCGCGGTGACACGACCGCGGCGGAAGAACCCGGGCCGATGATTCCCGGCCTGGTGCGATGGCTGCTGGCGGCGCAACGCAACGGACACTGGGGCGACACACAAAGCAACGCCACGACCCTGCAGGCGCTGGTGGCCTACTACCGCCGCTTCGAGCGCGAGGTCCCCGACATGACGGCCACGGCCACCCTCGGAGCCCGGACGATCGGCACGGGCCGATTCTCCGGCCGTTCCGTCGTCTCACAACGGTTGCAGGTGTCGATGCCGGATCTGCTGCGCGCGGTCACATCGGGCACACCCGCTTCGCTTGCGCTCTCACGCGCGGGCACCGGCCGGCTTTACGCGTCGGCGCGGCTGTCGTTCACGCCGCTGTCGCCGCCGGTCGCGCGCGACCAGGGGCTGCGCGTCGAACGGCACTACGAACGCTTCGTGGAAAACGGCTCGGGACCGGTGGCCACCGAATTTGCCGCCGGCGACCTCGTGCGTGTGGTCCTGCGCGTGACGACGCCGCAGGAGCGCCGGTATGTCGCGGTGGCCGACGCCCTGCCCGCCGGGTTTGAAGCCGTGGACGGGTACTTCCGCACGACGGCCGCGGATCTGGCGCGCGAGGCGACGGTCACCGGTGGCGACGGCGAACCGTGGTGGCGCCGCTGGCAGCGTGGCGGGTTCGACCACGTGCAGAAACACGACGACCGCGTGGAGATCTTCGCCACGCGACTCTCGGACGGCACCCACGAGTTCTCGTACCTGGTCCGCGCGACCACGGCCGGCACGTTCCTCGCCGCCGGCGCGTCGGCGGAACTGATGTACGCGCCGGAGGTCAACGGCCGGGCGGCGCCCGCGACGGTGGTGGTGCGGTAATGCGCCGCTGGTGGGCCGGCGCCTGCCTGCTGCTGGCCGGGGCCGCGTACATCCGCGGGGGGCCTGTGCCCGCCGCGGTCCTGGCGGTGGACGAGGCACGGCCGTCGGTCGAGGTGTTCGACCGCCGCGGTGTCCGGCTGTACGAAGCGCGGTCGGACCGAGGCACGCGCGGCGAGTGGCTGCCGCCTGACGCGTTGCCGCCGATGGTCGTGGCCGCCACGTTGGCCGCCGAAGATCATCGCTTTCCCTCGCATCCGGGCGTCGACCCGGTGGCGCTGACCCGCGCGCTGTCGCGAAACGTCCGCGCCGGCCGGATCACCGAGGGCGGCTCCACGATTACGCAGCAGGTGGTGGCACTGGCTGAGGCCCGCGCGGGCCGTCCGGCCAGCCGGACCGTGCCCGGCAAACTGCGCGAAGCCGTTCTGGCGCTGCGCCTGGAACAACGGCTCACCAAACGCGAGATCCTGTCGCGCTACCTCGCGCTGGCGCCGTACGGCAATCAAGTCGAAGGCGTCGCGCGCGCCAGCCGGTACTACTTCGGCGTGCCCGCGTCGGATCTGACGCCCGCTCAAGCGGCGTATCTGGCGGCGCTCCCGCAGCAGCCCGGACGGTTTAATCCGCGCCGTGATGCGGCGCTTGCCCGGCCACGCCAGCATCGCATTCTGCGCCGCATGGCCGAGGAAGGCTGGCTGGCGCCCGGCGCCCTGCAGGCCGCGCTCGCCGAAGAGATTCGCATCACGGCCGAAGAACCCGAGTCGCTGGCGCCGCATTGGGTGCGCCAGGTGCTGAACGCGCCCGAGGCGTATTGCAGCGCCCGTGGGGACGCGCGCGCCTCCACCGGGTGTCACACCAGTCTGGACGCGGCGCTCCAACGCACGGTCCTCGGGATTCTGCGCGCGAAACAGGCGCAGCTGGCCGCCCACGATGCGCACCAGGCGGCGGTGGTGGTCCTCGACAACGCCACCGGCCAGTGGCTGGTCTGGGCCACCATCGGGTCCGATATCGATGCGGCGACCACGCCGCGGCAACCGGGATCGGCGCTCAAGCCGTTCGTGTATGCGGCGGCGTTCGAGCGTGGCTGGCACCCGGGCCAGGTGCTGGCCGACGTGCCCAGCACGTTTCCCACCGCCGAACCGGGCATCCTGTACAGTCCGCGCAACTACGACGGCCGCTTCCGCGGGCCGATGCGCGCGCGGGTGGCGCTGGCCGGGTCGGAAAACGTCCCGGCCGTGGCGCTGGCGTCGGAAATCGGCGTCGCGTCGATCGCCGACTTGCTCCGCCATGCGGGCCTCACGACACTCGACCGGTCGGCTGCGCACTACGGTCTGGGGCTGACGCTCGGCAATGCCGAGGTGCGCCTCGACGAACTCGTGCGCGCGTACGCGCGGCTGGTCAGCGACCGCGCGTTCCTCTCGCCGGAGGCGGCGTTCTGGATTACGGATATCCTGGCCGACCCCGAAGCCCGCCGCTTCGCGTTCGGCGAAGGCAGCAGTCTCGACCTGCCGTTCCCGGTCGCCGTCAAGACCGGTACGTCACAGGCGTACCACGACAACTGGACGATCGGCTACACGGCGGACCTCACCGTCGGCGTGTGGGTCGGCAACCTCGACCGCACGCCGCTGCGCCAGTCCTCCGGCGTCACCGGCGCGGGGCCGATCTTTTATGACGTCATGCTCGCCGCCGTGGAGCACACCCGCGGCGCCCTGCCCCTGTTTGACACCACCCCGATCTTGGCGCCGCCTTCCGGTCTGCGCGAGGTCACGCTGTGCGCCGTCTCCGGTCTCACGGCCGGCGCCGCCTGCCCGGCGCGCGTGCGCGAGTGGCTGCCCCGCCACGCGCCTGACACCACCTGCACCTGGCATCACCACTCCGACCGCGGCCTCGTCACCGTGTACCCCGACGTCTACCGGCAGTGGGCCACCACCATGACGGGGTGGCGAGATGACGAGATGGCGAGATGGCGAGGTGGCGAGGTGGCGACCGGGCGCCCCTTCCGCATCACGTCACCGGCCAGCGGCGCCACGTATCTGATTGACCCGACATTGCGACGGGAGTTTCAGTCTCTCTCCCTGAAGGCCAGTGGGGCCGTTGGACGGGTCGAGTGGCGACTGGATGGACAACTGCTGGGTACGACGGTTGAGGCCGCGTTGACCTGGCCGCTGCGTCCGGGCACCCACCGTTTTGTCGCAACGGATGCCGAAGGGCGGACGGCCGAAAGTCTCGTCGTCATCAAATAAGGACACTTTTGATACGTCAGAAACGTCAGATATGGCCATTCCTAGCGCCATTTAACGACAGACGACGTCAATTTTGTCTTGTTTTGAACACCAACGACACCCATACTGTCGTCGCCATCAAGGCAACCGAGCGCCCCCGTAGAAGATCCCCCGATCTTCGGCGACTCGGCCGGAGCCCACGCATGATTCGTCATCGTTTCAAACCTGTCCTTATCCTCACTGTCGCCTGCAGTCTTCTGGTCCCGGCAATCGCCCGCGCCCAGGGCAAGAGTTCGACCAACCAGGGGAGCACGCCGAACGGCAAACCGTTCCAGATGATTCAGTCGCAGATTGGCGGCATCAACGCGCAGCTCTCCACGCTGACGGCGGATGTGGTCGCCCTTCAGCAGCAGGTGGCGGCGCTTGACAGCCGCGTCACGTCGGTCGTCAACGACCTGCAGAGCCAGCTCAACGCGCTGGCCGTCCGGGTCGCCGAGGCCGAAGCGCGGCTGACCGTCAACGAGGGCGCGATTGCCACGCTGGCCGACGCCACGGCCGCGCTCGAGGCCCGGATCTCTGCGGCTGAGACCTCGATTCAGGCGCTGCAGGCCTCCAACGCCTCACTGCAGGCCACACTGGCTGACGTCCAGGCCCAGCTGGCCGCCGAGACGTCCAGCATCCGCGCGGCGCTGCTCCAGTTGGAGAACAACCTGCGGACGCTGATCAACACGAACACCGCCAACATCGCCGCGTTGCAGGGCCAGGTGTCCGGGATTCAGATGTTCATGAGCAACATGGTGAACTCGGCCTGCGTGACCGGACAGGCGGCCCGGGCGATCAGCCCGAACGGCGTCCTGGTGTGCACGTCGGCCGCTGCCCCTGGCACAAACCTGTTCACCGTTTCCTCGTACCTGACGGCGCCTGCGTACTGGAGCGTTGGCGGGGCGCTGGGATGCCCGACCGGCTCGACCTACGTCGACGGGGGATTCGAGCACTGGCCCTACTACGAGAACCGGAGCACCTGGGCCTCGGACCTGGTCTCCTACGCCTCGCTCTACGTTACCGGGTACAACTACGCCACGTATTATGACGGCTGGAGCTGGTACACGGTCGCCATCCCCTACTACGGCATTTATCACAACACCTATGACTACGGGCGCTACATCTACACGCCGTTCACGAGCTCGATGGTGACGCGCTCGCTGCCCTCCGCGGGCACCTACTACTACGCGCTCCAGAACCAGGGCTCGTGGTCGACCTCGATGACGGTGCAGGTCACCTGCCGTCACAACTAGGTCGCCGAACCTCGCGGTGCGGACACTGAACGGGGACGCCGGCCTTCCGGCGTCCCCGTTTCTTTTGGAGCGCGGCCACGCCCGTGCGGAACGGGCCGTCCGGCCGCGTCTGGATGGGCCATAATCCTCGGTGCGCGCATGCAGGACGACGACCGCACCCGCCTGGGTGGAGACGAAGCCGACGCAACGCGGCTGTCTGACGAAACACGCCTGAGTGGTACGCCGCGCGAGAGCGCGCGGGATGTCGCGCACCTGCAGACCGGCGACGCCTTCGGCTCGCGGTACCGCATCCTCAAGGCCCTTGGCGTTGGCGGCATGGGCGTCGTGTACCAGGCCTGGGACCAGACGCTCAATGTCGTCGTCGCCCTCAAGGTCATCCGGCCCGACGCGGCGTCCGACCCGTGGGCGTCTGCCGACATCGAGCGCCGGTTCAAACAGGAACTCCTGCTCGCGCGACAGGTCACCCATCGCAACGTCGTGCGCATCCACGACCTCGGAGAAGTGGACGGCACGAAATACATCACGATGTCGTTCATCGAGGGCGAGGATCTGGCCACCATCCTGCGCCGCGAAACGACGTTGCCAGTCTCACGGGTGCTGCCGCTCGCGCGGCAGATCGCCGAGGGCCTGGAAGCCGCGCACGACGCCGGCGTGGTGCATCGCGATCTCAAACCCGCCAACATCATGGTGGACGGCGAGGGCCACGCCCTCATCATGGACTTCGGGATCGCGGTCCGCGATCCCAACGCGGAGGCCCGCCGGGGTCCGGGCCCCGCGGCGCACAAACCCGGCGACTCCGACGGCGTGGTCATCGGCACGGTCGAGTACATGTCGCCGGAACAGTCGCGCGGACAGGCGGTGGACCACCGCACGGACATCTACGCGTTCGGCCTGATCCTCACCGATCTCCTGCTCGGCCGGCGCAAAGGAGAACCGGGCCAGTCGGCCTGGCAGTCACTCACCGACCGCATCTCCAAGCCGCCGGAGCCGCTGGCCAAGCGCGACCCGAACGTCCCGGCTGATTTCGACGCGGTCATCACCAGGTGCGTGCAGATTGACCCGGCCGATCGCTACGCGACCACCGCGGAACTGGTGCAGGCGCTGCGACGCCTCGACGACAACGGGGTGTTGATCCCGGAGGCGCGCACACTGACGCCGCGCATGATGGCCGCCGCGGTCGTCGTGGTGGCAGGACTGCTCGGCGGCACGTGGTGGTTCGCCAGCGGGCCGGCCGCGCAACCCACCGAGCCCGTATCGGTGCTCATCGCCGACTTCGCCAATCGCACCGGGGACACGGTCTACACCGGCCTGGTCGAACAGGCCATGGCGGTCGGCGTCGAAGGCGCGTCGTTCATCACGGCCTACCCCAGGCGCGATGCGCTGCGCCTGGCCGCGACGCTGCAGCCGGGCTCGTCGCTCGATCCGGCGGTGGCCAAACTGGTCTCCATGCGTGAAGGCCTGGACGTGATCGTCGGCGGCGACATCACTTCGTCGGGCGACGGCATCGCGTTGCGTGTCACCGCGACGCGCACCGAAAGCGACGAAGTGCTGGTCGACTGGACGACAACAGCGGCCGGCAAGGACCAGGTGCTCGAGGCCGTGGGCCGCGCGGCGGCGCGCGTGCGCGAGACGCTGGGTGATACCAAGACGGAAAATGCCGTGAGCGACGCCGAGACGTTCACGGCGGCCTCACTCGAGGCGGCCAAGGCGTACGCGGAGGCGCAGGAGTTCGGCTGGGCGGGAAGACAGGAGGACGCCATCGCGGCCTACCAGCGCGCGCTGGCCATCGACCCCGAGTTCGGCCGCGCGCATGCCGGCCTGGCCGCCACCTACGCCAATCTCCGCCGGCCGGAGGAAGCGGAGGCGAGTTATTCCGAGGCCCTGTCGCACCTCGACCGCATGACCGAGCGCGAGAAGTTCCGCACGCGCGGCGGCTACTACCTGTTCAAGCGGAACTCGGACAAGGCCCTCGAGGAATTCGAGGCGCTGGCGGCGCAGTACCCCGCCGACTCGGCGGGCCTCGCCAATCTCGCGGTGGCGCAGTTTCAGCGGCGCGAACTGGCCAAGGCGCTCGAGACCGGTCTGCGCGCGTCGGAGATTTATCCCACCAACGTCATCCGGCGGAACAACGCGGCGCTGTTTGCGATGTACGTCGGCAACTTCGATCAGGCCATCACACTCGCCAACGACGTGCTCCAGATCAACCCGGAGCGCATCAAGGCGTACGTGGCGATGGGCCTGGCCCACCTGGCCCTGGGCCACACGGCGGAGGCGGCGGCCACGTGGGATCGGCTCGCCGCGCTCCCGTCGGCGGACGCGAAGGCGGATGCGGCGAGCGGCCGCATCGACATGGCGTTGTTCGAGGGGCGCGACCGCGACGCCCTCGCAATGCTCGACGCAGCCATCGCCCAGGATCGCGAGGCGAAGAACCTGACGTCCGTGGGCCGGCGGCTGGCGATCAAGGCCGACGTGTTGCTCGCGCAGGGGAACAGGGCGGCGGCTGTGCGCGCGGCCCGCGAGGCGGTCGCGGCTGGACGTGAGGACGGCATCCTTTACACGTCGGCCAAGGTCATGATTGAGGCCGGTCAGGCCGCGGCGGCCGACGCGATCGTCGTCGACATGGACAACCGGCTGGAGAACGAGCCGCGCATTTACGCGGCGTTGCTCAAGGGTGAAGCGGCATTGGCGGCCGGCCGCTCCCGCGAGGCGCTGACGCACTTCGAAGCGGCCCAGAAGCTGGCCGACACCTGGCTGGGCCGGCTCAGCCTGGGCCGCGCGTATCTCGCACTGGGCGCCTTCCCGGAAGCCGCGTCGGAATTCGACCGTTGCCTCGCGCGCAAAGGCGAGGCGACGGCGGTCTTCCTGGATGACCTGCCGAGTTACCGGCTGGTCAGGACGGCCGAACGCCTGCTGGACCAGGCGCGCGGCCGGCTCGGACGCTGATCGTCGGGAGCCGGCGGTTCGAACGAGGCCGCCAGGACCGCCACCGGCTCCATGCCCGGATACCGGTCCCCACAATAAATCGAAATGCGATCGAGCAGGCCGCCCTGGCCGCCGCCGATGGCAATCACTTCCTGTCCCGCCGGACAGGTGATGGCGAACGGCGTGGCCGAGGGCGACGCCCCCCCGATCGTTGGCGTCTGGCTCACGATGCCAGTCGTCGCATTGCGGCACGTGACGCCCAGCGTATCGACAACGTTCCCGCCCCAGAGGACCGTGCCCGCCCGGCCGTGTACGCCGATCATGAACGACCCGGCCGGACACATCAGCGTGTCGGCGTAATTCGTTCCCCCGAAGCCGCCGACACCACCGGCGAAACTCTCGGCGCCGAGCCCCGGTCCGGCCACCACCTCGCGGCACCACAGTTCGGTGCGGTCGATGTCGTCACCGGCGTGGCCGCGCAGGCCGGCGCCGGTTGAACCGGCGGCGCAGGTGATCGGCCCGAAGGGCGTCCCACCGCCACCACCCGCCGATCCTTCGGGCACCAACGGCGCCGGCGGAGCCGGCACCGTCACGCACTGCGAGAACTCAGACGTTCCGCCTCCGGTTGCCCGCGTGGCGGTCGCCGTCAGGACATGGCCGGCCGGCACCGACTGGTCGAGGGTCAGCGTGTATGCGAGATCGCCGGAGCCATTGCTGGACCGGTCGAAACTGCCGACCAACTGGCGGCCCTCGCCATGACCGCCGGTGTCACACACCGGGCTGGCAAACACCTGAATGAGGTACACGACGTTGGCGGTGTCCATGTCGGCGGTCATGTCGACCGTGGTCGTCGCCCCCGCGTTGCTCGCGTTGGCCAGCACCGGGAAGTTGATCCGGCCGTTGGGTCCGCCGTCAGCGTCGCCGGCGTCGTTGGCCGTCACACCGTCGGACGCCAGGTCGATGCCCAGCCCCGTGTTGTCGAAGATCGAGTTGAACGTGACAACCACGCTCCCGGCAGGCTCCCCGGTGATGGTCACGCCGATCCCGGTGTTCCCCACGATCGTATTGCCGGCCCCGACGCCGCCGATGACGGTCCCGGGTCCTCGCTGAACCCGGATGCCACCACCGGAGTTGCCCTGAGCCCCCCCGCGCGCCAGCACCCCGCCGTTGGCGTCCGGGCCAATCACGTTGTTGGTGATCACCGTGTTGGCCACGTCGGCGCCGCCGCTGTTCTGGATGTCGATGCCGTAGCCGTTGAACCCGCCAATCGTGCCGTTGCCGGAGATCAGGTTGCCGCTGATGATCGTCCCGGTCGTCCCGTCGTACATCGTGATGCCGTTGTCCAGGTTCGGCAGGGCCGTCAGGCCGTCGGCGCTGGTGCCGATGCGGTTGGCGGTGATACTCGTGCCGGATCCGCCGACGAGCAGGATGCCGGACCCTTCCGACGACGACAACACGTTGCGGGTGATGACGTGATTGGTGCCGTAGTTGAGCCAGACGCCCATGTTGTTGCTGGGCCACGTCATGACGCCCGGACGTCCGGCGCCAATCGCGTTGTCCTCCACGCGAACGTTGTTCGCGCCGTTGAGGACAAACACGCCCGGCCCCGGGAACCGGTTGATGCCAAGGCCGCGGATGGTCACGTCGGACGCGGCCACCTCAAAGCCGGGAGCGAGGCCGATGTTCGTGCCCGGCAGGTCATCCCCGTTGTTCGAGACGAGGTTCTGCATGAAGCGGCCGTCGATGTTGATCATCGGCGCCATCGAGACCGCCCCCGGCTGCGACAGGCCGTCGATGGTCACCGGCGTGGTGATGATCGGCAGCGGCGTGGCGGGGGCGATGGTGTGCACCCAGGCGCCGGGAATGGCGAACGTGATGGTGTTGGGATCCGGCGCGGCATTCGCCGCCGCGATCGCCGCGCGCAGCGACCCGGGACCGCCGTCTGACGCATTGGTCACCACGAACGGATTCGCCGAGGTCGCGCCGTTGACGACGGCACTGAACGTCCCCTGAAGTTCATAGGTGCCATCAAAGTGGCTGCCGGTGAAGCGGAAGCCGTACGTGTCCCCCACCAGCACGTTGACCGTGGTCGCACCCGCGAAGGCAAAGCCCGCGCTCGGGTTGTTCGCGCCGACGCAGTTGTCGTTGAACTGCAGCTGGGGCCCCACGAACACATCCAGGCCGCCGCGGTTGACGAAGGTCTGCAGCTGCACGGCCGCGGCGCAGTACGAGTGGAACCCGGTCCACTCCCAATCCAGGCGCACGGCGCCGGCGCTGGCCGCGGTGCTCGTCAGCGCCCACGCCCCGTTGAAGTTCGGCGCGCCGTTGTGCTGATACGTCATCCGCGGCGTTCCGGCCGTTCCGCTGTCGACCAGCGTCACCAACCCGCTGCCGGAGGCCGTCCACGGCCCGGCCGGTGGCGGAGGCGGCGCGACCGCGCCGATCGTGAACGGATCGGATAACACCGGCAACGCTCCCGCCGCGCTGGCCGAGGCCGACAACCGGTAGTTGACGCCGTCTTCATTCACGGCCAGGCCGCTGAAGGTCGCGATCCCCAACGCGTCCGTCAACGTCGTCACGGTGCCGACGAGGTTGCCGCCGGACGGGTTGATCGCGATGGCCAGGGTCACCTGCACCCCCGGCGCGGGCGTCAGCCCCGCGAAGGCGCTGACCGTGATGTCGGGCATCACCGTGTTCACCAGCGTATTCGCCGGCTGCGCCACAAACGCCAGCATCGTCTGGGCGGGCGGCGGCGGATCGGTCGGCAGCGGCGTGGCCGGCGGCACCGGGGTCGGCTGGGTCAGGTCGGGCGTATTGACCGGCTGCGCCTGCACGACCGGGGTGACATCCTCCACCGGATTCAATTCCACGTTGTCGGTGGGATCGGGATCCACGATGCGCAGCGTGATCTTGCCTTCGCCGCCGGGCTCGAGCCACAGCGTCGTGTTCGAAATGTCCGGGTTGGCCGGATCAAACGCCGGGTCGTCGCCGTAGGCCTTGAACTCGGGATTGAGGACGTTGGCCACCAGCACGGTCTGCGTCTGCGTCTTGAGCGCACACCCATCCGACACGGGCGTCTTGTAGGTCTTGTGCACGACCAGCTGCGTCTTGATGCCGCCGGCCGACGCGGCCTGATTGGCCAGGAACAGATTCACGTTGAACGCCGACGTCGTGTTGCCGTCGTTGCGAATCGTCCACGTCACATCGGTAATCGACCCGTTCGAGATGTCGGGATTCGAGATGTCGGGATTCGAGATATCCGGGTTCGAGATGTCCGGGTTGGAAATGTCGGGGTTGGAGATATCCGGATTCGAGATATCCGGATTCGCCAGCTGCACGTTGGAGATGTCGGGATTCGAGATATCCGGATTCGAGATATCGGGATTCGAAATATCCGGGTTGGAGATGTCGGGATTCGAAATGTCGGGGTTGTGGACCTCGGCATTCGAGATATCCGGGTTCGAGATATCCGGGTTCGAGATGTCGGGATTCGAGATATCCGGGTTCGAAATGTCCGGGTTGAGAATGACCTTCGTGGCCAACCCGCCGCTGACCGGCAGGAAGTCCTCGATGCGAATCTCCTCGACCCGCACACGCACCTGCTCCTTCGCGTTCGACGAGGTCGCATACACGGTGCGCGTCACCATCGACCGCGGCGCCACCTTGACGTCCAGCGTGAGCAGCAGCGGCTTCGGTTCGAGCAGGCCCAGCTGATCGAACGAGGCCTGCCCACCCACGGGCTGGTTCTCGATCGTGAACCTGAAGGCCTTGGCCTGATAGGTCACGTTCTGCGCGAACACGACGAACCCGCGCGGCGTCACCGGATCGAGCGGCTTCGTGTTGCCCGGCGACCCGGCCACCAACCCCATCGTCAGGCGCGCCGAATACACGTTCTGGTTGCGCATGCCCGTCTGGCCGGGCACACAGCCCGCGCTGCCGGGCGGCGTGTAGTTCTGCCAGTTGCCGTTGGCCGGCTTCTGGACGTCGCGGTTGTCGGTCCAGACCGTGTGGAAGACCGGCGCGCTGCTCGGCGCGGTGTTGTAGGTCCAGCGGCCATCGGCGCCCTGCACGAAGGCCGGCGCCGGCTGCACGTCGATGTAATCGCCCATGAACGGTACCGTGCCCAGCTGGAACAGCGGCAGGTTCGGCGCGTTGAACTGGAGCTGCTGCACCTGCCGCGAACCGCGGAGGTTGCCGACGAGGTACTGCGACACCAGCGTCGACGCGCCAAACTGCGGGTCGTCGCCCTTGGCGGCCTGCACCGCGCGCACGTCGATCGTGTGCCGCTTGTTGGACGTGAAGACGGCGTCGAACTCGTCGACGTAGGTGCCAAAGACGCCCGAGATGTCCTGGCGGAGGTCGTAATAGACCAGCACCAGCCGGCCGCCGGCAAACGTCATCGACGGCATCATCTGGTGGCCCGGCAGGTCCTGGCCGGTCGGCCGCGAGTCCACGGCCTTGGGCGCGGTCCAGGGCCCGCCGTTCCTCGACGTGGCAATGACGATGCGCGCATCGCCCACGGTGGGGTCGGGCCGCGCGCCGCCGTAGCCGCGTTCGGTCCACGCCAGGTACACGCGGCTTTCATCGTCAATCGCGATCGTCGGATAGGCGTTGGTGCGGAACCGCTCCTCGGTGGTGTTGGCGTCAAACGGCTTGATCGACACCAGTTCCTGGACCTCGCCCATCCGGTGGGACCGCTGCAACTTGGCCGACAACTGATCGGGCCGGTGCTTGGTGGGGAACTTGTGCACCTGGCGCGGCTTGCGCCCCTTGCGCGTCACCGGATCGATCGTCGTGGTCATGACGGCGTCGGGTGAGGCGGCATCCATGCCGAACTGGCGCCACGCGACGTGCGTAACGCCGGTCGCCGGATCCACGGCAATCGTCGCGCCCTGATTCACCTTGTGCGCGGGATCGCTGATCTGCACCGGCCGGCTCCACGTCGCGCCGCAGTCGTCGGACCGGGAATACATGATGCGCGAGGTGACGTCTTTCTCCCCGGTCGCCAACGTCTTCGTGGTGATGGCGGCCCACGACACGTGGATCGCGCCGGCCAGCACGTCCTGCGTGACCGCCAGCTGCTTCGCCACGCCCGGCGTCGGCAGCGTGGTCGGGGTCCCCTTGCCGGTGCGGGTCTCCTTGATGGCCTTCGCGGCGGTGGAGACGGCGCGGCCGTCGGCGCCACGCGGACCGCGCTGCGCCTCGCGCGCGCGGGCCGCCTCGGTCAGCTGCGGCGCGGGCTGGACCGTGTTGATGCGGCACACCCGCGCGCCGGCGCGCGGCACGTCAACCGCCATCCACGGCTTGTCAAGGAACTCGGCGCCGGTCGACGAGGCGACGAGCGACGTGGCGACGTAGGCGATGGGATCGCCGTTTTCCTTGTTGTTGTTGTCCACGAACCGCGCGACGAAGATGGCGCTGGCGCCGCCTTCCCCACGGTTGAACGCGAGGCCGGCGTAATAAAAGAGACCGTTGGTCCCGGGACGCACCACCGGATCGGCCCCGGCCGTATAGCCGCGCAGCGGCGAGACCTGGCCCTCGGCCGAGGTGTCCTGCGGATATCCGGGCAGCAGGGTCGTCTGCCACCGCTCACCACCGTCAAACGACTTGAACACCCCCAGCCACGCATCCCCCGTCTCGCCATCGTCGAAGTTGCCGGGAATGTCGACGGTCCGGTAGTCGTTGGCGCCGGCCAGCAGGTGCAGCGGATTGCGCGTGGACGCGGCCACGGACGGCTCGTTCTGGCGCTGCAGATAGGGATCGCCGCCGGGCAGCGTCTGCCCTGCCACCATGTTCACATTGCGGCCCACGACCAGGTCCAACGACGGCGCCGGCGCCTGGGCGCGCGCACTGGGCCAGAAGGCGCCAAGGCTGAGGGCGCCGAGGATGGACAGACTGAAGAAGCGGAATCGATGGGCGGCCAATGAGGGGGAACCTGAGCGCAATGCGCGTCGGGACATGGGGTCCTTGTCTATGTGAGGTGACCGAGAGCGCACAAAGTATGCACGATTGCCCGTTAATCGTCCATAGAAGTCTTTGAGAATCAATAACTTACAAAAACGTCACAAGTCATCATCTGCTGTCCAGTCCTTGTACAGGGCTTGGACCGCTAAAATCGCAGGGCATGGCTTCTCAACCGTCTTTTGACATCACCTCGAAGGTCGACCTGCAGGAGGTCGACAACGCCATCAATCAGGCGAAAAAGGAACTGGCGCAGCGGTACGACTTCAAGGGCTCGAAGTCGACCATCGAGCTCAAGGCGAAGGAGAACCTGATCGAGTTGGTCGCCGATGACAGCTTCAAGATGGAGGCCGTCTGGGAAATCGTGCAGACGCGGCTGCATCGGCGGGGCGTGCCGATTCGCAACCTCAAGCCGGGCGAGATCGAGACCATCGGCGGCGGCATGGTGAAGCGGAAGGTCGAGTTGCAGCAGGGGATCTCCTCGGACGCGGCCCGGGACATCATCAAGTTCGTCAAGGACCAGAAGCTGAAGAAGGTCCAGGTCACCATTCAGGGCGATCAGCTGCGGGTGGCCTCGGGGTCAAAAGACGAGCTGCAGAACGCCATCCGGCTGCTGCGGGGCGAGGACTTCGGGGTCGAGCTGCAGTTCGGCAACTTCAGGGACTAAGCTGGCATCGTCTTTGCTCTGACTCTGGCATGCGACTGCTGGAGTTTCCCACGGCAGGGCGGCCGGACACCGGAAAGCTGGGAGAAGACCTCGCGACGGTGGAGTTGTGGCATCGCGGGTATGCCATTCTTGCGCGTCGATATCGCACCCGGTATGGCGAAATTGACATCATCGCGCAGGACGGCTCGACGATTGTGTTCGTCGAGGTGAAAGTGCGACGCACCGACCGGTACGGGACAGCCGCCGAAACCGTCACCCCGTGGAAACAGCGCCGGCTCGCCGCGATGGCGGCCGACTATCTGGCCTGGTCAGATCGGCTCGACGCGCCGTGCCGCTTCGACGTGGTGGCCATCGACGGCATCGGCACTGAACGCGTGACGATTCAGCACATCGAAAGCGCGTTCTGCGTCGACGCCTGACTCAATCCCAAATCCTCAATCTCAGAGCGTCCCGAGCGCCTCTTCGAACACCTCGAGGACGCCGTCGATCTGCCCCTTGGTGATGACCAGCGGCGGCGAGAACCGCAGCGCATTGCGGCCGGCACCCAGAATGAGGACGCCCCGCTTGAACATCTCCTGCACGATGCGGTCGCGCTCGGTCGTGGCGCGTTCCTTGGTCTGCCGATCGCGCACCAGTTCCACCCCCACCATCAGGCCTTTGCCGCGCACGTCGCCGATGATCGAGTACCGCTCCTGCAGGCCGCGGAGCCGGTCGAGCAGGTACCCGCCGACCTCCTCGGCATTGCGCAGCAGCGAGTCCTTCAGCACCTTGATGGTGGCCAGCGAGGCCGCACAGCTGACGGGGTTGCCGCCGAAGGTCGAGGCGTGCGCGCCCGGGGGCCAGCTCATCACGTCGGCCCGCGCCGCAGTCACGCTGAGCGGCAGCCCCGAAGCAATACCTTTGGCGACGGTGACGATGTCGGCCTTGAGGTTGAAGTGCTCGGACGCAAACATGCGGCCGGTGCGGCCCATGCCCGACTGCACTTCGTCGACGATCAGCATCATGCCGTGCCGGGCCGTCAGTTCCCGCAGGCGCTGGTGGAACTGGGGCGCGGGCACCACATACCCGCCTTCGCCCTGGATGGGTTCCACGAGCACACCGGCCACTTCATCCGGCGACACGAGGTGGACGAGGATCTGGTCTTCGACAAACCCGAGGCATTCGGCCTGGCAGCTCTCGGGACGCAGGCCCACCGGGCACCGGTAGCAGTTGGCGTACGGCGCGTGGAACATGCCCGGCATCATCGGGCCGAAGCCCTTGCGCTGCACGTACTTGCTCGAGGTGGCCGCCAGCGAGCCCAGCGTGCGCCCGTGGAAGGACCCGAGAAAGGCGATGACGTTGACGCGTTTGGTGTGGTACCGCGCCAGCTTCAACGCGGCTTCGTTGGCTTCGGTCCCCGAGTTGCCGAAAAATGACCGCACTTCCCCGTCGATGGGCACCAGGCGGCCCATCTCTTCGGCCAGCTGGACCTGCGGTTCGTAGTAGAAGTCGGTGCCCGACATGTGGAGGTACTTGCGCGCCTGGTCGACCACGGCGTTGACCACGTCCGGGTGCCCGTACCCCGTGCTGTTGACGGCAATGCCGGCCGCGCAGTCGAGGAACACGTTGCCGTCGACGTCCTCCACGACGGCGCCCTCCCCTTTGGCCATCACAAACGGGTAATCGCGGGTGTAGGAGGTCGAGACGCGGCGTCCGTCACGAGCGATGAGATCGGCGGCCTTGGGGCCGGGCAGCGGAGTCTTCAGGACGGGGCGAGTAATCATGGCGTCACTTTCGCTTCCACCGGGTGCCGGTGGCGGAGTCTTCCAGGATGATGCCGCGCGCCTCGAGGTCCTTGCGGATCTCGTCGGCGCGGGCGAACCGGCGCTGCACACGCGCCGTGCGGCGTTCTTCAATCAGCGCCAGGATCTCGGCTTCCGGAATCGGCGGCGCGGCGTCTTCGGCGCGCCGCAGGCCGATGACGCCCAGCACGCGGTCGAACTCGTCGAACGCCTCGCGCACGGCGGCCGCATCGGCCTCGCCGACGCCGCCGGCGTCGAGCGCCGCGTGCAGTTCCCGCACCAGTTCGAACACGACGCCCAGGGCGCCGGGCACGTTCAGATCGGAGCGGATGTGCGCGCGGAAGGCCTCACGCGCGCGGTCAATGCGCGCCTGCACGTCCGGATGGGCCTGGCCGCCGCGGACGCCGTCCACCCGCGCCAGAAAGTCGGTCAGCCGCGTCAGCGCGGCATCGGCCTGCGCCAGGATGTCGAAGCTGAACGTCAGCTGCTTGCGGTAATGCACCGACATCAGCAGATACCGCAGCGCCGACGGCCGGAACCCGCGATCGACGATGTCCTGCAACGTGTAGACGTTGCCGAGGGACTTCGACATCTTCTCGTGTTCGAGATTCAGGAACTCGACGTGCACCCAGAACCGCGCGAACTGCCGGCCCGTGGCGCACTCGGCCTGGGCAATCTCGTTTTCGTGGTGCGGGAAGATCAGGTCGATGCCGCCGCCATGGATGTCGATGGGCCCCTCACCCAGCAGCCGCAGCGCCATGGCCGAGCACTCGATGTGCCAGCCGGGGCGGCCCGGGCCGCAACCGTAGTCCCAGGTCGGTTCGCCCGGCTTGGTGGCCTTCCACAACACGAAATCGCGCGCGTCGTGTTTCGTGTAGGTGTCGGCGTCCACGCGCGCGCCGGCCTGGATCCCTTCGTGGTCCAGGCGCGCCAGCTTGCCGTAGTCGGGCATGGTCGCGATGCGGAAGTACGTGGACCCGTCCGACGCGTAGGTATGGCCCCGGTCGGCCAGCGCCTGGATCATGTCGACCATCGCGCGCAGGTTCGCCTCGTCGGTGGCGCGGGGGTTTTCCTCCACCGGCTCCAGACCCAGCGCCGCGCAATCATCGCGGAACGCCTGAATGTAGCGATCGGTGTACTCCCGCAGCGACACCCCCGCCGCGGTCGACGCATTGATGGTCTTGTCATCCACGTCGGTGAAGTTGACGACGTGGCGCATCGTGTAGCCCTCCTGGTGCCGGAGGGCGCGGCGCAGGACGTCGAGGGCGACAAACGTGCGGAAGTTGCCGATGTGCCCGCGCGCGTAGACCGTGAGGCCGCACGTGTACATGCGGACGGTCTTGCCGTCAGCGGGAACGAAGGTTTCTTCGGTACGACTCAGTGTGTTGTACAGACGCATGGGTGATCTCGGCGCGGCACGCCGGCGGCACGACCGTCAGGCCGAGCCGTTGGCGGGCATCGGATGCGTCACCACCGACGTCCGGCCGCCGCAGCGTACGGTGACTTCAAGCTGTCCATTCGGCGCGGCGAAATTCAGGGCCATCTGGTCGGTCGCCCCCGCGCCCGAGGCCAGCGCGTCAATGGCGCGCGCGACGGCGGCAACCACGGACGGAGCCTCGGTTTCGCGGCCGCCGATGGCGGTGTAGTACTTGCCGGCCAGTTCGGGACCCACCTCCCGGAACTGGGCAGCAACAGGAACCAGCAGGCTCACCGGATCGGCCATTCGGATGATTGTAAGTCACACGCCGGTCGCGGCGTGAATCGCCCGGGCCTGGCGGCAGTCCTCATGCATCTGCGCGACCAGCGCCTCCAGCGAGTCGAAGCGCGCTTCGGCCCGCAGCCACCGCACAAACGCCACGCGCATCCGGCGCCCGTAGAGGTCCTCGTGGTGGTCGAGCAGGAACGTTTCGACCATCACCCGGCCGTCCCCGATCGTGGGCCGGACGCCCACGCTGGTGACCGCGGGGTGGAACACCCCGTCGATGATGGCCACGGTGGCGTAAATCCCGTAGGCCGGCAGCAGTTCGTTGGCGGTCTCGAGGTTCGCGGTGGGAAACCCCAGCTGGCGGCCGCGGCCGTCGCCGTGGACGACCGTCCCGTCGAGGGCGTACGGCCGGCCCAGCAGCGCGCCGGCTTCGTCGACGCGCCCCTCCCCCACCAGGTGCCGCACCCGCGTGCTGGACACGACGAAGTCCTTGAACCGCACGGGTTCAATCTTCTCGGCGCGGAACCCGCGATCCTGGCCCAGCGCCTTGAGCAGGGTGTACGTGCCCATGCGGTCGCGGCCGAACAGGAAATTGGCGCCCACCCAGACCTCGCTCACTTTGAGCCAGTCGACCAGCACGGTGTCCACAAACGCCTCGGGTTCCCAGCGCGCCATGTCGGCCGTGAACTCGACCAGCGCCACGCCGCCGATGCCGGCGCGCGCGAACGCCTCCAGTTTCTGCTCCGTGGTCATCAGCAGCGGCGGCGCCTTGTCGGGCCTCACCACCTTGGGCGGATGGGGATCGAAGGTGACCACCACCGGCGTGCCGCCGCGATCGGCGGCCTGGCGGCACACCCGCTCGAGGATCTTCTGATGACCGCGATGGACGCCGTCGAAGTTGCCGAGCGCGGCGACCGGCTGGGGCCATCGCGGTCGCTGGTCGGCGGGAAAACGGGCTACGAACATGTCAGTGTCAGGCCGTCATACGCCAGCGTCAGCCCCTCGGGCAGCGCGGCGCAGGTCGACGCATGACCCAGATCGTGACACATGTGGGTGAAGTACGTCTGCCGCGCGCCGACCCGGCGCGCCACGGCCACGGCTTCCTCCAGTGAAAAATGCGTGGGATGCGGACGTCGTCTCAGGGCGTCGAGCACCAGCACGTCCAGATCCGCCAGCCGCGCCAGCGTCGCGTCGGGCACACGATTGCAGTCGGTCAGGTACGCGAAGCGCCCGATCCGGAACCCCAGCACGGGCCGCGAGCCGTGCCACACCTCCAGGGGCTCGAATCGCAGCGCGCCGATCGTGAACGGCCCCTCGATGGGATGCAGGACGACATCGGGCACCCCGCCGCCGGCCGGCGCACCGGATTCGAACGCGTAGCTGAACACCCGCCGCAGGCTGTCGAGCGTCGCACGGTCACCGTGAACCGGCATCGACTGTTTCATCAGGACGTTGAAGCGCCGCAGGTCATCAAACCCGAGGATGTGATCGGCGTGGGCATGGGTGTACACCACGGCATCCACCCGTGAGATCCCGGCCCGCAGGCACTGCTGACGCAGATCGGGTGTCGTATCCACCAGCACCCGCGTCCCATCGTCTCCCTCGACGAGAATTGACGGCCGCAGCCGGTTGTCGCGCGGGTCGGCGGATCGACACACGTCACACGCACACCCAATCATCGGCACGCCATGAGACGTCCCGGTTCCCAGAAACAACACCTGCACGGAGACAGCATAAATGACAGGGCATAGGGATCAGGGATAAGGGATCAGGGATAAGGGATCAGGGACAATGGGGAACCATGAAGAAGCGGGCACGGACGGGCAAGACGATGGCGCCGAAGGCGGCGCGGGCGATGGCGCGGCTGGTGCGGATCATGGCGACGTTGCGATCGGCGCGTGGGTGTCCGTGGGATCGCAAACAGACGCACGCGTCACTGCGGCCGTTTCTGCTCGAGGAAACCTACGAGGCGCTCGACGCGCTGGACCGCCAGGACCACGCCGCGTTGCCGGGCGA
Organism: uncultured Solibacteraceae bacterium; assembly: GCA_964471115.1. GTDB lineage: Bacteria > Acidobacteriota > Vicinamibacteria > Vicinamibacterales > SCN-69-37 > SYFT01. Next base: position 44,413 of record CAYYFE010000019.1, read on the forward strand.
ACTGGGCGATGTCCTCTTCCAGGTGGTATTCCACGCGCAGATTGCCGCTGAAGCCGGCCGCTGGGACATGGCCGGCGCGCTGACGGCCATCTGCGACAAGTTGATCCGCCGCCATCCCCACGTCTTCACGCCGTCGGGCCGGCCGCTGCCCGCGCGGCGCACGGCCCGCCGCGGCCCGACGACCCCGGCGGCCGTGTTGACGCAGTGGGAACAACTGAAGGCCGCCGAGCAGACCGGCCGAGGCGAACGTCGGCGCATTCTGGCGGGCGTCCCCAAGGCCCTGCCCTCGCTGCTGCGCGCCCACGAGATCGGCACCCGCGTCGCCAGTGTCGGGTTTGACTGGCCCACCCTCACCGGGGTGGTCGACAAGATCGATGAAGAGGTGCGCGAACTGCGGGCCGCGGTCGATGAATCGCCGGCGCGGGCAGCCGAGGAGATGGGTGACCTGCTGTTTTCGCTGGCCAACCTGGCCCGCAAGCTCGGGATCGATCCCGAGTCGGCGCTGCGAACGGCGAACGACAAGTTCGCTCATCGCTTTGATGCGGTGGAGACCGACCTTGAAGCGCGCGGTTCGTCGGTGCACGCCGCGTCGCTCGAAGAACTGGAGATGGCGTGGCAGCGCGCGAAGCAGGCCGTCGCGCCGGTCACCACGCGTCCCACCGCCCGCCGGCGTGTCCCCGCGCGCGCACCACGGAGCCGTCGGTCTCGATGATTACGGCGCCGTGACGGTCCGTGCGCAGGACGTGCGCGCCCGCGGCCGTGAGCCGCGCCAGCACGTCCGGTGAAGGATGCCCGAACAGATTGCCGGCGCCCGCGCTGATGACCGCCAGATGCGGCGGGAATCGAGCCAGCAGCGCCGGTGACGAGGACGTGCGGCTGCCGTGATGGCCGACCTTGAGCACCCGGACCGCCGCGGGCCGACCCGCGCGCGGCCCCGCCCACTCGGCCCGTTCGAACTCCGGCCCCGCGTCGCCCGTGAGCAGGATCGAGACGCGGCCGTACCGCACCTCGACGACCAGGGAGTCATCGTTGCGGACCCGCACGCGCTGCCACGACTCCACGGGCGGATGGCGCACGACCAGCGTCACGCCGTCCATCTCGATCTCATGACCGGCGCGCACCCGCCGCCACGTCGCGCCGGCGCGCTTGGTCAGCCGGCGCAGCGCCTGGAGCATGGCATCCTCCTCGACCGGCGTGCCCTCCCACACTTCGCGCGGTCGCAGATCGTCGATGACACTGGCCGCGCCCCCGACGTGATCGAGGTCGCCATGCGTGAGCGCCAGCACGTCGAGCCGCCGTTCCCCCAGCGCCCAGACCGCCGGCGTGACGATGCGGCCGCCCACATCAAAACGCCCGGATGGCACACCGCCGGCATCCACGAGCAGCGCGTGCACGCTTGGCGTCTGGACGAGCGCGGCATCCCCCTGCCCCACGTCGAGGAACGTCACGCGCAGCCAGCCAGCCGGCGGGCGGCCGATCCACGTCAGCGGCGCAGTCACGATCCAGAGCGCGAGGCACGCGGACACGCCCACGGCAACATGGCGGACGCGCGGCCGCGCGGCCGCGAGCGCCACCGTGACGCCAATCGCATACACGAGGATCACGGCTGGTGCCGGAGGCGGAACGCGCCACGACAACCACGGCGCCAGTTCCACGGCGGCCGCGGTCGCGAGTAGCCCCTCGACGCCAACGGCGGCCACGAGTGCGCCCACGCGGCCGGCGCCCAGCGCATCACCGGCCACCAGCGCCAGGCCGCCGATCTGGGTGAGCGCCATCGAGGGAATCGCCAACAGGTTCAACGCGATCGCGCCGGCGCTGACGCGGCCGAACACCGAGACGGTCATGGGCAGGATCACGACTTCGGCGGCCAGCGTCGCCAGTCCGGCGCCGATGGCGACGCGGCGCCAGGATGGACCCGAGAGCCCGGTCAGAAGCCGAGGAAGCACGACCAGCAGCCCGAACGTCGCGCCGAACGACAACCACGCCCCGACGTCGATCGCGCTGAAGGGGCTGACGACCGCGGTGCCGGCGGCCACCGCCGCGAACAGACTGACGGGTGACGGCGCGAGGCCGGCACACCGAAGACCAAAGTACACACACGCCGCCGCAACCGCGCGTGAGACCGAAGGGTCGCCGCCGACGACGAAGCCGTAGACCGCGACGAAGACCCCGGCCGCAGAAACGGCGACGCGCATCGATCGACTGAGCAGGCGCGCCGCGCCCAGCGCCAGAATGGCCAGCAGCGCCACGTTGCCGCCTGAGATCGCAATGACGTGAAACACGCCGGCCTCCTGCAAGCGCCGCTGCAGGTCATCATCAAGGCCCGCACGATCGCCGATGAGAATGGCCGTCACGATCGCCGCGGTGGGATCCGGCGCGGGCGGCAGATGCCGACGGACCGCGTCGCGCACGATCCGGCGTGTGGTGGCAGCGCGTTCGTCAGGCCATCGTGCCGGCGTCGTGTCGACCAGCGCGGCGCTCTTGATCGTCCCCACCAGGTCGTACCGGCGCGTCAGCCGCTGCCAGCGCTCCGATGGCGCGCCGGGATTGCGCACCAGATCGGGACGACGCAGGCGCATCGGCGCCGTGACGCGGCGTCCCCTGGTCCACTCGTGCGCGCGCGTCTCGGCCAGTCCGCCGGCCACCGTGACCCGCGCCCGCCACCGGTCGAGCTGCACCTCCAGCGCAATACCGGTGGGCGTCCGCATCGCGTCGCTGACCAACTGCCCCGTCAGCGGAGCCGGCTCGCTCGCCAGCCATTGCGCGGGAGGCGCGGACAATCGCGCGTCGCGCGCCATCGCTCCCCACAGAAGGGACGCGGCCAGCACGACCACCACCCGCAGCAGCGGGGCGGGCCGGATGACCCAGAGGCCCAAAGCGAACCCGCCGCACGCCAGCAGCATCGGCACGGCGAGGGTCGACACGAGCCCCGCGACGACACCCGCCACACACACCCCCGCCAGTACCCGCACCCCAGTCATGGCTCCCCGCGGGTGCAAGGTCCGCGCGCGGCGCGGATGCCGTCTGTCGGGATGGGGAGGAAGAAAGTGCGTACCTGCGGGAATAAAGCGCGTGACGGTCTGGTCTCAGCCTCCAACAGACGCCATGACCGCCCTCGACACTCGTGACCTGCGCCCTCGTGCCGCCGAACTGAAGTTCCTGCTCTCCGTGGAGCAGGCCGACGCCGTCCGCCGGTGGGCGCGGCACCATCTGGCGGCCGACCCCCACGGCGCCGGAGACCATGGCGACCAGTATTCGACGACCACGCTTTATACCGATACCGCCGGGTACGACGTCGCCGCGCGCAGGGGTTCGTACGCGCGCAGCAAGTATCGCGTCCGCCGCTACGGCGCCTCCGACCTGGTGTTCCTGGAACGCAAGCTCCGCACGTCGTCGATGCTCTCGAAGCGGCGCGCGCTGATTCCGCTGGTGGAACTGGCGCGCCTGTCCGCGGCCGACGCCGCCACGGCCGGCTGGCCCGGCGCGTGGTTTGCCTTGCGGCTCGCGGCGCGTCACCTGCAACCGGTCTGCCAGGTCCGCTACGACCGCATGGCGCGTGTCACCCCCACTGCGGCCGGGCTCGCGCGACTCACCATCGACACCAACGTGCGGGGCCAACGCGCGGACGACTGGCGTTTCCTCCCGCCGGACGACATCGCGGTCCTCGACAGGCCGATTCTCGAACTCAAGTTCCTCGTGGGCCTGCCGGCCGTGTTCAAGCAGCTGATCGAAACGTTCGATCTCGAGCCCGCGCGCATCTCGAAGTACCGCCTGGCCGCTGCGGCGCTCGGCCTGGCGCCCGCGGCGACGATCGCCGCCGAAGGAGCCGCCTGATGCCCCTCGAGTGGCTGTCATCGATCGTCGGCACGGCGCCGGTGGCGCCCCAGACCGTCGCGCTTCGGTTGATCGCGGCGTTGGTGCTGGGGGCGCTCGTCGCCGTCATCTACAACCGCACCCGTGACACGGCCGAGACGGCCGCCACCTTCCCCGCCACCCTCGTGCTACTGGCCGTCCTGATTGCGATGGTCACCCAGGTGATCGGCGACAACGTCGCCCGCGCCTTCAGCCTCGTCGGCGCGCTCTCGATCGTCCGCTTCCGTACCGTCGTACGGGACACGCAGGACACGGCGTTTGTCATTTTCTCGGTGGTCGTGGGCATGGCGGCCGGCGCGGGCGCGCCGTGGGTCGGCGCCCTGGGCCTGGTGGTGGTCGGCGCCGCCGCCTTCGCGATGCGGCCGGCCACGGCGACGGCCGCGCCAGGCGTGCGGTTCACGCTGACGATTCGCGTGGGCCTGGGTGTTGAGGTGGACGCCGTCCTGGCCGCCGCGCTTGACCCGCACTTGACGAGCCGCTCGTTGTCCCGGATCGAAACCACGCGTCAGGGCACGTCGTTCGACGTGACCTACGAGGTCGCGCTGGCGGCGTCGTGTTCCCCCGACGAACTCGTGAAGACGCTCTATCGCATTGACGGTATCCACGCCGTCGAACTGCGCCGCCCGGCGGCGCCCGAGGTGTAAGCCATGTCCCACACACGTTTCTTGTTCATCCTCCTTCTCGGCAGCGCCATCGCAAGCGCCACTCCGGCAGCCCAGGGTCCGGGCCCCGGCGGTCCTGGCGGCCCCAATCAGCCCGAGCGGAAACTGGTCGACCAGTTCGACGCCGACAAGAACGGGTGGCTCAACACCACGGAGCGCGCAGCGGCCCGCGCGTTTCTTGCCGCCAACCCGGCGCCCGGTGGGCGCATGGCCGGCCCTGGCGGCCCGGGCGGCCCGCCCATGTTCGGCGGCCCCGGAGGTCGCGGCGGTCGAGGTGGCCGCGGTGGCCCTGGTGGGGCGATGGCCCCTGCCGGACCCGCGCCAAAGGGCGCGGCCCTGTCTCCGGCTGACGTTCCTGCGGCCTCAACACCGCTCTATGACGATGCGACGCTGCGGACGATCTTCCTGACGTTCGAGGCGGACGACTGGGAGGCCGAGCTGGCGGCGTTTCACAACACCGATGTGGAGGTGCCGGCCACCATGGTGGTGGATGGACGCACCTATCGCGACGTCGGCGTGCACTTTCGCGGTGCGTCGTCCTACTTCATGGTGCCGGCGGGGTACAAGCGATCGCTCAACCTGGCAGTGGATCTCGCGCACGCCGATCAGCACCTGCTGGGGTATCGCACGCTCAACCTCAACAACGCCAACGGCGACCCATCCCTGATGCGCGCGGTCCTCTACGAACACATCGCGCGTCAGTACGTGCCGACGCCGTCCGCGAATTTCGTCCGGGTCGTCATCAACGGCGAATACTGGGGTGTCTACACGAACGTGGCGCAGTTCAACAAAGATTTCCTGCGCGATCACTTCAAGACGGACGAGGGCGCGCGCTGGAAGGCGCCCGGCAGTCCGAACGGCCGCGCCGGCCTCGAGTACCTGGGCGACGATGTCGACGCGTACAAGCGGCTGTACGAGATCAAGACGAAGGACACGACCGCGTCGTGGACGGCGCTCGTCACGTTGACGCGTGTGCTGAACACCACGCCACCCGAGCGCCGTGAGGCCGCGCTCGCGCCGATACTCGACGTGGACGGCGCGCTGAAGTTCCTGGCGGTCGAAAACGCGCTTGTGAACACGGACGGCTACTGGACGCGCGCCAGCGACTACAACCTCTACCTCGCCCCCGATGGCCGCTTTCACATCCTGCCGCACGACATCAATGAGGCGATGATGGCGGGGGGCGGGCCGCCGATGATGGGACTGCCCGGACGCGGCGGGCGCGGCGGCGGACCCGGCAGGGGCGGCCCGACGCTGGACCCACTGGTCGCGGCGGGAGACGCCAGCAAACCGCTGCTCTCGAAGCTGCTGGCGGTGCCGGCGCTGCGCGAACGCTACCTGGGCTACGTGAAGGACATCGCCACCCGGCATCTTGACTGGGCGGTGCTGGGCCCCGTGGCGGAACGCTATCGCGCGTTAATCGCGGACGCCGTTGCCGCGGATGTGAAGAAGCTTTCGACCAACGAGGCGTTTGACGCCTCGATTGAGGGGTTGAAGCAATTCGCCGAGGCGCGCCGGGCCGCGCTGCTCAGCGGAGTTCGTTGATCGCCACGAGCACGCGGGACCAGGCGGCGCCCATCGGCGCGATGACGTCGAAATGCGCCGCGCCTGGCACGGGCACGACCTTCACATCGGCGCCGGGCCCGACGCGCGCGGCGAAGCGTTCGGCCTGGTCGAGTCTGACCGTCCGGTCCGCATCGCCGTGCACCAGCCGGACCGGCACGGTCACAGCACGTTCGATCGGACTCACGGCGGCATAGCGGTCGGCGTGTTCCGCCGGCGTGCCGCCCATCAGCGGATACACGGAGGCGTTGCAGCTGCCGGCTTCGCTACCGTATGTCGCCAGGTCCGTGATGGCGGCCAGGCCGACGACGCCCCGCAACGGCAACGCCTGACCTCCGCGCGTCGCGAGCCACAACACGAGTTGTCCGCCGGCCGAGTGACCGACGGCGATTGACGCGTGTCAGATCCAGGTTGTGGCGCGGCGCCAACGTCCGTAGATGATCGGCGCCGGCCGCGACGTCGTCGAACGTCCCCGGCCAGCCGCCGCCCGGCTGTCCCAGGCGCCGGTACTCCACGGACCACACGGCGTACCCCGCATCAGCAATCGCCGCCGCCAGCGGCCGGGAGTGGGTGATGTCGTAGGCCCCCTGCCAGCATCCGCCATGCACGAGCAGCACGACCGGATGCGGGCCGGCGCTGTTCCGCGGTAGTCGCAGTTCTCCGAATTGCTGGGGCGCGGCGCCGTACGTGATGCGATGATCCGCCGGCGGCACGGGAAGGTTCAGAACTTCCTGGAAGGAGACGTTGCGGGTCTGTTCGGTCATGACCGGTACGGTGAACGCCAGGAGCAGCAGGATCGCGGCACGCACGCTCATTCGGAATCGTCGATCCGCCGCCGCGCGGCCTTCACCTGTCCGCGCCGGACCTTGCCGGTCAGACGTTCGGCCTTGGCGGCGCGGGAGGGCGCGGTCTTGCGCCGGCGTTTCGGGGCGACCGAGGCCAGCTTGATGAGGGCGTCGAGTCGCGCGCGAGCGGCTTCGCGGTTCTGGGCCTGCGTGCGATATTCGCGACTGTCAATCACCAGGATCCCGTCGTCTGTCAGCCGCCGTCCGGCCAGCACCTTCAGGCGCAGCTTCACACCCTCAGGCAACGGCGCGCGATCCACGTCAAGGCGCAGTTCCACCGCGGTGGCCACCTTGTTGACGTTTTGTCCCCCCGGCCCCGACGCGCGCACGAACCGCTCCGTGACCGGCAATCCCTTATCCATGATCCCTGTGCCCTGCGCCCTGTGCCCTGTGCCCTGCGCCCTGTGTCCTGTGCCCTGCGCCCTGTGTCCTGTGCCCTGCGCCCTGTGCCCTGTGCCCTGCGCCCTGTGCCCTGTGCCCTATTACCTATGCCCTATTCCCTATCCCCTTCCCTTCCTGATGGTATTCCTGCAGGCTCTTGACGCTGAGCCCTTCGGACCGCAGCGCCGCAATCGCGCTGACGGCCGCAGCCGCACCAGTGAGGGTGGTAATCGCGGGCACGCCCTGCAGCATCGCCGCGCGGCGCACGGCGCGGTCGTCAAAAAACGACTCGCGGCCCAGCGGCGTGTTGATCACCAGGTGCACGTTCTTGTTGACGATTTCGTCACCGATGTGCGGCCGTCCCTCGTTGATCTTGAAGACGATGTCGGCCTCCACGCCGTGCGCGCGCAGGTACACGGCAGTGCCGCGCGTGGCCAGAATGCGGAAGCCCAGATCGATGAGGCCGCGCGCAATGGCGACGACATTGGGCTTGTCGCTGTTGTTGACGCTGATGAATGCCGTGCCGGCCTGTGGCAGGTGCTGGCCCGCGCCCATCTGCGCCTTGGCGAACGCCGACCCGAACGTCTCGGCGCCGCCCATGACCTCGCCCGTCGACTTCATCTCGGGCCCGAGCAGCGTATCGACGCCGGGGAATCATACGAACGGGAACACCGGCGTCTTGACGAAGTACCCCGACACGCTGAGGTCGTCGGTCAGGCCCTGCTCGGCCAGCGTCCGGCCCACCATGACGTTGGCCGCCACCTTCGCGAGCGGAATGCCGGTCGCCTTGGAGAGGTACGGCACGGTGCGCGACGCGCGGGGGTTCACCTCGAGCACGTACACCACATCGTCCTTGATGGCGAACTGCGCGTTCATCAGGCCGACCACCTTGAGCGCGCGGGCGACCCGGCGCGTGTAGTCGCGAATCGTGGCCACGTGCCGCTCGCTCAGCTGATGCGGCGGCACGACACACGAGCTGTCGCCCGAGTGGATGCCGGCCTGCTCGATGTGCTCCATGATGCCGCCGATGACCACGGCCCCGGTGGCGTCCGCCACCGCGTCGACGTCCACTTCCGTCGCGTCCTCCAGGAACTTGTCGATGAGGATGGGATGTTCGGGCGACAACTGCACGGCCTGGCGCATGTAGCGATCGAGCGACCCGGCGTCGTACACGATCGCCATCGCGCGGCCGCCGAGCACATACGACGGACGCACGACCACGGGATACCCGATGCCGGCGGCCACTTCGCGCGCCTCCTCCGGCGAATGGGCCATGCCGCTGGCCGCCTGGGGAATGCCCAGCTCCCACAACAGCTTCGAGAACCGTTCGCGGTCCTCGGCCAGGTCGATCGAGTCGGGTGAGGTGCCGAGAATCTTGATGCCCGCCTTCTGCAGCCGCAGCGCCAGCTTGAGCGGCGTCTGGCCGCCGTACTGGACGACGCAGGCGACGTCGCCGCCGGCCTGCCGTTCCCGCGCGACGATGGCCGAGACGTCCTCGAAGGTGAGCGGCTCGAAGTAGAGACGATCCACCGAGTCATAGTCGGTCGACACCGTCTCGGGATTGCAGTTGACCATCACGGTCTCGAAACCCTGATCGCGCAGCGCAAACGCGGCGTGGCAGCAGCAGTAGTCGAACTCGATGCCCTGGCCGATCCGGTTGGGTCCCGAACCGAGAATCACCACCTTGGCCTTCGGTGTGGGATCGGACTCACACTCGTCTTCGTACGTGCCGTACATGTACGGCGTGAACGACTCGAACTCGGCCGCGCAGGTGTCGATGCGTTTGTAGGCCGAGGCCAGTCCGTGTTCCTGCCGGCGCGCGCGAATGCTGTCTTCGTCGACGCCCAGCACGACCGCCAGGTCGGCATCCGAGAACCCCGCGCGCTTCACCTCGCGCAGCAGCGGGGCCGACAAATCGCGGGCGCCGACGGCCTGCACCTCGCGCATCAGTTCGGTCATCTGCTGGAACTGGGTGAGGAACCACGGATCCATCTTCGTGAGGCGGCGCACCTCTTCGAGCGGCCAGCCGCGCTCGAACGCGCGGAACACGGCCCACATCCGCCGGTCGGTCGGCACGCCCAGGGCCCGCTGCAACGCCGCGTCGTCCTCGCCTTCATACGGCTGGCCCGGCGCGGTCTGTCCGAACAGCCGCCCCGACCGGCCCAGCTCGAGCGACCGGAACGCCTTGAGGAAGGCCTCCTTGAACGTCCGGCCGATGGCCATCGCCTCGCCCACCGATTTCATCTGCGTCGTGAGCGTCCGGTCGGCGGTCGGGAACTTCTCGAACGCCCAGCGCGGCACCTTGACGACGACGTAGTCGATCGTCGGCTCGAACGACGCCGGCGTCAGGCGGGTGATGTCGTTCTTGATCTCGTCGAGGCGGTAGCCCAGCGCCAGCTTGGCGGCGATCTTCGCAATCGGGAACCCGGTGGCCTTCGAGGCGAGCGCGGACGACCGCGAGACGCGCGGGTTCATCTCGATGGCGACCATCCGGCCGTCCTCGGGATTGATGGCGAACTGGATGTTCGACCCGCCCGTTTCCACGCCGACGCGGCTGATGATGCGGCGCGCCGCGTCACGCATCCGCTGGTACTCGCGGTCGGTCAACGTCAGCGCGGGCGCCACCGTGATGCTGTCGCCGGTGTGGACGCCCATCGGGTCGATGTTCTCGATCGAGCAGATGACCACGAAGTTGTCTTCGCAGTCGCGCATGACCTCGAGTTCGAACTCCTTCCAGCCGATGACCGACTGCTCCACCAGGATCTCGTGCACCGGGCTCATCGACAGGCCACGGCCGCAGATCTCGCGGAACTCCTCGACGTTGTACGCGATGCCGCCGCCGACGCCGCCCAGCGTGAACGACGGCCGGATGATGATCGGAAACCCGATCTTCTCGGCCGCTTCCATCGCCTGTTCCATCGACCGCGCGTAATAACTTTCGGGCACGTCGACGCCAATCGACCGCATCGCCTCCTTGAACTTGAGGCGATCCTCGGCCACCTTGATGGCCGTGATCGACGCGCCAATCAGCTCGACGCCGTACTTCTTGAGGACGCCGGCTTCATCGAGGTCGACGGCCAGGTTGAGCGCCGTCTGTCCGCCGACCGTCGGCAGGATCGCGTCGGGTTTCTCGCGCGCGATGACCTGTTCGACCGCCGCCACCGTGAGCGGCTCGACGTAGGTGCGGTCCGCCAGTTCAGGGTCGGTCATGATCGTGGCCGGATTGCTGTTGACCAGCACGACCTCGAGCCCCTCGGCCCGCAGCGCCTTGAGCGCCTGCGTCCCCGAGTAGTCGAACTCACAGGCCTGACCGATGACGATCGGCCCGGAGCCGATCACGAGCACACGTTTGATATCTGTACGCCTGGGCATGACTGACTACTGCGCCTTCCGTTCTTCCATCGCGTCCACGAACCGGGCAAAGAGGTAATCGGCGTCGTGCGGCCCCGGCGCCGCCTCCGGGTGGTACTGCACACAGAAGACCGGCTTGGACACATGCCGCAGGCCTTCCACCGTGCCGTCATACAGATTCAGGTGCGTCACCTGCACGTCGTCGGGCACGGTCTTCGGGTCGACCGCAAAGCCGTGATTCTGCGACGTGATTTCGATGCGGCCCGTGGCCAGATCCTTCACCGGATGATTGCCGCCCCGGTGGCCGAACTTCAGCTTGTAGGTCTTCGCGCCCATGGCCAGCCCGAGAATCTGGTGCCCGAGGCAGATGCCGAACACCGGCAGGCCCGCGTCGACCAGCGCGCGGGTGTTGGTGATGGCGTAGTCGAGCACCGCCGGATCCCCCGGCCCGTTGGACAGGAACACACCGTCGGGCCGGCCGGCCAGCAACTCGGCCGCTGGCGTCGTGGCCGGGAACACACGCACGTCACAGCCGTGCGCCGTCAGCCGCCGCAGGATGTTCCACTTCATGCCGAAGTCGTACGCGGCCACCGTGAACCGGCGCGTGCGCGGTTTGATCGTCGGCACGAACTCCTCGAAGCCGGTGCCCTCCGGGCCGCCCGCCCAGTCGAACGGGGCGGCGCACGTGACACCACGCACCAGGTCCGATCCCTCCATTGAAGGAATCGCGCGCGCGCGGGCCACCAGTTCCTCCACGGCCGGAAGCTGGCCGGTGGCAATCACGCCCCGCATCGCGCCGGCGGTGCGCAGGGTGCGCGTCAACGCGCGCGTATCGATGTCCGCGATGGCGACGATGCCGTGGCGGGTCAGGTAGTCGCGCAGCGTCCCCTCGGCGCGCCAGTTGCTGGCCACCGGCGACTCGCTGCGCAGGATGAACCCGGCCACCTGCGGTGCGCGGCTCTCGCCGTCGTCGGCCGAGACGCCGTAGTTGCCGATCTCGGGACAGGTCATCGTGACGATCTGTCCGGCGTACGACGGATCGGTCAGGACCTCCTGATACCCGGTCAGGCTCGTGTTGAATACGACTTCGCCCGCGGCATCGCCGGGCGCGCCCACCGCGCGCCCCCGGAACCAGCGGCCATTTTCCAGCGCCAGTATTGCGTCCATCGTCTCCCTTACATCACTTCCAGTGAGACCCGCACGGGCACCTGTTGCCCGGCGCGCACCACCACCGTCGTTGTCACCGTGCGGTACCCCGCCATCTCCAGCCGGATCGTATGCGACCCGGGTAACACCTCGGGCACACGCATCGGCGCCTGCCCCAGGAACTTGCCGTCGAGCGTCACGCGCGCCCCGGCCGGCCGCGTGGAGATGTCCAGCGACCCGGTGCGGGCGGCGGCCACGGGCCGCAGTTCGATGGTCACGTCGCGGGCCGGCACCGCGCGCGACAGCGTGACACGATGCGTGCGCGTCGTGAACCCCTCGCGCAGCACGGTGATCGTGTGGGTGCCAAACGGCAGGTCGCGCACGACCGCCGGGGTGGTGCCCCGCACGCGCCCCCCGATGAGGACACGGGCGCCGTCGGGAATGGACCGGACCAGCACGCGGCCGCGCGTCTCTGCCGCCGGCGCGAGCGCCGGGTCGGGTGACGGTGCCGGCGTTGCCCCGGGCGCTTCGGGCGGCGCGGGCACGTCCTGCACCGCCACGTCCGTGCCCGCCATCGGGTCATCACTGACGGTGACCAGCGGCGCCTGTGCGGCGGGCGGCGCGGGATCGCGCCACCAGTACCCGAGGCCGATGCCGGCGATCATGGCCACGATCAGCAGCGGCCAGAGCAGGGCCAGCCGGTCGGCGCCGGGCGCGGGCACCATCGGCGGGGCGGCGGCCGTCGGCGTCCGGACAGGCCAGCTCGCCTCTCGCGGCGGCGGCACATGCCTCAATTCAGGTTCGGCCGCGGGCGCAGGCACCGCCGCCGGCGGCGCAGCGGCGACCTCGACTGGCGGCGCGGGCGACGCCACGGCCACCGGCACGGCCTCGGCCGCGACCGGCGCTTCAGGCTGCACTGCGGCTGGCGGCACGGGAACGTCTCCGGTTTCGAGCGCCTCCACCAGCGCGAGCGCCGACCCGAACCGCGCGTCGGGAGACTCCGCCAGCGCGCCGGCCAGGGCGCGGCGAATGGCGACACGTTGTTCGGGGGTCGTCCCGGTCGGCAGCGCGCCATCCTGCTCCCCGCCGCCGGAGGGCCGACGACCGGTCAGCAGTTCGTGCGCAATGACACCGAGGCTGTAGATATCGGCGCGATGATCCCAGGGCGATCCCGGCACGCGCTCGGGCGCGCCGTACGGCCGTCGCGGCGCCACACGCACCCCGACCGCCTCGAGCGCCGTCGTCACGCCGAACCCGCCGACGCGCACCGTCCACTCGTCGCGCGCCTCGTCGTGACTGACGAACACATCCCGCGGGTGCAGCGCGCCATGCGTGAGTCCGGCGCGCCGCGCGGCGTCGAGCGCCTCCGCCAGCCCTCGCAGCACCGGACGCGCGCGGTCCAGCGGCGCGGGGGCGAGCCGTCGCAGCCACACGTCCAGCGTGTCGCTGGCGACGTATTCCATGGCGACAAACGGCGTTGCCCCTTCCAGTCCGGCGGCCAGCACGGGCACGACATGGGCGGGGTCGACGGCCACGGCGGCCAGACGCCGCAGTTCGTCGGCCAGTCTTGCGGCATCCTCAGGCACGATCGACAGGCGGAACACCTTGACGGCGGTCAGTCGTTCGCGGCTGGATTCAAACGCTCGAAAAACGGGTCCCTGCGCGCCACTCCCAATCTGGTGCAGGACGCGAAACGGGCCGAAGGCAGGCGGCGCGGTGTAACCGGCGGGGTCGTCGTATGGCAGCTCGAAACCTCTGCAGCGATCACAAGACTTTAACACGAGGGCGCTGTAGTACATTGCTGCGGTGCCCGCCCATTCCGACGCGCCACCCGGCAGCCTGATTCGCGACGCCATCGACCTTCGACGTTTCCCCTGGATCCGGCCGCTGGTGGCCGCGTACTCCTCGGATTTTTCCAGTGTCGCCAGCCTGTTTGCCGGCAATCCGGCCGAACCGGCCGCGTGGACCGACGCCATCACCCGCGCCAAACGCGCCCCCCGCGACCGCGCGGGACTGGCGCGAGTCGTCGCCGCGCAACTGGAACGGCGCGGCGCACCGGCCCACGCCCGTGCCGCGGCTACACGCCTGGCCGACGCCGACACGGTCGCCATCGTGACCGGCCAGCAGGCAGGCGTCTTTGGTGGACCGCTCTACACACTGCTCAAGGCGGTCACGGCCATCCGCCTCGCGCGCCAGGTGGCCGCGCGCCACGGCATCGTGGCCATTCCGGTGTTCTGGGTCGAGGCCGAGGACCACGACTGGGAAGAGGTGCGCACGTGCCGCGTCCTCGACGCCGACCTCGCGCTGCGTGAGATCACGCTCGACACACTGGATGGCGCCGGCCATCGCCCGGTGGCCAGGCTCACGCTGGACGACGGCATCGGCGATGCGCTGGATGCGCTCGAGCAGCTGCTGGCGCCGACGGCCTTCACCGCGGATCTGATGGAGCGGCTGCGCCGGCACTACCGGCCCGGCCAGTCGATGAGTACGGCGTTTGCCTCGTGGATGGACGACCTGCTTGGACGGTACGGCCTGGTCGTGTTCGAGGCTGCCGACCCGGCCGCCAAGCCGCTGGTGGCGCGCCTCTTCACGCGCGAACTGGAGAGTCCCTGTCGCACCACGAAGTTCGCCCGGGCGACCGGAGACGCCATGCGCGCGCTCGGCCACGAGCCGCAGGTGGATCCGGCCGACGACAGCGTCGCGCTCTTCTACATGGGCGACGGCAACCGCACGGCCATCAAACGCCGGGAGGACCAGTACCTGCTCGGCGAGGCGCTGCTGCCGCAGGCCGACGTCCGCGCCGAGGCCGAAGCGCATCCGGAACGGTTCAGCCCCAACGTCCTGCTGCGGCCTGTCGTGCAGGACCTGCTCTTTCCCACGGTCTGTTACGTCGCCGGTCCCAGTGAACTCGCGTACCAGGCGCAGCTGGGCGCGATCTACCGGGACTTCGGCGTCGACATGCCGCTGCTCTATCCGCGCGCCAACGCGACACTGCTCGATTCGGCCGGCGTGCGGTTCCTCGAGAAGTACCAGTTGCCGCTCGAGGCGCTGCAGCCACACGACGAAGCGGCGCTCAATCGTCTGCTGCAGAGTCAGCTGCCGGCCGGACTCGAGGAGGGCTTCGTGGCCCTCACCGCAGACGTACGGGGCCGCATCGACGCGTTGCGTCCGCTCATCCAGTCGGTGGATCCGACGCTGTCAGGCGCGGCCGACACGACGATCGACCGCATGCAGGACACCCTGAGGCACCTGCACACCAAGGTCATCTCCGCCAGCAAGCGCAAGGACGACACCCTGCGCCGCCAGTTCACCCGCACCCAGGCCCTCGCGTTTCCCGACGGCCATCCGCAGGAACGCATCGTGGACCTCGCCTTCTTCCTCAATCGCTACGGCCAGGCGCTCTGCGATCGGCTCGTCGAAGGCCTGCCGCTCGACATGGGACGGCATTATGTGGTCACGCTGTAGGAAGGGAACTGGTAAATAGGAAATAGGGCATAGGGAATAGGGAATAGGGAATAGGGAATAGGTATTAGGGAATAGGTGGGCGTCACGCTTCATTGCGTGGCTTCCGGCCGTAGCGATTGCGGGTGGTTCGGTAGGCCGCCCCGACCATCGCGGCGATCTCAATGGACTCCTGGTGTAAAGACGTCTCCGCATCGGCCGCGGTGCTCCATAGCCGCGCGCGGTGAATGAACTCCAGCCAGAACGACGCCTCGTCGGCTTCCTCCCGCACGGTGCCCAGCTTCGCAAGGAACTCCGCGCGTGAACGAGCCAGGCAGGCTGCCCGGTAGTTCGAGGCGACCGACGTCGCCGCGCGAAACAGCTGAAGTGCGACGTGCCGCGACTCCGCATCCTGCGGAAGCCGACGAGTGGCCGCCATCACTGCCAGCGCAAACCGAAACAAGCGCTCCTGCATCTCCGCTGTCGTCATGCCGACAGCTTCGCACCATCTCTGCCAGCATCACCCCTGCCACAGCAGATTGATGTACACGAATCGCTTCCCTATTACCTAGTTACCTATTCCCTATGCCCTATTCCCTATTCCCTATTCCCTATGCCCTATTCCCTATTCCCTATTCCCTGTCCCTGCCCCTGTCCCCTCCCCTACCCCATCCCAATCGTCGCCGCGCGCAGGCCGGCTTCGGCTGAGAGCAGGCGCGCGCGGGTGGAGGCGGTCCAGCGCGTATCGTCGGCCAGGCGCGCGCGTGAGTCTTCGATGGCCGCGGCGATGACGTCGGGTGACGGGCCGCCGAGGGTGCGGCGGATGGCGACGAAGTGCTCCGGGCTGAGCAGCGCGGCCAGTGCGTCCTCCGTGTACTCGATGGCGGTGCCGGTGACCTCGCGCGACACGTCGGCCAGCAGCGCGGCCAGCGGCGCGTCCGGCCGGGCGCGTCGCGCCTGCACCAGCTTCGTCGCGATGCTGTGCCCGGCGCGGAACGGCAGCGCGCGCTCGCGCGCGAGTGTGTCGGCCAGTTCCGTGATGGAGATCCAGTTCTCCCCCGCGCGGACGCGCATGCGCTCGACGTCGAAATCGGCGCCCTGCAGGGCCACGGCCACCAGCGACACCGCGCGCACGGCATCCTTGAACATCGACGCCACCAGCGGCTGCAGGTCGTCCTCGGTGTCGACGATGTCGCCGAACGGCGTGTTGTGCACCGCCACCGGCAACGCGCCCGCCTGCGCAAACGCCTTCGAGGTCAACGCGCGCGCGTGTTCGAGCGCCACGGGATTGCGCTTCTGCGGCATGATGCTGCTGATCTGGACGACGCCGTCGGCCAGCCGCAGGTACCCCACTTCCATCGTGCACCACAGCAACAGGTCCTGCACCAGCCGGCCCACGCCGACCAGCGCAACGGCCGCGGCCGACGCACTCTCGAGCAGATAGTCGACCGTCGCGATGCTGCCGTAGGTGTTGCCGGTGGGCCCGTCGAACCCGAGCAGCGCGCTGGTGCGATCCCGATCGATCGGAAAGCCGGTCCCGGTAATCGCGCAGGCGCCGAGCGGATTGCGGTTGACCGTCTCGAACGCCGCGTGCAGGCGTGTCGTGTCGCGCTCGAGCTGCTCCACGGCCGCCATCAGGTAATGCGCCACGGTGGAGGGCTGCGCCGGCTGGGTGTGCGTGTGCGCCGGGAACACGGTGTGCCGGTGGCGTCCGGCCAGATCGAGCAGCGCCTGCCGCAGCTGCGTCACGGCGTCAAGCAGATCGAGCACCCACCCGCGAATCCGCATCCGGTACATCGTCATGTCGATGTCGTTGCGGGAGCGCGCGGTGTGCAGCCGGCCGGCCACGTCCGGGCCACACGCCTGCGCGATCTGGCGATCCAGGTAAAAGAACAGGTCCTCGTAGGACCCGTCGTAGGCCGTCCGGCGCACGGCCTCGAGATCGATGGCGTCGAGCGCCCGGCGGATCGCCCGCGCATCCTCGAGGGAGACGATGCCGGTCTCGCGCAACATGCACAGGTGCGCGTAGTGGATCGCCATCAACGGTTCCAGCAGCAGCGCCTTGGCGTCCTCGAAGTTTTCGTTGAGGACCAGACGCACGTAATCGGGAGCAAACGCCATGACGACCCTTACCGAGTGCCCGTGCGGCTGACCGCACGAGGGGGAAATGTGGTGGCGCCGAGCCAGGCCGCCAGGCGGCCTTCGGCCATGTCCATCGCCGCGTTGACCGCACCCATCACCTGCGCGTCGTCGCCCAGCGCCGACAACTCGAGCGCCGGCAGGTTGGGGACGATGGCCGAGACGACACGCCGCACCTGCGGCAGCAGCAGATCGCCGGCGTGACTCAGGCCGCCGCCGAACACGACGAGCTGCGGATCGAGCACGGCCACGATGTTGGCGACCGCGGCCCCGAGGTACACCGAGAGTTCCTCGATGACCACCGCCGCGCGGCTGTCGCCCGCGCGCGCCGCCGCGATGATGTCGGCCACGGCCGCGGCGCGATCGCCCGACCGGCCGGCCGCGCCGACCAGGGGCCGCGCGTGTTGCCATTCAGGAATCGCCGCCGCGCCGACGCGGCTCTCCAGGTACCCGCGTTGTCCGAAATCGGTCTGCCACTCACGCCAGTCCAGCGTCATGTGGCTGATCTCGCCGGCGTACCAGTGATGCCCGCGGTGCAGACGGCCACCGACGACGATGCCGGCGCCGACGCCGGCCCCCAGCGCCAGGAACACGAACGTCTCAGCGTGACGCGCCGTCCCCAGCCAGCGCTCGCCGAGCGCCGCCATGTTGGCGTCATTGTCGACGCGCACGGGCGCCCCCAGCCGCGCTTCGAGCCGTTCGCGCAGCGGCAGATCGACCCAGCCGGGCAGATTCACCGCGCTGATGACGCGGCCGGCCTGTACATCGGTCATGCCGGGCGCGCCGACCCCGACAGCGTACAACTTGGCGCGGTCGCGCCCCGCCTGCCGGAACACCGCGGTCACGCCCGCCGCGATCTGATCGAGTGGCGCTTCACTGGACGACGAGTCGGTGGCCTCCTGGTGGCGGGCCAGCACCTTGCCCTGCAGGTCGGTCAGCGCCAGGCGCAGCGTGCGGGAACCGACGTCCACGCCCACCAGGTACCCGAACTCCGCGTTGAATCGCAGCAGGATGGGCGGCCGCCCGCCCTTCGACGTCCCCATGCCGACTTCATGCAGCAGGTCGACTTCGTTGACGAGATCCTCGACGAGCGCCGAGACGGTGGGCGGGCTCAGTTGCGTGACCTTCGCCAGGTCCGCCCGCGACACCGGGCCGAGGCGACGGACGACCTCCAGCAGTCGCTGGCGATTCATGCGGCGACTGTTGGGGCTGCCACCCGAGGCGCCCGGCGGAATTTCCATGGGATTCGTCACAAATCTCCAGCTTCGTTCGGTCGATTAACAAAGTGAAGACTATACACTTTCAGGTCGGATGACCACCCGTCTGAAGACGCGCCGGCGACCGGCGCCCGCCGCAGGTCCCGGCCGGCTGACGCGGCTGCTGGCCTATTTCAGGGCGCGTCCCCGCCTCGCCGCCGCGTTGTGCATCCCGCTGCTGCTCACCGGGCTGTTTCTCGCCTACCTGTGGTCGACCTACGCGGCGCGGATCGACGCGCGGCTTGCCGGCGAACAGCGCTCGATCCCCCGCATCTTCGGCCGGCCGTTTGAGCTGCGCCAGGGCCAGTCGCTGTCGGCCGCGCAGCTGGAACAGCGGCTCAACGACGTCGGCTACGCGCGGCGTGATGCGATCGAGGGGCCGGGCGAGTTCAGCCTCACAGACCTGACGGTCCGCGTCCAGCCCCGCGGCGACCAGGCCGCGCCGGTGCGCGTCGAGTTCTCGAAGGCCGCCACGCCGGCCGTCACGCGCATCATCGACGAACGCACGAACAAGCCCGTGCCGGCGCTGACCCTCGAGTCCCCGATGCTGACGGCGTTTGCGACCGGCGAGAAGCGCCGGTTCACGCCGCTCGCGTCGATCCCCGAACGCATGCGCCACGCGGTGCTGGCCATCGAAGACCGCCGCTTCTACGATCACCCCGGCGTCGACGTCATCCGTTCGGTGGGCGCCATCTTCACCAACGTCTTCGGCGACCGTTCGTACCTGGTCGGCGGCTCCACCATCACCCAGCAGATCGTCAAGAACACGTTCCTCACGCGGGAGCAGACGATGCGCCGGAAACTGCAGGAGCAGTTCATGGCGCTGGTTCTGGAGTCGCGGCTCTCGAAGGATCAGATCTTCGAGCTGTACCTCAACGAGATGGTGCTGGGCCAGCGCGGCCCGTTTGCGATTCACGGTGTGGCCGAGGCTGCGCGCATCTTCTTCGGCAAGGATGTGCGCAACGTCTCGCTGGCCGAGGCGGCCACCATCGCGGGCCTGCTGCAGTCTCCCTCGCGGCTGTCCCCCTTCCGCAATCCCGAACGCGCACTCGAACGCCGCAACGTCGTGCTGGGCGCGATGGTGGACGCCGGGTTCATCACGCAGGCCGAGGCCGACCAGGCGCGCGAGGCCCCGCTGGGCCTGGCGCCGCGGGCCCTGGAAAACGAGGCGCCGTACTTCGTCGACTACGTGACGCAGGTGATCGACGAGCGGTATGCCGGCCTGCTCGACAAGAACACGCCGATCGATGTCTACACGACCATCGACCTGCACTTTCAGCGGCTCGCGCAGGAAGCGGTGGCCGAAGGCATCACGGCGCTCGACAAGCAGATGGCCGCGCGCCGGCGCAAGGGCCAGGTGCAGGCGGCGCTGGTGGCCGTGGACCCGCGCACGGGCGACATTGTCGCCATGGTCGGCGGCCGCGCGTACAACCAGTCGCAGTACAACCGCGCCGTCACGACGCAGCGGCAGCCCGGCTCGGTGTTCAAGCCGTTCGTGTATCTGGCGGCGTTTGAACACATGGTGGCGCAGGGCGCCAGCGGCCCCACCCCGGCCACCATCGTGCTCGACGAGCCCACGATCTTCATGGACGGTGAGCAGCCCTACGAACCGGGCAACTACCAGGACGAATACGACGGGCCCGTCACGCTGCGCCGCGCGCTGGCCATGTCGCGCAACATCGTCGCCATCAAGGTGGCCGAGGAAACCGGCTACGAACAGGTGGCGGCGTTGTGGCGCAAGGTCGGCGTCGGCACGCCGGCGCGCCCCTATCCGTCCATTGCGCTCGGCGTGTTCGAGGCGTCCCCGCTGGAGATGGCCACGGCCTACACGATCTTCACCAACGGCGGCCGGCTGCGGCCCCTGCGCGCGCTGACACGCCTGGTGGAGGACGGCAAGGCGCGGCAGGTCACGGCGGGCCCGGCGCGTGAGATCGCGCGCGCCGACACGACGTTCCTGGTCACGAACATGATGCGCGCCGTGATGAACGAAGGGACGGGCGCCGGCGCCCGCTCCCAGGGCTTCCGGCTCAATGCCGCCGGCAAGTCAGGCACCACCAACGACCTGCGGGATGCGTGGTTCGTGGGCTTCACTCCCGAACTGCTGACCGTCGTCTGGGTGGGATTCGACGACAACCAACCCATCGGGCTGGGCGGGTCGCAGGCGGCGCTGCCCATCTGGACCAGTTTCATGCGGCGCGCGCTGGCCGGCCGCGCGGACCTGCCGTTCGCCGTCCCGCAGGGGGTGGTCTTCGCCGACATCGATCCGCAGACCGGCCTGCTGGCCGGCCCCTCCTGCCCGCGCCGGGTCAGCGAGGCGTTCCTCGAGGGCACCGACCCGTGGACCTACTGTGACCTGCACCGGAACTGAGCGGGCCGGGGCCTGTTATACTGCATTAGCAGTCTCCGGTTCTGACTGCTAACTTCAACGACCCCCATGAGCACCGAGTTGACCGATCGGCAGCGGCGCATTCTGGCGCGACTGGTGTCCGATTACATCGAGCAGGGCGAACCGGTGTCGTCGGCGTGGCTGGCCGAACATTCCGGCCTGGGCCTGTCGTCGGCCACCGTGCGCCATATCCTCGCGCGGCTGGAGGAACTGGGCCTGGTCCGTCAACCCCATACCTCGGCCGGCCGGGTCCCCACCGACGCCGGGTACCGCCTGTATGTGGATTCCCTGCTGCAGGCGCGACGCCGGCTCAAGGCGCCGGGCGACCTCGAATCCCGCCTGCGCCGGGCCGGCACGGTCGGCGATCTGCTCGAAAACGTCTCGCAGGAGCTGGCGCGCGCCTCCCACCAGATCGCGTTTGCGCTGGCGCCGGCCAGCCCGACGGTGCGGCTGCGGCACATCGACTTCGTGACGCTCGACACCCATCGGGTCCTGGTCATTGTGGTGGCCACCGGCAACCAGGTGACCCACAAGGTCATCGAGACGCGTGAGCCGTACGACGTGTCCGACCTGCAGCGCGCGGCGCAGTACATCAACGCCGAGTTCACCGGCCTCACGCTGCTCGAGGCCCGCGAAGCGCTCATGGCGCGGCTGCGGGAGGAGCGCATCCTGTACGACGCGCTGCTGACGCGGGCGCTCCGGCTGGCGCAATCCGGCCTGGACGAGGTGACCCCGGAAGAGACGGTGTTCGTGCAGGGCGCGTCGTTCCTGTTCGACAGCGTCGGCGGCGCGCTCGACCGCGAGCAGGTCACCATCGACACCCTGCGCGCGTTGTTCCGCCTGCTCGAGGAGAAACACCGGCTGGTGGAACTGCTCACGTCGTACATCGAGGCGGACGGCCTGACGGTCGTCATCGGGTCGGAACACGCCAGCCCCGACATGCATCCGTTCAGCCTGGTGGCCTCAACTTTTCACGACGGAAACCGCACGGGCACGGTCGGCGTCATCGGCCCCACCCGCATGCGTTATCAGCGCGCGATCAGCATCGTCGACGGCGTGTCACAGACCGTGACGCGCGTGCTCGAAGGACACTGAGACGCGGCGCCGGGACTTCATGACTGTGGAACACGAATCGGCTCCTGACCTGGATGTGGCGGCCCTGCAGAAGGACCGCGACGAGACGTACGACCGGCTGCTGCGCGTCACGGCCGAGTTCGACAACTACCGGAAGCGCACCGAACGCGAGCGCCGCGACCTGTCGGACTACATCACGATGGACGTGCTGCGCGATTTCCTGCCGGTGGTCGACGACCTCGAACGCGCGATGGCGGCCGCGGGCCCCGTCGACAGCAACCCCGAACTGGCGGTGTACCACCAGGGCATCACGTTGATCCACCGGCAGCTGCTCGACGCGCTGCGCCGCCGCGGCGTCGAACCGTTCGACGTCGTGGGCCAGCCGTTTGATCCCGAGTGGCATGAGGCGGTCACCTCGGAGCCGGCCGAGGGCGTCGCCGACGGCGTCATTCTGGCGGAACTGCGCCGGGGGTACCGCGTCCACGGCAAGCTGCTGCGCGCGGCGATGGTGAAGGTGGCCCGGGCGTGAGCCAGCGCGACTACTACCAGGTCCTCGGGGTCGGCCGGAACGCGAGCGAGTCGGAGATCAAGAGCGCGTACCGCAAGCTGGCGCTGCAGTATCACCCCGACCGCAACCAGGGCAATCCGGAGGCGGAAGAGAAGTTCAAGGAAGCGGCCGAAGCCTACTCCGTGCTGGGCGACGCCGAGAAGCGCGCGCGGTACGACCAGTTCGGCCATGCGGGCGTCTCGGGCGGCGGCCCGGGCCATCCCGGGTTCAACGCCGACATCTTCGGCGACTTCTCCGACATCCTCGGCGACTTCTTCGGATTCGGCGGCGGCGCGCGGCGCGGCGGGCCGGTGCGCGGCAGCGACCTGCGATTCGACCTCGAGATCTCGTTCGAGGAGTCATTCCGGGGCGTGGAAACCCCGATTCAGATTCCGCGGGAAGAAGGCTGCGAACCCTGCGGGGGCACGGGCGCGGCGCCGGGCACGTCGCGCGAAACGTGTCCGCAGTGCGGCGGCCGCGGCCAGCTGCGCTACCAGCAGGGTTTCCTCGTCGTGTCCCGCCCGTGCGGCCAGTGCCGTGGCACGGGACTGATCATTCCCAAGCCGTGTCCGACCTGCCGAGGCACCGGACGCCAGATGCGCGACCGCAAGGTCACCGTCCGGATTCCCGCGGGAATTGCGGACGGGCAGCGCCTGCGCCTGCACGGCGAAGGTGAACACGGGGCAGCCGGCGGACCTCCCGGTGACCTCTACGTCGTCATCCACGTGCGGCCGCATGCGCATTTCGTGCGCGAGGGTGACGACCTGTACATGGAAGTCCGGGTGCCGTACCCCACGATGGCGCTGGGAGGATCGTTCAAGGTCGAAGGGCCGGACGGACCGGTCGACGTCCACGTCTCGGGCGGATCGACGCACGGCACCCTCGTGTCGTTCAAGGGCCAGGGCATGCCGTCGGTCACCGGGCGCGGCGCCGGAGCGCTGCACGTGCGGCTGGTGGTCGATGTGCCCCGCAAGCTGACGAAGGACCAGAAGAAACTCATCGAACAACTCGGCAAGACGATGCCCGTGGAGACACTGGCGGCGCGCCAGGTCGACGGCGACGGCGACGACAAGCCGTTCTTCGAACGGGTCAGGGATCTGTTTGGCTGATACACCCACCCGCGTCTACCCCGGCCTGGTCGTCATCGGGTTCGACGACCCCGATCTCGTGGTGGCGGCCGTCGACGCGTGGCGTCCAACCGCCGTCGAGGATCTGACCGACGGGGTGCGCATCTTCTTCGGCTCCGCGGCCGATCGTGATGCGGCCATGTACGCGCTGCGTGCCGAGGAGCCGGCGTGGTCGGCCGACCCCGTCGATGTGCCCGATGAGCAGTGGGCGGAACGCAGCCAGGCCGCGCTCACCCACGTCCGCGTCGGCGCGTTGACGGTCGCTCCGCCCTGGGATCGGCCTGCCGATGGCTCGACGGTGATCGTCATTCAGCCGTCGATGGGATTCGGCACCGGCCATCATGCGTCGACGCGCCTGTGTCTGGCGTTGCTGCAGGACTCGCCCCCCGTCGGCCTGACGGTCTGTGATGTGGGCACCGGGTCCGGCGTGCTGGCGATTGCCGCGCACCGGCTGGGCGCCGCGTCGGTCGTCGCGGTCGACTACGACGCCGACGCGCTGACCAACGCCCGGGAATCGGCTGAACTCAATGAGGTGCACGCCGGTCTCGATATCCGCCAGGTCGATCTCGAGCGCGAGACCACCGTGGACGGCGCGCCGTTTGACCTGGTGCTGGCCAATCTGACCGGGGGCCTGCTCATCCGCCTGCGCGACCGTCTGTGCGCGCTGGCCCGGCCGGGCGGCACGTTGATCCTGAGCGGGATCACGAGCGAAGAAGGCGATGCAGTGCGTGCCGCGTTTACCGCGTGGGGCTGTACTGTCACGCGCGACCTGTCGGAAGACGGCTGGGTCGGTCTGCGTCTTACGACACCCCCCACCGCTCCCACAACTGCGCCACCGCCACGATAGGCGCGAGTTCCGCGCGTAGCGTCCGCGGCCCCAGACTCAGGGCGCTGACCGCGCGCGTGCGGAACGACTCGACTTCCGCCGCGCTCCAGCCGCCTTCCGGCCCGACCAGGAGGAGGGCCGAGCCGGGCCCCCGGTCCGGCACCCCGGGCAGGCCTGACGCGTCGGCGGCCGCCGCCGGCTCCACACACGCCATCGTCAGCGCCGCCGGCACGGACCACACCTCGCCCAGCGGCGTCACGTCGTCGACGGCCGGCACGACCGCGCGGCCGCACTGCTGGGCTGAGGCGATGGCGATGCGCGTCCATCGTTCGCGCGCGGCGCCGCTCTGCCAGGCGCGCGGTGTGACGGTGACGTGATCGGTCGCCATCGGGATGATGCGCGTGACACCCAACGCCGTCGCGTCCCGTATCACGGTGTCCATCTGGTCGCCCTTGAGGACCGCCATCGCCAGCGTCAGCATCACCGGGGGCTCGGGCACACTCGCGGCATCCTCGACACCCTCAAGCACGACGCGGCGCCGGTCGACGAGACTCACGTGGCCGCGCCACTCCCGGCCGCGGCCGTCGAAGATCCCGACGGCATCCCCCACACGCACGCGCACAACGACCGCGAGGTGATGCGCCGCCTCCCGAGGCACCTCGAGGGCCTGTCCCGCCTGTGCGCCACCGGCCACGTACACGCGCGTCATCCCATCACCTCGTCATCTCCTCGATTCGCGGCCGCCAGATCCGGCCGCGCTACGTGTGCCTCGCCATCTCGCCATCTCGCCATCTCGCCATCTCGCCATCTCGCCATCTCGCCATCTCGCCATCTGCTATTCTCGTGGCCGCAATGGTCTTCCGCGGACAGACACTTGGCAAGTACCGAATCATCGAACCTCTCGGCAGCGGCGGGTTCGGCACGGTCTATCTGGCGGAGGATACCTGGATCGACAAACGCGTGGCGCTGAAGGTGCCGCATCGCCAGAATCTCGACTTCGGCGAACTGCTGAAGGAACCCCGGCTGCTCGCCTCGCTCGGCCATCCCAACATCGTCACGGTCATCACGGCGGAGAAACAGGACAACGTGTTTTTCATCGTGATGGAGTACGTGCCGGGCGACACGCTCGAGACGATCATCGCGCACAAAGGCGCGCTGGAGTTGATGCAGGCGCTCGACTACACGGCGCAGATCTGCAACGCCGTGGAACACGCGCACAAACACAACGTGCTGCACCGCGATCTGCGGCCCGCCAACGTCTTTGTCACCGACAAGGGCCTGCTCAAGGTGGGCGACTTCGGGACGTCCCGGGTCCTCGAACTGGCGGCGCATGGGACCACGGTGATTGGCAGCCCTCCGTACATGGCGCCGGAGCAGTTCGAGGGCCGGGCGGTGTTTGCCTCGGACCTGTACTCGATCGGCGTCACGATGTACCAGATGCTGACCGGCGATCTGCCGTACGACACGCCCTCGCCGGGTGACCTCGCGCGGCTCAAGCGGGGCGAACTGGTCAGCCCGCCGCGCCTGCGCCAGCCGGGCATCCCCAAGGTCATCGACGACATCGTGATGCGCGCGCTGGCCCCGGACGTGGGGCAACGGTATCAACGCGCGGAAGAACTGCTGACAGATCTGTTGTCGGCCCGGCGGGATTTGGTACGCAAGCCG
The DNA here is from genome assembly GCA_964471115.1 of uncultured Solibacteraceae bacterium. Lineage (GTDB taxonomy): Bacteria > Acidobacteriota > Vicinamibacteria > Vicinamibacterales > SCN-69-37 > SYFT01. The sequence continues at coordinate 70,695 of CAYYFE010000019.1, forward strand.
GTCCCGGCCGCCGCGAGTGTGCCGGCGCCGGCAGGCGCGGGGGCCACGCC